>CAZUCA010000055.1:0-22344 GCA_964619125.1 uncultured Owenweeksia sp. | reverse complement strand
ATAAACGATAGAAATCCTGAATAATTTTGATTTAAGCAACTTACATAAAATCAGTGTTAACGTCAGTGTGTCAGCTTTTGTTGAGACGAGGACTTTTGTCTTATATTTACGCCCTTCAAAAAATTTTGGGGCCTATTAAATTAGAAAGGATGTATATGGGAAAGAAGCTACTAGCGCTAGTTTTAACATTTTCTTCACTTTTAACTTTTGCGCAACAACGTCCGGGATCCTTGCGGGGAACTGTGACTGATGCTGTGAATGGCGAGACCATTCCATTTGCCAACGTAGTAATTAAGGATGCGGCAGGAAACATTGTAAAAGGTGGTACCACCGATTTTGACGGTGCTTACAACCTGAACCCAGTGGCGCCAGGCACCTATGATGTAGAGGTGAGTTTTACCGGTTATGCCAAAATAACCCTGCAGGATATATTGATATCTCCTAACAATGCCACTATCCAGAACTTTAAGATGAAGGAGGCCTCAGAAGTTCTTGGTGAGGTGACACTGGTATATGAGCGCCCCCTGATCGATCCTACTAAGTCCTCTACTGTAACCACCCAGGAGGATATCCTCAACATGGCCGTGCGTGACGTGGGCTCTATTGCCATTCAGTCTGCTGGTGTAACTCAGAACGCCGGCGGTGGTACCAACATTCGTGGTTCGCGTGACGAGGGTACCGTATATTTTATTGACGGTGTAAAGGTGCGCGGTAACGTAAACCTTCCCCAGGCTGCTATTGCCCAAACCGAGGTAATTACCGGTGGTCTTCCCGCGCAGTATGGTGATGCCACCGGTGGTGTTATCAGTACTACCACCCGTGGGCCCAGCCCTGAATACTTCGGTACCGTTGAAGTTCTGACTTCAGCACCGTTTCAGTTTATAAAGTTTAATGCTGACAATCCTTATTATAATGAGGAGCGCGAGCTTAGCTCTCCTACCTATAAAAGAGCGATCGACGGTCAGAACTATAACCTGGGTGCCTTTACGATTGGTGGCCCCCTGCTTCAGAATGTTTGGAAAGACAAGAGTGGTAACCCCAAACTTGGCTTCCTGTTTTCTTCGGAGCTCCTTTATATAGATGAGCCCCGTACCGGTGTGGTACCTTTTGCTCAGCTCGACGAAGACCTGATGGAGGATATGAAGGAAAGACCTATCGTGCTCGATGCCGAGGGTGATAACTTCCTCTACCGCAGTGAACTGGTGACGGAAGACGATTTCACTAATGTTCAGAATTACAAGAACAACTACAACCAGGAAGCGCGCTTCAACTCAAGCGTGCAGCTTAAGACTTCTCAGAATACCGTCCTTACCCTGGGTGGTCGCTGGGTATACCAAAAGGATAAGCGCAGCTCTTTCAACAACCATATTTTCAACTATTTCAATAACCTCGATCAGACTGGTTCTGACTGGAGTACCTATATGCGCTTCCAGCAGAACTTTGCCAACGATGAGGAAAGTTTGATTCAGAATGCTTTCTACACTATCCAGCTTGACTATTCACAGGTTAACCTGCTGATTGAGGAGGCTGATCACGGTGACAACTTCTTTGAATATGGTCACGTCGGTAAGTTTGACATCCAGGAAAGACCGGTATATATCTATGGACAGGATGAAAAGACTGGTCTCAACGCCTGGCTTTTTGAGAACTACGACGATACTGCCATCGTATTTACTCCCGGTACTGCCAACCCGGTGTTGAGTAACTATATGAAAACTTATTACGAGTTTGCGGCTAATGACAATGGTGGCAACTTCCCCACCGATGACTTTACCGTTTTGCAATCAGAGCAAACTCCTCCTATCAACGGTCAGAACCCACTTACTGTGTATGACCGCTTGTGGGGTAACATCGGTTCAGTGCAAGGTTTCAGCGCCCTCTCTATCACTGGTGGCCGTGCCAACTATTTCAAGCGTAAAAACGCCCAGTTCCGTATTACCGGTTCTTCCAGTTTCGACATTAAAAAGCACTCTTTGATCGTTGGTTTTGAATACGAGCAGCGTACCGACCGCGAATACGCCCTGGATGCTACCGATTTGTGGAGCCGGGCCCGCCTGCTGCAAAACCGGCCTAACGGTGAGCTGGACCTTGACAATCCTATCCCGCTTTACAAGGGTGGACAATTCCAGGACACCATTGATTACAACTATAAGTACAACCCTGAGTTTGCCAGCCAGTTTGCAGAAAATGTACGCCGTGCATTGGGTATGAACCCCTACAGCACTGAGCGGGTAAATATTGATAACCTGGATCCAAGTCAGTTGTCTATCGATATGTTCTCAGCCGGCGAACTGATTGACCCCAATGCCCAGAATACTGTGGCTTACTTCGGTTACGATTACCTGGGTAATATCATTAATGACAACCCTTCTATTTCTGACTTCTTTAATGAGACTGATGAGAACGGTCGTCTTACCCGTCCGGTGGCACCCTTCCAGCCTATTTATATTGCTGGTTATATTCAGGATCAGTTTACTTTCCGCGACCTTACTTTTAACGTAGGGGTACGGGTTGACCGTTTTGACCTGAACCAGGATGTGCTGAAAGATCCCTATGTATTGTATCCTCACTACACGGTGGCCGATCTTGGTAACTCACCCCTGGCCAGCGAAAACCTGACTATTCCTGCCAATATCGGTGGTGATTACCGGGTGTACGTAGATAGCTATGACGATCCTAATTACATTGGTGCCAATATTATCGGTTACGGTAAAGACGATAACTTCTACGATGCCAATGGCCGCCTGCTTGAGGATCCCAGTATTCTCTCTGACTTAGCCGGTGGTGGTATCAAGCCATTTACCATTAAGACCCCTGACACCAGGGCCCAGGACAACCAGGGTGTGCAAAAGATTCCTGCCGAATCATTTGAGGATTATGATCCCCAAACGGTGGTTATGCCACGTGTGGCCTTTAACTTCCCCATTACTGAGCAGGCCTTGTTTATCGCTCACTATGACCTCCTGGCTCAGCGTCCTTCTACCGGTATTTCAAGGCTCGATCCTTTCGATTACCTGGACCTTATCAATAACCGTGCACCTTCAACGGTAAATAACCCTGATCTTAAGCCTCAGCGTATTACTGAATACGAACTTGGCTTTAAGCAGGTGCTTACCGAGCAATCGGCCCTTAAGATCGCTGCTTTCTATCGCGAACAAAAAGATCTGCTGCAAACAGTGGCTTTTGTACAGGCCTATCCTATTCAATATGTAGCTTTCGGTAACCGTGACTTTGGTACCGTTAAAGGTTTGACCCTTGAGTATGAACTCCGCAGAACCGGCAACGTAAAAATCGACGCCAACTATACCCTGCAGTTTGCCAATGGTACCGGTTCAAGTGCTACCTCAGGTCTTAACCTGGCCCGTACCGGTCAGCCAAACCTGCGTTACATTTTACCAGTGAGCTTTGATAACCGTCACCAGTTTTTGCTGCGTTTCGATTACCGTTATGGCAGCGGCGCCAACTACACCGGCCCAGTGGTGAAAAACAGCAACATTCTGGAGAACTTTGGTGTGAACGTTACCCTGAGTGGAACTTCTGGAGCTCCTTACACCAAGCGTGATAGTCCTTATATTATAACCAATACCAACCCATCTTCAACTTCATTGGTTGAAGGACAAATTAACGGTTCGCGTCTGCCCTGGCAGGTAACTGTGGATATGCGGGTAAACAAAGTGTTTAAGCTGTCAAAAGAACGCAATGCCAACAGCATTGAAGTTTATGTTCAGGCGCTTAACCTCTTCAATACCCACAATGTAATTGACGTGTACAACTTCACCGGTAGTGCCGATGATGATGGTTACCTGGCTTCTCCCAGTGGACAGTCTTCACTAGCCGAGAGAACCAGTGCCGAATCTTTCGTAGATCTGTATAACCGTTCCGTTATCAACCCATTTAATTATGCTGCTCCACGTAGACTGCGTCTGGGTGTGGCTTATAACTTCTAAAGAACTTTTTAGATACCGTGATTATGAAATTTAGATCAATCTTCTTATTGCTGGCTTTGGTGGCTGTAGGTAGTCTCCAGGCCCGGGAACGTGATAAAGATTTTAAGAAGAGTACCAAGTCGTCATTAAAAGCACTCGCCGAAGGCTGTGCGGCGGCCACTTCTTCTGCTGACCTCAGTATCAATAACGTTCGGGCCCGCATCCTCGGTAGTGGGGATATGTGGTGGGACCTTAATGATGCCCAGTACGAAGTACCCAAAGGCAGTAACAAGCACTCAATGTTTGCCGGAGCTCTCTGGCTGGGTGGGGTAGACCAGGCCGATCAGCTGCGCCTGGCCGCCATGACCTATCGCCAGGATGGGGTTGACTACTGGCCTGGCCCGCTGAGTGACGACAATACCGCTTCGGTTTCAGCCGAAGTTTGTGAGCGTTACAACAAGCACTGGATCGTATATCGCGAGGAAGTGGAAATTCACCGTGAATTTCTCGAATGCCAGCAGGATCCTAACTGTGATGTTGATGAGCGCTTCCCCGACTATTCGATCCCCGGCTCTATTGCTGAGTGGCCCGGAAACGGTATCGATGGTGAACTTCCCAACAAACTGGCGCCATACTTTGAGCCCCATGATGTAGGTATCCCCGGCTTCTATGAGCCCCGCTATGACTACCCGGGCTACGACCTCGACGGTAACCTCGATTGCCAGCAAAAGGAAGTGGACATCCTCTACGGTGATGAAACTATCTGGTGGGTTTACAATGATAAAGGTAACGTTCACACCGAAACTGAAGCAGCTGCTCTCGGTTTTGAGATCCGTGCCCAGGCCTTCGCCTTTACCTCAAATGACGAGGTGAACAACATGACTTTCAATAACTACCGTATTATTAACCGTTCAACCTTTACCCTTACCGATACTTACTTCGGTACCTGGTTTGATCCGGATCTTGGTAACGCCAATGACGATATTATTGGTAGTGACGTGGCCCGTGGTCTTGGTTATTGCTACAACGCGGACCTCAATGACGAAGGTGCCAACGGTTACGGTCTTAACCCACCGGCAGTAGGCTTTGACTTCTTCCAGGGTCCTTTCGCCGATTACTTTGATGGCCTCGATAACGACCGTGACGGTTGTATTGATGGGGTAAGGGATTCGCTTAATAACTGCATTAGCGAAGACCCTGCCAACGGGATCAACGAACGTATCATTATGTCGGGCTTTATGTACTACAACCGTGGTGGTAGTGGTGGCCCCCCCCAAACCAGTGACCCCGATGTGGCCCGCGAATTCTACAACCTGCTGCAAAGCAAGTGGAAAGGTGGTAACAACCTTATAATTGAAAACCCCGCCGGAAAAGGTAGCATACAGAACGGTGATGGTTTTGTAGCCAGCAATACTGGTGTAGCCACCAAGTTTGCCTATCCAGGTGAGTCATATGATACTACCGGTGCTTATGAGCCCAGCGCTCCTATCAGCTGGTGGGAGTCGCCAAACAACGAAGCTGATAAACGTGGTCTGCACTGTGCCGGTCCTTTCTCACTTCGTCCTGGGGCCCTCAACTTTATTACCACCGGTACCGTATGGGCCCGAAACTTCAGCGGTAATGACATCTTTGCTTCGGTAAACGATGTGATTGTAGCCGACGACAAAGCACAGCAACTGTTTGACAACTGCTTCCAGATTCTTGACGGACCTGACTCTCCCGATCTGGAGATCATTGAGCTTGACCAGAAACTGGTATTGCATCTTCAGAATGCCTTTAACAGCAACACCGTAATGTACAACCAACTCGATCCTTCTATTCCTCTGCCTGCGGGTATGAGCGAGGCTGAGGCCCTGGCCACGGGTTACGGAAGCTACCGTTTTGAAGGATTCCAGGTGTTCCAGGTTACCGGTCCTAACGTAAACGTTGAAGACCTGTATGACGAGCAGCAGTCTCGCCTGATCTGGCAAAGTGATATTAAAAACAATGTCGGTCAGCTGATCAACTACGAAAAGGATCCCGATCTGCTTGACGGTGGTCTGGTACCGGTTGACAAAACCATTATTGCCAATAACGACGGCCTTGAACTCACCTTTGAGGTGACCGAAGATGCCTTTGCTGAAGGCGATAAGCGTTTGGTGAATAACCGCGAGTACTACTTCTTCGTAATTGCTTACGCTCAAAACCAATACATCATTACCGATCCTCTGAACCTGGGTGAGCCTTCGCAGAAGGAACCTTTCCTGGCCGGTCGTAACATTGGTAATGGCCAGAAAGCCTATGTAGGTATTCCCAGCAAGACCGAGAATATGAACAACGGTATGGTTATGAACTCCAGCTATGGCGACGGCCTGCCGGTAACCCGCCTTGCCGGTGAAGGTAACAGCGGTAACTTCCTGCGGGTGACTGACGAAACCCGGGTTCGGATTGCCGTTCAGGGCGCTGATGACCGGGTAGCGTACCTGCCGGGCAATGGTCCTATCAATATTAAAATTGCCGACCCTACTTCGGTAACAGCAGGTACTTTCACCCTTGTGTTTACCGGTGTTTCACCCAATGACGACTGGGTTATTTATGGAGAAAGCGGTAATGAAATAGCCCGCTCAAGCTTCCCACTGTCGTATCTGGGTGAGGAGGTAATCGAGGAGATTGGTGTGTCTGTTACCATTGCCAACGTTAGAAACCCGGGCTTTGACACTACCAATGCCCGCAACAATGGCTTGATCGGTGCTGAGATTGTATACGAAGATCCGGCGGTAAACTGGTTTAGCGGTGTGCCTGATGATGATACTTACAGCCCCACCAACTGGATTCTGGGTGGTACTGCCAATATTGCTGCCACCGACGAGGTAGGGCATTTCTATAACTCGGTTGACGGTGACCCGCTGGGCGTGTTCCAGGGTATCCTTGGTGGCATTGTAGCCCCCTTCCGGCTTACCAGTGATGTGGTTTACGATCCTTTCCCTGCTGATCCTCCCCTGGAAGGATATGGTATCCGTCCCAGCGTGCCCAACAATAATGTTACACCTTTAGAGGAGCTTCCCAACGTGGATTTGGTTATCACCAAAAACCCAGAGCTGTGGACCCGGGTACCGGTGTTCGAGTTGGGTAATGATCCCGTTCAGAACGAAGGTAACAAACAACGTTTTGAGCTGCGCTCAGACGTCACCACCAAGATTGAAGGTGGCGAGCTAGTACCTGATAATAGTCGTACCGATCACCAAACCGGTTGGAGCTGGTTCCCCGGTTATGCTATCGACGTGGAAACCGGTAAGCGCCTGCACATGGCCTTTGGCGAAAGCAGCTGGCTTAAGGGAAGTTATGGCGGTGACCTGCTGTGGAACCCCTCGGCTGATATGTTCGATAAATTGAATACCCGCTATGAGTTAGGTGGTATGCACGTTATTTACATCTTCAATGATGAAGCGGAAGTTTTCGGTACCAGTGGATCTTTGGAAACCCGCGATATGGCCTACACCAGTGATGATATTAATGATCACCCACTGATCGACCTCTTTAGCAACTATACCATCAATAACCGCAATCAGATCTTTCAGTCTATTGCCTGGGCGGCCTTCCCGCTGGTAGATGATGAGAAGTATGAATTTACCAAGTACAGCGACATTCCTACCGACATGCGCATGTCGCTGCGGGTGGATAACCGCTATGGTCGTACTGAAGCTGATGATGCCAATGACGGTTACCCGGTTTACAACTTCAACACCATGGGATTGGAAACCGAGACCAATGTGACTTCGGTAGCTAATGAGGCTCTGGAAAACATCAAGGTGGTACCTAACCCCTATTACGGTTATTCAGAGTATGAAAGCTCGCAGCTGGAAAATGTGGTTCGGATTACCAACTTGCCAGAGACTTGTACCATCAGCATCTTTATGACCAATGGTACCCTGGTACGGACTATTAACAAGTCTACCTCCAGCCGCACTTTTGCGGAATGGGATCTTAAGAATGACTTCAATGTTCCCATTGCCAGTGGTATTTACCTAATCCATATTGATGCAGGTGAAATTGGCCAGAAAGTGGTGAAGTGGATGGGTAGTCTCCCACCTGTTGACCTTAATGCATTCTAAAAAACTATAGAGAAAAGGAATGAAAAAAAGATTAACGAACGGATTACTGGCATTGGCGCTGTTAGCAGCTGGTACTTCTTATGCAGGTAACCCTCAACGTGCCGGTTCGGCCGGAGCTTCGGAATTACTGATTAATCCCTGGGCCCGCAGTACGGGCTGGGGGGGAGCAAATATCGCCGGAGCCAGTGGTGTGGAGGCCAGTTTCCTTAACATCGCCGGTACTGCTCAAACCAAGCTTACTGATATATCTTTCAGCAACACCCAGTGGTTGGTGGGTTCACAAATGCAAATCAATGCTTTTGGCTTTAACCAACACGTAGGTAGCAATGGCGTACTGGGAGCAACCGTAACTTCATTTGACTACGGTGAATGGGATATTACCACTACCTCAAACCCTGACGGTGGGATTGGTACTATCAGCCCTAATACGGCCATTATCGGCGTAAGCTATGCCCAGCGTTTTACCGAGAGTATCCTGGGTGGCGTTAACCTGAAAGTGTTTTCACAGAGCTCACAGAACCTTAGTGCCAGTGCTATCGCTTTTGATGCCGGGGTACAGTATATCACCGGTGAGGAAGACCAGATCAAATTTGGTATCACCCTGCAAAACGTAGGTCCTTCAGCTTCTTTCAAAGGTGATGGTAAGTCTATTGTACTGCCAGTGCCCCGTGGAGGCTATACCGAAGCTTTTAACACCAAAAGTGCTTCTTTTGAACTTCCTACCTCGCTGACCATTGGTGGTAGTTACGACTTTGAGTTCACTAATCAGATGCTTACCCTGGCTCTTGGTTTCCGCTCAAATTCATTTGAAAAAGACCAGTACATCCTCGGTGCCCAGTATACCCTGCTTGAAATTGCTTCACTGCGGGCTGGTTATGAGATTCGGGACAACCGCGATAACAACATGGATACCAATGTGTATACCGGTTTGTCGCTGGGTCTGTCAGTAGATGTACCCTTGGGTGACAGCGAATTCCGTCTGGACTATTCTTACCGTCCCACTGACCGTTTTGACGGTAGTCACGGTATTGGTGTGAGCTTTATGCTGTAGGCTATAGCACATATCACGATATTTTTTAAATTTGTTAAAAGGAAAAAGACCGCATTCGTGGTCTTTTTTCTGTTTTTATAATTCATCATATCTATGGCCATTAATTATTACACCAAAGAAGGATTAGAGAAGCTGAAGGCCGAGTTGGAACACTTGCGTCATGTAGAGCGGCCCCGGATATCACAGCAGATTGCTGAGGCCCGTGATAAAGGCGATTTGTCAGAGAACGCAGAATACGATGCGGCAAAGGAGGCCCAGGGACTACTGGAAATGAGGATCAGTAAGATGGAGGATACCTTGGCCAATGCGCGTATCCTCAGTTCAGATCAGATGGATATGTCCAAGGTAATGGTGCTTTCTAAGGTTACCATTAAGAATGTGGCCAATGGAGCTACCATGAATTATAAATTGGTATCAGAGTCTGAGGCCGACCTGAAGAGCGGTAAGATCTCGGTAAACTCACCTATTGGCAAAGGCCTGATGGGTAAGAAGGTAGGCGACGTAGCCGAAATTCAGGTGCCTAATGGCAAGATGACCTTTGAAATTGTAGATATAAATTTCGATTAAACATGACCAGTATCTTCAGTAAAATAGTAAAGGGTGAAATTCCGAGCTATAAAGTAGCTGAAGATGATAACTACCTGGCTTTTCTCGATATCAACCCCCTTCATGAAGGCCATGTGCTGGTAATTCCCAAGCAGGAGACCGATTATATATTTGACATAGCCGGCGAGGAATATTCGGGCCTGTGGCAGTTTGCCCGCAAGGTGGCCCATGGCATCGGTAAGGCCATTCCCTGCCAGCGGGTAGGAGTGGCGGTACTGGGGCTGGAAGTGCCGCATGCCCATATCCACCTCATTCCCATAAATTCGGTTAGCGATATTAATTTCAGCCGGCCCAAGCTGAGTTTCAGTGACGAGGAGTTGAAAGCCACTGCCACCCGCATCAGCGCCGAAATTTAAGATTTTCTTACTTTTTTTGCTGCCCCGACACCCGCCCGGGGTTTTCTTTCAGAAACTTGTCCCAGCCACCGTTTTTACCGCCGCTTACCACCCCCAGCCTGCCCTGGTAGTGGTGGCAGATGGCTACCGCCAGTCCGTCGGTGGCATCGTCA
Source organism: uncultured Owenweeksia sp. (assembly GCA_964619125.1). Taxonomy (GTDB): domain Bacteria; phylum Bacteroidota; class Bacteroidia; order Flavobacteriales; family Schleiferiaceae; genus Owenweeksia. Next base: position 12,162 of record CAZUCA010000055.1, on the reverse strand, counting down.
TAGCGCACGTCAAGCTTGGCCTTAAGGGTACTCTCCAGCATGGCTGCCACCTGCTCTTTACTGGCATTGCCATTGCCGGTAATACTCTGTTTTATCTTTCGCGGTGAATACTCGGTAACTGGAATCTGCCGTTGCAATGCGGCAGCCATAGCCACCCCCTGCGCCCGGCCGAGCTTGAGCATCGACTGTACGTTTTTACCAAAGAAGGGCGCCTCGATCGCCATTTCATCGGGCAGGTAATGATCTACTAACTGGCTAACTCTTTCAAATATCTTTTGCAGTTTGGCCGGGTGGTCAGAAATTTTATTGAGCATAATCACACCCAGGCTGAGGGTTTCGATAGTGTTGCCACTCACCTTGATAATGCCATAGCCCAGCCTGCTTGTGCCCGGGTCTACTCCTATGATCACCTTGTCCTGCTTCATAACAAGCGAAAATAAATTAATATTTGCAGGCTTATTTTTACTGCCGGTGATAGTTATACTGATTTTATCCACGCTCCTTATCAGTCTTTATGGCCTGCTGGTGCGCTATTTCAGAAGAGGTCTTCAGAAGGCCCTGCGACAAGTCACCCCTGGCCCCGGTGGTGAAAAACCCTTTTGCAGCATCCTGGTTCCCTTTCGGAATGAAGCGGCCAATCTGGCTGTACTTATTGAGGACTTAAGCCGGCAGGACTATCCCAGCCGGCTTTATGAGGTGCTGTTGGTGAACGATCATTCTGAGGATGACTATGAGCAATACCTGGCAAATTTGCCCTCAAACTGTCGCATTTACTCCCTGACCGAGGATAGGCACGGCAAAAAGGCGGCGCTGGCCCTGGGCGAAAAAAAGGCCCGTGGCCGTCTCCTGCTCCAAACCGATGCTGACTGCCGCCTCCCTTCCCGGTGGCTTTCCGGAATGGTGGCGCATTGGCAAGGGGGCGCCCGGCTCACCCTGGGGGCGGTGGCCATGGTTCCGCTCAACGGCTTTTGGTCCCGTTTTGCAGCGCTCGACTTTTTAAGTCTTCAGGCCAGTGGACTGGGAAGTGCAGGGCAGGGGCGGGCTTTTATGGGTAGTGCCGCCAGTATGGCCTTTACTACCGATTTGCGTGGGCTGCTACGGCCGGCGGGTGCACAACTTACCAGTGGCGATGATGTCTTTTTGATTCAGGCAGCCCAGGCAGCCGGTCTGCCGGTAGGGGTGGAAATTACGGAGGCAACTACCGTTATCACCGCAGCTCCGGATGCCTTGGGGGATTTTTTAAAACAACGGGTGCGCTGGGGGGCTAAAACATCCCATTATCCTTCGGTCTTTGCCCAAGCCGTAGCACTGCTGGTGATTGTAATGTCGTTGTTGCCGCTTTTTTTACTGCTGACTGCTTTTTGGGATCCTTTTTATCTCCTCTTTGCCGCCTTGTTTATACTGCTCAAAGCTCTCATCGATTACCCCTTTTTGCGCTATTTTGCCCGCCTTACGGGGCAAAGCCAGCTGTTGCGGATGTTTTGGCCGGTAAGCTTACTCTATCCCTTCTATATCCTTTACACCTCTTTTCTGATCCTTAGGGGCTCACCCGGGTGGAAAGGCCGTTAGTCCTTCCTGGCAGAAAGGCGTGAAAAATCATGTCCGCTGGGGTTCTGGAATATGCGTAGTTGGAATTTGGGCAGGGCCGCGAGCAGGTGATCAAAGATATCGGCCTGAATGCCTTCGTAGTTGGCCCAGACAATGTCAGTACAAAAACAATAAACCTCGAGTGGCAGGCCATCTTCAGTGGGCTGAAGCTGTCTCACCATTATGGCATTGTCTTTTGAAACCTTGGGATGACTTTCGAGATAAGCCCTGGCATACTCACGAAAAACGCCAATGTTGGTCATATGACGGCCATTGATCAGTTCACTGGTATCCACCTTATTGGCCGCGTTAAAGTCGGCAATTTCCTCTTCGCGCTGACGCAGGTACTTCTGTATGCGGGTGTAGCGATGAAACTGCTCGCGCATATCATCATTTACAAATCGGATGGAAGTTTGGTCTATGTGAATACTGCGTTTAATACGACGAACGCCCTTGGCCTGCATGCCACGCCAGTTCTTGAAGCTATCGGCGATAAAGGCATAGGTGGGTACGGTGGTAATGGTCATATCAAAGTTGCGCACCTTTACCGTGGTGAGATTGATTTCCACGACGTCGCCGTCGGCTCCGTATTTATCCATAGTTACCCAATCGCCCAGCCGTACCATATCATTGGCTGAAATCTGGATGCTGGCAACCAGCCCCAGGATAGTGTCTTTGAAAATGAGAAGGATTACGGCGGTTGCGGCCCCAAAAGCGGTGAGAATGGTAAGCGGTGATTTGCCCACCACCATGGAAATGATCATCACTCCTGCCACCAGGTAAGCTACAATTTTAAATACCTGGATATAGCTGGCGATGGGCTTGCCTTCAAATTTTTTGGAACGCAGGCCGATGTATTCTACCGCCTGCAGTAACCGGATGGCTACCGTAGCCACCATTATGATCATGTAGATGGTGAGCATTACTCTCAGCCAACTGATGGAAAAGTCCACCCCTTCAAAAAGCCAGGGTAGTGAATACCAGATAATGGCTGCCGGCACAATGTGAGCCAGGGCCTGAAACACCCTTTTTTCAAGGAGAATATCATCGTAAGTATTACGGCTCCGCTGTACGTAGCGCCGCACCACCGATAGAATAATACGACGGGCGATGTAGTCGGCCAGCAAACTGATGAGCAATACAATTAGAATATCAATGCCCAGGGTAAGGTAGGAGATGGTGTCTGCTTCCAGGCCCATTTGCTCAAACCAGTCGCGTGCCCAATGATTTACATTAAATGTTTCCATGCGCCAATTTTGTGGTACAAACTTATAAAGCTTAGGGAATAAATCAGGGCTTGTCAACAATGCTTTCCAGCGTAAGTGCCGAGGCCACAAAGTATCCATAGCCAATTTCATCCGGATTATCGGCCTGGCGCAGATTGCCTACCACCTCGCTGGGAGGGGCATCAAAAGGGCCACCCACCTGAAACACCTGCTCTGCAACCAGAGCGAGGTAATCACTGAAATCCTGGCTGATAGAGGATACCTCTACCGTGATGCTGTCGCCTTCTTCAAGGGGGCCGTAAAAATTAAAAGCCGGAAAGTTATTATTGTTGTCGCCCTTATAGCCAAAGCTGGCACCATCGATAAACTCATCATTGAAGGTGAAAATACTGGCGGTAATGGCGGAATCGTTCTTCCAGCGACGAATACGGTAGTAGTCGCCCTGCCCCTCTGGTTCGCTGAAGTACATCAGAGCATAGCTGCCTGGCTCAAATACATTCGGGGTAGTGGTACGGCTGAGTTCGCGTACTTGCAGCGAATCGATTTTAAATACCGGTTTTAGCAAGCTGGGTATGGTTTGCCAGCGGGTGGCCATCTGGTAGCTCCCGGGGATTTCTATCTCCAGGTGGTAGCGTCTGCCTATCTTAGCCAGGTAGGGCGAAGAATAAGTTCCATTACTGTCCAGGCTCAACTGGTCAATAAATTGGCCATTTTCGTAGAGATACACATTGGCATCGTCGATGCGGGGAATGGAGCCCTCCTCGAGATAGCCGGCCGTAATAGCCAGATTTACCCGGGCGCCTTTCAGGTCGGTAATTCGTCCGTCAATGGCCAGGGTGCGAACTTCATTTTTGAGCTCAAGATCTACCACCTCGGTGCAGGAAGCCAGGGTACATACAAGGGTAATCAGTATCAGTAGCTTTTTCATGTTCTTAAAAATTGAAGTTCCAGGTTATGAAGGGAATGGCGGTGGCAAAGATGGAGAGCCGTACCGCCTGGGTATTAAAAAAGTCGGTGCTAAAGTCCGGGGCGTCGGAATCGTTGGCCTTGGGCTGAAAAAAGATTGAATAGGCATTGCGGCGGGCGTAAACGTTGTACACGCCAAAGGACCAGCTGCTGTAAAAGTTCTTATCTGCTTTGCGGGCGGGAGTATAGTTGGCACTGAGGTCAAGGCGATGATAGGAGGGTATGCGTTCCTGATTGCGGTTTTTATAAATAGGTACCGTGATTTCTTCAAACTCATATTTTCCTACCGGAGGGGTGTATGGACGCCCGCTCTGATAGACAAAGGCACCGCCTACATCCCATTTTTTGCTGATCTGGAAGTTGGCCACCACTGACACATCGTGCAGCTTATCGTAATTGGCGAGGTACCACTCGCCCTGGTTGATGGAGGTTTCACGGCTGGGCCCCTCAACTTTGCGCTCGCTGCGCGACAAAGTGTAGCTCAGCCAGCCGGTTAGCTTGCCGCTTTGCTTGCGCAACAGCAACTCCACCCCGTAAGCCCTGCCAATGCCATTGAGGATTTCCGTTTCTATATTCTCACTGAAAATAAGGTCTGCACCGGGGCGATAATCCACCAGATCCTTAAAATTCTTGTAATAAACCTCCACTGAGCTTTCATAGCGGTTGTCAGCAAAGTTGTGGAAATAACCGCCGGCAAACTGATGTACCGTAGCCGGGTCGATATAGGTGCCGGCCGGCCGGTATAGGTCAACCGGGGTGGGTGAGTTGGTGTTGCTGATAAGGTGAATATACTGCCGTGTACGGTTATAACTGCCCTTGAGGCTGGCGTTTTCGTTGAGCGAAAAATTGATGGCTATTCGTGGTTCGAGGCCATCGAGGCCCTGAAAGGCGGCGATGATCTCCCCGCTGCCATAGTAGCTGGTATCAGTGAATTCATCGGCCAGTGGTAAGTGGGGGTTGGCATAGTTGAGGACCTTTTGGGGGCCTAGCTTGTAAAATGATGAATAGCGCAAGCCGTATTGCAACTTCAGGCGGGGACTGGGTTTTATTTCATGACTGATATAGAGGTTGGGCTCCAGGGCGTATTCCCGGGCCAATTCAATTGGTTCAGCGAGTCCGTTGGCTTCAATTCGGCCTGGTTTAAACAGGTAGTAAATGCCTTCCAGGCCGAAGTCGATCTGGTTGCCAGGATTGATATAGTAGTTGTAAGTGTGCTTAAAATGGAAATTCTGGATGCGGCTGGTAAGCTTGAAGTAGTTGGGATCATCTTCAGGGGTGCCAATGCTGTAGGCATAATCACTATAAATCAGGGTGCTGTTGGCAAAGAGCTTTTTGCTGAAAAGATGGTTCCAGCGCAGGGTTGCAGTGCCATTACCCCAGTCGAAATTGAAGAGATCGCGGATGCCAAAGACATCGCGGCCAAAATAGCCACTGAGGAAAAGCCGGTTGCGCTCATCCACGCGCCAGTTCATTTTGGCATTAAAGTCATAGAAATAAAGTACGTTTTGATTGATGTCGGGGTCAGAACTAAGGGCGAGGAAGATGTCGGCATAAGAGCGACGGGCCGCCAGCATATAGGAGGCTTGGTCAGGGGCGAGGGGGCCTTCCAGCAAAAGCCGGCTGCTGAGCAACCCTATGCCGCCGGTGGCAGCAAATTCCTTACTGTTGCCTTCTTTCTGCCGGACATCTACCACCGAACTCAGGCGGCCACCATACTGGGCCGGGATGCCACCCTTGTACAATTTCACATCCTTCACCGCGTCGGCATTAAAGATGGAAAAGAAGCCGAATAGATGGGAAGAGTTGTAGACCGGGGCCTCGTCCAGTAAAATCAGGTTCTGATCAGCGGCACCACCGCGTACGTTAAAACCGTTGCTGCCCTCGCCCACCGTTGTTACTCCCGGCAAAAGGGTAAGGGTGCGGATTATGTCGGTTTCGCCCAGTAACTGTGGTACCCTGGCAATTTCCTTGGCATCGAGTTTGGCCACACTCATTTCCACACTGCTCACGTTTTTATCGAGCCGCTCCGAACTTACCTCTACTGCTTGTAAGGTGGTGCTGCTCTCCTTTAGTTCAGGTGATAATTGAATGTCTTTGGTTAAATTTACCTGCCGGAGCAAGCTCTGATAGCCCAGATACTGAAACTCTACCTCGTATTGCCCGGCGGGAAGACTAATGGAGTAATAGCCGTAAACATTTGTAGCTGTGCCCTTTTGCAGGGCAGGAATGACGATATTTACTCCAATAAGTTCCTCACCATTGGCAGCATCGCGCACATAACCGCTTAGGGTGTATTGTTGGGAGAATAAAGAGAGTGGGAGAAAGCAAAGAAGAATTATGAGCTTCTTCATGAAAAGATTTTTGTATCGTAGCAGAAAATTAGCAGCCAGCCGGGCTTCTAACGGCAAATATCATCAAAACTTAGCTTGCTGGCAGGAGTTTTGATTGGAGATAGAAGTAAGATAAGGTTAATGAAAGTCATAATGATGATAAATAGATTTAAGTACCTGATACTGGGGGTGGCCATGGCAGTGGCCGTAGGCTTTTATTCACCGGGTGGTGAAACCTCAAAAAAGGATCGGGTTATTTTAAACCTGGTGTACAATGTGTTGAGTAGCAGTCACTTTTCACCGGCCGAGATAAATGACGATTTCAGTGGAAAGGTATATGACCATTTTATTGAAACCCTTGATTTTTCCAAACGCTTTCTCCTCCAGAGCGATGTGCAGAAACTGGAGCGCTATCGCCTGGCGGTGGATGATCAGATAAAAAATTCGAACCTCGACTTTTTCGAGGATGCCTATACGCTTTACAATGAGCGGCTGATGGCCAGTGAAAAGTACTTCCGCGAGATACTGGCGGAGCCTTTTGACTTTAGCATTGATGAAAATTACGAGAGTGATGAGGAGAAGCTTGCCTTTGCTGCCAATGAGGCTGAGCTGCGAGACCGCTGGAGAAAATACCTGAAAAACAGGACGCTGTCGCGTATTGAGGAAAACCTCAGTGACATAGCCCGGGCCAAGGCCGAGAATGACACCACCGTAACCATCAAGACTTTTGAAGAGCTTGAAAAGGAAGCGCGGGAGAAAGAACTGGAGCTGCATTCTGATTGGTTTAGCAATATGCGTGATTTTGATCGCATGGATTGGTTGGGCATGTACATGAACTCCATCACCAATGTGTATGACCCCCATACCGAGTATTTCCCGCCCCGTCAGAAGGAAGATTTTGAGATCAGTATGTCAGGGCAGCTCGAAGGTATTGGTGCTCAACTCCAGCAAAAGGGAGATTATGTTACCATTTCTAAAATTATTACCGGTAGTGCCTGCTGGAAGCAGGGTGATCTTGAGGTAGGCGATAAAATACTGAAAGTGGCCCAGGGCGACAGTGAAGAGGAGCCAATGGATGTTGTGGGCATGAGTGTTCGCAAGGTGGTTACTTTTATTCGTGGCCCTAAGGGCACTGAAGTGGTGCTTACCGTGCAGAAAATGGATGGTAGTAAAATGATCATTCCCATCATTCGCGATGTGGTTGAGCTGGAAGCCACTTTTGCCAAATCGGCGGTATTGGGTGAAGGCGAGCAAAAGGTGGGCTACATTAAGTTGCCCAAGTTTTATGTTGACTTCTATGGCGACAGCAACCACGACTGTGCCGAGGATGTACGCAAGGAGCTGGAGAAGCTTAAAGCCGAAAATGTAAATGGCGTTATTCTGGACCTGCGCAACAACGGCGGCGGCAGTCTTCAGGGCGTGATCGATATTGTAGGGCTCTTTATTGAAGATGGCCCGGTAGTACAGGTGAAGGCACCGGGTAGGGAGCCGAGAATCCTGAAAGACAAGGATAACAGCATAGTTTATGACGGTCCCCTGGTGGTTATGGTAAACCAGTTCAGTGCTTCGGCCTCCGAAATTTTTGCCGCCGCCATCCAGGATTACAACCGCGGCCTGATCATCGGTAGTAAATCCACCTTTGGTAAGGGAACGGTGCAAAATGTACTCGATATGGACCAGGCGGTTAGCTTTAACTACAATGATGTTAAGCCACTGGGAGCCCTTAAGCTTACCATTCAAAAATACTATCGCATTAATGGTGGCACGCCTCAGTTGCGGGGAGTAACCCCCGAAATCATTCTTCCTGACAACTTCAACTATATCGAGTTTGGTGAAAAGGAAAATGAGTATGCCCTGCCCTACGATGAAATCAGCTCGGCGAATTATGACAAATGGACCAAGGGGGTGGAGGCCTACCCGCAGGCCATTTCCAACAGCCGCGAGCGGGTAGCGAGCAATGCCAAGTTTAGCTTAATTGATGAATATGCCGAATGGCTGAAGGCTGAGCGTGAGAATAGCAGTGTGAGTCTCCACTATGACAAGTACCATGCTGCCCAGGAAGCAGCTCGCGAAAGATCTAAGCGCTATGATGGCATGCGTAAGAGCGCGGAAGAAATTGAAGTACGCGCCAATTCAGCTGATGAGGCTGAGTGGAACAGCAGCGAGGAAAAACAGGAAGAGCGTGATCGCTGGTTCAAAAACCTCAGGCAGGATCTCTACCTGCACGAAGCTTTTGCCGTAACTCAAGACTTGTAATAGCACTTGGCCACTACAGCGGTTTTTACAAAACTGTGGAAAGATCCCTTAGGAGCAGGGGGAATGATTATCATTCTCCTTGCTTTTTTTATTGCGGTGTTTGCCTATCTCATCATACCCGATCCCAGTCCCCAGGCCAACTCCATGCATTTAGCCATTGCCGAGAAGAAACCTGGATTTTCGGTGCAGATGCTGCGCCTTAAACAGGAGGCTGAGACCCTGCCGGCCTGGCAGGCGTGGTTTAGCGGCCAGCCCAAAGCTTATCGCGAAATACCGATCGCCGATTATCACCAAACTGCTGACGGCATCTCTTATCGTGAGTATACCGGGGCTGCCAGCGGGGTGGAAAAGTCAGTGGTGCGGGAGGAGCTATACCGTGAGCAGCCGGTGGTAACCAAAACTTTTGTATTGGGTACCGATAAATATGGTCGCGACCTTCTCAGTCGCCTGCTCCTCGGTACGCGCATTTCTTTCTCGGTGGGCTTTGTCAGTGTCTTTATCTCCCTTATTATAGGGATACCGCTTGGCGCCATAGCGGGTTTTTACGGCGGGGCCGTAGACCGGATGGTGATGTGGCTGATAAATGTGATCTGGTCGATCCCTACTTTACTGATGGTAATCGCCATAACCCTAGCCCTGGGTAAGGGATTTTGGCAGGTGTTTGTAGCGGTAGGCTTCACCATGTGGGTGGAGGTAGCCAGGGTGGTGCGGGGTCAGATCCTTAGCGTAAAGGAAAAAGAATATGTGCAGGCTGCCCGGGTGCTGGGCTTTAGTGACTTCCGGATTTTGCGGCGCCATATTTTACCCAATGTGCTGGCACCGGTAATTGTTATTTCAGCCGCCAACTTTGCTGCCGCAATCCTTATTGAAAGTGGTCTTAGCTTTCTGGGAATCGGAGCCCAGCCGCCTATGCCCAGCTGGGGGAGCATGATCAAGGATCACTATGCTTACCTGATTGTGGATAAGGCCTATCTCGCCATTACCCCGGGTTTGGCCATTATGATTTTGGTTTTGGCCTTTATGATGCTGGGTAATGCCTTGCGAGATGCCCTTGACGTAAAAGCATAAAAACCGGCCTAACCGGATGTGTTTTAATGCCTTATTTTAAAAGATTACCCCAGTTCCCTACCAGTGAGTGGTCGTGGTAGTTGGACTTTATCAACTGCAAAAAGTCGTCACGCGATATTTCTTCCGCTCCCAGACTTTCAAGATGAGGGTTGTACACCTGGCAGTCTATAAGCTGAAAATTATTTTGTGCTAATCGCTGGCACATTTTGATAAAGGCAATTTTACTGGCGTTGCTCACTTCCGAAAACATGCTGTCGCCAAAAAACACCCGGCCGATTGAAAGCCCATAAAGGCCACCTACCAGTTTCCCCTTTTCAAAGGTCTCAAAGCTATGGGCAAACCCCAGGCGATGTAGCTCAATAATGCTGTTTTTTAAGGCATCATTGAGCCATGTGCCGTCCTGGCCCGGGCGTCTGATTTGCTGGCAGCGATCAATTACTTCTTCAAAGCAGCTGTCAATCCTGATCTCGAACTTGTCGCGATTGAGCAGGTTCCGGCTGCTTTTGGATATTTTAACCTCGCCCGGTTTAAGCACCATCCTGGTGGCAGGGCAATACCAGGTAATGGGTTCATTTTCATTGTACCAGGGAAACAGTCCCTGGCGATAGGCCAGTAGTAAACGCTCTACACTCAAATCACCACCGACGGCAACTATGCCGTGATCTTCATATTCATGAGGGGGAGGAAACCAAAGATCATTATCAAGTTGATACACGCTCATAACTTCCTTTTAAAAGAGCAGTAAAAGGCTTAAAAACACCAGCGCGCCACAGAGCATCAGAATAAGAGTGTAAGGCAGGATTTCACGTGCCTTAAGCCCGGTAATCCCCAGTAGGGGTAGGGCCCAGAAGGGCTGCAGCATATTGGTAAGCTCGTCGCCGTAGGCCAAAGCCATGATACCCTTAGGCAGGCTGATGCCAAGTTTAGTGGCCGCTTCGATAATTATGGGGCCTTGCACAGCCCACTGACCACCGCCACTGGGTACAAAGATATTTACCAGTCCGGCACTAAAAAAAGTGAAGATGGGAAAGCTGGTTTCGCTGCTGATGGAAATGAAAAAATCACTGATGTTGCTTATCAGTCCACTGGACTTCATCAAAGCCATGATGCCGAAATAAAATGGAAACTGAATCAGTATTCCCGCTGAGCCGCCAATGGCCGATTCTACTGCCTGCACAAAGCGGGCAAAGGAGCCGTGGAAGAAAATCGCCAATCCAAGCAGACAAAAGTTGATGTAGTCAGGGGTAAAGAAGTTACTACGACTAAAGGACAGATAGAGGGCGGTGGCGATGATAATACCGCTGAAGAGCCAGGCGAACCAGGGGCTGTGGTCGAGTTGGTCGGCTCCTTTAAATTTTTGAGCGGATTTTGCGGCAGGCTGCCAGCCTGAAAGCTGGGGCACCGGGGCTTTGGAGTAGCGCGCGAGCAAACCTATTACCAGTGGTAACATCAGTAATAAAAGCAGGGTGACGGTAATATTCATGGCACTAAATACGGTGGCCGACAATGGGATCGATTGCGGCAGCTGAGCTAGTTGCGGCCCCGAAAAAATGCCCTCCATTAATTGTTGCAGGTGGCCTGCTTCAACCACTTTGATAGGGGCACTACCCGACAGTCCTCCGTGCCAGATCATCAGGCCTGAGTAGCCGGCGGCCCCGATCAAGGGATAATTGAGACTGCGACCTTCCCGGGAGAATTTCTCACCGGTTTTACGGGCAATGATGGCCCCGAAAATGAGGCCGAGTCCCCAATTGAGAAAGGCGGCAATGAGCGTAAAAAAGGTTACCAGCACGGCGGCACGGGTGGCACTGGAAGCAAAGCCGATCAGGTAATTGATACCGCGGTCAATGGCCGGCGCCAGGGCCAGAGTATGACCCAGCACCAGTATGAGCATCATTTGCAGGGCAAACACCAGCAAGGGCGGATTCCAAAGACCATCCTGCCAAGCGGCCATCATGCTGCTAAAACCAGAAAAGCCTTCCCCCACCTTTCCGAAGCTGTAAGCCAGTACCATGCTGAGCAGTGTAAGCAGCACTGCAATGGTAAAGGGCGACGGGAGCAGGTAGTGGAAGGCTTTTTCGAGCTTTTCGGCAATTTTCATAGCGGGCTATTCTTTGCCGAAAATAGTTATTCGGCTTTAGAATGGCAGATCATCATCCTCATCGTCCTGCATTGGAGGCATGGCAGGAGGAGCCGAGGCCGAAGCGCCATTCGATCCGGCGGCGGCACCAGCGCCTTTCTTTTCTATGCGCCATCCCTGGATGGTGTTAAAATATTTTACCTCACCCTGGGGTGAAGTCCACTCACGACCGCGCAGGTTAATTCCAACGGTAACCTTATCGCCTTCCTGAAAACTGTCCAGCAGCGAAGTTTTATCCTGCACAAACTCTAGCATCAGGTGCTGAGGATACTGTTCTTCAGTGGTGATTACCAGCTCTCTTTTTTTAAAGGTGTTGGTGATTTGCTGTTCTTCACCGATCTTTTTGATGATTCCTTCAATTTCCATTTTTAGTCTCTTTTGAGTTGATCGCAAAGGAGGGCTTTCCAGGCTTCCTGTACGCGGTTTTGTTTTAATAATTCCTTGGCAAAGAGATGCAGTTCTTCGCGCGCCTCCAGGCTGTCATTCCAATGGGCAAAAATGCTGCGTACCTCCGATTTTTGTAGATACTCCTGCAGCTCATTTTCTTCTGGTAGCCTTTCCACATTTCCCAACATACCCAGGTCATTAC
>CAZUCA010000054.1:0-23201 GCA_964619125.1 uncultured Owenweeksia sp. | reverse complement strand
ACCGGCACCAGCTTTCGGGTATGTTACAACACCATCAGCGCGATTGGGTATCAATACGCGAGGCATACGATCCCCTGGGTTTTAGCGCTATCCCCTGGTTGATAAAAAGTGATGGAGGTAGTTTTTTCGTAAGCTATCAGTTTCCTCTTAATGATGAGCATTTCTGGCTGGGACCTAAGCTGGGAGGAAAGAAAATTTCAGCCGTGCACAATTACATTGATGAAATGGGAGACCAACGCAGTGTTTCTATCAGCGAGCAAAACAGCTATCTCCTTTGCCAGCTCACCCTTCGCAATAAATTGAAGGGCTTTGTAATTGAGGGATATACTCATGTTGGGGCAGTGCGGATGCAAACCCGGGACGATGTTTATCGCGAAGGTGAGTTTCGCTATACCAAAGAAGCCATCACCTATCTGCCTCATTTTTTGATAGGCTTTTCTATTGGCTGGGGCTTTTAGATTCTGACTTTTTAAGTTTCATTCTCCAAAACTTTGTTCACTGGCCGTTTCTTTTAACTTCGCCTGAAAATCGAATGAAATGAGCCATTTTAAGCTAGAAGATATGCTGAGTGCACTTGGTGTGAAGGCTGTTAATAACGGCAGCTCCACCGGTCAGGAAAGCACTGGAAAGGGAAAGGTAATCGAATCCATTTCCCCGGTGGACGGTAAAGTGATTGCCAAGGTTACCACCACCACCCGCGAAGAATATGATCAGATAGTAACCACGGCTGAAGGGGCTTTTAAAACCTGGCGCATGATGCCCGCTCCTGCCCGGGGCGAGATTGTGCGCCAGTATGGTGAAAAGCTGCGCGAAAAAAAGGATGCCCTCGGTAAACTGGTTTCCTATGAAATGGGGAAATCGCTGCAGGAAGGCTGGGGAGAGGTACAGGAGATGATCGACATCTGTGACTTTGCCGTGGGCCTCAGTCGTCAGCTTTACGGCCTTACCATGCATAGTGAACGACCCATGCACCGCATGTATGAGCAATGGCACCCCCTGGGAGTGGTAGGCATTATTTCGGCCTTTAACTTCCCGGTGGCAGTGTGGAGTTGGAATACGGCCATTGCCTGGGTATGTGGCGACGTATGTATCTGGAAACCCTCAGAAAAGACGCCTTTAACCGCTGTAGCCTGCCAGAATATTATGGCCGAGGTACTCAGGGAAAATAATTTACCGGAAGGTATCAGTTGTGTGATAACCGGCGATCGTGAAGTAGGTGAGTGGCTCAGCAATGATGAGCGCCTGCCCCTTATTTCGGCCACCGGATCTATTCGTATGGGGCGTGAAGTAGGCACTGCCGTGGCGCGGCGCCTGGGCAAATCGCTGCTGGAACTGGGTGGCAACAACGCCATTATTATGACTGAAAATGCCGACCTCGAATCCACCCTGGTGGGGGCGGTATTTGGTGCGGTGGGTACCGCTGGTCAGCGCTGTACTTCCACTCGTCGTCTCATTATTCACGAAAGCATTTATGACGATGTAAAGACAAAGCTTAAGAAGGCCTATGGTCAGCTGAAAATTGGTAATCCACTCGATACCAATAATCACGTGGGGCCCATTATCGATCAGCAGGCGGTGGAGCTTTATGAAAATGCCCTCGATCGTATCGCCAAAGAGGGTGGTAAGATGTTGGTAGATGGCGGTCGGCTGGAGGGTAGTGGCTATGAAAGTGGCTGCTACGTAAAACCCTGTATTGCCGAGGTACAAAATGATTATGAGATTGTACGTACTGAAACCTTTGCTCCCATTCTCTACCTCATAAAATACAAGGATATTGAAGAGGCTATTGCTATGCAAAATGGGGTGCCACAAGGGCTATCTTCCGCTATTATGACAACCAATATGCGCGAAAGTGAGCGCTTTCTGTCAGCGGCGGGTAGTGACTGTGGCATTGCCAATGTCAACATCGGTACCAGCGGGGCTGAAATTGGTGGTGCTTTTGGTGGTGAAAAGGAAACCGGTGGTGGTCGCGAAAGTGGCTCTGATGCCTGGAAGGCCTATATGCGCCGGCAAACCACCACTATCAATTATTCAACGGAAGTACCGCTGGCACAGGGTATTAAGTTTGACTTATAAGTAACTTTTTGAGTTATCATAAAGGCGGCTCCTGCTGGCAGGTAGCCACCTTTTTTTTAGTTCTTTCTTTTAAAAGTGTAGTTGAGGGCGGTGGTAATGATATGGCGGCTGAAGTACTGCGCCTCCACGGCAGTGGGTTGAAACCAATACAGGTAGCCAAGGCTGGCAGTAAGGGCAGGGGCGAGCTTAAAATTCCCAAAGGCAGCCAGGCGATTCTGATCAAAAGTCTGAATGTCAATATCACTGGCTACATTTAAGTGCAGTTCTTCATAGAGGTGAATGCTGAGCCAATCGTTTAGTTTGCGGTTGTACTGGGCTTTAAGTCGTTCGCGTACCACGCCATGGCTGAGGTTATTATCGAAGTGATCATCACCACCTGACTGCATAAACAGGCGGTATTCGCTGATGATGGCAAAAGTCCAGAAACTCTGCTCACCGGGCGTATCATAGGCAAAGGTGAAATAAGGTCGCCATTCAAAAAGTTTGCGATTTACGGGTTCAAAGGGAGTGTCGGGCTGAAAGATGGTAAATACCCAGAGGCCAACATTGGCCTTCAGCCTTTCGTTGATCTTTTTGGTAAGTTGTAAATCGGGGATAACGCGTTGCTGCTCCCGGTCCGGAAAAATAAAGCGGCGTTCTTCAAATTTCAGGTTTAATTCAAAATCATCCGGTAGTTCGATTTTAGTGCTGGCACCCATCCAGATCAGCTGTTGATCGATGGTGTTAAAATTCTGGCTAAAAGCAGGACTCAGAGTGGAGACCAGCAAGGAGAGAAATAAAAGAATGCGTATCAATTTGTTTTGTTGAGGTTTAGTAGTTGAGGCTACATGATTTACGGGCGATTGTTCAGGTAGAGGCAGAGATATTACATTTGTTAGCATTCCCAGGAGGAGGTTTTAATGATAAACTCTGCAAAAATATACAGTGGCCGCATTTTGCTGTTTCTACTGCTGTCCTTGGCTTTTATCACCCATTTTAAACGCGCTGGCACCCCTGATTTTGACTATCGCGCCGAGTTGTGGGCCGACCAGGCCGGCTATTATATTTATCTGCCTGCTCTTTTTATTTATGACATGGATGCCCGGGAGATACCGGCGGATATGGAGGAAAAGCTGGGCTGTGGATTCAGAAGTCATCGCAATAGCTTTTTTACCAAATATCCGGCGGGAGTGGCTCTCTTGCAGCTACCTTTTTTTGCAGTTGTGCATACCTGGCAGCACCTTAGTGGTGGCATTACTGATGGCTACAGCGGTTTTTATCAACAGGTGCCCAACCTGGCCGCGGTGTTCTATGCCGCCGTGGGAGCCTTTTTATTTTTCAGGCTTTTGTTACTACGGAAAATTCCGGTGCGACTAAGCTGGATGCTTAGCCTCTGCCTGGTTTTTGGCACGCATCTGCTCTATTATACTACCTATTACGGGGGGATGTCGCACGTCTATTCCTTCTTTCTGATTACAGCCTTCATGTACTTATTGCAAAGAGCTATAGGGAAGGGAGGGGCCGGTCTGCCTACTTACCTGGCCCTGGGGGCTCTGGCCGGGGCCTTACTAATTTGTCGCCCTACTAATCTGATGTTATTGTTTTTTGTGATGCTACTCTTCCTCCTGGAAGATAGGGGCAGTTTGTTGCGTCTACTTAATAATCGCAGGACTTTAGCAAGCTTGCTGATGGCGGGTGTGGTGGTATTTATCCAACTGCTTTACTGGCATCATATATCGGGGGATTGGATTTACTATAGCTACCAGGGAGAGGGATTCAGCAACTGGCAGCAGCCTTATTTCCTTGAAGTATGGTTTTCTCCAAACAATGGACTCTTTCCTTATACGCCAATATTTCTGCTGGTGCTGGGAGCAATTGTATGGAGTTTTTCCGGGAAGCTAAAAAAGGCCTTGCTCTACAGCTTTTCCTTTTTGGCCCTGAGCTACATGGTGGCCTCCTGGCACCAATTTCACTTCGGTATCTCCTTTGGCAGCCGCAATTTTGTTGAGTACCTGCCCTTCTTTTTCCTGCCCCTGGCCGAAATGCTGCATCACTTTAAACCGGGCCGCAAGTATATAGGGCTGGTGGCGGCGGCCATTTTCATGGTTCTATATAACCTTAAACTGAGTTATACCTATGACATGCAATTTGGCGGTCAGAACTGGGAGTGGGACAATTATCGGCAACTGGCGCTGCGCGGCGCCAGGGGGGGAAGTTTCTCCTTCGGGATTATCTCCGAAAATCATAGCCCCCCTGCTTATAGCATTAATAATTTCAGCGAACTGGGCTATACTTTTCATGAGCTGCGCTGTGTAGATTTATGGGGAAAGGTAAAAGTATTAAGCGGCGGTGAGAATGCTCACCTGGTGGTATCAGTTACTCATAATGACAGTCTCTACTACTGGCAGGGCACTTCACTGTCAAATTATGGGGGCACGGAAAATAGCGGTGATTTTTATGCCCGTTATGTCTTTGCGGGGGGTATTCCGCGGCGGGCTGATTTAAAGGTATTTGTTTGGCGGGATGAAAAAGATTCCTTAAAAATCAATGATTTACATATAAGGCTTAAGTAGCGCTAATCCTTATTTTTGGCACACTAATCCGCAGTTATGAGTACTCATCGTTACGAAGCCCGTGTACACGGCAGTAAGTATCCACTGGTAAACCGGTTTCAGGAATACCTGGGTGAATTTGTTTACGGAGGTATCGACGGTAGTGTAACCACCTTTGCGGTGGTAGCGGGATCAGCCGGTGCCGGGCTGAGCAGTGAAATCGTTATTATTCTCGGTTTTGCCAATCTTATTGCCGATGGCTTTTCCATGTCGGTAGGTAGTTTCCTCTCCACCAAAAGTGAAAAGGAAAATTACGAGAAGCATAAGGCGGTGGAGTATTGGGAGGTGGATAACCTGCCCGAAAAAGAACGGGCCGAAATTCGGGAGATCTACGAGGCCAAGGGCTTTAAGGGAGATTTGCTGGAGCAGGTGGTGGATGTGATCACCGAGGACCGTGATCGCTGGGTAGATGTAATGATGAAAGAGGAGCTTGAGATGGCGGAGGAAACCAAGTCACCGCTGGCGATGGGGGCCGTCACTTTTGGAAGCTTCCTTTTCTTTGGCTTTATTCCTCTCCTGATATACGTGGTCGATTACTTCGCCGGGCTCGAAAGCAATCGCTTCTTGATCTCCAGTATTCTGACTGGTGTAACCTTTGCCCTGATTGGCTACCTCAAAGCAGTGGTTAATACCACCGCCGTATTGCGCAGTATCCTGGAAACCCTGTTTCTGGGCGGAGCGGCCGCTATTTTGGCCTATTACGTGGGCGATGTGCTGGAGAACATGTTTTAGGCTTCCAAACCATTGAATCCCCCTGGGGTTTTATCAGCAATGAACAGCAGCTATCGCCTACTTAACCTGATTGCAACCCTGGCCGTAATAATAGTTAATGCCCTGGCTAATGTATTGCCGATAAATGATTACACCACCGGCGACTTGTCGGCGCTTTACCCCAATCTCTTTGTACCCGCCGGTTTTACATTTTCTATTTGGTCTCTTATTTACCTTGGTCTGCTGGGCTTTTGTGGGTACCAATGGTTGCCTTCCTTAAAGGGGGAGCGGCGGCCGGTAGTGGAGGCGCTGGGAGCATGGTACCTGCTTAGCTGTATACTCAATATAGCCTGGATTTTCGCCTGGCATTACCTACAAATGATTCTGTCTGTAGTTATTATGCTGGCCTTGCTGGCATGTCTTATCAAGATTTACCGGCAATTGCGCATTCGCGGGTTAGCGGCATCAAAATACCAGCGCTGGCTGGTACATGCTCCCTTTAGCCTTTATCTTGGCTGGATAAGTATTGCCACCGTTGCCAATATTACCACCCTGCTGGTCTTCTTTGGTTGGGACGGCTACCATATTGCGCCCGGTTTCTGGGCCGCAAGCATGATTTTTATGACCGCGCTCCTGGGGCTATTTATGCTCTACCGGGCTAATGACTGGATTTATGGTGTGGTGTTGCTCTGGGCATTTGCGGGTATCGTTATTAAGCGCTGGCTCTATGACCCCCAACCCTATCCCGTGATTCTTACCGCCTGTGCTTTCGCGGGCCTGTTATTACTAAATGGGATTTACCGCGTGCTTAGGCAAAAAGACAGCCACCTATGAGAATATTGCTAACCGGTGCCAATGGCTATATAGGCATGCGTTTACTGCCCTTCTTGCTCGAAAATGGCCATGAGGTGGTTTGCTGTGTTCGTGACCGCTCCCGGCTGGAGATTCCGGAAGGGGCCCGCTCCCGGCTTCAGGTATATGAGGTTGACTTCTTAAAGGAAACGGAGCTTGAGCAAGCACCGCGCAATTTTGATGTGGCCTATTATCTCATCCATAGCATGAGCAGCAGCCGGGGCGATTTTGAGAGCCTTGAGGAGCAGGCGGCCCACAACTTTGTGAAACTGATCAATGAGGTAGGCTGTAAGCAGGTGGTTTACCTGAGTGGAATTTCCAATCAGAGTAGCTTGTCCAAGCACCTGCGGTCGCGTAGAAATGTGGAAGATATTATCAGGGAGGCGGAGGCAGCATATACCATTTTGCGGGCAGGAATTATTGTGGGCTCCGGCTCGGCCTCTTTTGAGATTATTCGCGACCTGGTGGAAAAGTTACCAGCGATGGTGGCCCCCCGGTGGATTGAAACCCGCTGTCAGCCTATTGCTATTCGAAATGTATTGCAGTATCTGGGTGGGGTGGCCGGCAATGAGCGTTGCCTCAATAAAGTGTTTGATATCGGGGGTCCCGATATTCTTACTTATCGTCAGATGCTCCTGCAGTTTGCCGAAGTGAGGGGGCTCAAGCGCTATATTTTAAGTGTTCCGGTAATGACGCCCCGTCTCAGCAGTTACTGGCTCTACTTTGTTACTTCTACCAGTTATCCGCTGGCGGTAAACCTGGTAAACAGCATGAAAGTAGATGTGGTGGTCGAAAAGAGGGGTATTCATGATATCCTGCCGGTTAGCCTTTTAGCTTATAAGGATGCTGTGCGCAAGGCCTTTGATCGCATTGAGCAAAATATGGTGATCAGCAGCTGGAAGGATGCCTTAAGCAGCAGTCGGGAAAAAGGATTGTCACAGTTTGTTGAGGTACCGCGTAATGGGGTATTTCGCGATCAACGCCTGGTGAAGATCAGCGATGCTCCCCGGCAGGTGGTTGATAATTTCTTTTCGATTGGCGGCAGCCGCGGCTGGTATTACGGTGCCTCGCTGTGGAAATTGCGTGGTTTTTTAGACAAGATGGTAGGAGGGGTGGGCCTGCGGCGGGGGCGGACGCATGGCAGTAACCTCAATCCTGGTGATGCCCTTGATTTTTGGCGCGTGTTGCTGGCCGACCGCGAGGAAGGCCGCCTGTTGCTTTATGCCGAAATGAGATTGCCGGGTGAAGCCTGGCTGGAATGGAAAATAGTGGAAAAGGATGCTCAGCCCTACTTATGTCAAACCGCCACCTTCAGACCCAATGGTCTAGTGGGAAGGCTTTACTGGTACTGTGTACTGCCTTTTCACTTCTTTATTTTCGAGGGCATGGCCCGCCGTATTGTGCACTGGCGTCCGGCAACTGGCTAGCGTTTGCTCACGAAGTCACTGCTGCCTAAATAAAACCGCCAGGGCAGGAGGGCATCCTGTCCGGCGTAATCCACGCCTATGCGTGTGCTTTCTACAATATTTTCAGGAGGGGGAGCCATATAGGTTTCCAGCCATATTTGATCCTCGGTAAGACTCTGGCCGTAGTGGGCGGTGCTTATTCCTAGGGCCTGGCTCACATTGCCGGGTCCTGATGACAGCGTTTTATCCATTTTGCGGCGCTTTCGCCGCGCCAGCATTATATCGGTACCTTCAAGCGGTTCTATGGCTCTTATCAGCACCGCATCGGCATTGTCGGCCTGGTTGGTGATAATATTAAAGAGGTGGTGAATGCCATAGCAGAGGTAGACGTAAGCGATACCCCCGGGCTGGTACATTACTTCAGTGCGCTTGGTGCGCCGGTTTTCATTGGCATGACAGGCCTTGTCACCCCATCCCCGGTAAGCTTCGGTTTCAGTGATTATGCCACTGGTATACTGATCGTTAAAATGGGTACAGAGCTTTTTACCTATCAAATCATGGGCGAGGAAAACCACATCGTGATGGCGAAAGTATGCTTCGGGGAGTTTTTCAGATTTTACTGGTTCCAAGCCGGGGCAAATTCTGGGTCGATAAGGCGCTCGTTGCGATTTCTGAGTTGATCGATTTCGTGCATTTCCTCATCCGTGAGCTGAAAATTAAAGACATCGAAATTCTGCTTAATTCTAATTAGCTGGCTCGATTTGGGTATTGCCACCACATCTTCCTGCTGTACCAGCCAGCGCAGCGCCACCTGTACTGCGGTGATTTTATATTTGAGGGCAATTTGCTGCAATACCGGTTCATCAGCGAGCTGACCTTTGGCAATAGGGCAGTAGGCGGTGACGAAGCAATCCATTTCCCTGGTTCTTTTTATCAGGGGGTCCTGGTTGAGCAGCGCGTGGTATTCAAACTGATTACAGGCGATTTTCACCCCTGATTTTTCAACTTCTTTGAGGAGTTCGATATTGAAGTTGGAGACCCCAATCAGTTTACAAAGTCCTTTTTCCTTGGCGAGGGCCAGCTGCTCCAGCGATTCCTCCAGCGGGATTTCTCGGTTGGGCCAGTGAATAAGGAGAAGGTCCACATAGTCCTGTTTTAGCTTTCTCAGACTTTCTTCCACCGAAGGGATAAAGTCTTTTTTGGCGAGGTTGCTATGCCAGACTTTGGTGGTAATAAAAAGCCGATCGCGGGGAACAGAAGTATTACCGATGACTTTGCCTATATCCGCCTCGTTTTCGTACATCTGGGCAGTATCAAAATGGCGATAGCCTACATCAAGAGCGAATTCGAGGATGCCCACGGCTTCCCGTCCGGTAAGGTTGAAGGTGCCAAAACCCAGCTTCGGGATCCACTGGCCTTCTTTGGTTATATACTCCATTACTTGCTTTCGTTTGTATTCCGGCACAGAGCTAACCCCTGGCCGCGGCCAAAGTTTGGCTGAAGGCAGAGCAATTTGGAAGGAGCCTTCTAACAATGAGATATCTAATACCAGTGGCAGGCCCGCCTGAATGCCCGGTGGGGCAGGCGAGCGGATTACTCCCCCGCCTTGGGCGTGGTCGTGAGATAAGTTCAAACCGCTGTAAATGCTGGGAATAAAAAAAGGGTTGGCAAAACCAACCCTTCTCGCTAGACTATATTAAATCAACTAAGTAGAGGTTCCGAGCGGATTCGAACCGCTGTAAATGGTTTTGCAGACCACTGCCTAGCCACTCGGCCACGGAACCACATGCAAGTGTATTGCCTTGCGGCCCGCAAAAATAGTAAAAGCATTTGGAACCCTGCAAGTCCTATTATTTCCTTACTTTCAATAGAGGAATATTGTATCATAAATCGCTAACCGTCATGAATTTAGATGCTTTATCGGAACTGGGGAAAATTGCCGGGATAGCAGGAATCGCTATCGGGGCATTGGTGTTGATTTTTAACAGCGTTATCCGCAAGAAGATATTTCCTAATCTCACCCGTGATCAGGGTTATAAGGTAATCAGGATGGTGGTGCTCTTTGCCGGGGTGTTGGCCCTGATAGGTATTGCGGCCTGGGTTTTCCTCGACATCAAAAAAAACGACCGTGAAGCGGAAAGCCGGCTGCGGTCAAAATATGTTATTGGGCAGGTGCTTACTGAAGAAGGTGCCCCGATCATCAGTGCTAATATTGAGGTATCACAGGATGATAGTTTCCTCGACAAAAGTGATGGTAATGGTCGCTTTGCCCTTGAAATCAAAGGCATGGGTAAGAAGTACTACGACGTGGTGGTGCGGCATAAGAGCTTTAAAACTGCCCGGCAAAAGGTGAAGATTGATTTTGAGGACGAGGCTGAGGAAATCAGCCTTAGCGAGGCCATTGTGATGGTAAATGCCTTTCCGCCACCTCAGGAACAGGAGCAAAGCCTGAGCGGTAATGCCGAACCTGAGATAGGCAATATTCCCACCAAAGTGGTAACTACCGATCCCCCCGAAAACCAGGTGGTTTCAGAAAATATGCCTGCGGTCAGCACCATCACCTTCAATTATATGGGCGATATGCTAGGCTGCAACCTCGAGCTTTACATCAATGTGGGGGGAAAGGTTATCAACCCCAGCTCCAACACCTACCGGGTGAGTGGGGTCCCATCAGGAGCCCAGAATTACAATATTAGCGGGGCCATTGATTGTGGGTACGGCGGAAACTGCAATGCCAGTGGCAATGGCTTTATCAACGTGGTAAGCAATGCCAATTATTACATCATGTGGAATATGTACACCTGTGAAGTGGGGGTGTACAGCCAGCAGGATTACAATCGTCTCTCAGGTATCTAGCGCTCGCGCGACATTACCACGCTAACACTTTCTACATCACCATTAATGGGGGGGTAGAGTTTGCTCAGTTTTATCTCAGCACGCTCGGCCATCGGCATCTTTTGCATAAGCGAGTCAAGAATGCGCTTGGCTACATGCTCAATCAACTTTGAGCGTACGGCCATCTCTTCGGCCACCACTTTGTTGATGATCACGTAATCAAGGGTTTGCTTGAGGTTATCGCTCTCGGAGGCTTGCTGCAGATCGCCCCATACCGTAACATTTATGCGGTAATCGGTGCCGATCAGCCCTTCCTCGTCCAGACAACCGTGATAGCCAAATAGTTTTATGCCTTCAACTTCAATCCGATCCATCAGGCAGGAAGTTTATCAAGGGCTACCCGCATTCTTTTCAGCGTTTCCTCTTTCCCTAAAATGCTGCAGATATCAAACATGGAAGCACCCATTCCCTTTCCGGTTACCGCCAGCCTGAAGCCGGGCCCTACCTTGCCAAAGCCCACACCCTGGTCGTTGAGGTAGGCTTTAAATTCATTTTCGATGTTTTCGGAGGTAAAGGGCTCCAGTTTCTCAAAGCGGCCTATCAGCTTGGCCACATGCTCGCGGGCCTCGGCGTTCCACTTTTTGTTAATGGTATTTTCGTCGTAGCTTTCAGGGGCCTCAAAAAAGTAATAGCCCTCGTTGAGCATGTCGTGCACAAAATGGGCCCGTTCTTTCATTACGGAAGCTACTTTGGCCGCATATTCCTTGGAGGCATCAATTCCCTTGGCGTCCAGGTAGCCTTTCAGCAACTCTCCCAACTCTTCATCACTGTGCTTGCGCAGATATTGCTGATTAAACCACTTTGTTTTGTCGTGATCGTAGCGCGCACCGGCTTTGTTTACCCGTTCCAGCGAAAAGCTGTCAATTAATTCCTGCATGCTAAAAAGCTCCTGCTCAGTACCGGGATTCCAGCCCAAAAAGGCCAGCATATTTATAAAGGCTTCGGCAAAATAGCCTTGCTCGCGGTAGCCACTGGAAATGTTGCCGGTTTCCGGGTCCTGCCACTGCAGCGGGAAAACCGGGAAACCGAGACGGTCGCCGTCACGCTTGCTTAGTTTGCCATTACCATCAGGCTTGAGCAGCAAGGGGAGGTGGGCAAACTGGGGGCGGCTTTCTTCCCAGCCAAGGTAGCGGTACAGTAGTATGTGGAGTGGCGCCGAGGGCAACCACTCTTCACCCCTTATTACATGCGTGATATCCATAAGGTGGTCATCCACAATATTGGCAAGGTGGTAAGTAGGCATGCCATCACTTTTAAAGAGAACCTTGTCATCCATATTGTTGGTATTCACCGATACCCAGCCGCGAATAATATCCTCAAACTTCACCTCCTCGTTACGGGGAAGCTTAATCCGAATTACGTATGGCTCACCGGCATCAATGCGCTTTTGCACCTCCTGGGCCGAAAGGCTGAGCGAGTTTTTCATATTAGCCCGGGTGACATGATTGTACTGCCAGTTGGGAGTGCCGGCACTCTTTGCCATTTCGCGCATGCGGTCCAATTCTTCGCCGGTGTCAAAGGCGTAATAGGCATGGCCACTCTCCACCAGTTGGTCGGCAAACTGACGATACATGGCTTTGCGATCACTCTGGCGATAGGGGCCATAATTGCCCCCAAAATCGGGACCTTCATCAGGAATCATTTTGCTCCACTTGAGAGCTTCCACAATATAATCTTCCGCGCCTTTTACATAGCGGGTTTGGTCGGTGTCCTCAATTCGCAGGATAAAATCACCGCCGTTTTGCTTGGCAAACAGGTAGTTGTATAAGGCAGTACGAACTCCGCCCATATGCAAAGGACCGGTAGGACTGGGGGCAAAACGAACTCTGACTTTTCTCTCGCTCATGGCTGTATTTCATTTAAAGGGCGCAAAGATAATTATCTTATAAGGCTTTGTACCTTTGAAACAACTGCAATTACGGTATAAGTGTTGCGTTTTTTTAATAGGTTGGCATGCCTGCATTATGAAGAAGAAAGATACCCTCAGGGAAAAACTGGAGCTGTTTATCCGGAAGTATTACCAGAATCGTCTGATTAAGGGACTGATTTATGGGGTGGGTTTAAGCCTGAGTTATTTTCTGCTACTGTCTATGGCAGAGTACTTCGGGCGCTTTCCATCACAAGTGCGGTTGGGGCTTTTTGTAATGCTAATGCTGGGCCTTGGTGCTATCTTGCTCTATTATATCGTTTACCCTTTAATCCAGTTGCTGGGCTTTGGCAAAAGATTGAGTTATGCGCGGGCGGCCCAGATCATTGGCCGGCATTTTCCTGAAATTGACGATAAAATCAGTAATACCCTAACGCTGGAACATGCCAGCCTGGGCGAACAGAGTCTTATCCGGGCCGCGGTAGATCAGCGCATTGCTGCTCTTAGTCCGGTACCTTTTCAAAATGCGGTTGACTTTAAAAAGAACCGCAAATATTGGCCGGTGTTGGTTATTCCTGTGGCGGTAGTGTTGGTGGTGGCACTTAGTGGCTGGTGGGATGACCTTAGTGCTAGTAGCCGCCGCATTGCGGCATATGACCGCGAGTTTCTGCCCGAAGCGCCCTTTACTTTCAAATTACTCAATAATGGTTTGATCCTTGAAGAAGGAGAGGATTTGCTGCTGCAGCTGGATATACAAGGACAGAGCATACCTGCCGAAGCGGCAATAGTATTACCGGCGGGGAGTAATCGCATGAATCGCGAGGACAATGGAAGCTATAGTTACCGCATTGAAAATGTAGAGCAGGGGTTTTCCTTTCACTTTTCGGCCGCTGGTTTTCGCAGCAAAAGTTATGAGGTGGCGGTGGTGCCGGTGCCAAAGTTGAGGTCCTTTAACCTCCAGGTAAATCCTCCGGCCTATACGCGCATCAAGCCGTATATAGTAGAAGGGCGGCTCAGCCACGAGGTCCCGGAAGGTAGCCGTTTAGAGTGGCAATTGCAGGCCTACCAGGCCGATTATGCAATATTTAAGGCGGATACGGTGGAGGAGGAGTTTCTAAAGAAGTCAAGCTCAGAATTTTCCTACAAAAGGACAGTGAAGAAGGATCTGCTCTACAGTGTTTTTACCGCCAACGCAGAAGTGCGCAGAAGCAGTATTAAGGAAAACAAGATCAGGGTGACTAAAGACGCCTATCCCGATATTGATGTCAGCTACCAAATGGACAGCACCAATAAGGGGGTGTTGTATTATGGAGGCACTATAAGTGATGATTACGGCTTTAGTAGCCTCTTGCAGGTTGTTGAGCTGGGGGATCAGAAAATTAAGAGGCCACTCAGACTCAATAAGGGTGTTTTAAAGCAGTCTTTTTCTTCTGCTTTGTTGCTTGATACCTTGGCGGAGGAGCAATCCCAGGAGGTGAAAGTATATTTTGAGCTAAGGGATAACGATGCTGTTAATGGGGCCAAACTGCGGCGCTCAGAGGTTTTTGATTATCGTTTGCTGGGTATTGATGAAAGAGAACAGAAGCTCGAAGAGGATTACCAACAGTATTTTGATACTAGCGAAGAAAACCGCAAGCGACAGGAAGAGATTGAAAGGGCCTTAAAAGCCTTGCAGCGTCAGATGATGCAAAAGAAGAAAATGGGCTGGGAAGAGAAGTCGAAGGTCAAAGACCTACTCGAAAAGCAGCAACAATTGCTTAAGAAGCAGGAGGAGAACCGGGAGCGTTTGGAGAAACTAAAAGAGGAGGAAAAAAAGCTAGGTAAAAAGCCTGAGGAATTAGAAGAGCGGGAAAAGCAGATTGAGGAGCTGGAGGAGGACAACCGCGAGTTAGAGGAGTTAATGAAGGAGATTGAGGAGCTGCTGGAAGAGCTCGATATGGAAAAGCTGCGTGAGAAGCTTAACCAGATGGAGCAGGCAGGGGAACAGAACCGTCAACAGGAACAGCGAAAAGAGGACCTGCTTAAGGATCTCAAATTTCAAAAGGATGTTTTGGAGCAGGCTAAAAAGCTCGATGAACTTTCTGAGAAAATGGAAGAGTTGGGTAAGGATGATGATGCCAATAGCAGTTCCGGGCAAGAGCAGGAGAAGCAGAATGATATCAGGGAAGAGTTTGAGAAGGCTGCGGAGAAAATTGAGGAGTTGCGCGAACAGAATGCTGAATTTGATAATGCCGCTGAAAAGCAAAAGATGGAGCAAACGGAACAGGAGGCAAGTGATGAGATGAATAAAGCTGATCAAAGTTTGCAAAAGGATCAGCAGCAAAAGGCCAGTGAGAGTCAGAAAAAGGCCGCTGAGAAGATGCAGGAGATGTCAAAGGGATTGCAGCAGTCTTTAATGCAGATGCAAGCTCAGCAGAACCAGGAGAATATTGAGACCCTGCGGCAGATACTCGAGAACCTGGAAATACTGTCCTTTGGAATTGAGGAGCTCAGTTTACGTAGCCGTCAAACCCAGAAGGCGGACCCCAGTTTCAAGCAATTATTAGTTGAGCAAAAGCGCTTGCAGGATGGAGCCCTGATCATTGAAGATAGCTTGCTGGCTCTCGGTAACCGGGTGCCGCAGTTGAAGGACATTGTATACGAGGAAGTAGGGGAGATGAAGCGTAACCTGGCCAGAGGTATTGAAGAACTCGAGGAAGTACAAATGGGCAAGGCTTCGGCGAGCCAGCAGCAGGTAATGAATTCCGCCAATAAACTGGCCTTATTACTCGATGAGTCGATGCAGCAGATGTTGCAGCAACAGGCTTCGATGATGCCTGGCAGTCAAAGTTGCCAGAAACCTGGTAACAAACCCAGCAGCTCGGGTATGAAGAAGATGTTACAGGAGTTGGCCCAACAGATGGGTGATATGAAAAGTGGTAGTAAGGAGGGCGAAGGCAAGAAGGAAGGCAAAGGCAAGGGGGAGCGCGGTGAGGAAATTGTTAAAATGCTCAGTCGTCAGGAACAGATCAGAAATGCATTGGAAGAGATGAAGTCAGAGGCGGGCTCACAGGGGAGTAAGGGTAATTTGCAGAAGGCTATTGATGAGATGAAGAAGCTTGAAGAGGATGTGCTGGACGGAGAGCTTGAAAACAATTATAGGGAGCGCCTTGCTGAAATTGAAACCCGTTTACTGGAATCGGAAAAGGCCGAGCTGGAGCAGAAGCAGGATGAAAAGCGGGAGTCAAAAACAGCCGATGAGCTGAAGCAGCTCTACCAGGAAGAACTGGATAAATATCTGCGCCAAAAGGAAACGGAGAGGGAAGAGATTAACCGCAGCCCGATCGATTTTAAGAATTATTATAAAAAGCGGGCAACCGAGTACCTGAAGTAATGATCACATTTGAAGAGGTTCCGCCTCAATTTCAAAATCGCATTGAAGGCTGGAAATTATGGTTACCCTTGGTAGCTGAAGAGTATAAAAGCAAGATCCGCATACTGCAATATTATTTCATGAGCAACGAGGAAATCCAGGCTGCTAATGTCCGTCACCTCGGCCATGATTACCCTACCGATATTATAACTTTTGGTTATGAAGAGGGAAAATGCCTGGCGGGCGAGATGCTGATCGGCTTTGAAACGATAGCCGAAAATGCAGCCGAATTGGGTGTGGCCATCGCGGATGAGCTTGACCGGGTTTTGGCGCATGGGGTGCTGCACCTTATTGGGTTTGACGATAAGAACGAGGCATCACAACAGGAAATGCGGGCAGCCGAAGAAAAATGCCTAATTTTGCGGCCCAAAATTTTGAAGGACAAGTAGTTATTGATGTTCCACGTGAAACTTTAAGCCTATGATTAGTGCCAGTTATGATGTAATTGTCGTTGGAGGGGGTCATGCCGGTTGTGAGGCAGCGGCTGCGGCAGCTAATCTTGGCGCCAAGACCTTGCTGGTGACCATGAATTTGCAGACCATTGCTCAGATGTCATGTAATCCGGCGATGGGTGGTGTGGCTAAGGGTCAGATTTTACGTGAGATTGACGCCCTGGGAGGAATGAGTGGTATTATCACCGATAAAACTATGATCCAGTTTCGCATGCTTAACCGGAGTAAAGGTCCTGCAATGTGGTCACCACGGGCCCAAAGCGATCGTCACCGTTTCGCTGAGGAATGGCGTTACGCCCTGGAGGCTATTCCTAATCTTGATTTTTTCCAGGATATGGTAAGCGGTCTTATCGTGAATAACGGTAAGGTGGAAGGAGTTAAAACCGGCATAGGCAGCACTATTTATGGCCGTTCAGTTGTGCTTACCAATGGTACTTTCCTCAACGGTTTAATTCATATTGGTGATAAACAGTTTGGTGGTGGTCGTGCGGGCGAAAGGGCAGCTACCGGCATAACGGCAGATCTGGCTGAACTCGGCTTTGAGTATGGACGCATGAAAACCGGGACCCCACCCCGGGTTGATGGTCGCTCCCTGAATTATGCTGTCATGGAAGAGCAGAAGGGTGATGAAAGGCCGGAGAAGTTTAGTTTTTCAGGGAAAACCGCAGCACTAAGAGAGCAGCGCAGTTGCCATATCACCTATACCAGCGATGAAGTGCATGGAATACTTCGCTCCGGTTTTGATCGTAGCCCTATTTTCAATGGTCAGATTCAAAGTACCGGTCCCCGTTACTGTCCCAGTATTGAAGATAAGATCCATCGCTTTGCCGATAAGGATCGCCATCAGATATTTGTAGAACCGGAAGGCTGGCGTACGGTGGAGGTGTATGTAAATGGTTTTAGCACTAGTTTGCCAGAAGAAATTCAGTTTGATGCCTTGCGTAAGATTAAAGGTTTTGAGCAGGTTAAAATGTTCAGACCCGGCTATGCTATCGAGTACGATTATTTTCCACCTACCCAATTGAAGTACACCTTAGAGACAAAACTAGTGGATGGCTTATATTTTGCCGGTCAGATAAATGGCACCACCGGTTATGAAGAAGCAGCTTGTCAGGGTTTAATGGCGGGTATTAATGCAGCGCTGAAGGTGTTTGAAAAGGATGAGTTTATTCTGGACAGGCATCAGGCTTATATCGGAGTATTAATTGATGATTTAATAACCAAGGGTACTGAAGAACCTTATCGTATGTTTACCAGCCGGGCAGAATACCGCATATTGCTGCGACAGGATAATGCTGATCAAAGGTTAACGCCGCTGGCTCATGAATTAGGTCTTGCCACTGATGAGAGAATGGCGGTGCTCGAAGCAAAAATGGCCAGGGTATCAGGCCTGGAAAAGTGGTTGAACAGCCATGGTGTAGAGCCAGCGGATATCAATCCTATCCTGGAGGATAAGGGGACAGCTAAGGTGAAGCAGAAGCAACCCATTGTGAAAGCTTTAACCAGGCCACAGGTGGATTTTAAGGACCTTATGAACTATCAACCCCTCGCCAATTATGTGCTTGATGAAAATATAAGTGCTGAGGAATGGGAGCAGGTAGAAATAAAGACAAAATACCAGGGCTATATTGATAAGGAAAAGGACAACGCTGAAAAACTGAATCGCCTGGAAGATCTCAGGATCCCGGAGGATTTCGATTATTCGCGTTTAAAGAGCATGAGCTATGAAGCGCGCGAAAAGTTGGCGAAATTCAGGCCTGCTAATATTAAACAAGCAAAGAAAGTAAGTGGTGTAAGTCCTGCAGATATCAGCGTGTTGCTGGTGTTTATGGGAAGATAGTTTCACGTGAAACCTATAGAATGATTACAGTAAATGAGTGCCCCCTGTGCGGGGCTTCTTCTTTTAAGAGTGTGTTCAAGGCTCCTTATTTCAGGGGTAATCAGGAGATGTTTCAAATTCAGGAGTGCGAAAATTGCCAGCTTTGGATTACTAATCCCAGGCCTTCTGATGATGAATTGGGTCGCTATTACGATCCTGAAAACTACATCAGCCATAGTAATAAAAGTGAGGGCCTGGTGGATCGTCTTTATCACCTGGTGCGGAATTATTCATTGAAGAAAAAAGTGGCACTTATCAGCAGTCTTCAGAAAGAGAAGGGTCGCTTATTGGATTATGGAGCCGGCACCGGTCATTTTTTGAAATCGGCCCAGGACAGTGGTTGGCAGGTAGAAGGGGTGGAACCCTCACCCGATGCAAGAAAGGTTGCCATGGAGACCAACCATGTAAAGCTTACTGCTCCTGAGGATTTTCAGTGGCAGGAGGAGACTTTTAACGCGATTACCCTGTGGCATGTATTAGAGCACTTACCGGACCTGCAGGAGCATATGCAGAAATTTTCCGCTGCCTTAAGAAGGAACGCGGTATTGGTAATCGCAGTGCCGAACCACGAATCTGCCGACAGTAAGATGTACGGGGAAAATTGGGCCGCCCTGGACGTGCCGTTGCACCTTTATCACTTCAAGAAGAAAAACATTGAGAAACTGGCTGCACAGCATGGCTTGGAAATGATCGAAGTGAGGAATATGCCCTTCGACAGTTTTTATGTGAGCATGCTCAGTGAGAAAATCGTAAATGGTTCCACTAATTACCTGCGTGCCTTTTCAAGAGGTTTAAAAAGTAATTTGAAAGGTTTTTCTGACAAAAACGCCAGCAGCTTGATTTATATTTTGAAAAAGACCCTTTAAAGGCCTTGTAATCGCTTGGTGGTCCGCGCTGGGGCTACACCCTTCCCGCGGAGCGATCGCGACTGATATAGCTTGTAATGAAGCCGCTTTTAGAGACGTTGATTATCAAGCCTTTATGCGTAGATATCGGGCCATATTGAGGCTGAGGTCGGTTAAAACCACTCGCGGATTAACATTTCGGCTTACATCGTAAGTAGCTTCGTCAATAGCCTCCAAAATTTTTGGGGTGTTTTTGAGGTGGACGAAAGGAGCAAACTTTTGCAGCTCGAAGTTTATTTCCTTGAAAACCTGGTTAACCTCTTCGTCACTGCCATAATGAATATTGAGGGAATCGCGGAAAGTGTTGCTGCAGAAAATGAGGAAGTCTTTAATCTTCTCCCTTTCAAAACGTCCACACTCCTCTGACCAGTCAATAATATGCTTCACATCCGCTTTAAAGCAGTGGCGTACCCAACTGCTAAACAGGCTTGCATAATCGCGATAAGTCTCCGAGCGTTCGGCCAAGCGGCGGGCCTGCGACAGATTGCCCTCAGATAAACGGGCAATTACACTGGCTGCGGCCGGGTCGAGATTCTCCTCATCCTGCAGGAATTGCTGGACCGTACTTTGGCGATATTTAGGCACATATATCTTTTGGCAACGACTGGTAATGGTGGTTAGGAGATCCTCAGGATCCTGGCCTACCAGCAGAAATACTGTCTTCTGCGGGGGCTCTTCCAGCAATTTCAGCAGCTTATTGGCGGCCGCCGAATTCATCCGTTCAGGCATCCACATGATCATAATTTTGTAATTGCCGGAGTAGGATTTCAGCTGGAGTTTCTTCATGATTTCAGCGCTTTCATACACGCTGATCTGAGCCTGCTTATTTTCAATCCCTACAAATTCCAGCCAGCGGAAGAGGCCGAAATATTGTTCTTTGCGGATAATATCTCGCCAATCCTCGGCCAAATCACTGCTTAATGGTTTGGCGCTGGTTTTGGCGGTTTTAGCAACCGGGTATACAAAGTGCAAATCAGGATAGTTAAAGCTTGCCAATTGCCGGCAGGGGGTGCACTCGCCACAGCTGTCATCGGCCTGGCGGCGGTCGCATAGCAGGTATTGGGCATAGGCCAAAGCAAGGCTCAGGGCACCGTTGCCTTCAGGGCCATAAAATAGCTGACTGTGGCTCACCCTGTCATGGCTTACCGTCTCTATTAACTTAGCTTTCAGCTGCTCATGGCCGGCGATGTCTCTAAACCTCATACTGCTTGAACTCTTCTGATTTTAGAATGTATTTTTGACGCACCAAAAGTAGAGAAAATGACCACGGTTAACGATATTCAGTTTGAGGGTAAAAGGGTACTTACCCGGGTAGATTTTAACGTACCCCTAAATGAGGAACGCAAAATCACGGATGATTCACGCATCCGCGCCACTTTACCAACCATTAAGAAGATTTTTGAGCAGGGGGGAAGACCGGTGCTGATGTCACACCTGGGGCGGCCCAAAGGGAAGTACGATAGCGACCTCAGCCTTAGCCATGTCGTTAACCGCCTGGCTGAACTGAGTGGTCACAAGGTAAATTTTGCGATGGATTGTGTGGGTGAAGAGGCCGTTAAGGCCAGTGAAAGCCTGCCGGAGGGCGAGATACTTTTGCTGGAGAACCTGCGCTTTCACGAGGAAGAAACCAAGGGTGATGAGGACTTTGCCAAGGAACTGGCCAAAAATGGCGACTTCTACGTAAACGATGCATTTGGCACTGCCCATCGCGCGCATGCCAGTACCGCCGTTATTGCAAAATTTTTTAAAGGTAAGTCTGCCTTCGGATTGGTGATGGCGGCCGAGATAGAGAATGTAGGCAAGGTGCTCCACAGTGACAAAAAACCGGTTACCGCTATTGTTGGGGGTGCTAAGGTGTCTTCAAAAATCAGTGTGCTTGAAAATCTAATTCCCCGTCTCGATAACCTGATTATCGGTGGTGGTATGGCTTTCACCTTTATCAAGGCCAGGGGAGGTAAAGTAGGGAGCAGCCTGGTGGAAGATGATTATCTCGATACCGCCCGTAACATCCTCAAAAAAGCAGATGCCGAAAACGTTAAGGTGTACCTGCCTGTGGATTCGGTTAATGCTGATAAGTTTGATAATAATGCCGAGCAGCGCATTACTCTTTCCGATGCCATCGACGATGGTTGGATGGGATTGGACGCTGGTCCTCAGACGATTAACAGTCTTGAGCCGGTGTTGATGAACTCCGCTACTATTCTGTGGAACGGCCCGATGGGCGTTTTTGAGTTTTCAAATTTTGAAAAGGGATCGCGTGAGTTGGCCAACATCATTGTAAAGGCTACCACCAATGGCACCTTTAGTATTGTAGGGGGTGGCGATTCAGTGGCGGCGGTAAAGCAATTTGGTCTGAGCGAGGATGTGAGCTACGTTTCCACCGGTGGTGGCGCCATGCTCGAATATCTGGAAGGAAAGGAATTACCGGGTATTAAAGCGATTGATAATCAGTAGTGTCGGTGCTGTCCCGTTGTTGCTTTTCGCGAAAATCGGTAAGCCATTCGCCGGGTACATCGGCATAGTTATCCAGCAGGCCGTACACTTTTGACTGCTGCCAGGCTTCATTGCGCTCGCGCAGGGAGTGGAGGTAAGGTCCTATCAGGTACACCAGCAGCAACATGATCAGCAGGATTTTGCTGAGCCCGAAGATGGCACCGGCGATGCGGTTGACAATGCCCAGGGCCATAAAGTGTATCATTTTGGTTAGAAAGCGCGCGAGGATGTAGATGATGACGGAAACGGTCAGGAAGATCAAAATGTAGGAGGCGATGGCCAGCCAGCTGCTATCGTTTTCGAAATACTGGCTGAGCCAGTTTTGTACCTCTTCGGAATAGTGATAAGCCAGAAAAAGGCCTGCTACAATCGATACCAGGGATGCGAGCTCATTAATGAGGCCTTTCATAAGGCCCCTGATAAGCCCGTATGCGAGGGGAAGCAGTAAAATAAGGTCTACGTAGTTCAAGGAGAGCGATCGTTGTTAAGAAGCGCTAAAAATATTGGAAATATATGAACCGGGAAGATTTGAAAATAAAGTGGGATACTATTGTGGCCGATCTGTCGGAGCGTTTTGCCGACGGTGAAACAATGGATCTCGATGCTATTATCTTCCTTATCGGGGTGCAGGAGCTGGGCCAGGGTATGCGCCGCTTTAAGAAGGATGAGAAGATTAACCTGATGCACATCGCCATTTGCCGGGTGTTGGAGCCCTATGGCTACTATCGCTTTTCAGGAATTGACGAGCAGGGGTGGCCCCATTATGAAGTAGTGGAGAACCTGCCCAACTTAAAACCGGGCGAGCAAAGCCTGCTCATGAAAGAGGCAATTGTAAAATATTTCGAAAACGCAGATGCTTAATTGAGATCGCAGCCCTGTACTTCCTGGTCGTAGGGACGCAGGTAAACTACTTTAAAAACATTCTCATTGGGCTGAAGCTTTACCTCGGTACAGCCGATAAAGCGGATGGGATCATCGCCCTTGATGGCCCTGATGGTGAAGTTGGCATTGGCGTCATATTCAAATGACACCTGGCCTTGCTCATCGGTATAGTCCTTAAAGAAGAGTTTAAAACCGTTGTTGCTGCTGGCGAGAACCTCTACCTGCACATTTTGCTGGGGAATACTATCGTCGAGGGTTTGCACCTGGATAGTAAAGGGATAGTCAGGATGTAAATCTTCTTTTTGGCATGAAAGTGCCAGCAGCAGGCCCAGGGCAAAAGCAACTAATGCAAATTTCTTCATAGCGGGAATTAATTGGAATTGAGGCAACCGTTATTGGTATCTCCAAAGGGCTTGAGATCGAGGGTGGCGATATTGTCGCCCCGGTCGATATCGGCAAAGGTACAGCCGCGAAAGCCTGATTTGGTGCCAATTATTTCTACCACGGCCTCGTTTTTGAACTCCATTTCCACTTCGCCGTTCTCGTCGGTATTGAGATAGGAGTCGATACTGGAGTTATTTACGGGAGCGTAAATGCGCAGGTAGGCATTGGCCACCCGGGTGGTGTCGTTTACGGTAACTATCACCGTTAGCCTGTAGTCTCCTTCCTCCTTTTTGCATGAAGAAGCAGTGGTCACCAGCGACAGTAGAAGACCCAGCGAACATAGCCCGAGTAAAAGTCTTTTCATTTTAGACGAATATTATTTGATCTTTGCCCTTT
>CAZUCA010000053.1:1249-24190 GCA_964619125.1 uncultured Owenweeksia sp. | reverse complement strand
AAACATTATCGACACCCCCGGACACGTTGACTTTACCGTAGAGGTAAACCGTTCATTACGTGTACTTGACGGGCTGGTGTTTTTGTTTAGCGCGGTTGATGGTGTAGAGCCTCAGTCAGAAACCAACTGGCGACTGGCCGATAACTACAAAGTGCCCCGTATCGGTTTCGTTAACAAAATGGACCGCCAGGGTGCTGACTTCCTGAACGTGTGCAAGCAGGTGAAGGAAATGCTTGGCAGCCATGCCTTGCCACTGCAGTTGCCTATCGGTTCTGAAGCTGACTTCAAAGGAGTGATCGATCTGATCAACTTCCGCGGAATCGTGTGGAACGAAGAAGATATGGGAATGACTTTCGAGGAAGTTGATATTCCCGAGGACCTGATGGAAGAAGCCGAAGAGTATCGCGAAAAACTGCTGGAAGCTGTGGCAGAATTTGACGATACCCTGATGGAAAAATACTTCGAGGATCCTGCCTCACTTACCGAGCGCGAAATCCTTGACGCCCTGCGTGAAGCTACCATCGCCAACAAGGTAATCCCAATGATGTGTGGTTCTGCCTTTAAGAACAAAG
This sequence comes from uncultured Owenweeksia sp., assembly GCA_964619125.1. Classification (GTDB taxonomy): domain Bacteria; phylum Bacteroidota; class Bacteroidia; order Flavobacteriales; family Schleiferiaceae; genus Owenweeksia. The sequence goes on along the minus strand of CAZUCA010000053.1, from coordinate 23,618 downwards.
GTGTACAGGCCATGCTGAATATGGTGATGGAAATCCTTCCTTCTCCACTTGATGTTGATGCCATCGTAGGTACCAACCCTGACACTGAGGAGGAAGAAAAGAGAAAGCCTGGTTACGACGAGCCTTTTGCCGGCCTGGCCTTTAAAATTGCCACTGACCCCTTCGTAGGTCGTTTGTGCTTTACCCGTGCTTACTCTGGTGTGCTGGAGTCCGGTTCTTACGTGTTGAACACCCGTACCGGTAAAAAAGAGCGTATCTCACGTATCTTCCAGATGCACTCAAACAAGCAGAATCAAATCGACACCCTGGGAGCTGGTGATATCGGCGCCCTGGTAGGATTTAAAGATATTAAGACCGGTGATACCCTTTGTGACGAGAAGAAGCCTATCGTTCTCGAATCAATGGATTTCCCCGAGCCTGTAATCGGACTGGCCATCGAGCCCAAGACTCAGGCTGATGTAGATAAATTAGGTATTGCCCTTGCCAAACTGGCTGAAGAGGATCCTACCTTCCAGGTGAAAACCGACGAAGATAGCGGACAAACCATCATCAGCGGTATGGGTGAGCTTCACCTCGATATCATTATGGACCGCCTTAAGCGTGAGTTTAAGGTTGAAGTTAGCCAGGGTGCTCCCCAGGTATCTTACAAGGAAGCAATCAACGGTAGTGTGGATCACCGTGAGGTGTACAAGAAGCAGACCGGTGGTCGTGGTAAGTTTGCCGACATCGTGGTGAGCATCGGACCTGGTGATCCTGAGAAACCTGGCCTGATCTTCGAAAACGCCGTGAAAGGTGGTAACGTTCCGAAGGAATTTATCCCATCGGTGGAGAAAGGCTTCAAGGAAGCTATGAAGAATGGTGTACTGGCCGGCTTCCCCGTTGACAGTATGACCGTAACCCTGAAGGACGGATCTTTCCACCCGGTGGATTCTGATCAGCTGTCCTTTGAATTGGCCGCCAAGCTGGCCTACAAGGAGGCTGTGCCTAAGGCTAGCCCCGTGCTGATGGAGCCGATCATGAAGCTGGAAGTACTGACCCCGGAAGAAAACATGGGTGATGTAGTAGGTGACCTCAACCGCCGTAGAGGTGTGATTGAAGGCATGGGTGACCGTAGCAACTCCAAAGTGATCAAGGCTAAGGTGCCACTCTCCGAAATGTTTGGTTATGTAACCGACCTGCGTACCGTTTCATCGGGCCGCGCAACTTCAACCATGGAATTCTCACACTTTGCTGAGGCTCCTAAGAACGTTGCCGAGGAGGTGATTGCTAACGTAAAAGGAAAAACTGCATAAGACAGTAATAGAAGATGAGTCAGAAGATTAGAATTAAGCTGAAATCTTACGATCATAACCTGGTGGACAAGTCTGCCGAGAAGATTGTAAAAACGGTAAAAAGTACTGGCGCCATTATCAACGGCCCAATTCCTTTGCCTACTAACAAAAGGATCTACACAGTACTGCGCTCACCTCACGTAAACAAGAAGTCTAGAGAGCAGTTTGAGCTGAGCTCATACAAGCGTCTGCTCGACATCTATTCTTCTTCTTCCAAAACCATCGACGCGCTCATGAAGCTTGAGCTGCCCAGTGGTGTGGAGGTTGAGATCAAAGTGTGACAGATAACAAGAATTAAGAACTAATAAAGAAACGTCAAATGCCTGGATTGATCGGAAGAAAGATCGGAATGACAAGCCTCTTTGATGAGAACGGTAAGAACATGCCCTGTACCGTACTCGAGGCCGGTCCCTGTGTAGTTACACAGATCAAAACAATTGATACCGACGGCTACGAAGCGGTACAGCTTGCTTACGGTGAAAAACGCGAAAAGAATACTGCCGGTGCCCAGATGGGGCACTTTAAGAAAGCCGGTACTACTCCTAAATATCGCATTGTTGAATTTGATAAGCCTGAAGGCGATCTCAAATTGGGCGATGAAATCGGAGTAGACTTCTTTGAAGAAGGAGAGTTCGTTGATGTAAACGGTACCTCCAAAGGTAAAGGCTTTCAGGGGGTTGTTAAGCGCCACGGTTTTGGTGGGGTAGGACAGTCTACTCACGGCCAGCACAACCGTCTGCGTGCACCTGGTTCTATCGGTGCCGGTTCTGACCCCTCACGTGTGTTTAAGGGCATGAAAATGGCCGGACGCATGGGTGGTAAGAAGACCATGGTTGAGAACCTGCGTGTACTGAAAGTGGACACGGAAAAGAATCTATTGGTAGTGAAGGGATCCGTACCCGGCGCTAAAAATTCATACGTAATAATTACGAAGTGATGGAATTACCAGTATTAAACATTGAAGGTAAAGAAACAGGGCGCAAGGTGAAGCTGAGCGAAGACCTGTATGGAATGGAGCCTAATCAACACGCTATTTACCTCGACGTAAAGCAGTACCTGGCCAACCAGCGTCAGGGTACTCACAAGGCCAAGGAGCGTGCTGAGATTTCCAGAACCACCAAGAAGTTCTTCCGTCAGAAAGGTACGGGTAACGCCCGGGTAGGCTCATTGAGATCTCCTATCCAGCGTGGTGGTGGTACCGTATTCGGTCCCCGTCCCCGCAACTACAGCTTCAAGCTCAACAAAAAACTGAAAACTGTAGCCCGCCGTTCGGCCCTCAGTATGAAAGCCAGCGACAAAAATATCACGGTAATTGAAAACCTTGATTTTGAGACACCTAAAACGAAGGAATTCATTAACGTTCTGAAGGCTTTAGGCTTAGACCAAAAAAAGTCATTGGTTGTTCTTGGTGACTCAAATAAAGCTGTATATTTGTCGTCCCGAAATTTTAAGGGGTCTAACGTTATAACTGCCTCAGAATTAAACACTTACGCAGTTTTAAATGCTCAAAATGTAATTTTGACTGAGAGCTCGTTAGATAAATTGGAAAACCTTTTAAGAAAATAAGCAATGGGTATCTTGATTAGACCTGTAATTACTGAAAAGGCTACTGCCGATAGCGAAGAGAGCAATCGCTTTGCTTTTGTAGTGGATAGAAAGGCCAATAAGATCGAGATCAAGAAGGCCATTGAAGAGCTTTATGGTGTAAACATCGAAAGCGTAAAGACAATGGTTGTTCCTGGTAAGAAGAAGAGCCGCTATACTAAGAAAGGTATGGTAACCGGCAATTCGGGCGCCTATAAGAAAGCCATTGTGCAAGTAGCCAATGGCGAAACCATAGATCTCTATAGTAATATTTAAGACCAATGGGAGTAAAGAAATTAAAACCGGTTACCCCCGGCCAGCGTTTTAGAATCGTAAACGACAATACGAATATTACTACTGGCAAGCCCGAGAAATCTCTGCTGAAAGGCAAGAGCAAGAGCGGCGGACGTAACAACAGTGGTAAGATGACCATGCGCTATATCGGTGGTGGTCACAAAAAGAAGTATCGTGTTATCGACTTCAAGCGCGATAAGGAAGGTGTTCCCGGTACCGTAAAGAGTGTGGAGTACGATCCGAACCGTACAGCCCGTATCGCCCTGGTGGTATACGCTGACGGTGACAAGAGATACATCATTGCTCCCAATGGCCTGGAGGTAGGTCAGACCATCGTAAGTGGTAAAGACGCTACCCCGGATATCGGTAATGCCCTGTACCTGTCAGATATTCCGCTGGGTACGGTAATCAGCCAGATTGAGATGCGTCCCGGACAGGGAGCTATCATGGCCCGCAGTGCCGGTTCATTTGCCCAGCTGTCAGCCCGCGATGGTAAGTATGCCATCATCAAGCTGCCCAGTGGGGAAAGCCGGATGATCCTGGTTACCTGTAAAGCGGTAATCGGAGCGGTAAGCAACTCTGACAATGCCCTTGAGATTTCAGGTAAGGCTGGTCGCAAGAGATGGCAAGGTCGCCGCCCCCGTGTACGTGGTGTAGCTATGAACCCTGTTGATCACCCCATGGGTGGTGGTGAAGGTAGAGCTTCCGGAGGTCACCCCAGATCTCGTAACGGTGTGCCTGCTAAGGGTTACAAAACCCGCACCCCCAAGAAGGAGTCGAACAAGTACATTATTGAACGCAGGAAAAAATAACAGATATGGCTAGGTCGCTTAAAAAAGGTCCATATATACACTACAAGCTCGAGCGCAAGGTAGCAGCCGTTGCCGAGAGCGGTAAGAAGTCAGTAATCAAGACTTACTCGAGAGCATCAATGATCTCTCCCGACTTTGTAGGACAGACTATAGCAGTACACAACGGCCGCACCTTTGTGCCGGTATTTGTGACTGAAAACATGGTAGGACACAAGCTTGGTGAATTCTCACCAACGCGTACGTTCCGTGGCCATGGAGGCAATAAAAAAGATAAAGGTAAGCGCTAATATTCAGGATATGGGTGCCAGAAAAAGAGAAAGAGCAGAAGCAATCAAGGAAGCCAGAAAAACCCTGGCTATCGCCAAGCTCAACAATTGTCCTACTTCACCTCGCAAAATGAGGTTGGTAGCTGATATGATCCGCGGAATGGAAGTTGAAAAAGCTCTGTTCCTGCTTAAGCATAACGGTAAAGAGGCCAGCGGACGCCTGGAGAAACTTTTGTTGTCAGCCCTCAATAACTGGGAGCAGAAGAACGAAGGTGAGCGCATGGAAGAAGCCGGCTTGTATGTAAAGGAAATTTACGTAGACAGTGCTCGTATGCTGAAGCGTATCCAACCGGCTCCACAGGGACGTGCACATCGTATCCGCAAGAGAAGCAACCACGTAACCGTGATTGTGGATGCCATGAACAAGCAAGAAGTAGAAGTTAACGAAAGTAATTCATAACCGAATGGGACAGAAGACAAACCCGATAGGTAATAGATTAGGATTTATCCGCGGCTGGGACAGCAACTGGTATGGCGGTAAAGATTACGGTGATAAGCTTGCCGAAGACGACAAGATCCGTAAATACCTTTACGCCCGCTTGAGCAAAGCCAGTGTTAGCCGTATCATTATTGAGCGCACTCTGCGCCTGGTAACGGTAACTATCACTACCAGCCGTCCCGGTATTATCATCGGTAAAGGTGGCCAGGAGGTTGACAAGCTGAAGGAGGAGCTGAAGAAGCTTACCAAGAAGGAAGTACAGATCAACATTTACGAGATCAAACGTCCTGAGCTTGACGCCAAATTGGTTGCCGACAGCATCGCCCGCCAGATCGAAGGCCGTATCTCCTTCCGTCGTGCCGTAAAGATGGCTGTTGCTGCCACCATGCGGATGGGTGCCGAAGGGATTAAGATCCAGGTATCGGGTCGTCTTAACGGCGCTGAAATGGCCCGTTCGGAAATGTACAAGGATGGTCGTACCCCGTTGCACACTTTCCGTGCCGATATCGACTATGCCCTGTCGGAAGCCCACACTACCTACGGCCGTATCGGCATCAAGGTGTGGATTATGAAAGGTGAAGTATACGGTAAGCGTGACCTGAGCAACCTGCTCCCCGCCAAATCAGGTGGTAAGCAACAAGGTGGCCCGGCCCGTGGAGGTAGAAGAAAAAGAAAGTAAGACTTTTTAAAGAGAGCATTTAAGATGTTACAGCCCAAAAAGACCAAGCACAGAAAGACGTTTAAAGGCCGCATGAAGGGTAACGCCGGACGCGGTAACCAGATCGCCTTCGGTAGCTTCGCTATCAAAGCCCTGGACCCCGTTTTTATTACCTCGCGTCAGATCGAAGCTGCCCGTATTGCCGCTACGCGTTATATGAAGAGGGAAGGACAGCTCTGGATTCGCATATTCCCCGATAAGCCTATCACCAGCAAGCCCGCTGAAGTACGGATGGGTAAAGGTAAAGGTGCCTTGGATCACTGGGTAGCTGTAGTAAAGCCTGGCCGTATCATTTTCGAACTGGACGGTGTGAACTCTGAGATTGCTCAGGAAGCCCTTCGTCTGGCCGCCCAGAAATTACCGGTTAAGACTAAGTTTATCACCCGTAGAGACTACGTAGGTGCCTAATTCTAACTTGACTATGAAAGCATCAGTAATAAGAGAAATGACCACCCAGGAGATTAAGGAGGCATTGGTAGAAGCTCAGATCAGCTATGATAAAACCAAGATGGGTCACACCATCTCTCCGATGGAAAATCCGGTGAGTCTTCGCGATTCTCGCAAAACAATAGCCAGGCTGAACACTGAGTTGCGCAGCCGTGAAATTAACGGTGAACAGTAATAAGGTTTCCCATGGTAGAGAATAAAAGAAACTTAAGAAAGGAACGTACTGGTGTAGTTACCAGTAACAAGATGGACAAGTCGATCACCGTATCGGTGGAGCGTCGTAAGAAGCACCCCATGTACGGCAAGTTCATCAAACTTACCCGTAAGTTCCACGCTCACGACGAGAACAACGATTGCAACATTGGCGACACTGTACGCATCATGGAAACTCGTCCACTGAGCAAGACCAAGAATTGGAGATTAGTAGAAATAATCGAAAGGGCTAAGTAAGAATGTTACAACAAGAATCAAGATTAAGAGTAGCTGATAATACCGGTGCCAAGGAAGTACTGGTGATCAGGGTGCTTGGCGGAACCAAAAGAAGGTACGCCTCTGTAGGCGACAAAATTGTAGTTTCAGTAAAGGAAGCTACCCCAGCCGGTAACGTTAAAAAAGGCTCGGTTTCTACTGCCGTTGTGGTTCGTACTAAGAAAGAGGTTCGCAGGGCGGATGGTTCATACATCCGTTTTGATGACAATGCTTGTGTATTGTTAAACCCTACCGGTGAGATGCGCGGTACCCGCGTGTTCGGCCCGGTATCTCGTGAGCTTCGTGATAAACAATACATGAAAATCGTATCTCTGGCACCAGAGGTATTGTAAAAGTACTAGTAAAGATGGCAAAGTTTCACATCAAAAAAGGCGATACCGTAAAGGTGCTGACCGGCGAGTACAAAGGACAAACCGGCAAGGTGATCCAAATGCTTGGTGACCAGAACAAGGCCCTGGTAGAAGGGATCAACCTGGTTAAGAAGCACAACAAGCCCAGCGCTGCCAACCCACAGGGTGGTATCAGTGAGCAGGAAGCTCCTATTCACCTGTCAAACCTGATGTTTGTTGACAGCAATGGTGAAGCCTCACGCATCGGTCGCAAAAAAGGCGACGACGGTAAGCTGGTAAGATATTCTAAGAAAACTCAAGAGATCATTAAGTAATGGCATTCGGAGTAAAATTAAAAGACAAGTACAAGAACGACATTAGCAAGGCCCTCAAAGAGGAGTTCGGTTATGCTAACGTCATGGAAGTACCCCGCCTGGAGAAGATCGTTCTTTCTCAGGGTATCGGTGAAGCTACTGCCGACAAGAAACTGATCGACTACTCGATCGACGAACTGTCGCGTATCACCGGTCAGAAAGCAGTACCTACCTATTCTAAAAAGGATATCTCAAACTTTAAGTTGAGAAAAGGTATGCCTATCGGTGCCAAGGTAACCCTCCGTGGTCAGAAGATGTATGAGTTTCTGGAAAGACTGATCTGGTCATCTTTGCCCCGCATCCGCGACTTCAACGGAATTAAGAAGAATGGTTTTGACGGCCGTGGTAACTACACCTTAGGTATCACTGAGCAAATCATCTTCCCCGAGATCGATATTGACAAGACAAACCGCATTACTGGTATGGATATCACTTTTGTGACCAATGCCAATACGGATAAGGAAGCGAAAGCTTTACTTGAAAAATTTGGATTACCCTTTAAAAAATAATCATGGCTAAAGAATCAATGAAAGCGCGCGAAATCAAGCGCCAAAAAATGGTTGACAAATATGCCGAAAAGCGTGCCGCACTGAAAGCAGCCGGAGACTTTGAAGCTCTGCAAAAGCTGCCTAAAAACGCATCACCAGTAAGACTGCACAACCGTTGCAAACTTACCGGTCGCCCTAAGGGCTACATGCGTCAGTTCGGCGTTTCAAGGGTAATGTTCAGGGAAATGGCCCTTAACGGTCTTATCCCAGGTGTTAAAAAGGCTAGTTGGTAAAATAAAGTACAATGGTTACAGATCCTATTGCAGATTACCTTACACGTGTTCGTAATGCCATCCTGGCAGGACACAAGATCGTTGAAGTTCCTGCTTCTAACGTAAAGAAGGATATCACCAAAATTCTTCACGAGCAGGGCTACATCCTGAACTATAAGTTTGAGGACGACAAAGGTCCTCAGGGCTCAATCAAAATCGCCCTGAAGTACGACCGTGTTACGGAGGAGCCAGCTATCCGCTCACTGGAAAGAATTAGTAAGCCCGGTCTGCGCAAATACCGCGGTTCTAAGGAACTGCCCCGCGTGATTAACGGCTTGGGCGTGGCTATCGTTTCTACTTCACACGGAGTAATGACCGATAAGGAAGCCCGCGCTGAAAATGTAGGTGGCGAAGTACTTTGCTACGTATACTAAGAAGTTATTAACTAAGAGAAAGCATTAAGAATGTCACGAGTAGGATTAGCCCCCATAACTGTTCCCTCTGATGTAACGGTAAGCATCAGCGGCAGCACTGTGACCGTAAAAGGCAAGTTAGGTGAACTTTCGCAGGAGGTTCCTGAGGTGATCAAGATCAACCAGGAAGACGGAAAGCTTAGCCTGGAGCGTGCCGACGAGGAAAAACAAACCAAAGCCTGGCACGGTCTTTACCGCGCCCTGATCGCCAATATGGTGGAAGGAGTGAGCAATGGTTTTGAAAAGAAACTCGAACTGGTAGGGGTAGGTTATCGTGCCTCCAACCAGGGTCAAAAACTTGACCTGGCACTGGGATTCTCACACAACATCGTGTTTGAAATCCCCAGCGAAGTGAAGTTGGAAACAGTTTCGGAAAAAGGTAAAAACCCTGTCGTGATCCTTAAGAGCCACGATAAGCAACTGGTAGGAATGGTCGCTTCCAAGATTCGCTCATTCCGCAAGCCTGAGCCTTACAAAGGTAAAGGGGTTAGGTATGTAGGTGAGTACATCAGAAGAAAAGCTGGTAAAACTGCTAGTAAATAAGTAAGAGATGGCACTAAGTAAATCAGAAAGAAGAACACGCATTAAGCGCAGAGTTAGAAAAACCGTTACCGGTACTGCCGAGCGTCCCCGTCTGTCAGTTTTTAGAAGTAACAAGGAAGTTTACGCCCAGCTGATCAACGACGAGGAAGGTGTAACCCTTGCCTCAGCATCATCACTTGAGAAGGACGTTACCAAAGAAGGAAACGCTTCTGAAGTTGCTAAAGCAGTAGGAAAACGTATTGCCGAGAAGGCCAAAGAGAAGGGCCTTGAGGCCGTTGCCTTTGACCGTAACGGATACCTTTACCACGGCAGAGTAAAATCATTGGCTGAAGGTGCCAGAGAAGCAGGACTAAAATTTTAAGATACCGTAATGATTAAAGGTCATAAAAACGTACAAAGAGTAAAACCTAGTGGTCTCGAGCTTACTGACCGCGTGGTAGGTATTCAGCGAGTTACCAAGGTTACCAAAGGTGGGCGTACTTTCGGATTCTCTGCCATTGTTGTGGTAGGTGATGAAAAGGGAGTGGTAGGCCACGGCCTGGGTAAGTCTAAGGAAGTTTCTGACGCCATCCAGAAGGGTATCGAAGATGCTAAAAAGAACCTGGTTCGCATTCCATTGGTAAAAGGTACCATCCCTCACCAGCAAGACGGTAAGTTTGGCGGCGCCCGCGTATTCCTGCGCCCTGCCTCAAACGGTACCGGAGTAATTGCCGGTGGTGCCATGCGTGCGGTACTCGAAAGTTTGGGTGTACATGATGTGTTAGCAAAATCTAAAGGTTCTTCTAACCCACATAACGTAGTAAAAGCTACCTTTGACGCCCTTTTGAAATTACGTGACGCCGGTACCATTGCCAAAACGCGTGGCATCAGCGTAGAGAAAGTATTCAACGGTTAAAGAATAAAGCTACAATGGCTACTATAAAAGTAAAACAGGTACGCAGTAAAATCAACCGCCCAAAAGACCAGAAGCGCACGCTCGAGGCATTGGGTCTGCGCAAGATGAACCAGGTTGTGGAGCATGAAAAAACTCCACAGATTGAAGGGATGGTGAAGAAAGTAGCCCACCTGGTGGAAGTTGAAGAAGTGAAGTAACAGACTGATTAAGATATTTTAGAGATGAGTTTGAATAACTTAAAGCCCGCAGAAGGATCAACCAAATCACGCAAGCGCATTGCTCGCGGTGAAGGTTCAGGACACGGTGGTACTGCCACCCGTGGCCACAAGGGCGCCAAATCACGCAGTGGTTACAAAACCAAGATCGGTTTCGAAGGTGGTCAGATGCCCCTGCAAAGACGCGTTCCTAAATTTGGTTTTACTAATATTAACCGCGTAGAGTATCATGGTATCAATCTTGATACCCTGCAAGCCCTCGTTGATAATGGTAAAGCTACTGACAAGATTGACCTGCAGATGTTGAAGGATAATGGCCTGGTTGGTAAGAAAGACCTGGTGAAGATCCTGGGAAGAGGTGAGCTTAAAGCCAAATTGACAGTAGAGGCAAATGGTTTTTCAAAATCTGCCAAAGAGGCAATCGAAGCTCAAGGTGGAGAGGCTGTAACCCTTTAAGCATTAAAATTAGATGAAGCGTTTTATAGAAACTCTTAAAAATATCTGGAAGATTGAGGAACTCAGGGAAAAGATCCTTCTTACCCTGGGTCTTTTGTTGGTTTACCGCTTAGGTTCCAACGTAGTACTTCCCGGTATCGATCCTGATAGCCTTACCGCGCTGCAGGATCAGACATCAGGAGGTATCCTGGGTATTTTGAATGCCTTTACCGGCGGAGCTTTTGCAAACGCTTCCATCCTGGCACTGGGTATCATGCCTTACATCTCGGCATCGATCGTTATCCAGCTGTTGGGAATGGCTGTTCCTACCATTCAGAAAATGCAGCGCGAAGGTGAGAGCGGACGGAGAAAGATCAACCAGATCACCCGTTTCCTTACCATCGCCATTACCGCTGCCCAGGCTCCCGGCTATATCGCCAACCTGATGGGGCAGAACGTGGGTATTACCATGAACCCCTCCCTTTTCTGGGTAACAGCTATCATCGTATTGACCGCAGGTACCGTATTTGCCATGTGGCTGGGTGAGCGCATCACCGACAAGGGCATCGGCAACGGTATATCACTGCTTATTATGGTAGGTATTATTGCCTCCCTGCCCCAGGCCTTCCTGCAGGAGTTTGCTTCTAAGGTAGACCGCGGTGGTGGTTTGGTACTGTTTATTGTAGAGATCGCAGTATTGCTGTTTGTAATCCTGCTTTCGGTAGCCCTGGTACAGGGTGTGCGCCGCATTCCGGTGCAGTATGCCAAGCGTACTGCCGGTGGCCGCACTGTAACCGGCAATATGGCACGCCAGTACATTCCCCTTAAGGTGAATGCGGCCGGTGTAATGCCGATCATCTTTGCCCAGGCAATTATGTTTATTCCGGTAACCGTATTGAGCTATGCCGGTCTTGAAAGCGGTAACGCCAACTGGATCGTAAGCATGTTCAGCAATATCCAGGGGTTCTGGTACAACTTTGTGTTTGCCGTACTGATTATCCTGTTTACCTATTTCTACACCGCTATTCAGGTAAACACCAACCAAATGGCTGAAGACCTTAAGCGCAACGGTGGCTTTATTCCCGGCATTAAACCCGGCAAGCCGACCGCTGAGTTTTTAGATACCGTATTATCACGTATTACTTTGCCCGGTTCTATCTTCCTGGCAATTCTGGCTATCCTCCCTGCATTTGCGATGATCGCCGGTGTTAATACGCAATTTGCTTACTTCTACGGGGGTACCAGCCTGCTGATTATGGTAGGGGTGGTATTGGATACCCTGCAGCAGATAGAAAGTTATTTGTTGAATCGCCACTACGACGGTCTGATGAAGTCAGGACGTTTGAAGGGCCGTACAGTAAGTGCATTTTAAAAACGACGACTGAACCAAACTATGGCTAAACAATCGGCAATTGAGCAGGATGGTACCATCATTGAGGCGTTGAGTAACGCCATGTTCCGGGTAGAACTGGAAAATGGTCACATTGTAACCGCTCATATTTCAGGGAAGATGCGCATGAACTACATCAAATTATTGCCTGGCGATAAGGTGAAGTTGCAGATGTCTCCCTACGATTTAAGCAAAGGAAGGATTACTTACCGATACTAACGATATTATGAAAGTAAGAGCATCAATCAAAAAGAGAAGCGCCGACTGCAAGATTGTGCGCCGCAAAGGGAAGCTTTACGTGATCAACAAGAAGAATCCCAAATTCAAACAAAGACAAGGCTAATATTTAACTGAATATCTATGGCAAGGATTGCTGGTATAGATTTACCCAAGAACAAAAGAGGCGAAATTGGCCTGACCTACATTTACGGTATCGGACACAGCCGTAGCCGCGAAATACTTGACGCTGCCGGTGTTGACTACGATACCAAGGTTCAGGACTGGAGTGATGAACAAACTCAGGCTATCCGTACGGTTATTTCGGAAGAGTATACCGTGGAGGGAGAGCTGAGATCACAGGTTCAGTTAAATATCAAGCGCCTGATGGATATTGGGTGTTACCGTGGAATCCGTCACCGTAACGGATTGCCGCTGCGCGGGCAAAGAACCAAAAACAACTCTCGTACCCGTAAAGGAAGACGTAAAACTGTAGCGAACAAGAAAAAGGCTACCAAATAATTTAGTGTAAGCTATGGCAAAGAAAGCAGCTAAAAGCACCAAAAAGAGAAAAGTAGTAGTAGAGTCTGCTGGCGAAGCCCACATCAATGCTACTTTCAACAATATCATTATTTCTCTTACCAACACCAAGGGTCAGGTGATCTCCTGGTCATCAGCCGGTAAAATGGGCTTTAGAGGTTCTAAAAAGAACACTCCTTACGCCGCCCAGATGGCAGCTGAAGATTGCAGCAAATCCGCCATGGAGCTGGGTCTTAAGAAAGTGAAAGCTTACGTAAAAGGACCTGGTAACGGAAGAGAGTCTGCTATCCGTACCCTGCACAACAGCGGTATTGAAGTAACTGAGATTATCGACGTTACGCCGATCCCACACAACGGGTGCCGTCCTCCTAAAAGAAGAAGAGTTTAAGTAAACGAATTAAGTAAGCGAAAGAAATGGCAAGATATACAGGCCCTAAAACCAAAATCGCAAGGAAGTTTGGAGATCCCATCTTCGGACCGGATCGTTCTTTTGAAAAGAAAAACTATCCTCCCGGCCAGCACGGTAACGCACGTCGTCGCGGAAAGAAATCAGAGTATGCTATCCAGCTGGCTGAAAAGCAAAAGGCTAAGTATACCTACGGTATTCTCGAGCGTCAATTCGCCAATATGTTCGATAAAGCCCAGCGCTCTAAGGGCATTACCGGTGAGGTGCTTCTCCAGCTTTGCGAATCAAGGCTTGACAACGTGGTATTCCGTATGGGCATTGCTCCTACCCGCCGCGCTGCCCGCCAGTTGGTAGGTCACCGTCACATCACCGTAAACGGTGAGTTGGTAAATATTCCTTCTTACCAGGTGAAAGCCGGCGATACTATTGCTGTACGCGAAAAATCAAAGTCATTGCAGGTGGTAACCGATGCCTTGGCCAGCCGTAAAGATACCTTCGAGTGGATCGAATGGAATGATTCTACCAAAACCGGCAAATTCCTGAGTACGCCGATGAGAGGCCAGATTCCTGAGAATATCAAGGAACACCTCATCGTAGAATTGTACTCTAAGTAATCTTAACTAATAATTATCTAATCATTTGCTATGGCAATTTTAAATTTCCAAAAGCCTGATCAGGTTATAATGAACCATGCTTCCGATACCGAGGGTCAGTTTGAATTCAGACCTTTGGAGCCCGGATATGGTTTGACCGTGGGCAACGCACTACGCAGGGTGTTGCTTTCTTCGCTGGAAGGTTTTGCCATTACCTCAGTTAAAATTGAAGGTGTAGAACACGAGTTTTCTACCATCAAAGGTGTGGTGGAAGATGTGACTGAGATCATCCTTAACCTCAAGCAGGTTCGCTTCAAACGTCAGATCGATGATCAGGAAGAAGAGAAGGTGAACATCAGCGTGAGCGGCCAGGATAAACTCACCGCCGGCGATATCGGTAAGTTCGTATCTGCCTTCCAGGTGCTCAACCCCGATCTGGTACTCTGCAATATGGATGCTTCGGTGAAGCTCGAAATGGAGATTACCATTGAAAAGGGCAGAGGTTATGTGCCTGCTGAGGAAAACAAAAAGAGCAATGCTCCTTTGGGAACCATAGCAGTTGATTCGATCTATACCCCGATTAAGAACGTTAAATACAGCATTGAAAACTACCGGGTAGAGCAGAAGACTGACTACGAAAAGCTGATCCTCGAGATTACCACGGACGGTAGTATTCATCCTAAAAAGGCCCTTACTGAAGCCGCCAAGATCCTCATCCACCACTTTATGCTGGTGAGCGATGAGAAGATCAGCATGGAAGACAGCAAGGCTGCAGAAACTGACAACTATGACGAAGAGATCCTTCACATGCGTCAGCTTCTTAAGACCAAGCTGGTTGACATGGACCTTTCGGTACGTGCCCTCAACTGCCTCAAGGCAGCCGAAGTGGAAACCCTTGGTGACCTGGTGACTTACACCAAGAGCGATCTGATGAAGTTCCGCAACTTCGGTAAGAAGTCACTCACTGAGCTTGATGAGCTGGTAGAAAGCAAAGGCCTGCACTTTGGGATGGATATTTCAAAATATAAATTGGATAAGGAATAAGCACTGATGAGACACGGAAAGAAATTCAATCACCTGGGGCGTACTGCAGCTCACCGCAAGGCAATGCTGGCTAATATGGCCTCGTCTCTGATCGAACACAAGCGCATCAACACCACCGTGGCCAAGGCGAAAGCATTGAAGAAATATGTGGAGCCCTTGATCACTAAGTCTAAAAACGACAACACCCACAGCCGCCGGATCGTATTTAGCTACCTGCAGAATAAAAATGCCGTTAGCGAACTCTTCCGCACCGTGGCCGATAAGGTTGGTGATCGTCCGGGTGGTTATACCCGCATCATCAAAACCGGTAACCGCCTAGGTGATAATGCCGAGATGTGTATGATTGAGCTGGTGGATTTCAACGATATCTACACCAATGCCAAAGAAGAAGGCAAAGGCAAGACCCGCAGAAGCCGCAGAGGCGGTAGTGGTAAAAAAGCTGAACCAGCTAAGGAAACCGCTGCTGCAACTGATGCGCCAGCTGAAGAAAAGAGCAATGACGAAAAGCAGGATTAATACTTGTTTTCGCTATTAATGATACGGAAAGGATAAGGGCGTAAAAGTTCTTATCCTTTTTTTTTGCATTAACAACAAGCACCCTAATTTTGAACCTACTTTAAAATGGCGGACGTAAATAAACAAAAGGCACTGATTATGCTGGCCGACGGCACCATCTTCTGGGGCCGGGCCACCGGACTGAATGGCGAAGCAACCGGAGAGGTTTGTTTCAATACCGGAATGACCGGTTATCAGGAAATCTTTACTGACCCCAGTTATTTCGGGCAAATAATGGTTACTACCAATGCCCACATCGGTAACTACGGGGTGAAGAAAGAGGAAGTGGAATCAGATTCGATCAAGATTGAAGCGCTGGTGTGCAAAAACTTCAGCCACTATCAAAGCCGCGAAGGATCGGATGGTGATCTCTACAATTATTTTAAAGATCAGAATAAGGTGGTGATCTCGGATGTGGATACTCGTGCCCTGGTGCGTCATATTCGCGATAAGGGTGCGATGAATGCCATTATCACCACTGAAGTGAACGACCTCGAGCGCTTGCGTAAAAAGCTGGCCGAAGTGCCCAGCATGGAGGGCCTCGAACTTTCCAGCAAGGTAGCCACCAAGGAGCCCTTCTTTTACGGCGATGAAAATGCGGACTATAAAATTGCGGTACTCGATCTGGGTATCAAATTGAATATCCTGCGCAACTTTGCAAAGCGCAACGCCTATATGAAGGTGTTTCCCATGAATACCACCCTCGATGAAATGTTGGCCTGGCAACCGGACGGTCTCTTTATCTCCAATGGGCCTGGTGACCCGGCGGCGATGGGCGATACGGTAGAGCTGGTAAAAGAAATGATGGATGCCGGACTGCCGGTATTTGGTATATGCCTGGGACACCAATTGATTGCCCGTGCCAAGGGTATCGGCACCTACAAGATGTTTAATGGCCACCGCGGTATTAATCACCCCGTTAAGAATCTCATTACCGGTAAAGGTGAGATTACCACCCAGAACCACGGTTTTAGTGTGAAGATGGAAGACGTGGAAAAGAGCGACGACATTTTACTTACTCACGTGCATCTCAACGACAAAACCCCGGCCGGAATGAAGGTGAAAGACAAACCGATCTTTTCGGTGCAGTATCACCCGGAAGCCTTCCCTGGCCCACACGATTCAAGTTATCTTTTTGATGACTTTATCAACCTTTTAAAAACCAACAAAGTAAAATTACAATGGCAATAATAACCGGCATTCATGCCCGTCAGATCCTGGACAGCCGCGGTAACCCCACCGTAGAGGTGGACGTATTCACCGAAACTGGTCAAATGGGCCGGGCGGCAGTTCCCAGCGGCGCTTCCACCGGAATTCATGAGGCAGTGGAGCTTCGTGACGAGGACAAAAATACCTATATGGGTAAAGGAGTGCTGCGCGCGGTAGCTAATATCAACGAGGTAATCGCAGATGAGATTATTGGTATGTATGTTACCGACCAGGTAGCTATTGATCAGGCCATGATCGAATTGGATGGAACTCCCAATAAAGCCAATCTGGGTGCTAACGCTATTCTGGCCGTGTCACTGGCCGTGGCCAAAGCCGGGGCTGCCGTAAATAACCAAAGTCTGTTCAATTATATTGGTGGGGTCAATGCCCGTACCCTGCCGGTGCCCATGATGAATATCCTCAATGGGGGTGAACATGCCGATAATGCCATCGACTTCCAGGAGTTTATGGTAATGCCTTTTGGTGCGGTAAGCTTTTCGGAAGGCCTGCGCATGGGTACCGAGATTTTTCACCATCTGAAAAAAGTGTTGAAAGAGAAGGGGTACAGCACCAATGTGGGCGATGAAGGTGGCTTTGCTCCCAATATTCAGAGTAATGAGGAAGCCATTGAAACTGTGCTGACTGCTATTGAAAAAGCCGGTTATAAAGCGGGTGAGGATGTGTGGATCACCATGGATGCCGCCGCAACCGAAATTTACGATGCCAAAAGTGGTACCTATAAGTTTGCCAGCAACGGTCAGGAGCTCAGCTCTGATCAGATGGTTGACTTCTGGAAGAACTGGGTGGAGAAATACCCCATCATCTCAATCGAAGACGGTCTGGCCGAGGACGACTGGGAAGGATGGGCAAAATTAACTGAGGCCCTTGGTGACAAGGTACAACTGGTGGGCGACGACCTTTTTGTAACTAACGAGGAGCGCCTGAAGCGCGGTATTGAACAGAACGTGGCCAACTCCGTTTTGGTAAAAGTTAACCAGATAGGCACTCTAACCGAAACTATCAATACCGTACAGCGTGCGCAGAATAATGGTTATACCTGCGTAATGAGTCATCGCTCCGGCGAAACGGAAGACAGCACCATTGCCGATCTTGCCGTGGCGCTTAACTGTGGCCAGATCAAAACCGGGTCTGCCAGCCGCAGTGATCGGATTGCCAAATACAATCAGTTACTTCGCATCGAAGAAATGTTGGCCGAAACCGGGAAGTACCCGGGGAAAGAATTCAAGTACATTAAATAAGCAGCAATTTTGAAACAGCAAATGGAAAGACTAAAAGATCAGCTCAGAACCAAGATTGAACCTGAGCGCACGAAAGTAAAAGACTTTATTACCGAGCATGGTGATACCGTAATTGGCGAAATCAAGATCAGCCAGTTATATGGTGGTATGCGTGGAATGAAAGCCTTGATCACTGAAACTTCAAAGCTCGATCCGGAGGAAGGTATTCGCTTCCGTGGATACAGTATTCCTGAGCTGCAGGAAAAATTGCCAACTTACCCCGGTGGCGAAGAGCCCCTTCCCGAAGGTGTATTTTACCTCATGTTGTTCAACGAACTTCCGGATGATGATACCGTTCGTCGCGTGAGCAATAACTGGGTGCGTCGGGCGCAAATTCCACCCCACGTATTTAAGGTAATTGATGCGCTGCCGATGCACACTCACCCCATGACCCAGTTTGTAACCGGAATCATGGCTCTGCGTACCGAGTCGGAATTTAAGCGTGCTTACCGCCAGGGTATCAATAAAAGCGACTATTGGGAGCCGACTTATGATGATGCGATGAACCTGATTGCCCGCCTGCCCCGTCTGGCCGCTTACATCTACCGTCGCATGTATCACAATGGCGACCACATTGAGCCTGATCCCAAGCTTGACTGGGCCGGAAACTTCGCCCATATGCTCGGTTTCGACAACGAGGAGTTTAAGGAATTGCTGCGCCTTTATATGACTATCCACTCCGATCACGAGGGTGGTAACGTGTCTGCCCACACCATTCACCTGGTGGGATCAGCCTTGTCGGATGCTTACCAGGCCTTTGCCTCAGGGATGAACGGCCTGGCCGGACCCCTTCACGGACTGGCCAATCAGGAAGTAATTCGCTGGACCCTGGCTATGCGTGATGAACTGGGTGGAGGCCTTCCCTCTAAGGAGCAGATTGCCAACTATGTGAAGAAAACCCTCAACGAAGGGAAGGTAATCCCGGGCTACGGTCACGCCGTGCTGCGTAAAACCGATCCCCGTTATACTGCCCAGCGTGAGTTTGCCCTCAAGCATATGCCGCATGATGATCTCTTCCAGATTGTTAGCCGCGTGTACGAGGTGGTACCTGATATCCTGAAGGATACCGGTAAGGTGAAAAACCCATGGCCTAATGTGGATGCACACTCTGGTCAGCTGTTGATGCATTACGGACTTACCCAATACGATTTCTACACCGTGCTGTTTGGGGTGAGTCGTGCCTTGGGTACACTCAGCAGCCTGATCTGGGATCGCGCCCTCGGCTTCCCAATTGAGCGCCCCGGTAGTACCACTACCGAGTTGCTTAAGCAGGAGTTTGCCAAGTAAGATACTACCGGCTATTAAATACTTATACCCCGCCTCCGGATTACGGAGGCGGGGTTTTTTTATTTTAAAGGGAGACAACTTTGAATAACAAGCTCTCAGAGGCTTGGGGTCACGGTTAAACTTTAGCATCTTCCGTTTGGTTAAGTAACTTTCGCGGTAAATAGTGAGGTAAAGACCCGATCTGAAAAAAGATTAGTAATTTTAAAAATCAGCATTTAACGCTACTAATGAGAATGAATTCAGATGACCGTAAACTCAGACAGGAAACCCGTGAGGGCATTGAAAGTGTGGGTGACCTGAGAGACAGGGTGGTTAAACTTGAAGAATGGGGAATACCCCGGCAGCATGAGGAGTTCGAGAAGCTGCGAGAAGAAATCCATTTGCTTCTTGATCATCTTATTATGGATGATAAAATTAACCTGGAGACTTCTCACATAGTGCGTACCAAGCTTAAGCGCATCGATGATCTTTATTTTGAAATGGAGGAAGATGGCCATTACCATGAAGGTCAACAGGGAACTCAGCTTGATTTTGATAAGGAAAGGCAGGACAGTAAACTCCAAGTAATTCAGCTGATGCTCAGTCAGATTTATCCGCAGCTGAAAAGGCATATCGGATAATTAGCACTTTCCTCAGAACGGCAGGTGCCGTTGATGGCTTCAGGAACCCCTAAAAGCTTGAATCTAAAGCTTTCGCAATCAAAAAAATAGAATTATCTTTGCACCCCTTTTTGCGCGGAGAGTAAGGCGCGCCTAAAGGTTTTGGAATCAAATATTTAAAACCATCTTTCGGAACTCTGAATCCTGAAAGCCTTACCAGATACGGAATACAAACTATTTTCTGCATGTCAGAAGAGAACAAAAAATCGGCTGAGGAGCACGTTGAAGAAACGACCAATGCCAACACTGATGCTTCTAAAAAAGAAGTGAAAGAAGAAGCCAAGGAAATTGCCAAAGAGGCGAAGACCAAGGCGGAAAAATCAGATGCCGGAGAACAGGCAACTGAAAAAACATCTCTCGAGGCCAAAGCTGAGGAGCATGATGCTCCTAAAGCGGAAGCTAAGAAAGAGGTGGAAGAAAAAACCGAAGCTGCTTCTAAAAAGGAGGAATCTAAAGAGGAAGAAGCTGAAGAGACTGTTGAAGCAGAGGTTACCGCCGAAGCTGAGCCCCGCAACGAAATTATCGCCCCAGAGGATTTTGACTGGGAGGAATTTGAGTACGGGCTTAAAAGCAAGTCTAAAAAGGAGCGTCAGGAACTGACCGAACTTTACGAAGAGACCATCACTACCATTGACGAGCACACCGTTACCGAAGGTAAGGTGATCAATATGACCGACCGTGAGGCGATCGTTGACATTGGCTATAAGTCTGAGGGTGTTATTTCTCTGAACGAATTCCGTTACAACCCCGATCTTAAAGTGGGTGATGACGTAGAAGTTCTGGTTGACAAGCAGGAAGACAAAGAAGGCCAGCTTGTACTTTCACACCGTAAAGCCCGTGCCATCAAGGCCTGGGATCGTGTGAACGAAGCCCATGACAACGAAGAAGTAGTAAACGGTTACGTGAAATGCCGCACCAAGGGTGGTATGATCGTTGACGTATTCGGTATCGAGGCATTCCTGCCCGGCTCACAAATCGATGTGAAGCCTATCCGCGACTACGATGCTTACGTTGATAAAACTATGGAATTCAAGGTAGTGAAGATCAACCACGAGTTTAAAAACGTGGTGGTATCGCACAAAGCTCTTATCGAGGAGGACCTTGAAGAACAGAAGAAGGAAATCATTGGCAAGCTTGAGAAAGGTCAGGTACTCGAAGGGGTGGTTAAAAACATCACTTCCTACGGGGTATTTATCGACCTGGGCGGCGTAGACGGTCTGGTACACATTACCGACCTGAGCTGGAGCCGCATCAACCACCCATCTGAAGTGGTGGAGCTTGACCAGAAACTGAACGTGGTAATCCTTGACTTTGATGAGGATAAAACCCGTATCCAACTGGGTCTGAAGCAGCTTGAAGCTCACCCATGGGATAACCTTGATCAGGAACTGTCAGTAGGTGATAAAGTGAAAGGTAAGGTAGTGGTATTGGCTGACTACGGTGCTTTCGTTGAAATTATCCCTGGTGTTGAAGGTCTGATTCACGTAAGTGAAATGAGCTGGAGCACTCACCTGCGCAGCGCCCAGGACTTTATGAAAGTGGGTGACGAGGTAGAGGCAGTTATCCTTACCCTCGATCGCGAAGAACGCAAGATGTCACTTGGCATCAAGCAACTTTCACCCGATCCCTGGACTGACATCACTTCTAAGTACCCTACCGGATCGAACCACAAAGGTACCGTGCGCAACTTCACCAACTTCGGTGTGTTTGTTGAGCTTGAAGAAGGTATTGATGGCCTGATCCACATCAGTGACCTGAGCTGGACCAAGAAGATCAAGCACCCCAGCGAGTTTACCTCTATCGGTAGCGTGCTGGAAGTGGTTGTACTCGACATCGACGTTGAAAACCGTCGCCTGAGCCTTGGTCACAAGCAGGTTGAAGAGAACCCATACGACACTTACGAAACCCTCCTCGAGGAAGGTAGCGTAATGGAAGGCCGCGTAACTGAGATTGTTGACAAAGGGGCAGAGATCCTTTTCGAAAACCTCGGCATCGAAGCATTCGTACCCGGTCGTCATATGGAGAAGGAAGACGGAAGCAAAATCGAGAAAGGTGAAGTGACCGACTTCAAAATTATTGAGTTCAATAAGGATGGCCGCCGCGTGGTAGCTTCTAAAACTGAGATTCACAAGGCCATGAAGGCCGAGAAGACTCAGGCGGAGAAGAAGCAGACCAAGCAGGCTGTGAAGCAAATCCAAACCAATGTAGAGCGTTCTACCCTTGGTGACCTGGATGCTTTGAGCGAGCTCAAGAAGCAAATGGAAGAAGACGAGAAGAAGAAGTAATTTTCTCTCTCCCTTATACCTATGAGTTGAACCCCGGCCTGGTGCCGGGGTTTTTTTATGCCTAACCGCAGGGCTGCGCTTCCCGTTATGCTGCTAAACCATCCTAATGAAAATTGTTTCGCGGGTAGCCCTTCTGCTTATTTTATCGGTTTTCCTGTGGGCTTTACAATGCGAAGCTGATTGTTGGCAGCCATCTCCATCTATTGAGCTGAGCTACTCTTTTAGTACAGCTGATGACTTCTTTGATTCGATTGTCAATATTGATCATCACAAGAGGGTATGGTGGCGGCCACCCAGTGTACCTGATAGCTTACTGGAAGATAGCGGGGGAATCAGTTTGCCCGGTGGACCCGGTTAGGGCCAACAGCAGTTTTGTATTTTATTATTCAAGCAGGCCACCTGATACCCTTATGGTTTCACACC
>CAZUCA010000053.1:0-1239 GCA_964619125.1 uncultured Owenweeksia sp. | reverse complement strand
TGATGAGCATTGTGATTACTACTTCTAGTTCGATGGGGGCGATCTGATACGCAGCAACTTTAATGTTAATGCTATTGAGAAGTACCGATCGCTGGTGTTAGGTGTGTCATTCTAATAGTGGCTTTTTTGCTCAGCCCGGCCCTCAGCGCACAGGATTATTCCCTCCTGATTAAGCGGATCGTTTCATATGGAGGTGAAGACTATTATCAGAAGCATATACTCGGCGATGTATTTCACCTCGCGGGTGAGCGGAGCATGGACGACTGGTGGTCAGTGGGAGTGGAGTGTATGTACAGTAATTATCACCTTGTTTTACCCGCGAAATATGATTTCCTGGGATCGGTAGACCAGTTTTATGACCACAGTTTGGCCTATGGTCTTTATGGTCGCGTTTACATTGGTAATGATAGTAGGCTAAAGGTATTTATTGAAGCTGGTCTGCAATCCAATCACACCTGGATCAATCAGCCGGTGGTGGTTAAGCATTATTATGGGCGCTATACGGAGATATTGCAGGAACAGGATTGGCTGTTAAGCGAGACTCTGGCTCATGGGGCATCGCTCGGATCTGCGGTTATCAGATATGAGCCGTACGTCAGGCTTACTTTCAGCGGCGAGCCAGCGGTGATGAGAGGTGAGAAGTTTATGCTGGCCAGTGCTGGTACATTGGAACAGGGTGGAAATGACAACTGGCTGATTGTTCCTCTTAGCTTCAGATTTATGTTCCCGAGGTCGCCCGAATGAAGTGATTTGGCTAATGTACCGTTGGTGGCTTTGAATTTTATCAGACGGGCAATCAGCGGTTTAAGTAAATAGTTAGGTTGAAGTGGGGTCAAGGCCTTGCAGGATTGAAAAGTCGGCTTACATTTGCCGCCCCGTTAGCGATAGCGGGATGTTCTTTAACAAGGAAAGCGGATTTAAAAAAGTTGCAAATAAAGCTTGCGGGATTCAAAAACCGGAGTACATTTGCCGCCCCGTTCACAAGAGTGTAAGGGGATGTTCTTTAAAAAGACGCCGAAAATAAATTTGCAAATAAAGCTTGCGGAATTAAAAAACTGCAGTACATTTGCCGCCCCGTTCACAGCGGTGAACAACAAGGGTTGAAAATTTTGGAGCTCGCCACTGGCGGGGAATAGCGAAGGAAACGACGCTGTGAAAATTTTCAGATTTATTTTTAAAAAGTGGTTGCACAAGTCAAATTTAGTTGTACATTTGCAGCCGCAAAAAAACGAAAGAAGA
>CAZUCA010000052.1:0-24513 GCA_964619125.1 uncultured Owenweeksia sp. | reverse complement strand
GGCTACTGGTATAACCACGGCACCACCGATGGCAGTGGCACGGTAAGCTTCTACGCTTTTAGCGGCAACAATGTGAAAGTGAAGATGAGCTACAACTACCACAGTGTAACTGAAAATTCAGTGCCGGTGGTGTTCCCCGAAACCGATATTGATTTTACCACTACCACCGTCAATTTCCATTACCCCGGTACTATTCAGATCCAGGCGGGCGGATGGCCGGTAATATCCATGCCCATTGAACTGCTGCCCGGAACCTATGGCTTCCGTTTTGACGGTAATTATGTGGGGGGTGTAAATATCAGCGGTTGTGATCTTGAGCAGGCACTGGTGTTCGTACAACTCAGAGATAGTGACGATGACGGGCTCGCCAATGGCAATTTTGACTATCGCTTTGGCTTTGGTAGTTACACCAACATCGGCACCGATGGCACCGGCGATGGCATCTGGACCTTTATTCCCGGTAACCCTTACAATACCAAGGTAAGGGTTAGTTATAAAGGCGCTTCAGTTGAAAAGCAGCAAAACGTGCAGCTAAACCCCATGTTTATCTTCCATACCGAGTTGGTGACGGCCGACCTGGAGGAGTCTGATGGCGATGATATCACCAACAGCGGCAGTTGGCAATACCGCTATGGTTTTGGTAGTTTTTCACCTTTCGATCCGGTAGCCGGTGAGGAATTGTTACCAGTTAACACCAAGGTGCAGGTTGCTTACAAAGGCGCTGCAATAGAGCAGCAACAGAATGTGGGTGCGAATTCTCATTTTGACTTCAATACAGTAAATGTAACTGCTGATCTGCAGGAGTCTGACAGTGACGACATCACCGGTGATGCCAGCTGGCAGTATCGCTATGGCTTTGGTGCTTTTTCACCTTTCGACCCGGTTGGTGGAGAGGAGCTATTAGCTGTAAATACCAAGGTACAGGTTACTTACAAGGGAGCCTCGGTTGAGAAGCAGCAAAATGTTGGCAGTGATCCTCATTTTGATTTCAGCACCGTATTGGTAACTGCCGACCTGCAGGAATCTGACAATGACGATATCACCGGCGATGCCAGCTGGCAATATCGCTACGGCTTTGGTGCTTTTTCACCTTTCGACCCGGTGGGTGGAGAGGAGCTATTACCGGTAAATACCA
This sequence comes from uncultured Owenweeksia sp., assembly GCA_964619125.1. Lineage (GTDB taxonomy): Bacteria > Bacteroidota > Bacteroidia > Flavobacteriales > Schleiferiaceae > Owenweeksia. The sequence continues at coordinate 23,378 of CAZUCA010000052.1, read as the reverse complement.
AGGTGCATGTTAGTTACAAGGGAGCATCGGTGGAGCAACAACAGAGTGTGGGCAGCGATCCTCATTTTGATTTTAACACCGTCAGTGTGACTGCCTCCCTTGAAGATGATTTAGGCAACCCCTTAAGCGCTGATAGCTGGCAGTACCGCTATGGCTTTGGTGGCTATAGTCCCTTCAACAATAGCGGCGAAGAGTTGCTTCCCGTCAATGTGAAGGTTAAGGTGACCTACAACAGTACATCGGACGAAAAACAACAGAATGCCGGTACCGACCCGCATTTTGAGTTTGAATACGACGGTGTGAGCATAAAGAATGCGCTGGTTGCCTTGGCTCAGAAAGGAATTCAACTCTATCCCAACCCGGCCAGGAGCAGCGTGACTATTGAGTGCCATGGCGAAGTGAACATCTTTAACCTAAGCGGCAAGCTGGTGTACAGCGGTAGCGGCCAGACAATTGATGTTTCCACCTGGGCCAAAGGGGTGTATATGGTAAGAGCTGAGGGTACCAGTCAAAAGCTGATCATTAATTAGTGACTTAGGAAAGCAGATTCAATTGAAAGCCCCGACATGTGTCGGGGCTTTTATTTTATGGGTGGGTTGGAAAGAAGCTAATTGACACGCATTGCAAACGCGCGCTAAGGGGTATATTTTGAAACTTTATAATTGGTTGGTGCTTATAAATCCCAAACTTAAACCGAGGTAAAAGCCCTGCATTCCGAATTCAGGGGCGCCTGTGATTTCGCCACCATTGTGTTTCCAGTTATTACCCGCAAACTGATAATGATAGCCCAGCTTAAGGCCATAAAGAAAGCTGTTGTAACTCTCTGCCTTTTCGCTGTATTTCCAATTAGGGGTAAGGTCAATGTTAAGAGAAAAATCAAGGCTTAATCCAGCCCGGTTCAGGTTAATGCTGCGACCAAAATTTTGTTGCACCTGCCATAAGCTGAGGTCTGCCTTTTCATCTATAAAAATATTGTACAATGAAAAGCCAGTGCCAAGCAGGGGATAAATTCTGAAACCTTCCTTTTTCACCAGGGGGTAACCAAGCTCCATATTTACCGCATAGCCTGAATATTTGCTTTCCATTGAATCAATTGCAGCACTGCCTCCTCCGCTAAACATGGCATTGAAAAAAATTACCAGCTTATCACTCATTCCGCCATTGGCAACCCCAAAATAAAAGTGATTTCCGGCAGGTTCTTGCAGCTGTGGGGTAAAAGCCTTTAGGTCAGAATTGGGAAAGTGACCATAACCAAGAATAAACTTGGCAATAGTGCTACTTGGCGGTTCTGCCTCTTCCTGGGCCAGGCTTTGGCCATTATAAAGGAGGCAAAGCAATGCAAAAAGCGAAATTCTAATTTTCATAGAGTAGAGTTTTTATGCGAATATAAAGCACATTTTTATGGACCCGATGGAGACGAGGTTTCGCTAATGAGAGGCTGAGGAAAGCTGTTGAAAGATCTGAATATTTAAAAGCTTTGAGCTTAAGCTATAATTTAGCTAAATAATTGCCTCTTCTCATTAGCTCGGATATCTTTATCGCATTAGTTGAGATAAAACTCCTCTAGTTAGCGCGCGACTGCGTCGCGTGATTCATTAAAAACTTCAGGCCAAGTCACAGAAACCGGGACTCCAAATCCAAGCGCAAAATCGTGCACTTGACTGAAAAAAAAAAGAAACTACGCCTGTATCACCCCCGGGTTATACCTTTTCTCAATCGGGGCGTGGTTGGCGGCCTCAATGCCCATGCTGATCCATTTGCGGGTTTCCAACGGGTCGATGATGGCATCGGTCCACAGGCGGGCGGCAGCATATTCAGGCTCGGTTTGGTGGTCATAGCTCTTGGTGATCTTGTCGAGCAGCTCCTTTTCCTTCTCCTCGCTGATTTCCTCGCCTTTGGATTTCAGGCTGGCCTTTTCGATCTGCAGCAGCACCTTGGCGGCCTGGGCGCCACCCATCACCGCGAGCTTAGCGGTCGGCCAGGCTACAATCAGGCGAGGGTCATAGGCCTTGCCACACATGGCATAGTTTCCGGCACCGTAGCTGTTGCCCACAATTACGGTAAACTTGGGCACTACCGAGTTGCTCATGGTATTTACCATCTTGGCACCATCCTTAATAATGCCGCCGTGCTCACTGCGTGAGCCCACCATAAAGCCGGTAACGTCCTGCAGGAAAACCAGTGGAATTTTCTTCTGGTTGCAGTTGGCGATAAAGCGTGAGGCCTTATCGGCACTGTCGGAATAAATTACACCGCCCACCTGCATTTCACCTTTTTTGGTCTTTACGATTTCGCGGTTGTTGGCCACAATGCCTACCGCCCAGCCATCGATACGGGCATAGCCGGTAATGATGGTCTGGCCGTAGCCTTCCTTGTATTCCTCAAATTCGCTGTTGTCCACCAGGCGGTCGATCACCTCGTGCATGTTGTAGTTCTTGGTGCGATCGATAGGGAGGATGCCATAGATTTCCTTTTCATCCTTTTTGGGTTTGGCGGGCTCAATGCGGTTAAAACCGGCTTTGTCGAAGTCACCGATTTTATCCATAATATTCTGGATGCGGGTGAGGCAGTCGGTGTCGTCGTCGCATTTGTAGTCGGTAACGCCCGAAATTTCGGAATGGGTGGTAGCGCCACCCAGGGTTTCATTGTCGATACTCTCGCCAATGGCGGCCTTTACCAGGTAACTTCCGGCAAGGAAGATGCTGCCGGTTTTATCTACGATCATGGCCTCATCGCTCATAATGGGGAGGTAGGCCCCACCGGCCACGCAGCTGCCCATAATGGCTGCGATCTGGGTAATGCCTTCGGAAGAGAGAATAGCGTTGTTGCGGAAGATGCGCCCGAAGTGCTCCTTATCGGGGAAGATCTCATCCTGCATGGGCAGGTACACTCCGGCACTGTCCACCAGGTAGATGATGGGGAGGCGGTTTTCGAGGGCAATTTCCTGGGCACGCAGGTTCTTTTTGCCGGTAATAGGAAACCAGGCCCCTGCTTTTACAGTGGCATCGTTGGCTACCACAATGCATTGCTTGCCTTTCACGTAGCCAATAACCACTACCACGCCGCCACCGGGGCAGCCGCCGTGCTCCTCATACATCTCGTAGCCGGCAAAGGCACCGATTTCAATTTGGGGCTTATTGTCATCGAGTAAAAAGGCCACCCGCTCGCGGGCCGTCATTTTCCCTTTTTCCTTATGTTTTTTGATCTTCTTTTTGCCACCACCCAGGTGAATCTCATCCAGTTTATACTTGATGTCGGAAACCATCATTTTAAGACGGTCTTCGTTTTTGTTGAAGTCAATATTCTGTGCCATAAAATCTTAGTAACATTTATCAATTACCCACTCAGCCTGCAAGTGCAGTAATTGTTTGCTGTTGGTGTTTTCGCTCATCAAAAGGCTGAAGTGGTTTTTCTCTTCGTATACCGAAACGAAGATTACCTCCGGAATACCGTCGCCGCTAAAGTCGCCGTACCAGTATAACTCGGGCATACCGCATTGTCCTTTCGGGATAATACTGGTCACCTCTTGCTCAAAGCCGGATCCGCTGAGGGTGAGGTGGTAGTTTTTAAGTTGAGGGCAGGGGCCGCTTTTTTCCACGCTACCGGTGGCGCTGAGCTTAAGGCCATTACCCAAATCGAGCTCCTGCCCAGGAAAAACCTTGCGGCCGGTATAGCGTAGTCGTTCACTTTGATCATCAATATCAAGGGCCTTAAAATCAAGCGGGCGGTTTAACCCCAACAGAAAAATGCTGCGCTCTTCACGGTTGGTTTCAATGTCGAACTCCATGCCGCTGCCTAGTTTAGCTTTGCTGAGTACCACATTAAGTTCAACCGGTTCAATGCGGTAATGCTCTTCTCCCCGCTGGATTTGCGCCGGGTAGAAGCCGTACCACAGCAGGCCGGGATCGAGGTTTTTAATTTCGCCGCAGTAGTTGTAGGCTTCGGTCACAAACTGGTAATTGCTGGCCTCGCTGTTGCTTGCAGTTGATTCTACTGTTTCAATTTCCGGCCCGCTTGCTTCTTTTTCAGTGCTGGTCACCGCTGTTTCTTTAGCGGGCTGACGACTGTTGAAGGAAAGTTCCATATAGCCGTCAAAGAGGTAACCGGTTTTGCCACTGTAGCTACACTGACGCCAGTAGCCGGTAATGCCATCGTAAGTCATCCTGCCTTCGGTATTGCGGCAGGCAGTAATAATCTTATCATAGGGAACGGTTACTACTACCGCTGCCCGCAGGCTGGGGCGGCTGCGCATATTGAGGCCGGCATCGGCAATAATGCGCATTGGCAGTTGCTCTTCACAATCGAGCTGGGCGAAAGCGGACTGGCCTAAAGCCATCAGGCAGAAAAGAAGGAGGAATTTTTTCATAGAAAAACTGCGTGTCGCGAAAATACAAATTCAGAGATAGTCGTAGGCCGCCGGGCCCTCGTTCATCAACAGGTCCAGTATCGATAGGTTGGGCTGAAAGGGCATTACATCGTCAAACACCTGGGGATAGGTGGTGAAGCCATCTGTATCCTGTCGTTTTGGGTGGAAGTATTCGCGGTAATCGCGGGGGTATTCGCGTTGCCAGCTTTGGGTGGGAATCATTTTAATTTCCGCCCTCAACCAGTGCAGGCTCCATTCAATCAGTTGCCGGTTCCAGTCAAACAGCCGTTCACTTTGCATTCGGTAGAAGTCCTTAAGGGAGGGTGCCAGCACCTCGTAAAAAGGGGCGTTGCCATAAGCCGTTTTTATGGCCTGCCAGTGCGTGTGTTGCCAGTCTTCGCGATAGCTGATCTCCACGCTGCCGATATGCTTTTTATTCTCATTGTGTACAATGGGAATGTTGAGCATTTGGGCCCCATTGGGCCCCAGTATGTAACAACGGTTGCGATAGCTCTGCTTCTGCCAGCTTTCCCAGGCCTCAAGTCCTATCACTTCATAGCGCCGGGCGGCCCGGTACCAGGCAATGGGAGGGAGGTAGGCGGTGCTGAAGCAAACCTCCATTAAGAGATCTTTTCTTTCTCCTTTTTATCGGCCTTGTGCTTTTTGTAATAGCGGTTACCAACAGTAAAGAGTACCACTACCACCACAAAAGGCCAGAAGTAAGAGCGACGTTCACCGTTTTCATCACTGCTAACGGTGGTAAATACGCGGTCGAAACGAATTTTATTGAGGCCCTCGGCGTATTTGTCGTAGCTCATCCAGATAAAAACCGGCTTTCCTACAATATGATCTTCGGGCACAAATCCCCAGTAGCGACTATCATCAGAGCTGTGACGGTTGTCGCCCATCATAAAGTAGTAGCCTTGCTTAAAAGTATACTGGCTTACCGGCTCGCCGTTGAGGAAGTATTTATCACCGCGTTTTTCAAAGCTGTCATTGCCTTCATAGAAAGCTATTACACGCTGATATTTATAATAGTTCTGCTCATTCAGCTCGATGGTTGCCCCGGCTTTGGGCAGCCACAATGGCCCGTAATTATCACGACTCCAGGGGAAAATAAGCTTGTTGCTGTTTTTTGGATTGGGGAAAATATCGGCGTTAACGCCAAAGTAGCCGTTTTGACGGTAGATGTTAAGTAAGTCGGCCGGGATGTCCTTGCTATATTCAGAAAGCGGTTTGCCGATAATAGGTTCAATGCTCTTGATATTGCTTTGCTCCTTAAATGCCGCAAGCTTCGAGTCGGGAATGGTAATAATATAGTTGTTAGTCGGGCCCTCAGGAGTTCTGAGCCGGCTTACTCCACCTTCACCAAAGCCGGAGTTGCGGATGTAATTGATATCAAACTTTTCTTTGAGCAAATCCGGGTTGAAATCAAGACCGTCGGTTTGCACGAAGTAGCTGAACTGACGGTCGGCATTGGCCGGTAGTTGCAAGGGCTCACCGTTGATCATCACCTGGCGGTCGTCAATGCGGAGGGTGTCACCTGGTGTGGCCACACAGCGCTTTACGTAGTGCTCACGCTTGTCGATAGGACGTACTTTGCCCTCCATATTGATGGGGCGGATGTCTTCGGCCGGGTAGTTAAATACTACCGGGTCACCCTTTTGCACCTCTGATAGCTTGGGAAAGCGCCAGTAAGGCAGCTGAATCAGTTCGCTATAGGAGTCGCCGCCAAAAAACGGCAGTTTATTGTGCACCAGTGGGAAGGCCAGCGGCGTCATCGGCGGGCGGGAGCCGTATTCGAGCTTGCTTACAAAAAGGAAGTCACCCACCATCAGCGATTTCTCCATCGATGGAGTGGGGATGGTGAAGGCCTCAAAGGTAAACGCCCTGATCACCGTAGCGGCCACAATGGCGAAGATCAGGGATGCCGCCAGCTCACTTACGTGCTTGCGGATATCTTTTATATCCCGACCTACGTAATGGAGCTTTGCGCTAAAATTGAGATAGGCCAGGTAAAGACCGGCAGTGATTATGGTAAAAATGGTGTACTTGAGCTTGCGGTAGTTAAAAACGTGCAGCAATTCAAAAATCAGCACCACCGCCATCACATTGCCCACCACGGGGAGGTAGATCAAAAGTACCCACCACCAGGGGCGCTCAATTATTCTGAGCAAAATCAGTTTGTTGTAAATGGGAATGAAGGCCTCCCAGCTCCGGTGTCCGGCAGCTTTAAAAAAATTGAAGGTGAAGAGCCCGTTCATGAGCTCAAGAATTACAAATAGTATAATTAAAGAAGGAGTAGTCATTTTGGTCTCAGAAGTTTAAAACATCTTTCATGCTAAACACGCCGCTTTTGCCATGGATAAATTCCGCGGCCAGCACGGCCCCCAGGGCAAAACCCTTACGGCTGTGGGCGGTGTGTTTTATTTCAATGTGGTCTATTTCACTTTGGTATTGTACCAGGTGGGTGCCGGGTACGCCTTCGATACGCTTGGCTTCGATGGCTATATTTTTTGGGTTTTCAGCTTCATGCCCCAGTTCCCAGCCACTCTTGCGCTGAAAATTTTCAAGAATGCCCTCCGCCAGGCTGATGGCTGTTCCACTGGGGGCGTCTTTTTTCTCGGTATGATGAATTTCTTCCATGCGCACGTCGTATTGCGGTTGAGCATTCATGATACGCGCAAGTTGACGGTTTATTTCAAAAAAAATGTTAACACCGAGGCTGAAATTGCTGGCCACCAGCATCGCCCCCGTTTTTTCAAGACATTCAGCACTCACGGCCTGATACTGATCGAGCCAGCCGGTAGTACCCGATACCACTGGTACTCCCACTTCAAAGCATCGTCTAAGGTTTTCGACAGCCGCCTCCGGGCGGGTAAACTCAATGGCTACATCGGCTTCTTGAAGTTCCCTGTCATTGATACCCTCGCTGCCAAAGCGGGCCACCACGCTGTGATTTCTGTCCTTGAGGATCTCTTCGATGGCTTTACCCATCTTGCCATATCCTATCAGTGCTACTTTCATTTGAATTGAAGTGTGATGCCAAAACCTACCGCAGCAGGGGTATAGGCATAGTCGGTTTGTATTAAGGCCGGTTCCCAGCGCAGGGTGAGGTCATCGCTTACGTCATAGGAGTGCAGGTGAGCATCCACATAAGCGTCAAGAATCTGCAGGCCATAAGCCGCCGCAGTAAGTATGATGGACAGATCGCGCCACTTGCGATAGGTGTTTTGCAGTTCTATCAGCTGCCGTTCGTCATATACCCCGCTAAACTCGTCGTTAGCCGGATCATCGTCGATACGCGTTTCAAAAGCGTGCAAGTAAATCTGGTATTGGTCGTGATTGAAGCTGGTGGCGTAAATAGTACCGGCCAGGGCGCCATACACCAGGGGTAACTTCCAGTATTTGCCGTTGTAAATCTGCCCGGCACCGGGAATCAGGGCCAGCAGGGTGGCTTTTTTCACACTATGAGTGCTATCCTCAATAATGGTGTCGGGGCGCTCCGTTACCTCTTCGGCAGAAACCATACGGAGACTGTCATTACTTTGTCCCCAGCCACTGAGCGTAGCAAGGCTCAGCAGGATTACAAATAAAAAGCTACTATGAAAGCTGTTTTTAACGATCAATTTCCAGGGCATTGAGGATGCGCTCCAGCTCCTTATCATCTTTAAAAGGAATTTCGATCTTACCTCTGCCACGTTTATTACGACTCATACTTACCGGGGTAGCTAAGCGCTGGGCAATGTTTTCTCTAATTTCCTCGTACTGCTGGGGCAATGGTTCCTTTGCAGTTTTAGTGCCAGTTTTTGCACTGTCTTTTTCCCGCAGTTTACGCACCGCATCTTCTACCTGGCGTACGCTCCAGTCTTTGGCGATAGTATTCTCATAGATGTCCATTTGTGCGTCTTCATCCTCCACACTAATGATCGCGCGGGCATGCCCCATGCTGATCATCTTATCGCGCAGGCCGGCCTGTACCAGGGGAGTGAGTTTGAGCAGGCGCAGGTAGTTGGTAACGGTACTGCGCTTTTTGCCTACCCGGGTACTCATCGCTTCCTGGGTAAGCTCGCATTCGTCGATCAGGCGCTGGTAGCTCAGGGCAATTTCGATGGGGTCGAGTTCTTCCCGCTGGATGTTTTCCACCAGGGCCATCTCCAGCATACTCTGGTCGTCAGCCAGGCGTACATAGGCGGGGATTTTTTCCAGCCCGGCCAGCTTACTGGCACGGTAGCGGCGCTCACCACTGATAATGGTAAAGTTGTCCGACTTATTTTTCCGTACCGTAATGGGCTGGATAATGCCCAACTCGCGAATAGATATGGCCAGCTCCTCCAGCGCCTCCCGGCTGAATTGGGTACGCGGCTGGTCCGGGTTGGGCTTTATCTTTTCAATTTCAATTTCGGCAATGGCGCCTACAATTTTTTCCGCATTGGTATCATTGGCCGAATTCACCTCTCCGGTTTCCTTCAACAGGGCCGATAGCCCTCTACCCATTGCTTTGCGTTTAGCTGTTGACATAAAAGTTGATGCTGACGTGGAAAAATATTTTAAGTATAAGGAGCCCCGCCACATTGGCCGGGGGCTTTGTGAAACTTAGCGGCGATGCCTATACGGTTTGCTCCAGGGTTTCGTTTTTCTCCAAAAATTCGCGCGCCAAATTTAAGTAATTCTCGGCGCCATTGCTGGAGGCGTCATACATAATGATGCTTTCGCCATAGCTGGGTGCTTCACTCAGGCGAACGTTGCGTTGAATAATGGTGTTGAAAACCATTTTCTGGAAGTGGGTTTTCACTTCCTCTACCACCTGGTTGGAGAGGCGCAGACGCGAATCATACATGGTCAGCAGCAGACCCTCTATATCGAGATCGGGGTTGTGGATGTTTTGTACACTCTTTATGGTATTGAGCAGTTTACCCAAACCTTCGAGGGCAAAGTATTCGCACTGAATGGGGATAATTACCGAGTCAGCCGCGGTAAGGGCGTTAAGGGTAATAAGACCCAGGGAGGGAGCACAGTCGATCAGGATAAAGTCATAATGATCCTTTACCTCACTGAGAGCCTTGCGAAGCATTTGTTCGCGCTGATCCTTGTCAACCAGCTCAATTTCTACCGCCACCAGGTCAATCTGGGCCGGCATCAAATCGAGGTTAGGCGATTTGGTAGTAATAATCACCTCGCTGGGTTTCGACTCATGCTCAAGTACCTGGTAGGTACCGAGGCTGATATTGTCAGGGTCATAGCCCAGGGCCGAAGTACTGTTGGCCTGAGGATCGGCATCAACCAACAAAACCTTTTTTTCCAAAACACCCAGACTGGCCGCCAGATTTACTGAAGTGGTCGTCTTTCCTACCCCGCCTTTTTGATTGGCTACCGCTATAATTTTTCCCATGAGTCGTTAATTTTTATTGATGTGAGTATCAAAAATTCGTGCCCGATTGGCTTAATCGAAACTAAATCAGACCTTAACTTGCGCCCATGTTAGTGAGGCGCTCAAAGGCCTAAATTACAATTATACTCAGGGTCTTAAACCCTGTCAAACATTTGACCGAATAAATTTTTTAACAAGCTGATGATAACCCTTATTTGCGGTACTCACCGCCCCAAAAATCAGACCTGGCTGGTCGTTGAAAAATATGCCGAATTACTGCAGCAACGAAAACAGTCGGTGGCGATTTTGCGCATGGATGACCTGCCGGAAAAATTTATGACCAGCAATACTTTTGGAGAAGAAGATCACGGCCTCGATGATATAGTGGCTCAAAAACTGGCACCCGCCTCAAAGTTGGTGATCATTATCCCCGAGTACAACGGTAGTTTTCCGGGTATTCTCAAGGTTTTTATCGATGCGGTACCACCAGCTGTGTGGAAGGGCAAGAAGGTGGCCCTGGTGGGGGTGGCCTCCGGCAGGGCCGGCAATCTGCGTGGCATGGATCATTTAACCGATGTAATGCATCACCTGCGTGCCGAAGTATTTTCACTGAAGGTCCCTATCTCACGCCTCTATGAGCTGATCGACGAAGGAGAAATGATAGACGAGGAAACCCTGGCGGTGCTGCGCACCCAGGCGGATGAGTTTCTTAAATACTGATCAAAAAAAAGCTGCTCATTGGGAAGCAGCTTTTTGAATATTATTTCTAAACTTTAAATGTCGTCAAAGTCCACATCGGTAAAAGCTTTAGCAGTGCTTTTCTGCGCCATGCCATTGCTGTGATGTTCGGGCTGATATTCCTCCTCAACCGGCTTTTTGTGAAAGTCGGGTTGGTGAGTGTCGGAAATTACTTCTTCGCCGCGTTCCTTCACGATAAAGTCGGTTACTTCGCCCAGAATTTCCCTGAAGTTTTCAAAATCTTCCTTATAGAGATAGATTTTGTGTTTTTTGTAGAAAACATTGCCGTTTTCGTTGGTGTGCTTTTTACTCTCGGTAATGGTTAGATAGTAGTCATCAGCCTTGGTAGAGCGAACATCAAAAAAATATGTTCGTCTGCCGGCCCTCAATACCTTGCTATGAATTTCTTCATTGTCTAAGCGCTCTTTATCACTCATGGCTAATAGTAAAGGTTCGTTGCGAGCAAATCTAAAAAAATATCCCAATAGGCAATATCTATCACCAAATTTATACTGCCTTTTTAGCTTCTTCCAGCAGTTGTTGCTCGTACATCCTTTTGTAGTAGCTGTCCTGCTTCATCAGCGAATCGTGGTCGCCGCGCTCTACAATTTCACCTTTATCGAGTACAATAATTTCATCAGCATTTTTAACTGATGAAATGCGGTGGCTGATAATCAGGGTGGTACGCTTTTCAATGAGGCGCTTTAGATTATTGAGTATACTCTCTTCCGTTTCAGTATCCACCGCCGAGAGGCAGTCGTCGAAAATCAGGATTTTGGGTTCCTTGATGATGGCCCGGGCAATACTTACGCGTTGCTTTTGACCTCCGCTAAGGGTAATGCCGCGTTCGCCCACCCGGGTGTCGTATCCGCGTGGAAAATCAATAATATTCTGATGGACCTCGGCATTTTTGGCGGCCTCTTCAATGCGCTCCTGCGGCACTTCGCCCACCCCAAAACCGATGTTGTCGCGAATGGTGGAAGAAAAAAGGAAGGCTTCCTGGGGTACATAGCCAATGCTCTCGCGCAGTCGGTGCAGGTTGAGATCTGCAATCGGCTTTCCGTCAATGAGGATTTCGCCAGCGGTGGCATCATACAGACGGCCCACCAGGGTGGCGATGGTGGATTTACCGCTGCCGGTTTTACCGATCACCGCCAGCGATTTACCGGCCTCCAGCTTAAAGCTTACCTGGTTGAGGGCCTTGATACCGGTGTCGGGGTAGTCAAATGACACATTCTTAAATTCAATGCTGCCCTCCAAATCCAGGGGTTCTGTGGAATTATTGCGAATTTCAGGGGTTACCTTCAGAAATTCGTTAATACGTTCCTGCGAGGCAGCGGCACGCTGCACCAGTGAGGTAACCCAACCAATGGAGGCCACGGGCCAGGTGAGCATATTCACATAAATAATAAACTCGGGGATCACCCCAAAGCTGATATTTCCGGCAATGGTTTCCTGGCCGCCGATGTATACAGTAAGGATAGTGGACAGGCCGATCAGCAAAATCATCAGTGGGAAAAAGAGAGCGTTGATCCGGTACAGCTCCTCATTTTTTTTGAGATAGGTATTGGACTCCTGGGTGAAATTTTCCAGCGAATTTTTTTCGCGCACATAGGCCTTCAACACCCTGATCCCTGAAAAAGCTTCCTGCACGTGGGTACTGATGGCACTGAGCTGGCGCTGTACCTGCTCGCTTTTTATGTTGATCTTACGGCTTACCCAGTAAATGGCCACCGACAGGATAGGGAGGGGGGTAAGTACATATAAGGAGAGCCTGGCGTTGATGGAAAACATGATGTACACGATAATGACCAGTGAAATACTCACGTTGATGGTGTACATAATGGCCGGCCCCAGGTACATGCGCACCCGGCTCACATCTTCACTGATGCGGTTCATCAGGTCGCCGGTATTGTTGCGCTTGTAAAAGGCAAGGGAGAGATCCTGGTACTGCTGGTAAATTTCGTTTTTGAGGTCGTACTCAATATAGCGACTGACCACGATGATGGTCTGGCGCATAAAAAACATAAAGAGGCCCTTGAGCAGGGAGGAGCCGATTATGATCATGCCGAAGAGGATCAGTTTGGAGCGCAGGTCTTCCAGGTTGAAACTCAATTCGGGATTGTTGTACTGCTCAAAAGCCTGACGTACTACTTCGAAGCTTTGACCGATATAGACGGCCGGTAAAATTCCGAATATCACCGAGATAGTGACAAAGAGCACGCCCAGCAAAAGGCGCCATTTATATTTAAAGAAGTACTTGTTCAGTGCTTTCAGACTATTCATGCGGCTTGTTTGCTCTCAAAAATTTAGACTACTTTTGCAGCGCAAAAACAGGGGGGTGGTTTTGAGTGTTCAGCGGGCGCCAAAGTTACACCTTCTGTACCTTTCATACTTAATGTCATTATCAATTTAAACAATGAGCGATCTTAATATACTGGACCAGTCAACTGTAGACGGAGCCGTGTTTAGCACGGAGGCATTCAAAGACCATGAGCAAGTAGTATTTTGCAATGACAGCGAAACCGGGCTTAAGGCCATCATCGGTATTCACAGCACGGTTTTGGGGCCTGCCCTGGGGGGAACCAGGATGTGGAAATACAAAAATGAGGCTGACGCCATTCGCGACGTGTTGCGCCTGAGCCGCGGGATGACTTTTAAGGCCTCTATTTCCGGCCTTAACCTTGGCGGTGGTAAAGCGGTAATTATCGGCGATAGCCGCAAGGACAAAACCGATGCCCTGATGCGCAAGTTTGGTCAGTATGTTAATTCTCTTTCCGGTCGCTATATCACCGCTGAAGATGTGGGTATAACCACTCACGATATGGAAATGGTGAAAATGGAAACTGATCACGTAACCGGTATACCTGAGAGCATGGGTGGCAGTGGCGACCCTTCGCCGGTAACTGCCTATGGTGTGTATATGGGTATGAAAGCTGCCGCTGAATTTAAGTGGGGCAGTGATAATCTCGCCGGCAAAAAGGTGATCGTACAGGGTATTGGCCACGTGGGTGAAACCCTGGTGAAGCACCTTAGTGAGGAAGGCGCCCAGGTGGTGATCAACGACATTCATGAAGATCGCATGGCCGAAGTGAGCAAAAAATACGGTGCCAGCATCTATCGCGGGGCCAATCTCTTTGAGGAGGAGATGGATATCTATGCTCCCTGTGCCCTGGGTGCCACAGTAAACAGCAAGACCATTCCCATGATGAAGTGCGGCATTATTGCCGGGGCGGCTAACAACCAGCTCGAGGACGAAAACCTGCATGGACAGATGGTGAAGGATCACGGTATACTCTATGCCCCTGACTTCCTTATCAATGCCGGTGGTCTTATCAATGTGTATAGCGAAATTGCCCATTACGACCGCGCCGAATCACTACGCCGGACCGAAAACATCTTTAATACCACTCTCGATATCTTTAAGCGCTCACAGGAGCAAAGCATTACCACTCACGAAGCTGCCTTGCGCATTGCCAGTGAGCGGGTTGAAAACGCCAAAAGCAAATTAGAGGACGCTTAAAATTCAGCACATGTTAAGTCGCAGACACATCCGCATAAAGGTTCTTCATGCGCTATACGAGTATTTTCAAAACCCGGGCACCGATATGGCCAGGGGTACGAAAAAGCTCAGGGAGAGCATCCATAGCATTTATGATCTCTTCCTCTATGAATTGAAGGCCTTGCACGATATTCATAAGATAGCACTGGAGGATATTGAGCGGAGGAAAAACAAACGATTGCCCAGTAAAGAAGATCTCAATCCCAATACCCGCTTTGTTGATAACCGCTTTTTGAACTGGCTCGATAACAATCGCGAATTTGAAAAGCAGGTAGAGCAAAACCGGGTAAGCTGGAGTGAGGATCGCGAGATTCTGCGCCGTATTTATAAGGAGTTTATCGACGGTGAGGAGTACGAAACCTACATGACACAGGTTGAGAACACCGTAGAGGATGACAAGCGCATTATCCGCCAGCTCTATGGCTTACTGATTGTAAACGACGATATCCTGCATCAGTATTATGAAGATGCCGATATGCACTGGGCCGATGACCTCGATGCCGCGCAGATGATGGTGGCTAAAACCATTAAGCGCTACGACGAGGAAATGAATGAATTTACCGCCCTGCCTAAGCTGATCAAAGATCAGGATGACCTGGAGTTTGCCATGACCCTCTATACCAAATGCATTGTAAACAGCGATGAATTTGGCGAGCTGATACTGGAGAAGGCCACCAACTGGGAGGCTGACCGCATTGCTATGATCGATATAATCTTGATGAAGCTGGCCCTGGCCGAGCTGCTCAATTTTAAAGAGATCCCGGTAAAGGTTACCCTTAATGAGTACATTGAGCTAAGTAAAGAATACAGTACACCCAAGAGTGGCAACTTCATCAATGGTATTCTCGATAAGCTGAAAAGTGACTTGGAGGACAAGGGGGATATCCGCAAAATTGGCAGGGGATTGCTTTAGCATTACATTTGCTGGAAGATTTACTAAATCCTTAAAATTAAATTTCTGATAAAATGAGAAAACTAGCTTTTGCATTGGCCGCTGTGGCCATGGTGAGCCTTACGGCCTGCAACGATGCTGCCAGCAAAATTGAGAGCGGCAACGAAGAGGCTAATGCTGAAAACACCAATACTTCGGTAGACGCAGGTACTGTGGAAAATCAGGGTGCTCCTGTTTTTTCTTTTGAAGCTGAAACCCATGATTTTGGTCAGATTGAAGAAGGTACCGTAGCTAAGCACGATTTTGTGTTTACCAACACCGGTGATGCTCCTTTGATTATTACCAACGCTCAGGGCAGCTGCGGTTGTACCGTACCTGAATGGCCACGTGAACCAATTGCACCCGGCGAAACCGGAAAAATTCACGTTGAATTCAACAGTCAGGGCCGTGCCGGTAGCCAAAGCAAGCAGGTTACCCTAAACGCCAATACTACTCCCAATCAGAAGATCCTGCGCATTTCTGCCCAGGTGCAACCAAAAGAGGGTGAGGCTCAGGCCACTGCCCAATAAACACAATTTAGATGATGTCAATTTTATTACAAGCCGACGGTGGAGGATTAGGGTCATTCCTGCCCCTTTTACTCGTACTGGTGGTGATGTATTTTTTCTTCTTCCGTCCCCAGCTTAAGAAGCAGAAAGAGGAACGCAATTTTCAGAAGGAGATCAGCAAGGGAATGAAAGTGGTAACCAGTAGTGGTATCCACGGTAAAATTCTCAGTGTAGATGAAACCACTGTGGTGATCGAAAGTGAAAATTCGCGCCTTAAAGTAGAGCGCAGCACTGTGAGTAAGCAGATGACTGCCGCCTATATGCCGAAAGATAAGGGCGACTCCAAAACTAAAGAGGAAAAGAAATAGTTTTGAAAGCGGGTGTAACTACCCGCTTTTTTTATGCCTATGGAAAACAGTTCACGGAACCGCTTTTTAGCCAAACTCAAAAGACTCAGCCTGCCAGTGCTCACCGGCGACACTTCGGCCAAGATTTTCTTTCTCTTCCTCTCGGTTTTCCTTTGGTTTCTCATTAAACTCTCTAAAGAGGGCTATACCACCACCGTGGAGTTCCCGGTGGAGTATTACAACTTCCCCGCTGATAAGAAGCTGATGAATCAGTTGCCCAAGACGCTTAATATTGAGATCAGGGGCAAGGGTTTTGAAATTCTGCGCAGCCATTTCCGCAACTTTTCGGCGCTGCCGGTAAACCTCGAGGAGGCCAGCAGCAGCGATGACAACAGTCTTAGCTATGAAAGTAATCGCGGTTTGGCCTTTATGACCGATGAACTCAGCAATGACATTGACATAATTTCGATAAGACCCCGCCTGCTACACTTTGAATTCGCTACCCTGCAAACAAAAAAGGTAAAGGTTTATCTGAAGGGGATTAAAGAGTTTGAGGATTTTAAAAGCCTCTACCGCGCTCCCGAATTCACCCCGGATTCAATCCTGGTGATTGGCCCTGGCGAGGAATTGGCCAAGATCGATTCAATCTTTACCGAACCCCTGGTGCTTACCGCCGAAGAAGATAGCGTGGTGAAACTGGTGCCGCTGCAGGCGCCTGTGGCTGGAGGAGTTGAGTACTCGGATGAGACAGTGAAGGTTAAGCTCGAGTTTACCACTCTCACCGAAGGGAAGCTCAGTATCCCCATTGAAATTACCGGCTTACCGGCCCGCTATGACCTCACCATCTTCCCCGAAAATGTGGAGGTAATTTACCAGGTGCCGGTACGGGATTTTGAGCGGGTAACTGCCGATGACTTTAAGGCTTATGTGAACTACCAGGACCTGGAAAGTCCTGAGGATCAGCGCTTCCTGCGGGTGAAGCTACAACAGGTGCCAGCCTTTATCCGCAAGGTAAATCTCGATCCCAAAAAGGTAGAATTTATACTCTCCAAGCCATGATAGTAGGTTTGACCGGTGGTATAGGCAGTGGTAAGACCACGGTGGCCCGTATTTTCAGCCGTCTTAAGGTACCGGTATTTGAAGCTGATGTAGTGTCGAAATCGATTATAGACGAGGATAGGCAGCTGCAATCGCAACTGCAGCAATTGTTGGGTGAGGAAGTGGTAGAGGCCGGGAAAATAAATCGCCCCTTTATGGCGCAGCGCATTTTTAGTGACGAGCAACTGCTGGAAAAAACCAATGCGCTTATCCATCCGGCGGTGGCTGATAACTTCCGGCAGTGGTATGCCGGCCAGGATGCCCCCTATGTAATCAGGGAAGCGGCCATTTTATTTGAAAGCGGCAGCTATAAGGATTGCCAGCAGATTGTGGTGGTTACTGCCCCCCGTGAAATGCGAATCCAGCGGGTGATGGAGCGCAATGCGCTTGCCCGCGAGGAGGTATTGGCGCGGATGAACCGGCAATGGCCGGAGGAACGGAAACTTGAGAGGGCCGATTTCGTTGTACAGAATGATCACTCGCAATCCCTGATTAAGCAAGTACTACGCATCCATGAAAATCTTATCCGCATCGCAAATAAAAAAGGCTGATCAGTACACTATTGAAAATGAACCTATCAGCAGCCTGAAGCTGATGGAAAGGGCGGCCCGGGCGCTCAGTCGCCAATATCAGATAGACTTCAGTAAAAACATTCCCCTGGCCCTGTTTTGCGGTCAGGGCAATAATGGTGGCGATGGCCTGGCCTTGGCCCGGCTGCTTTTTCAGCAACAATACCGCGTAAAAGTTTATGTGGTGCAACATACCGACTCGCCCAGCGAAGACTTTAGCGCCAACCTGGCAGCTGCGCATCAGCTTGGGGTGCCGGTTGAGTGGCTGAAGGAGGGGGGGAGCTGGCCTAGTATCGCGGAGGAGACTGTCCTGGCCGACGCCATTCTTGGCTCGGGCTTGTCGCGGCCGCTCAGGGGCTTTATAGCGGCGGTGGTGGCCTACCTCAATCAGCTGCCTAACCTGAGGCTGGCTATCGATATTCCCACCGGCTTATTTGCCGATGACAATAGCGAAAATGAGCTATCAGCCGTGTTTAAGGCCGATAAATGCTATACCCTGCAGCAGCCTAAGCTCAGCCTGGTGGATTTCCGGACGGTAGCTCTTGCCGGTGAAGTTAGCGTGCTCGATATAGGCCTTGATCAGGATTTTATCGACAGTTGTGATAGCTCCTATCACTTTTTGGAAGCGGAGGATTTTCATTCCATCTATCAGCCTCGTACTAAACATAGCTATAAAGGCAATTACGGTCATGCTTTGCTGGTGGCCGGACATCAGAACAGTATGGGAGCTGCCATAATGAGTGCCCGGGCTGCTTTGCGCAGTGGTGCCGGATTACTTACCGCACATATCCCTGCCGCCGGTAGCACTGCTATGAATGTCGCTTTACCGGAAGCGATGCTTAGGACCGATAGCAACCCTCATAAAATATCAGAAAGCCTGCCCTTGAAGGATGCCAGCGCTACTGCCGCCGGGCCGGGATTGGGCCAGGATGAAGAAACGGCACAAGCCCTGGCTGAAATAATTGTGGATTGCAGGCATCCCATGGTGCTCGATGCCGATGCCCTTAACCTGCTCAGCAAGCATGAGGAGTGGTACCTGCATCTGCCGGCCGGCAGCATTCTAACTCCCCACCCCGGTGAGCTAAAACGCCTGTTGGGCTGGGAGGAACTTCCTGATGATTACCTGAATCAATTAAGGCAGTTCAGCCGTAAACAGCAGTTGATTGTGATCATGAAATACAGCCTTAGTGCGGTGGTGATGCCCGCGGGTGAAATATACTTTATAGATGAAGGTAGTGCGGCGCTGGCTTCAGCGGGTAGTGGTGATGTGCTTACCGGGGTGATACTGGGGCTCCTGGCGTCAGGTTACTCACCGGAAAATGCAGCCTTGTTGGCGGTTTACCTGCAGGGGAGGGCCGGATCCCTGGCCGGAAACATCACTTCGGCAGAAGCCTGTTTAGCCAGCGATGTTATTGAACAGTTGCCGGCCGCTTTTCGCAGCCTGAGCTGAATTACAAAATGTCGAGGCTGCCTTTGCCCTCACGCAGAACCTCCCGCTGGCCATCGGTAAGGTCTATCACGGTAGAAGCAGCATTATCGCCCATGCCGCCATCGATCACCAGGTCTACCAGCTTATCGTACTTCTCCTTGATCAATTCGGGATCGGTGGTATAATCGATAATTTCATCTTCATCGTGTACCGAGGCCGCAATAATAGGATTGCCCAGTACTGCTACAATATGGCGGGGGATATTATTATTGGGGATACGGATACCCACCGTCTTTTTACGGTTCTGAAAGATATTGGGGATGGCATTACTGGCATCCAGGATAAAGGTATAAGGGCCTGGCAGGGCACGCTTCAGTACTTTGTAAGTTGGAGTGTCAATTTGTTTGGTGTATTCTGAGAGCTGCGACAGATCATTGAAGATTATGGAGAAGTCTGCCTTTTTGAGATCCACTTCTTTCAGGCGGGCCACTCTTTCCATGGCCTTGCGATTATTAAGGTCGCAACCAAAGGAATAAACGGTGTCGGTAGGGTAGATGATGACTCCACCCGCTTTCAGCACCTTGACTACCTGTTGCAATTGGCGCGGATTGGGGTTTTCGGGGTATAATTTTATCAGGTCGGCCATAGGTTTTGCTTTGCTACAGAAAATGAAAAAAGCCCCCGATAGTTCAGGGGCTTGATATTTTTAATGCGGTAAGGGATTTTAGTTACCGGCTTTTTTGTGGTCGGCCAGAAATTTTTCCAAACCGATGTCAGTAAGAGGGTGCTTAAGCAGCCCGGCGATGGAGCTCAGCGGTCCGGTGATCACATCGGCACCGATTTCGGCACACTCAATTACGTGCATGGTATGACGTACAGAAGCAGCCAGAATCTGGGTTTCGTAACCGTAGTTATCATAGATCAGGCGGATCTGCTCAATCAGGGCCAGGCCGTCGGTGGAGATATCGTCCAGGCGACCAATAAAAGGGCTCACGTAAGTGGCACCTGCTTTGGCGGCCAACAGTGCCTGCCCGGCCGAGAATACCAGGGTGCAGTTGGTTTTTATTCCATTTTCACTGAAGTATTTCAGCGCCTTAACCCCGTCTTTGATCATCGGTACTTTTACGATAATCTGGGGGTGCAGGGCAGCCAGGGCTTCCCCTTCCTTAATAATACCTTCAAAGTCAGTGGCTATTACCTCGGCACTAACGTCGCCATCTACAATTTCGCAGATCTTGAGGTAGTGATTGCGGATATTTTCCTCTCCGGTGATGCCTTCTTTAGCCATCAGGGAAGGGTTGGTGGTTACGCCGTCAAGTACTCCCAGTTCCTGGGCTTCTTTAATCTGATCGAGGTTTGCCGTGTCAATGAAGAATTTCATGCTGTGCTATTAAATTTTTTTTGCAAAAGTAGCAGTACCAAATACAACCGCACAATTTATTTTATAGTGCTTTTGGTTTTTATAGACAGCGGCAGTTCAAAATAGAAGTCGGAGCCGGCCCCGGGACTGGATTTCAGACTTAATTTTGTTTGGTGTAGTTGTAACAACTCGTAGCAGAGGCTGAGCCCAAAGCCGGTGCCGTGTTCATTTTCAGTGCCCATGGTGGAAAATTCCCCTGGATTTTTAAAGAGCTTGTGGCGGTTTTGATCGGAGATACCCTCGCCGTTGTCCTGCACGTGAATGGTGGCCTTGTCCTCCAGGTTTTCAGAGTAAATCCTGATCTCCCCTTCATCGGAGCGGGTATATTTAATGGCATTGCTCAGCAGGTTGCGCAGCACCGTTTTTACCATTTCGCGATCGGCGTTCACCAGGGTGTTTTCGGGGACATCAAAACGGAGCTTGATATTTTTATTGGCCAGCTTTTCCTCAAAGGCCTTGGTTACGGTAAGGGCAGTGTCATGGAGGTTAAAGGTACTCAGGCTGGGAGTCATATCCTTGCTCTGCGTTTTCATCCACTCCAGCAGGCCCTCCAGCAGGTTTTTGGTCTTTTCGAAATTGTCGTGCAATAGTTTAAAAAGGTGGTGCAACTCCTCCTTGTCAAAGTTATCGGGCGATTCCTGTACCAGTCCTGACACCGAATGGGCCGAGTAGATAGCATCCTTGAGGTCATGGGCCAGAATTGATAGCATGCGCTGCTTGGCGTGATCACTGCGCTGCAGGAAATCGCGCTGTTCGGTAAGCTTCACATTGTACTCGTGCTCCACAGTAATATCATTGGCCACCAGTACCAGGCCGGCATAGCTGCCATCCGGTTTGCGAATGCTGCTAAAGCTTTCGAGCAGATAGAGCTCGCGCTCCCCCACCTTCACCTGTGATACTTCCTTCCAGCCTTTCAGCTCCTGGGAACGCTTTTGCCACTCCATTATGTGTTGATAGGCGGCGGTGTTTTTCAGTTTGGGCAATAATTTATCGCCGGCCTTAAGCTCAATATTAACCCAACGCTTAAAAAACCGACTGGCTGATTTGCTCAGCAGGCGAATGGTGCTGTCACTGTCTAATGACAGGATTATACTGTCGGTATAGTCAACCACCGCCAGAATGCGTTGATTGACTTCCCGCAAATGGCGCTCATTATGAGATACCTTGCGGTACAGGTTTAAGGCCAGAATAGAGACAATTAAAAGGCCGACAATAAGCAGGGCGGCAATGGTTAGCCAGAATTTTTGCCTTATGATCAACTCATCGGGCTCCAGCTGCCAGGGGAAATGCGCCGGTATAAGCAGGCTGTGAAGCCAGTTGACGGGAGGGAATAAGGTATAGCTATAACCCGCACTTAGGAGACAGGAAAGCTTTGCCTCCAAATACAAGCTTGTATTGAAAGTTTGCTGGGCCAGCATTAAATTAAGTATGGTTAGGTTTATTCTGCTAGCTAAAATAGCTAATTATGAGGAGGATAAACAACCAGCCTTAAATAAATGAGCCAAAAAACCGGAAATGAAATAAGAGGGAGGGAAAAAAAGACAAGGCAAGCGATCCATATCACACCGCTACGACCGGTTACCCTTGCTGCGTTCCCGCCCTGGGGGAGTTCACCAGGAGCTGGTTGTATGGGACTTGCCTTGAGCGGGCAAAACTATGACAAACTTGCCAAACCAAAAAACTTTCCCAGCTTTTTCAAGCAGGCTTTTTGGCTATATTTGCTCGCGTTCAAACTAAATCAACCCTGATGAATAGCGTAGTTCAATCAACTGCAGTTAAATACGGTTTAATTGCTGCCGCCATAAACGTTGGCTGGCTTTTATTAGCATACCTGGTAGACCTGTCACTTTTTGTAAATCCATGGGCCGGTGTTGCCCTGTGGCTGGTAGGAATTGTGATTTTCATACTGGCAGTAGTTAAGGTTCGGTCAACCCTTGAAGGCTACATTTCATTTAAAGAGGCCTTTAGCACTTTTATCCTGTCGTACCTTATTAACGCAGCAATCGCCATGATTTTTGCTGTATTGCTATTTAATTTCATTGACCCGGCGGCAGCTGAAGAAATCCAGGAACTCACCATCGAACGGTCGGTAGAAATGTTTGAAAATTTTGGCATGGCGGATGATGAAATTGACGCGGCCATCGAGAAGATGGAAAATCAGAACAGCTTTTCACTGGGCAACCAATTGAGGGGGCTGTTAATGGGCATTGCTTTTTACGCGATAGTAGGTCTTATTGTGGCGGCGGTAATGAAGAAAAACCCACCTGAAACCTACGAGGCTTAATTCTCTCCTGAAGGAACTTATATGGATATTTCGGTAGTAATACCACTTTATAACGAAGAAGAATCGCTGACCGAGTTATACGACTGGATTCAGCGGGTGATGGAAAGCCACCAGTATTCCTATGAGGTGGTGTTTGTGGACGATGGCTCTACTGATGCCAGTTGGGAGGTAATCAACCGCCTGGCTATTGCCGATGAGCGCGTAAAGGCGATCCGTTTTCGCCGCAACCACGGAAAGTCGGCCGGCCTCAACGTAGGCTTTGAAGCAGCGAGCGGCGATGTGGTGATTACCATGGACGCCGATCTGCAGGACAGTCCTGATGAAATCCCGGAATTGTACCAGCTCATTGTAAAAGAGGGCTATGACCTGATCAGTGGCTGGAAGAAAAAGCGCTACGATCCCCTCTCCAAAACCATCCCTACCAAGCTGTTTAACTGGGCCACCCGCAAAATGAGTGATATCAACCTGCACGATTTCAACTGTGGCCTTAAAGCATACCGTAGGGAAGTGATAAAGAATGTAGATGTGCACGGAGAAATGCACCGCTATATTCCCTTCCTGGCCAAAAATGCCGGCTTTAAGAAAATTGGGGAAAAGGTGGTGGAGCACCGTGCCCGTAAATATGGTACCACCAAATTTGGACTCGAGCGTTTTATAAATGGTTTTCTCGACCTGCTTACCCTGGCCTTTGTTTCCAAGTTTTCAAAGCGGCCCATGCCCATGCATCGAAGCAACGCGATATACGACCGACTGG
>CAZUCA010000051.1:0-24849 GCA_964619125.1 uncultured Owenweeksia sp. | reverse complement strand
TGGATACGTCTCCATTATTTATTCCCTACCGGTTTTCCGGAAGATGTGCTGGATGTGATCCGTGATGAGCCCAAGGTGTGCAACTACATCGACATTCCCCTGCAGCATATTGCTGATCCTATATTGAAGTCTATGCGCCGCGGCACCTCCAAGGAAAAGACTACCCGCTTGTTGGAATTGATGCGCAGCAAGGTGCCAGGGATGGCTATTCGTACCACCCTTATTACCGGTTACCCCGGAGAAACCGAAGAAGACTTTGAAGTGATGAAGGAGTGGGTGCGCGAAATGCGCTTCGATCGCCTGGGCTGCTTTACCTATAGCCATGAGGAGAATACCCATGCCTTTAAGCTGGAAGATGATGTGCCGGAGGAGATAAAGAAGCAGCGCGCTGAAGAGATTATGGCCGTGCAGCGTGAGATTTCAGAAGAGCTCAATGCCGAAAAAGTGGGCCGGGTATTTAAGGTATTGGTTGACCGCAAGGAAGGAGATTTCTTCATCGGACGCACTGAGTTTGACTCACCGGATGTGGACAACGAAGTGCTGATCAGTGCTGAGTACCTCAAAGCGGGCGACTTTGTAACGGTAGAAATTACCGACAGTAGTGATTATGATCTGTTTGCCAGGGTAGTGGGGGTTGAAACCGCCGAAGCCTGATAGCAGCCAGGGCATTTCAAAGAAGCCAGAAAAAAAATTAAGAAAGGGGAGGCTTTCAGTTCGATCAGAGCTGGAGGCTTCTTCGCAAGGCAGCCATCTTAATGGCCGCTACGGCACATTCCACGCCCTTATTACCATGCTTACCGCCGGAGCGGGCACGTGACTGCTCAATGTTGTTATCGGTAAGTACACAAAAGATCACCGGCGTATCATAGCGCACATTCAGGTCCTGTACCCCCTGGGTCACGCCATCACAAACGAAGTCGAAATGACGGGTTTCGCCCTGGATAACGTTGCCGATTACCACAATGGCGTCAAAGAGGTCTTTTTCACATAGAAGCTTCGCCCCATACACCAGTTCAAAGGTGCCTGGCACGTTGATGCGGCTGATATTCTGTTCGGGAGTACCGGTGGCCTTTAAAGTGTCAAAAGCCCCCTGGTAGAGGGCTTCAGTAATTTCGGCATTCCACTCGGCTACCACCAGGCCAAACTTCATTCCCGAGGTATCGGGCAGCTTGTCGGCGTCGAAATCAGAGAGGTTTACTGCTGCGGTAGCCATGGCAATTCTTATCCTTTAGCGGCGGCTTCAGCATGGGCGATATAACGCTCCACGTCCGCTGCCTGCTCCGAATCTTTAAAGTCTTTGCGGATGCGCTCGTAAAATTTCACCGCTTTGTCATACTCACCCAGTGATTCGGCGGTCATGCCGGCTTTTTGCAGGTAAAAGGGAACGATAAAGGCATTTTCCTGTCCGCTTACAGCACGCTCGTAGTAGTCAAGGGCTTCGTCCATCTGACCGAGCTCAGCAAAGGCATCGCCGATGCTTCCGGTAGCGATAACCGACAATACCGGGTCGTCACTTGAAAATTCATCCAGGTACTCGATGGCATTTTCATACTGGCCCATATTCAGGTAGCTGATACCAGCGTAATAGTTGGCGAGGTTACCGGCTTTGGTACCACTGTACTTGTCGGCAATATCCACAAAGCCGTAGTTCCGGCCATCGCCCTCCACCGCCAGGCGCAGTGAATCCTGTTCAAAATATTGTTGTGCGCTGAAAATTTCAGTTTGGGCTTCCTCCTCACGGGGCTGCTGATACAGGTACAGGTAAGCGAAATACCCCCCCACGATCACAAACAGGCCGATGGCGATGAAGGTGATGCTTTTGCGGTTCTCTTCCAGAAACCGCTCAATGCGGGTTAGTCCCTGACCTACGTCAACCAATACTTCTTCTTCCTGCTGTTTTTTGTGCTTTGCCATTCTAGTTCGAGCATTTTTCTAAGAGCGCAAAAATAATTTTTTATTCCATTAAGGCAAGTTTATAGGCCCGTTTGAAAACTATAATTTTGGCGATCTGCTATGATTCTGAAAAACCTTCACATTGTAAATTTCAAAAACTGGTCGCAGGCTGAATTGGACTTTTCTGCCAAGCTCAATTGTTTTGTGGGTACCAACGGCTCGGGAAAGACCAACCTGTTGGATGCCATTCATTACCTTTCGGTGTGCAAAAGTTACTTCAACCCGGTCGATAATCAGAATATCAAGGATCAGGAGGGCTTTTTTGTAATCGAAGGAAACCTGGAACGCACTGAGGCCAATCATCACATTTATTGCGGCCTGAAACGCGGCCAGAAAAAGGTATTTAAAAACAATCAGAAGCAATACGACAAACTCGCTGACCACATCGGTCGCTTTCCCTCGGTGATGATTTCCCCCTACGACCGCGATCTGATTATGGAAGGATCAGAAGTGCGCCGACGCTTTATGGACAATGTGATCAGTCAGAGCGACAACATCTACCTCGATCACCTGATGCGGTACAACAAGGCCCTCCAGCAGCGCAATGCCCTGCTCAAGTTTTTTGCGGCCAATCAGCAGTTTGATCTGGCCAGCCTCGAAATTTATGATCAGCAGCTGGCGGAGCATGGTCATGAAATTTATCAAAAGCGCCAGCGCTTTCTCGATCAGCTCAAACCCAAGCTGGAGTATTATTACCAATTGCTTACCAAGGGACGTGAGAAGCCCGAAATCAGCTATCAATCACAGTTGCATGAGCAGCCAATGCTGGAGGTGCTGAAAAGCTTCCTGGAGCGCGACCGGGTAAATCAATACAGCGGAGGCGGTATCCATAAAGATGACCTTTCGCTCAAAATTGATGATCGCAAAGTGAAAAAGTACGGCTCGCAGGGTCAGCAGAAGTCTTTTTTAATTGCCTTAAAACTGGCCCAGTACGACTTTCTCAAAAGCCAGCAGGGGGTAAAGCCGCTGCTGCTGCTTGACGATATCTTTGACAAACTGGATGAGGAGCGGGTGCAGCAGCTGGTACAACTGGTACACGATGAAGATTTCGGCCAGATCTTTATCACCGACACCCACCCTGAGCGCACCGCTGCCCTGGTAAAATCTATTGACAACAAGGCCCACGTTTTCACCATTGATAAAGCAGAGATCACCCATGAAGAAAAGCAATGAAATGTCACTCGGCGATGCCATTCGCCAGTTTTTGAAGCGAAACGAGTTGGATGAAAAACTGCTGGAAACGGAAATCTACGCCCGCTGGGAAGAGCTGGTGGGTAGAAGTGTTAACCTGAAAACCCACGCCGTACACCTGAAGGATGGTGTTCTCACTGTAAGCCTTACCAGTGCTGTACTGCGAAAGGAACTTGGCATGCGCCGTTCGGCTATCCTTGAGCAGATCAATATGCGCCTGATGGGCAAGGCGGAGATCAGGGATATTAAGTTTCAATAAATAGAAAACCCCGACCTAAGGCCGGGGTTTCACAATGCTAATTATGTGGTTTACTTAGTTGTAAACACGGCGGGTTCCGAAGAAAAACTGACCTTCAATCTGGGCGTTCTCGTCAGAGTCGCTGCCGTGAATAGCGTTGGCGGCGATTGACTCCGCATACATTTTACGGATAGTGCCTTCAGCAGCCTCGGCCGGGTTAGTGGCCCCGATAAGGGTACGGAAGTCAGCTACGGCATTGTCTTTTTCAAGGATGGCTGCCACGATGGGGCCTGAGCTCATGTAGTCTACCAACTCGCCGTAGAAAGGACGCTCTTTGTGAACGGCGTAAAATTCGCGGGCATCTTTTTTGGAGAGCTGGGTCATTTCCATCGCGATAATGCGGAAACCACCTTCGTTAATTTTGTTGAGGATAGCACCGATGTGACCGTTTTCCACGGCGTCGGGCTTTATCATGGTGAATGTTCTGTTCGTGGCCATTAGAAATAAATTTTCTGGTTTTTTAATGTGGCGCGAAATTAAAAATTAATGGGCAGTGGCGCTTTAGCTGCCTGTTAAAAAATCCGCCAAAAATCAAAAAGCCGGGAATTTCAGCAAACAATCTTCGTGGGGAGCCGGTTTACCCAACGATGACTCGGCTGAAAAGAGTCATTTGTACTAACGATTAAATTTAAACCAATACTCAAAATGAAGAAGTTAAAACTTTTTGCTCTGGGACTTATCGGGGTATCTGCCCTTACGCTTACCTCTTGTGCTGATGATACAACTGATCCTGCTGCTAAGGCTCCGCTGTTTATCTCACTTACCGAAGGTAACGTTGGCATCGAAAATGACGTAGTGGAAGTAACCGCTGGCGCTGCTGTAAATTTTATATGGGAGGTCAGAAAAGGTGATGCTTCAATGGACAAATTCGAGGTGCTTGTAAATGGAAGTGCCATTACCGGAACCAGCGATGGTGGTTACGAATTTGGCTCTGATCTTTCAGGTAGTAATGAAGACCTCTATGAGGATTCCTATTCATTTTCCGCTCCCAGTTCTATGGTATCTTCTGAATACACCTTCAGAATAACTGACGAAGATGGGCTGGTTGACGAAGAAACCGTAACCCTTAAAGTGGTTGCCGGAACCACCAACCTCTCTGCCGCTCAGAGCTTCACCTGGCAACGTCAGGGCAGTAATGACGGTACCGGTCTGGCACAGTTTGGTCTTGAATGGACCGAAAACCGAACCGTTGGTGGTACCGAGGTAATGGCCATTGTAGCCAAAGATGCTGCTACCAGCATGGTTATGCTGCAGTCTTCAGACTGGAATGATATTACCACGGTACAGGATCTGAGCGCCGCTATCACTGCCGGTACTGAAATTACCGAGTACACTGAGGTGTCGGCCGAAAATGACAATGCTACTTATGATGACGTGCTTGGTGTAATGCACAACGGTAGCGTTTACCTGCTGCATATCACTAACGGCGATGTAGCAACCGATCCTACTACCGGTACTACCGTAACCATCACCGGTGAGTACAAAACCAATCCCTAATACAATTTTAAAGTTATAACTTTGAACCCCGTCAATTGACGGGGTTTTTCATTTTAAAAGCATGCTATGAAATTGGATATTCTGGCCTTTGGCGCCCACCCTGACGATGTAGATATGAGTTGTGGGGGTACTCTGGCCAAACAGCAAAGCCTGGGGTACCGCTGTGGAATAGTGGATCTTACCCGTGGTGATCTCGGTACCCGGGGCACACCGGAAATCAGGGATAAGGAGGCCGCCAGGGCGGGTGAAATCCTCAAAGTTGCCGTGAGGGAAAACCTCGGTTTCAGGGATGGTTTCTTTTTAAATGATGAGGAGCATCAACTGCAGGTGGTAAAGATGATCCGCAAGTACCAGCCCGAGATTGTCATTGCCAATGCTCCCACGGACCGGCATCCCGATCACGGCAAAGCGGCGGAACTCCTCAAAACGGCTTGCTTCCTCGCCGGTTTACGGCGCATTGAAACAGAAGTGGATGGCCAGGCACAGGAAGCCTACCGTCCCCGCCTGCTATTGCACTATATCCAGTTTCAAAACCTCAAGCCCAATGTCATTCTTGATATCGGAGATTTTATTGAGGCTAAGTTAAAGGCGGTTGAAGCTTTTGGTTCTCAGTTCTACAACCCGGCTTCTGATGAGCCTTATACCGTAATCAGTAGCAAAAGCTTTATTGAGAGTATTCGTTACCGCAGTCAGGACATGGGGCGTTTGATAGGGGTGGAGTACGGCGAAGGATTTGTGAGCAGCCAGGACCTGGGCCTCAACGACCTGATGGAACTGAGCTCAGTACGCTAGCATATGCTTCGTTAAAGGACCTGAGCACCGCCTGCTGGCTGAAGCGTGCGCGGGCCGCCTGTGCTATTTTCTGAGTTTGCCATTGCTCTTTTTTCGCCAGCATTAAGGCCAGTCCTCTCGTAAAAGCCTGCTGGTCTTCAGGCTCAATCAGCAAGCCATTGTCATCATTGATCACTTCGGCAATTCCGCCCACCTTTGAAGATATAACCGGGGTGCCAGTGCACAGAGCCTCCAGGATGGTGCAGGGCTGATTTTCGTAGTGGCTGAACATCACGTAGAAATCGGCCTGCTGCATTAGCCTGGCAATACCGGCCGAGCTTTGCGGGGGTATCATTTCCACCCTGGCCGGTGAAGGGCCATGGCTTTTTATTTTTTCCTCTAATTCGGCGAGATCACCATCGCCACCGATCTGCAGCAAAAATTCATGCCCGCCTTCCTCCAATGCTTTAAAACCTTTTAAAATGCCAGTGATGTTTTTTGATCGTTCCTCCAGGGTACTGATGTGCAGAAATACCGGTCTTTTATTGGTGGTTTCAGCACCGGGCTTAAACAGGCCGCAGTCCACCACATTGCTTACTGACTGGAATGGGGTAGAGCTGCCAAACTTTTGCATGGCCCTGCCCAGGTGATCACTCACCGGTAGCAGTACTTTGGCACCCTTGAGAATACGCAGGCTTAGTTTGCGCTGTACCCGGCTCCAGCGGAAGCCTGAATTTAGCTGGTAACCTGAAAAATGCTCGGAAATGACATAAGGCAATTTGAGCTCAAGGGCCAGTAAGCCGGCCGGGTAGGCCACATGAACGTGCATAAGGTCATATTGGAGTTGATATTTCAGGGCGCGGCGATAACCGCGGCGTAAGGCCTTGCGGTAACTCAGCAGCGGTAGTCTTTTTTTGTAGAAAACCCGGATCTCAGTCAGCTTGCCTTCATCGCTAACTTCTACCGCGCTGCGATGACTTTCAAAGGCAGCAATAAGCACTACGCGATGCTGGCTGGCTATCACACGCAGGTGTCGCTCCACAAAATTGCCGAGATTGGGATTGTCCGGGGAAGGGTACCAACTGGCGGTAACCAGGATGTTAAGGGAGTGGTCGATCGCTTTTTTCTCAAATGTAAGTATCCTGTGCGTATTGGCGGGGATCTTTACTTAGAGAAGAGGTTGTACTTCAGAATGCAGTATATGGCGCGGAAACCGTCCTTCCAGCCAATTTTTTTCCCTTCTTCGTAGGTGCGGCCATAGTAGGAAATGCCCACTTCGTAAATCCTGATTTTGGGAACCCGGGCTACTTTTGCCGTTACTTCCGGTTCAAAGCCGAAGCGGTTTTCGCGGAGTTTAATGCCTTGAATAATGTCGGTACGGAAAAGCTTATAGCAGGTTTCCATATCGGTGAGGTTGAGGTTTGAAAGCATATTGGAAAGGGCGGTGAGAAACTTATTGCCGATGGTATGCCAGAAGAAGAGGATGCGGTGAGGGTTGTTACCCATAAAGCGCGATCCGTACACCACATCGGCAAAACCGCTAATTACCGGCTTTAAAAGCGCATTGTATTCTTCAGGGTCGTATTCGAGATCGGCATCCTGGATAATGAGGTATTCACCGGTGGCTTTACTGATGCCGGTATGCAGGGCCGCCCCCTTGCCTTTATTGTATTCGTGCTCGTAGTAACTTATCGGAAGTTCAGGGTTGGCCTCCTGGTAGCGCTTTACTGCGCCGGCAGTGTCGTCTTTGGAGCAGTCATTTACTATGATGAGCTCCTTTTCAATACCGTTTAACAACTGTACTGCCTTTACCTTATCGAGGATGAGGTGGATGGTACGTTCTTCGTTGTAGGCCGGAATAACAATGGAGAGCTTGCTTAGGGTCATCAGGGTGTAAACATTAATTGGGGCAATAATAAAGTAAATAAGTCAGGGTAGCCAGATTGCCGCCAGCCCCTGATTCCTTTCGGCATCAGCCCCTGGCGCTTCCCGGGGGGCTGAAAACAAAAAAGCCCTCCAGCTGATCCGGGGGGCTTTTTTTAGGGTGGAAGATGGGTCTCGAACCCACGACCTCCTGAACCACAATCAGGCGCTCTAACCAACTGAGCTACAACCACCATTTAAATTTCCGCATCAGGAATTCTCCTAAAACGGGGTGCAAATATAATTCAGAAAATCAAAGTGACAAGGAAATTTTAGCGATTTGGATGATGTTTCTCACCGAGCCTCCGCATCAGTTTTTTTTGGAACTCAATCTCAGCGCGATACAACCTGGCCACCTTTTGGATAGGTAGTACTTTTTTGTACTGCTCATAGTATTTGCGGCGCAGATCCACCTGCTGTTGTTGCATCTCCAATTCGGCCTCCAGTGCCTCTTCAAGCTCCTTATCACTAAGGCCATCAATGTTACGCAAACGTTGCCGCATAAGGCGCTTGTCTTTATTCCGGCGCAACTTCTGCTGCTCCTTGCGATACTGGTTATATAGCGGCCAGAATTGCTGGGCCTCAGCCGGGCTGAGGTCGAGCTCGGCAGTGATAAACTGCACGCGGTAGGCTTCAATCCTTTCCCGGCCTTGTTTTTCATCCTGAGCCCGACTAAGCAGGGGCAAGGAAATGACCAGGCTTAACAGCAAAATTTTAGAGATATTCATAATGGAGTGATTCATCAAAATTGTCATTGAGATATTGATCCAGTTTGTCGTTGTCAATTTCCTGTTCGTTAGAAAGATCAAGGTCTTGCGATTCACTTTCAATGAGTTCCTCATTAGCGGGGTAGTTAAACTCGCTGAGCAGGTAGTTTTCAAGGGTGCTTTCACTAACCCGGCTCAAATCGGCGGCGCTCAGATTGTATTGAAAGGCAAAAAAACCAATCAGCAGGGCGGCGGCAGTGCCTGAGGCCAGCCACCACCACGGGGGGGAGCTGCGCCGGTTACGGGCGGGATCAGCGGCAATAGCCTTTAGGCTTTCATGGCGCCGGGGCCAATAGTCCTCGGGGAGCCGGTAAGCACTGTCCTGCTTGCGATTACTATATCCGAATTCGTCTTTCATTGTCCTGTTGATTCAATCGGAGGCTAAAGGTTTAATCCTCCTTTAAAAATTCCCTGATCTTACTAACGGCATGGTGGTAGGAAGCCTTTAGGGCTCCTACCGAGGTGTCGAGCACTACCGCCATTTCGCTATACTTCATTTCTTCGAAGTACTTCAGGTTAAAAACGGCGCGCTGTTTATCGGGCAAGCGTGCTATGGCCCTTTCAAATTTGGCATTGGCCGCCTCCGCATCAAAATAGGCGTCGGCCCGCAGCCATTGTGATGTATCACTGTCCACCACCTTCAACTTTTTGCGCTGTCGCAGGTGCGCCAGGGCTTCATTGGTGGCAATGCGGTACAGCCAGCTGTACACCTGGGCATCACCCCGGAAGGAGGGAAGGTTTTTCCACGCCTTTACAAAGGTCTCCTGCAGGGCATCATCAGCATCCTCATGGCTATGGAGCATTCTTCTCAGGTGCCAGTACAGGCGTTCGCTATACTGATCAACGATGAGGTTGAAAGCCGGCTGGTAGCTTTTTTCACTTAGATATTGCTCAATAGATTTTTTCAAATGCAGTTTGCCACTGATTGTACGCTTGGATGTCTGTGTGCATTGAGGGTTTAAAATAGGGTAAAAAAAAATCCCCTGCCTTACGAAAAAACAGGGGATGTAATTATTTAAGTGAGTAGACTTATTTGCGTTGCATTACCGCTTTTACTTTCTCTAAAATAGCTTCGGTACTGAGGCCGTATTTTTTCAGCAGGTCTTCGGGCTTGCCGCTTTCGCCAAAAGAGTCGTTTACGGCAACAAATTCCTGGGGAGCGGGCTGCTTGCGGGCCAGCAGGCCAGAAACAGACTCACCCAAACCACCATATTGCTGATGTTCTTCAGCTGTTACCACGCAACCGGTTTTAGACACTGATTTCAGAATGGCTTCCTCATCCAGCGGTTTGATGGTATGAATATTTATGATCTCAGCTGAGATACCTTCCTCTGCCAGCTTTTCTCCCGCTTCAATGGCTTTCCAAACCAGGTGGCCGGTGGCCACGATTGTTACATCGGTACCCTCATTCAGCATCACCGCCTTACCAATCTGGAAATCCTGGTCAGCAGGGGTGAAGTTGGCCACTTTGGGACGGCCGAAGCGCAGGTAAACAGGACCTTGATGGGCGGCAATAGCCTTGGTGGCGGCTTTGGTCTGGTTGTAATCGCAGGTGTTGATTACCGTCATGCCCGGAAGCATTTTCATCAGGCCAATGTCTTCCAGAATCTGGTGGGTAGCCCCGTCTTCACCAAGGGTAAGGCCACTGTGCGAGGCGCAGATCTTTACATTCTTACCGGAGTAGGCGATCGATTGGCGGATCTGGTCGTACACCCGGCCGGTGGAGAAGTTGGCAAAGGTGCCGGTAAAGGGAATTTTACCACCAATGGTAAGGCCGGCCGCCAGGCCCATCATATTGGCCTCGGCAATGCCCACCTGCACAAAGCGGTCGGGAAACTCTTCCTTAAAGGCATCCATCTTCAATGAACCGGTAAGGTCAGCACATAGGCCTACTACCTGATCATTTTCGCGGCCCAGCTCCAGCAAGCCTGCTCCAAATCCTGAACGTGTGTCTTTAGCGCCTGTGTCGGTGTACTTTTTCATGGGATCAATTCAATTTTACAATGGTGGTGGCCCCGGAGCCTACCGAAAATGATTTTGCAGTTGTGTATTCGCTTTTGCGGGATGATTTGGTGCGGAAAATAACGCGGTAATTACCGGGCTGCAGTGAAATACTTTGCCGGCTTTGCTCGCTGTCGAGGTCAACCACCCATTCCAACTCATCTTCCTTTTCCAATAGGATACTGCCGTAGCCAGGGGCACTGGCACTGAAATTCACCTTTCCGGGACTGGGAATGCCAATCGTGGTAGTTTCACCGGCCTTGATCTCCAGTTTTTCCTGGATGTAGCGTGGTAAGGTGAGAATCTCAATGTCATAGTGTCCGGCCAGGTACTTTTGGGTGGTGTTAAAATCCTGTACATGCAGGATGGGACGTTTACCGTGCTCACGCACAATACACTTAAGGTTTTCGTAGGTAGCGCGGTTGCTTATGGTCAGCGCAAGACTGCCCCTGGGCATTTTCAGCCCGATCTGGTTGTGCTTGCCGGCGGCAATACGCACACTGTCGGCCCGCCGTGGCGGCAGGGAGTGGACTATCATCTCGTAATTAACCAGCGGATCGAGATAAATAGTGTCGGGGTTACCCTTGTAGTTGAGGGTGTGTACCAGTTGCTTGGTCAGTTTACCACTTACCTTATCCCTGAAAGTGATGGCCACGTCGGTTTCACTGGCAATATTGTTTTTGTCGAGCAGGTTGATCTGGGCGGTGGTGTTGTCAAGGGCCTGTGAAATAACCACATTCAACACTTGTTTGAAGGTGCGTTCATCAGCAGCATCGTAGTAATTGCCTACGCATTCAAAAGTTTCGCGGAAGTTTTTATCGAGCCCAATGCCAATCACAAAGGGCTTCAGGGTGATCCCTTTTTTTTGCAACATGCGGGAAGCGGCGCATGGATCTTCGTCACAGGCTTCCACGCCATCGGTAATGAGGATAATTACATTGCGGCAGTTTTCGCAGGGCGGGAAGTCATTAGCGGCCCGCAACAGCGACCTGGCAATAGGAGTGGTTCCTTTCGGGTTTATACCGTTGATGGTGGACTTTATCCGGCCGATGTTATTGTTTTTGAAGGGCACTTCCAGACGGGTGTCGTTGCAATCCTGCGGCGGTACGGGGCGCTGGTGACCATATACCCGCAGCGCCAGCTGAAACCGGTCGCTGTTGAGGCTCTGCAGGCTGTCGAGCATCCGCGTCATCAGGCGCTGGGCAATGTCAATCTTTTTGCCACTTTCCCAGCGTCCGTACATACTTTGAGAGCCATCGAATACAAAGAGTATACGGGTCAGGGTTTCGTCGTCGCTTTTACTTTGGGTTTGCGCCCGCAGCATTTGGCCACCAAAGAGGCTGAGACCAATGAGTATGTAAAGTATTTTCCTCAAAAAAGAAGCGGTTTTAATAGTCGCCCAGGGTTTCTTCGAGTTGGCCCAGGGCGTTCTCAAGCTGTTCATCGTTAGGGGCTACGCCGTGCCATTTGTGGGTACCTTCCATAAAGTCTACCCCTGAGCCCATGTCTGTAGTCATAACGATGCAAACCGGTTTTCCTTTTCCGCTGCGGCCAATCGCTTCTTTTAATCCGCTAAGCACAGCTTCCATATCGTTGCCCTTTTCAATGTACATCACATCCCAGCCGAAGGCCTCAAATTTGGCGCCGATGTTACCCATAGGCAGTACGGTATCGGTGCTGCCGTCAATCTGCTGACCATTGGCATCAATGGTGCAGATCAGGTTATCCACCTTATTTCCGGCGGCAAACATGGCGGCTTCCCATATCTGGCCTTCCTGCAATTCACCATCCCCATGAAGGGAGAACACCAGGTGATTATCCTGATTGAGTTTTTTGGCCTGAGCGGCGCCAATAGCCACTGACATACCCTGGCCCAGTGAGCCGGAGGCAATGCGAACTCCGGGCAGTCCCTCGTGGGTAGTGGGGTGGCCCTGCAGGCGTGAATCTATTTTGCGGAAAGTGGCCAGCTCTTTGGTATCGAAATAACCACTGCGGCTCAATACGCTGTAGTAAACGGGGCTGATGTGTCCGTTTGAAAGGAAGAAAAGGTCCTCACCAATGCCGTCCATGGAGAAATCGGCGGGTTTATGACGCAATACCTCGAAGTAGAGGGCCGTGAAAAATTCGGTGCATCCCAGTGATCCACCGGGGTGTCCTGAATTTACAGCATGTACCATTCTAACTATGTCTCTGCGTACCTGAGAAGCGATTTTTTTGAGTTCCGCGATTTCGGCCATCGATCGTTTTTTTGAGTGCTGCAAAAGTAGAAGTTCTGGGCAGCGCGGGAAAATTTATGTTAATAAAATGTGAGAACCCCGGCCGCAAGGGGGACTTTCGGCATGGTTTTCCCAATCCTTTAGCGGTGATATTCCATATCACATTGCGAAAAGGTATCTTTGCCGGCTCAAAATTTTAAGCAGATGAAGTGCGGAATCGTAGGATTGCCCAACGTTGGGAAATCAACTCTTTTTAACTGTTTGTCAAACGCTAAGGCGCAGTCGGCTAATTTCCCCTTCTGTACCATTGAGCCAAATGTGGGAATGGTGACTGTACCTGATCCCCGCCTCTACAAGCTGGAGGAACTGGTAAATCCTGAGCGGGTGGTGCCTGCCACCGTGGAGATTGTTGACATTGCCGGCCTGGTGCGTGGCGCCAGCAAAGGGGAGGGCCTGGGTAACCAGTTTTTGGGTAATATCCGCGAATGCAACGCTATTATCCATGTGCTGCGCTGCTTCGAAAATGACAATATCACCCACGTAGACGGTTCTATCGACCCTATCAGGGATAAGGAAACTATCGATTTTGAGCTCCAGATTAAGGATCTCGAAACCCTTGAAAAGCGCCTGGATAAAACCCGGAAGGCGGCCAAAACCGGCAATAAGGCCGAAGTGGTTAAGGCTGATTTGCTGGATAAGCTCAAGACTCATCTCGAAGCAGGCAAGAGCGTGCGTTCATTTGAGCGCAATGAGGAAGAGGATGAGTGGATCCGCGAAAGCCAGTTTTTGACCGATAAGCCCATCCTCTACGTTTGTAATGTGGATGAGGCGGCTGCCAAGGATGGAAACGCCTGGGTGGACAAGGTAAAGGAAGCAGTTAAGGAGGAAGAGGCCGAGGTGATTTTCCTGGCGGTAGGAACCGAGGCTGATATTGCCGAACTGGAAACATATGAGGAGCGCCAGCTCTTTTTGGAAGACCTGGGGCTGGAAGAGCCGGGCATAAATAAGGTGATCCGCGCTGCCTATAACCTGCTCAACCTGCAAACCTACTTTACGGCCGGCGTTAAGGAGGTGCGGGCCTGGACCATCCAGAAAGGCTTTACCGCTCCGCAGGCAGCCGGTGTAATTCACACCGATTTTGAAAAGGGCTTTATCAGGGCCGAAGTGATCGCTTACGACGACTTTGTAAAGTATCAATCTGAAGCAGCGGTTCGCGAAGCGGGCAAGATGGGAGTGGAAGGGAAAGAATACAAGGTGCAGGACGGCGACGTGATGCACTTCCGCTTTAATGTGTAGGTGACGGCCGGCTTTAAAAGCTATTTAAACCAGCATTTTAAGGCCTGCTGCTTATAACCCTGTGGAAAACTGCCAACGCCCCCAGCGCGGGGCATTGGGCATATTTTCTATTTTTAGCCGTTACCTATTTTATCAAGATCCATTAACTCTATGGCTGAACAGACAAATTATACTGAAGATAACATACGTTACCTCGATTGGAAAGAGCATATCCGGTTGCGGCCGGGTATGTACATCGGTAAGCTGGGCGATGGGAGCTCGGCAGATGATGGTGTCTATATTCTGCTCAAGGAGGTTATTGATAATTCGGTTGATGAATTTGTAATGGGCTCCGGCCGTACCATTGATGTGAGCATCAAGGAAGGTACGGTAACCATTCGTGACTATGGCCGGGGTATCCCCCTGGGTAAGGTTGTGGACTGTGTAAGCAAGATCAACACCGGTGCCAAGTACGATTCCAAGGCTTTTAAGAAATCAGTTGGTTTGAATGGGGTGGGTACCAAAGCGGTAAATGCCCTTTCTGGTCAGTTTACGGTGCAGTCGGTGCGCGATGGCCAAACTAAGGTAGCTTACTTTGAGAAGGGGGAGTTGATAGAGGAAGAGGAGGTAAAGGAATCCTCGCTGCGCAAGGGTACCAAAATCACCTTTGTACCTGATGCCTCTGTTTTCAAGCACTTCCGCTTTGTGAACGAGTATGTGGAGAAGATGCTCTGGAACTACGCCTACCTGAACCCGGGCCTGACCATCAACTTCAACGGCGAGAAGATCCACTCCGAAAATGGTCTTAAGGACTTGCTGGAGCACAATCTAGACGGGCCCATCCTGCACGATATTATTCATCTCAAGGGTGACGACATAGAACTTGCCCTTACCCATAGCGACAAAAGTCAGAGCGAGCAGTATTACTCCTTTGTAAACGGTCAGCATACCACCCAGGGTGGTACCCACCAATCGGCCCTGCGCGAAGCTTTGGTCAAAACCCTGCGCGACTTTTACAACAAGAATTTCGACGCCTCGGATGTGCGTCAGTCAGTGGTGGCTGCGGTAAGCCTGAAGGTGATTGAACCGGTTTTTGAATCGCAAACCAAAACCAAGCTGGGATCCAATGATATGGGCCCCGACCTGCCTACCATTCGTACCTACGTAAATGATTTTGTGAAAACCAAGCTGGATAACTTCCTCCATAAAAATGAGGACATTGCCAATGTTATCCTCAAGAAGATCCTGCGTGCTGAAAAGGAGCGCAAGGAGCTGAGCGGCATAAAAAAGCTCGCTCGTGACAGGGCAAAAAAAGCCAGTCTTCACAACCGCAAGTTGCGCGACTGCCGGGTTCATTACAATGATCAGAAGGATGAGCGCCGGCTCGAAACCACCCTGTTTATTACCGAGGGTGACTCGGCCTCGGGTTCCATCACCAAAAGCCGCAATGTGAATACCCAGGCGGTATTCAGCCTTAAAGGTAAACCTCTCAATTGCTACAACCTTACCAAAAAGGTGGTGTACGAAAATGAGGAGTTTAACCTCTTGCAGGCGGCGCTTAACATTGAAGACGGGCTCGAGGATTTGCGCTATCACAACGTGGTAATCGCCACGGATGCCGATGTTGACGGTATGCACATTCGCTTGCTGCTGATCACTTTTTTCCTGCAGTTTTTTCCCGAACTGGTTAAGGAGGGGCACTTGTATATTTTGCAAACGCCACTTTTCAGGGTACGCAATAAGAAAGAAACCCTGTACTGCTACAGTGAAGAGGAACGCAGAGCGGCCCTTCTCAAACTGGGTGCCCGGGCTGAGATAACCCGTTTTAAGGGACTGGGTGAAATTTCGCCTGATGAATTCAAGCACTTCATCGGTGAGGATATCCGCCTGGAACCGGTGATGCTCAGTAAAGACAATACCATTGATCAGCTGCTGGAATTTTACATGGGCAAGAATACTCCCAAGCGCCAGGAATTCATTATTGAAAACCTGCGGGTAGAAAAAGACGTGGCAGAAGCAGCCGCCGAAGATCTGGCTGCAGCCCCTGAGACTAATAAAGCCAAGGGCAAGGCTAAGAAGGCCGGTAAAGCCGCAGACGCTGCTGAAGAGGCCGCTGAGGTGGCAGCCGAAGCCTGATACTTTCCCGGGGTTATTCCAAGCTTGTTGGCACTGACCTCACCCGCCTTAAATCCCGCTTCTTCATTTTGGATTAAAGGCCAGGCCCGGACTGTGGCCTGATCATTTAAAATCAGTCATTGCCTGAGGTCAAAAATGATCGCTTTGGTTATCTTCGGCTCGCTCTTAAATTATTGAAACGCTCACTCAAAAAGTGGTTTATCACAACCCTGTTAAAGAATGGAAGAAGAGAATAACTCTTTGGAAGATAATAATGATGCGGTAGATAAGTACGAAGCTACCGTTACCCGGGTATCCGGCATGTACGAGGACTACTTCCTGGATTATGCCAGCTACGTAATTCTAGAGCGCGCGGTACCGGCCCTTAACGATGGGCTTAAGCCGGTAAACCGCCGCATTCTGCATGCCATGCGCGAAATGGATGACGGCCGTTATCACAAGGTGGCCAATATCATTGGTCAGACGATGCGCTTCCACCCGCACGGTGATGCCTCCATTGGCGATGCCCTGGTGCAATTGGGTCAGAAAGAACTCCTGATCGATACCCAGGGTAACTGGGGTAATATCCTTACTGGCGATAGTGCTGCCGCCCCACGTTATATTGAGGCCCGCCTTACCAAATTTGCCCTGGAAGTATTGTACAGCCCCAAGGTTACCAATTGGCAGGCCAGTTATGACGGGCGCGCCAATGAACCGGTGCACCTGCCGGTAAAATTCCCCCTGTTGCTTGCTTCCGGAATTGAAGGTATTGCGGTTGGTTTGTCGACCAAGATTATGCCTCATAACTTCAATGAATTGCTGGATGCATCCATCAAGCATTTGCGTGGTCGCAGCTTTGAGCTGCTGCCTGATTTTGCTACCGGTGGCATTGCTGATTTCACCAATTATAATGAAGGTCTGAGAGGCAGTCGTATCAGGGTGCGTGCCCGCATGACGATTGAAGACAAAAAGAAACTGATCATTACCGAAATTCCTTATGGGACTACTACTACCAGCCTGATCGACTCGATCATCAAGGCCAATGACAAGGGTAAGATCAAGATTAAAAAAATTGAGGATAACACGGCGGAATTTGTGGAGATCCACGTGCATCTGCCCGGCGGTGTATCGCCCGATAAAACCATGGATGCCCTCTACGCCTTTACGGATTGCGAAGTGTCTATTGCACCTCTTTCCTGCGTAATAGAGGATGACCGCCCCCATTTTTTGGGTGTGAAGGAAATTCTGCGCCGCAGTACCGATAAAACGGTACAAATCCTGAAGCGTGAGCTCGAAATTCAGCTTGGCGAATTGCAGGAGCAATGGCACTTTGCTTCGCTGGAACGCATCTTTATTGAAGAAAAGATTTATCGCGATATTGAGGAGGCTGAAACCTGGGATCAGGTAATCAGCTTTATCCGCAAGGGCCTGAAACCGCATATCAAGCACCTTATCCGCGAGGTTACCGACGAAGACATCACCCGCCTGACGGAAATTCGCATTAAGCGCATCTCCAAGTTTGATAAGGCCAAGGCCGATGATCATATCCTCGATCTTGAGGGCCGCATAGAACAGGTGAAGCATCACCTGGCCCACCTGGTTGACTTTGCGGTGGAGTGGTTTAAAAACCTCAAAAAGAAATACGGCAGCGGGCGTGAGCGCAAAACCGAAATCCGCATGTTTGAGGATATCGATGCCACCAAAGTGGCCATCGCCAATACCAAGCTCTACGTAAACCGCGAGGAGGGCTTTATTGGCACCAGTCTCAAAAAGGATGAGTTTGTAACTGAGTGTTCGGATATAGATGACATTATCGTTTTTACCAAATCAGGTAAAATGATGGTGACCAAGGTGGATCAGAAAACCTATATCGACAAGAATATAATTCATGTAGCGGTATGGAAGAAAGGGGATAAGCGTACGGTTTATAACATGATATACCGCGACGGCAGTAAGGGGCGTACCTTTATGAAGCGCTTTAATGTAACCAGCATCACCCGCGATAAGGATTATGAACTCAGTCAGGGTACTAAAGGGAGCGAAGTGCTCTATTTCAGCGCTAATCCAAATGGGGAGGCAGAGAAGGTCACCGTCTTTTTACGACAGTTGCAGCGCCTTAAAAAACTGAAAATCGATATCGACTTTGCCGAACTGGCCATTAAAGGCCGGGGTGCCAAGGGAAACATCGTAACTCCGCATCCTGTTAAAAAAGTGGAGCTAAAAGAAGAGGGCGTCAGTACTTTAGCGGCCCGCCGCATTTGGTATGATGAAACGGTAAAACGCCTGAATGCCGATGGCCGCGGACGTTTGCTGGGAAGCTTTAAAGGCGAGGACAAAATCCTCGAACTCACCGCTTCCGGTCACTACCGTCTGCTGAGCTTTGATCTCAGTACCCACTTTGAGGAGGATATGACTCATATTGAGAAGTTTAATCCCAACAGACCTGTGAACGTGGTGTACTTTGATGGCGACAAAGAACGCTATTTTGTGAAGCGCTTTATTCCGGAGATGTCTGAAAAGAAAGAGCTCTTTATAAGTGAGTCAGAAGGTTCGGAGCTTATTTTGGCCAGTACCGATGCCCAGCCGCGAATTGAGTTGGTCTTCAGAAAGATAAAAGGCAAACAAAAGGACAACGAAGAGGTCCTGATCAGTGATTTTATAGCGGTAAAGGGCATGAAAGCTCAGGGCAATCAGCTGACCAGGGATGAGGTAAAGCAAATCAAAGTACTGGAGTCGATAGTAGCGGAAGAAGCTGCAGCAGATGCGCAGGAAGACGAGGCAGATTTAAATGATGCTTCTGACGATTCAGATGACGGACTTCAACAAGGTTCACTATTTTAGCGTTAAACTTAACCCTATGAAAACACGATTACTAACCCTCGTTAGCGCACTGATAACGGCTTTCACCACCAGTGCCCAGGACAGCCTGGCCATTTCCAAAATGTCTAACGTCAGCTACACCAGCACCGTGAATGAGGTGTGGGGTTATGCCGACAATGGTCGGGAATTTGCTCTGGTGGG
Organism: uncultured Owenweeksia sp.; assembly: GCA_964619125.1. GTDB lineage: Bacteria > Bacteroidota > Bacteroidia > Flavobacteriales > Schleiferiaceae > Owenweeksia. The sequence continues at coordinate 5,821 of CAZUCA010000051.1, read as the reverse complement.
GGTAAATACCGGTTTTTCAATCGTGGAGGTAACCGATCCGGTAAACCCGGTGGAAAAGCACTTTATTCCTGGTGCCTACAGTATTTGGCGCGACATCAAGACCTGGTCACACTATGCCTATGTGGTGCACGATAGTTACTCCAGCTCTGACACTTCTGATGGTATCCGCATCGTGGACCTGAATACGGTTGATTCCGCTAATCCTGTATATACTTCTTTCTACCCCTCCGTGGTATCATTGGGTATTGCCTTTGATTACGACCGCGCTCACAATATTTACATCGATGAGAACGGCGTTCTTTATGTTTTCGGATCCAATGCCGGGACCGGTGGAGCGTTGATGTTTGATCTTAGTACCAACCCCACCGCCCCGCAGTATTTAGGTGAGGTTACCAATAATTATTACCACGATGGTATGGCACGCGGCGACACCCTTTGGGGAGCGGCGATATACGCCGGCCAGTTTGAGGTGGTGGACGTTAGCGACAAGTCTAACCCACAGGTGTTGGCTACCCAAAAGACGCCCTATAATTTCTGTCACAACCTTTGGGTGTCTGATGATAACCAAACGGTGTTTACTACTGATGAAAAGGACAATGCTCCGGTAGCGGCCTTTGATGTAAGCGATCTCAACAATATCAGTTTACTCGATACTATTCGTACCAGTCTTCAAAGTGGCGGCACCGTGATTCCGCACAACACCCATGTGCTGGGCGACTTTTTGGTAACCTCCTACTATACCGCCGGCGTACAGATTGTAGATGCCTCACACCCTGATAACCTGGTGGAAACGGCCTGGTATGACACCTCTCCCTTTAGCGGTGCTACCTTTGAAGGAGCATGGGGGGCATATCCCTACCTGCCCAGTAAAAATCTCTTGGTCTCAGATCGGCAAAAGGGCCTGTTTGTACTCAGTACTACTTATCCCCGGGCCAGTTTTATTACTGTGTTGGTAAAAGACTCGGTAAGCGGACAGGGTCTTGCCAATGCGCAGCTACAGTTTCTCAATAGCAGCATTAGCGGCAGCACCAATATCTATGGCAACTTCCGCTATGGCCAGCGCGATACCGGCACCTTTGATGTGGTTGTGACCCGGGCCGGATATCACCCCGATACAGTGGTGGCCCAATTGCAAGCCGGGGTGTCACAAAACCTCACTGTTTGCCTGCTGCCTTATGGATTTGGGGTTAACGAGATGAGTGGCAGTCCTTTTCGGGTTTTTCCAAACCCCCTGCTTGCTGCCTCTGAGCTGGTAGTTGAATTCCCACCCACTGCCGCCGGTCAATTAATGGTGACAATCAATGGCATGGACGGACGGGTGCACAAGCAATATTCAGAGGGATTGCGGACGGGGAGAAATAGCCTGGAACCACAGCTCACACCTGGTGTGTATTCCATCTCTTTTTACGCTGACGGCCAGCTGCTCAACGAACAGAAGCTGGTGGTAGTGCGATGAGAATGGAGCTGCCAGCCTCTGAATAAACCAGTGTTTTTCTGACTATCTTTTGGTGAATTTTCGCCAACTTTTTGCGGCCGCATCTTCCCCGCTTTTTATTATATCCTATAATGTTAAGGGACAGGGATAGATTGCAATTGGGGTAAAAAAAATGTTATCGATTAAGCTGTCTTAGTTGGATATCATTATTTTAGAAGAATTTTGAAGCTCTACCATGCTGATTTATTATAGCTCCACAACCGCAGTAGTTGGCTCTGTCTTCTTTCGTCGGATTAGGAGGGTGGCTCTGCCGGGCAGTTTCGCCAAAAAGATCGATCCCGATGGTGTGACTATCGCAAGCCATCACCCCTCTGTATTTTTTACTGAAAGGCGAGATGATAGCCGCGGTAGTGGATTTTGGGGACCTAATGCGGCTCTGTTCGCTTGTTGCTGCCGTTCACTAACCCTTGATTCAGAATCAATTGGGTGCTTATTTTGCCGCTCAGGTTTTTGCGGCATGGCCAGTAGCAAAGGCTGGTTTAAAGCAGCAATGGCTGATCGGCCTGACGGACTTTTTGCATTCGGCACGAACTATCACCCTTGGAGAGTTCTTACATTGTTGAATTCAGGTTTTGCTGACTGGCATGTGACAGTAAAATCTCAGTTAAATCTACTCAAGGTCAAAGAAGATGGTGGAAGCAACATTTTTTAGATTCCCGGTAATGGGCTTAGTAACCGGCACTGAAATCAGAGGCCGGATACCGGGGCTGAAAGTTAATATAGTGACGCAATGAAAACTCAACTCCATTGAAAGAAATTTTGCTAGTAATTGAACTGATAGTGTTGGTGTTTATAGGCCTGCAGGTGGCTTACTTCACCATTTTTGGATTTGCCAGTCTTTTTTATGTCAGTAAAAAGTACCCCGCTAACGACAAGTACAAGTCGGTTGCAGTACTGATACCAGGCTATAAGGAAGACCGTATAATCGTAAATACGGCCCGTATGGCCCTGCAGCAGGATTATCCGGCTGAGCAACTGCGGGTACTTGTTTTGGCTGACTCTTTTGAACCTGCTACTATCACCGAACTTAAAAAACTGCCAGTAGAAGTGCTACCAGTGTCTTTTGAAAGCAGTACCAAGGCCAAAAGCATCAACAAAGGCCTGGAGTATCTCGAAGCGGATCCGCCCGAAGTAGTAGTGGTGCTCGATTCCGATAATATTATGCTGGAGGGCTTTCTGCAAAAGGTCAACTGTGCATTTCAGGCTGGTTGCAGGGTGGTGCAGGGACATCGCACCGCCAAAAATCAGGAGACCGCTTTTGCCTTGCTCGATGCCATTAATGAAGAAATTGGTAATAGTATTTTCAGAAGTGGTCACCGGGCCCTGGGCATCAGCTCGGGTTTGATTGGCTCGGGTATGGCCTTCGACTTTCATTATTACCGCGAACTAATGCGGGATGTAACGGATGTGGCCGGGGAGGATAAATTGCTGGAACTGAGGATCCTTAAACAGGAGAAAAAAATAGAGTACCTGGGCGATGCCATCGTCTTGGACGAAAAGGTATCTAATGCATCAACTTTTGCCAAACAGCGTACGCGCTGGGTAGGGGTGCAACTGTATTTTCTCAAGCATTATTTCTTCAATGGCATCAAGAATCTGTTTACCCGGGGGAATCTGGGGTATTTCGATAAAGCCTTCCAGATGGCACTTATTCCCAAAGTGTTGTTAATAGGCTTGTGCGGAGTGATGGGGGTACTGGCCTTGCTGGGCCATGTTCACATTCTTTGGTTTTACTATATGCTGTTCTACTATTTTGCTTTGTTGTTTGCCATTCCCCGCAGGTTTTACAACTGGCGCCTGGTAGTGGCAATAGTGAATATACCCAAAGCCATTTTCTTTATGATTCTGAGCATCATGCGTATCCGTAAGAGTACCGCTTCTAAATTTGAAGTCACCGAGAAAAAATTAAATTAAATATGACAGCTGTATCCTTTCAGGACGACACTGAAATCAAGCACAACAACCACCATATGAACTTTCCGGATTTTATAATCATCGGCGCGGGGAAGTCAGGAACCACCTCACTTAATAATTATTTGAGTCAGCATCCTGACATTTATATGTCGAAAAAGAAAGAGCCGAACTTTTTCGCCTATGATACCATCGATATTAATAATGCTCCCCCGGGAGTTTCCGTTCCGCATATGCGGGATTCGGTGATTAACCTGGATGATTATCAGGCCTTATTTGCCCCGGCGGCTCCCGGGCAGGTAAAGGGCGAGGTTTCCAATATTTACATGTATAGTCCCTATGCCCTGGACAGCCTCAAAAAGTATGTTCCCGATGCCAAGTTTATTGCCATACTGCGACAGCCGGCCGAAAGGATATTTTCGCGGTTACAGCACCTGCTGCACGACGAGCGCGCGCCGGATAAGGACATCAACAACGTATTTGACCGTGACTCTATCTGGTGGCAACGTGGCGACCTGGTGAAAGAGGGCATGTACGCTAAAAACCTGGCCCCCTTCTTTGAAGCCTTCGGGCGCGATCAAATCAAGGTGTACCTGTATGATCAATTAAGGGAGGAGCCACGCGGCTTACTGGCGGAGCTCTTCGATTACCTGGGGGTACGCAATGATGTGGATATCGATACCGACATGTATCTGAACAAGTCAGGCATCAAGAAAAAGAATGCCTTTAACTACCTTTTAGGTCCGGATGGCGTTGTGATCAGGGCTTCGCGTAAGCTGGTGCCGGGCCTGCATACCAGGCTGAAGGAAAATAAGGAGATACTGAAAAAGCTGACTTCTTTCCGCAATAAGAATATTTCGCGCATGCGGCTTTCACCGGAACTCAAAAAGCGCATTACCCACGAAATTTACCTCGAAGACATTAAGCAGCTGGAACAACTGCTGCAGAGAGACCTCTCCCATTGGTATAAATTCTGAGAAGGCTGCCAGGGCATACACCGGCTGAGTTCAGGCACAGCAGAAGCAGGCCGGGGAAGTCAGGCCAATAGCTAATGCCACTGGCTGGCCCTGCAGTATGCTTTAATGATAGCTTTGCTTTATCTCGGAAAACAGCGGGAAAAATAATTTGATATATGAGTAAGTTCAGGAATCTTCCGGTAATTATCTGTTCGATGTCGCGCTGGGATGGTGATCTATCCTCCGCGGCTTTTTCCCTGGCCAAGGAACTGGCCAAAAACAATCAGGTGTTTTACCTCGACTATCCCTTTACCTGGAAGGACTTTATTAAAGATCGCAAATCGCCTGCGGTGCAATCGCGCTCCGAAGCGCTGCTCAAAAGCGCTAATATTTACCAGAAAGTGCCGGGCCTGCCTGAAAATTTTACCGCCGTCACCCCCGGTTTGATGATACCATTTCTGACCATACCCAGGGGAAAGGTCTTCAACGCAGTACTAAGGCGCAATAACCGCAAGTTTTTTAAGACCATTGAACAGATTTGCGCAGATCATGATATTGAGGAGTATATCCTGTTCAATTCTTTCAGCCCTTATTACGGTTTTGAGGTAGCCTCGAAGCACAGGCCCCGCTTATTTGTTTACCAGAGTCGTGACAACATAAGAGCCATACCAGGCCTCGAAAAGCACGGTGCCCAGTATGAACGCATAGCGGCGGGCAATGCCGACGTGGTAATGGCCACTTCATCACAGTTGCAAAAAATTCTGGCCTCCGAAACGGGCAGGGAGGTACACCTGCTGCCCAATGCGGCCGAAACCAAACTGTTCCGGCAGGTATTAACTGAAGATTTTGAAGTACCACCTGAGCTGAAAGACAATGACAAACCAGTGGTAGCTTACCTGGGCCATATCGGTTTGCGGCTCGATTTTGCATTATTGGAAAAATGTATCAAGGCTCACCCTGATAAGCTATTTTTGATGCTGGGGCCTGGTGACTATGAGCCCTACAGCGATGTTGACTTTAAAGCCTTTCCCAATGTTATTTTTTGTGGTGCCAAGCCACTAGAGCAACTACCGCGCTATCTCAAGTATACAGACTGCTCCGTTATTCCTTTTTTGAAAAATGAATTGACCGCCAGCATCTATCCCCTTAAGCTCAACGAACACCTGGCGGCTGGTAAGGCCGTGGTATGTACTGATTTTTCTGAAGATGTTAAGGCCTTTTCGGAAGTGGCTTTTGTGGCCGCTAATCATGATCAATTTGTGGAGGCTATTGACAAGGCAGTCGCCGCTAATTCGCCCCAGGAGCAGCTAAAACGGAGCAAAAGAACGGCTCGTAATTCGTGGTCTGATCGGGTGGAACTGTTTTGGGAAATCCTTGAGAAGGAGGTTGAAACGCCTGTGAAATCGGTTAAAAGTTGATAATTTTAAATTCAAAACTCTGAGAAAGAGTTACTTTTAGT
>CAZUCA010000050.1:0-24865 GCA_964619125.1 uncultured Owenweeksia sp. | reverse complement strand
TATGGCACGTAATCCCGAGGATCTGGTGCAGCGCGAGCATAATTTTGCCATTGTGGATGAGGTGGACTCGGTACTGATTGACGAGGCCCGTACTCCCCTGATTATTTCTGGTCCCACCCCTAAAGGAGACCGTCATGAGTTTAACGAACTTAAGCCCCACGTAAGTAAGTTGGTGGAGGCTCAGCGCTCATTGGTTAACCGCGAGCTGAAGGAAGCAAAAGAGCTCATTAAAAGCGGCGATAAAAAACAGGCTGAAGAAGGAGCTAAGAAATTATTGCGCGTATACCGCGGACTGCCCAAAAACAAAAGCCTGATCAAGTTCCTCAGCGAGGAAGGCATGAAAACCCTGCTGCAGAAAACTGAAAATTTCTACCTGCAGGAGCAGCAAAAAAATATGCACATTATTGATGATGAACTCTATTTCACCATCGATGAAAAGCACAACCAGATTGATCTTACCGGCAAGGGTATTGACCTGATCTCTTCTGGTACTGACCGCAACTTCTACGTACTGCCTGATATTTCCACCGAGCTTTCTGAGCTCGAAAAGTCGGAGCTTGAGGGTATGGAAAAAGCGGAGAAAAAGGAAGAAATTATGCGCGATTTTTCCATTAAGAGCGAGCGTATCCACACCATGAACCAGCTGCTCAAGGCCTACACCCTCTTTGAAAAAGATGTGGAGTACGTGCTGATGGACAACAAGGTAAAAATTGTGGATGAGCAGACTGGTCGTATTATGGATGGGCGTCGTTACTCTGACGGCTTGCACCAGGCCATCGAAGCCAAGGAAAATGTAAAAATCGAAGCGGCCACTCAAACTTACGCTACCGTTACCCTGCAGAACTATTTCCGCATGTACAACAAGTTAAGTGGTATGACCGGTACCGCCGAAACGGAAGCAGGAGAATTCTGGGATATCTATAAACTGGAGGTGGATGTAATCCCCACCAACCGCCCCATTGCCCGCGACGACCGTGAGGATTTGGTTTACAAAACCAAGCGCGAGAAGTACAACGCGGTAATTGAGGAAATCAATAGCCTGGTTGATGCCGGACGGCCGGTGTTGGTAGGTACCACCTCGGTGGAAATTTCGGAGTTGCTTAGCCGTGCCCTTAAAATCAGGAAGATTAAGCACAATGTACTGAATGCGAAGCTGCACCAGAAGGAGGCCGAAATTGTGGCCGAAGCCGGTCAGCCTGGTACGGTAACCATCGCCACCAATATGGCCGGTAGGGGTACCGATATTAAGCTTATTCCCGAAGCCAAGGAAGCCGGAGGGTTGGCCATCATCGGTACTGAACGCCACGACTCCCGTCGGGTTGACCGCCAGTTGCGCGGTAGGGCCGGACGTCAGGGCGACCCCGGTAGCTCTCAGTTCTTTGTGTCATTGGAAGATGATCTCATGCGTCTTTTTAACTCTGAGCGGGTAGCCAAACTGATGGACCGCATGGGGCTTAAGGAAGGTGAGGTGATCCAGCACAGCATGGTATCGAAGAGCATTGAGCGCGCCCAAAAGAAAGTGGAGGAAAACAATTTTGGTGTACGTAAGCGCTTGCTGGAGTATGACGACGTGATGAACTCACAGCGTGAGGTGATTTACAAGCGTAGGAAGCACGCCCTTTATGGCGAGCGCATGCAGGTTGATACCGCCAATATGTTTTATGATACCTGCCAGAGCATCGTAGATGAATACCAGGAGATAAAGGACTTTGATGCCTTCCAGCTTGAGCTGGCGCGGGTATTTACCATTGAAAGCCCGGTGAGCGAGGAGGACTTTGGCAAAATGAACACAGCGGAGCTGGTAGACCTGCTTTATGAGAAGGTGATGGCGCTATATTCCGAAAAAAATCAGCGCATCGCCAGGATGGCCTTCCCGGTTATCAAAAATGTCTACGAAAACCAGTCCGATAAATTCAAGAACATTGTTATTCCCATTACCGATGGCCAGAAGGGCATCCAGGTGGTGACCAACCTCGAAAAGGCCTACGGCTCGGAAGGGCGGCAGTTGATTCGCGACTTCGAGAAGAGCATTGTACTGGCCTTTATCGACGATGCCTGGAAAGAGCACCTGCGCGATATGGATGATTTGCGCCAAAGTGTGCAGGGTGCGGTGTACGAGCAAAAGGATCCCTTATTGATTTATAAATTTGAGGCCTTTGAGCTTTTTAAGCAAATGATCGACAAGAGCAATAAGGAGATGGCTTCATTCCTCTTCAAAGGTCAGCTGCCCACCCAGGACCCTAATCAGGTACAGCAGGCGCGCAGCCCGCAACGTACTAACTACGACAATCTGCAAACCCAAAAGGAGGAAGTGCTTACAACCTCCGGAGGAGGGTCAGAAGGGAGTGGAGGCCAGCAGGCTCAGCCCAGCCGCCCCCGGCATCAGCCGGTAGTAAAGGAAAAATCATATGGCCGCAATGACCTGGTAAAAGTGCAAAATATCGCCACCGGTGAATTGCGGGAAATGAAATATAAAAAAGCACAGCCCCTGGTGGATTCACGGCAGTGGACCATTGTGGGCTCCTAAAACGATACTAACTCTACTTTAAACCTAACCTTTTATGTCTAATGAAGAACTGGTGTTTCCATACCGGCATCCAGCTCTTGAGGCTTCCTTAATACCTGGTCACCCAATTGAGATATCAAGCGATTTCAGCATCGAGATCCGCCTGGTAAACGTCGAAGAAAAACCAATGGAGCTGCATGCGCTGGGTCTGTTTGAATTTCGCAAGATTTCGAATATGATCAGGCGCGTGCACAATATGGATAAGCGCTTTCATGCTGGCGACAATTTTTCAACCCTTTCACATCGCTTTGAAGTGTTGGAGATCACCTGGCGGGAAGTCTATGCCGGTGTTCGTCTGGTTTACAAATTGAAACATCTTAGCCCCTGAAAGGCCCATGCCTTGCATCTGACAGAGCTTAATGCCTTAGGTTCTTAAAGGGCCAGATGTAAAAAGCTGAACAAAATTGGTGATGCATCTCTTTAAAAAGAGAACCAATCATGGACGTAATGTATCGTAAAATATTAATTGCATTGATAATATTGCCCCTGGCAGGCTGTGGCTCTGGCGACGTAGTAACGGCCAAGCAGGTGCGCAATCAGGAGGAAAAGGCCCTCATAGCACTTGAGGATGCCCATCAGAAAACCATACGGCTAACCGAGTTAAAAGAAGAGTTTTCGGTATACAACCGCGATCGTCTGCTCGAAAAACTGGCTATTGAAGCCGAGCAACTTCAGGACGATATAAACAAGCTTGAAGATATCGAACATCGCAGTGCCGTGGATGATGCCGATAAAATGAAAGATGATCTCGAAAAAGAACGGGCCAGGGTGCAGGAAAAGATAGAGCAGTTAAAAAATAAAAAGAAGGAGGACTGGTCCGAAACGGTGCAGGATATAAATGTTATGATTGAACAGTTGAAAAAAGAAATAGCCAGCATCATGGCTAATGTGCCGGCGGAAGATTAGGCGCCATACCGCAGTTAAATTTAGAGCAGCCCACCCTGGTTAACAGTGGTGGGTTTTTTATTATTTTTAAGCTTCAGGCAACCCTTGTATATTCCCGTCGTCAAAAGCACAGGTATACCACCACCACTTTGAATACTGAGCCCGAACATATCATTCGAATTGAAGATCTGGGATCACTCCTGAAGCCCAAAGAGATACTGTTGGAAAATTCCGAACAGGAACTGCTGGCTGCCTGTAAAGCCGGCAAGCGCATTGCCCAGAAACGGGTATATGAGCTCTTTGCGCCCAAAATGCTGAATGTTTGCCGGCGCTATGCCAATGATACCGCCCAGGCCCAGGATTTTATGCACGATGGTTTTATAAAGGTGTTTTTAAATATCAGCAAGTTCAGAGGTGAGGCTTCACTGGAAACCTGGATTACCCGCATAATGATAAACAACAGCCTCAGTGCCATTAAAAAAGAAGTGCGCCGGGGCATAAAAGTGAAAATTGACGATGCCCGCATCGGGGATAGTGAAACTCTCGATTTTGAGCTCGAACGCAAAGATCCCATTTCGGCCCGGGATGTATTTGATACCATGGACGATTTGCCCCTGGGTTATCGTACTGTGTTGAGTCTCTATGTGCTGGATGGCTTTACTCACAAGGAAATAGGTGACCAGCTCGGAATTTCAGAAGGAACCTCTAAAAGTCAGCTGGCCAAGGCTAAGCGATTGTTAGCTAAAATGTTGAAGGATAAATATCAGTGAAAAGGCAGAATCAAAATATTGAAGACCTCCTGAAGGACAAGGCGGATTCCTTTGAAACCCCCTATAGCCCTGATTGGTCTGATTTTGAGCAAAAACTGGAGCGGGCTCTTTTTTTTCGCCGGATGAAGGTGGGCGCCATCGTTACTGTCGTGCTGATCCTGCTGAATATAGGCATTTTTGGTACCTCCAGCATTTATGATTTTATCCGCAAAACCAAGTCGGTATACTATCAACCCCGTCTCGAAGTACCCTTTCAGATTAGCTCCGCCGTTAGCAGCAGCACGGTGACAGAAGCGCAGCCCGTGGTGGTGAGCACAGTTCTCAACACTGATGAACTGCTGCCAACAGAGCGGGAGGCAGCGCAGGTAGAAAGCTCTGAAAATAAGGCTGTGCCGGTAGCCGGCGCTCAAAAAGCCTCTGCCACCCCGGTGGTAAAAGTACCGGCAGCAACCGCCACCCCCCTGCCACCAGTGGCTGACAAGACCAGTACTTATGCTGTTGAAACCAGCCCTGCTCCGGAAGCGGCAGTGGCTTTAACAAATGAGCAGCCGGATGAGATAATTGAGATGGCACCTATGGTATTAATGGTGAGCCGGCAGCTTGAGCTCGACGGCGCCATTGCTGCCCTGGGCAGTTACCAGGCACCTGCCATCCGTACAACGCCCGAAACGGTGAATACACGCCAGAGTGGAAAACCCTATATCAGCCCCCTTCAGGAAGACAACCCCTGGAGCTGCAGTTTCAATGTGTATCCGAACTGGACTTTCCGGAAATTCCTGGTAGACCAGGGTAAGGAGCGCTTTCTGCACCGCGATTTTATTGATGCCATGCAGGTTTCTGAAAGTGGCGGGGTAAGCCTCAATGTAGGCCTCAAAGTTAGCCGTCGTATCGGGCCGATTACCTATCTCAATTCAGGGGTGGAGTACATCAGTTACAAGACGGAAGCCCGCTTTGATTTTCTGAATTTTCGTACCGCCCATATCAATGAGGAGGGCGAAATCACCAGCTACAGCCTTAAGAACGAAACGGAGAGAGTGGTTTTTAACGATCTCAATGCCTATCATTACATCAATGTGCCCTTTAGCATCTCGCACGAGCCCTGGGTGAATGATCATATTCGCCTTAATATAGAAGGGGGATTCAGCTTTATGTACTTTTTAGCGGCCGAAGGCAAAACGGTAGACTACACCACCCTGGATGTGATTGACCTCAGCAGTCGCAGCTATCAGAATAAGCTGGGCTCGGCCTTTATCAAGACCGGTGCCACCTATCACATTTCCGATAAATTCAACCTTGGTTTTGAGCCCACCCTTATGTATTTCACCAATACCATCTATACCGAGGAATACCCCTTTAAGGTGATCCCTTACTCTGTGGGCATGAACGTGAAGTTACAGGTGAAATTAAATTAAGCTGGTCCCACTGCGGGCTACCATGCTAGCTCACGATTACCGGTACCTTATTGAGTAATTCTCCCGCTTTTGCCAGGGTTTCAGCATTCTTGGCGAAGCAGAAGCGCAGCACTTTATTTTCCTGGGGGTGATGATAAAATACGGATAGAGGAATGGCAGCCACACCGTGGTTGGCGCAGAGCTCTATGGCAAATTCGCGGGCAGGCTTTTCGCTGATAGCCGAATAGTCGAGCAGCTGAAAGTAGGAGCCCTGTGAAGGCAGGGTTTTAAAACCGCCACCTTTTAGCTGGGCGCTGAAGTAGTCGCGCTTCTGACGGTACAGTTCCGCCACTTTAATATTGTCCTCGTACTGCAGGTATTCGGCCATAGCGTATTGTACCGGCGTATTTACGCTAAACACCAGGTATTGGTGCACTTTCCTGAACTCCTCCATCAGGTTTTCCGGGGCCATGCAATAGCCAATTTTCCAGCCGGTGGTGTGAAGCGTTTTGCCCAGTGATCCTATTCTGAAGCTGCGCTCTGCCAGCGCGGGAAAGGCGGCTACCGAATGATGCTGATGCGGCTCAAATACGATATGCTCATACACCTCGTCTGACAACAATAGAATGTTGGTACCCTGAGTGATTTCCACCAGCTGCCTGAAATCCTCCTTTTCCATTACCGTGGCCGAAGGATTGTGCGGGGTGTTGATGATAATCATCTTGGTGCGGTGGTTAATCCGGTTTTTTACCGTTGCCCAATCGATATTATAGCTGGGGTGATTGAGCTGGATATATACCGGTACGCCACCGTTGAGCTCCACCAGGGGAGCATAGCAATCGTAAGCGGGAGTAAAAATGATCACCTCATCACCCTCACGGATGCTGCAGGCCAGGGCGGCCGCAATAGCTTCGGTGGCACCGCTGCTAATTGTTACCTCTTTATCGGCATCGTAGCGATGGCCGTGCTGGCGGGCGGTTATCTCACTGAGAATTTCCCGGAAGGCCGGCACCCCTGCCGAGGGAGCGTACTGGTTATGGCCCATCCGCATATATTTTTCGACCAGTCCTATTAAAGCCGGGTCAACCGCAAAGTCGGGAAAGCCCTGACTGAGGTTAAGTGCCTGGTGCTCAGTGGCCAGCTTGTTCATGGTTGAAAAAATGGAGGCTCCATTACTGGGGAGCTTGCTTTTAAGGGATATTGGCATAGCCAGGTTTTTCAATGACAAAATTACGCTAATCCAAACTTTGAGGGCCTGCGTATGTTTTAGTATCACATGAGAATTAAATCCTTCCTCCTGGAGAATATCGCAAAATCCGGTTGAATAGCAATGACTTTAACCACCCTGGCGGGAAGTTCATCCTGCTTTGGCATTCAGCTAGAATTTATGGATCTTAAGGGCGGGACAACCTGCTTTTCGATTTGTGGGCCGGGCCTATTTCAGGAGGATAGTACAACATGATGCCAATGAAGCCTGTATTTGACTTTAAAGAAGTGAATTTTTTTCAGGGCCTGATTCCCTTTTTTGAGGAACATGGCTTTCGCTTTTTTGCCCAGCGTCATGAATTTATCAAACACTCCGATCTGTCGGCACAGAGCGTGCGGATTGATGCCCGTCCCAGCCGGGGGTTAGTGATGTTTGACGTCAGCTTTGGCAGTCGTTTCGAAACGGTCGAAAAGACCCTTGACGTTTTTCGTCACCAAAAGCCTGGGCGCCAGCAGGAGACCACCACCTCAATTTCCCTGGCCCAGTACCTCGAAAAACCGGGCTTCAGGCTACAGGCCAGTCGCAGTCATCAGCTGGAGGAAGTGCAGGAATACTTGAAAGTGTTTTTTGACCAAAGCGGCTTCAACTTTATGGGGCAGCTCTGTGATTTTGAGGCCGTAGAGCGTGCTTTCAACCAAAAACCGGAAAAGGATTGTCCCATTACCGACGATCAGCAGCTGCGTTGTTTCAGGGGGGTGATCATGGCCAGCCTTATGCACCATGCCGACTGGGAAAATCTCAAGCAAAGTTATTTTCAAAATCTCTTCAGGCAGAATGCCGCTGCTGATCGCCTCGACAATTTTGCCGACCTGGTTGACTACCTCAGTAATTTTGGACTCAACTAGCCATCACATCGGTGGCAAACTGTAGTTTTGCCGGCACTCCTTTGCGAGTAAATAATTTGCGCTCACATGAATTATCTGTCGGTAGAAAATGTTTCCAAAAGTTTCGGGGCCCGCAGCCTGTTTGAAGGTCTGTCATTCGGAATTGAAGAAGGTCAACGGGTGGCTCTGGTAGCCCAAAACGGCACCGGCAAAACTTCCCTGCTGGAGATACTCGCTGGGCGGGAGGAGCCCGATACAGGTCGCGTGAGCTTCCGCAAGGGTCTTAAAATTTCCTACCTGGCCCAGGATCCTGAGCTCGATGAAAACCTGAGTATTCTCGATAATGTACTGGCGGTGGACAATCCCGCCACGGCAGCCATTAAAAAGTACGAATTGGCTCTCGAAAATCCGGCCGATACCGAAGCTTATCAAAAAGCCTTTGAGGAGATGGACCGCCATAAGGCCTGGGATTTTGAGGCCCAGGTAAAGCAGGTGCTCGGTAAGCTCGGCTTGCAACAGTTTTCGGCAGGAGTGAAGAAGCTCAGTGGCGGTCAGAAAAAAAGGGTCGCCCTGGCGCGGGTGATTATTTCCCGCCCCGATTTACTTATCCTTGATGAGCCCACCAACCACCTCGACATTGATATGATTGAGTGGCTGGAGGAATACTTCATTCAAAATTCCCTCACTCTGTTTATGGTTACCCACGACCGCTATTTTCTGGAGCGGGTGTGTGACTATATTCTCGAGCTGGAAGATGAAAAACTTTACCAGCACCCCGGCAATTACAGTTCTTTTTTAGAGCGCAAAGCCGAGCGTCAGGAGATCGAAGCCACTAACGTGGGAAAGGCGCAAAACCTTATGCGCAAGGAACTGGAGTGGATACGCCGCCAACCTAAGGCGCGGGGTACTAAAAGTAAGGCCCGCATTGATGCCTTCCAGGATATTAAGAAGGAAGCGGGTAAAGACCTGCGTGAAAACGAGCTGGCGCTGGAAATGAAGATGACGCGCCTCGGCAGTAAAATTCTTGAGCTTCATCGCCTGCGCAAAAGCTATGGCGAGCTCAAAATCGTGGATGGCTTTGATTACGTTTTTAAGCGGGGCGAACGGGTAGGTATTGTCGGTCCTAACGGGGTGGGTAAGTCAACTTTTCTAAAACTAATTACCCAAAGAGAAGAACCGGATGGCGGCAAAATCATTACTGGTGAAACGGTGAAATTTGGTTTTTACACCCAGTCCGGCCTCAACCTTGACGGCGATAAGCGCGTGATAGACGTGGTAAAAGAGATTGCCGAAGTAATACCGGTGGGTCGCAAGGGCCGCAATATTACTGCCTCGCAGATGTGTGAGCGCTTTCTCTTTGAGGGTGATAAGCAATATACCTACGTGTCTAAGCTCAGCGGGGGTGAAAAACGACGTCTTTACCTGCTCACGGTGCTGATGGATAATCCCAATTTCCTGATCCTCGACGAGCCTACCAACGATCTCGATATCCTTACCCTTAATGTGCTTGAGGAGTTCCTGATGGAATTTCAGGGCTGCCTGCTAATTGTTACCCACGATCGCTATTTTATGGATAAGCTTACTGATCACCTTTTTGTGTTCGAGGGTGAGGGAGCCATCCGAGACTTCCCCGGCAATTACAGTGAATACCGGGCGGTGGTGGAAGAAGAACAGGCAGTGGAAAAGCTGCGCTCAAAGAGCCTGGTAAAAGCTGCTGCCAGCAAAAAGGAGGAGAAAAAAGGAAAAGAAAAAACAAAGCTGACCTACGGCGAGCGCCTGGAAATGGAAAAGCTGGAAAAGGAACTGGCTGAGCTTGAAGAACGCAAAAAGGCTATTGCCGCGGAGTTTGAAGCTGCCAGCCTTGATGCCTCCCGGCTTGAGGAGCTCTCGCGTGAGATGAATGCGCTGGCCGCAGATTTGGAGGAAAAAGAAATGCGCTGGCTGGAGCTCAGTGAGTACGCTGAATAGTTTGCCAGGCAGCAGCTTGGGCACAAGAGCCTTAAGGGGAGTTTTAATTACTGAAGCCCCTGATCCTGAAGTTCGCGGGCCAGCCATTCCGACAGGGCTTGTGCACCCCAGCGGTTGAGGTGGTTTTCATCATGCCAAAAATGGGGGTTGTCAAGAATCTTCGCCGGAGGCAGCAGTACAGGAGCGTACTGCCTTAATTCCTCCGTTTTGTTGGGCTGCATTTGGGGGACACCATAGGCCGGAAGGTATAAAAACAGCAACTTCACCTTATTATCCTGCGCCAGGCTTGCCAGCTTATCGATATAATGAAGGGCAAAATGCTGTTCAAAATTTTCCTGCCAGTCCGGCCGGATTGCTTTTTGTTGACGCTTTTGCTTCATCGCCATTAAGGGTGCCAGCGCAAGGGTATCGCTATGCGGCCGATAGCCAAAGCGACTGCGGTCATACTCCTGGCTGTTTTCTTCTTGCCATAAAGTTTCCTGTAGTAGTTGTAAGCGATATCTGAAAGCGGTAGAGAAGTCGCTAAACCAATTTTGATTAAACCAGGGATACGCGCTGAGCAGATCCCTGTTACTGGCCAGGTAGGGGAAGATCGGATGGCTGTACTTGCTTTCACGGGCCCTTACCTCCACTACCAGGTAGCGGGCTTGCTTTTGCTGTATAACTTCCCTGGCCAGGATATAATCGAGGTTGCGGCCGTGCCGGCAATAGCCCAGGTTTAGCGTAGCGGTATTGAGCTCAGTTTCCATCCACTCGTCATCGATGGCATTTATGGTATGCGAGGAGCCGATAAAAGCCAGCTCCACCGGCGCCGGGTTTTCAAATAAGCGCTGGTGCAGCCAGCTGGCGTGATTAAAGCAATCATTCGCCAGCCCTTGATACTGCCGCTTCCGCTTTACCGGGATCAGCATTACTGCCAGGCCCAGCACCAGCAGAAAAAGGCTAAGCTGTAAGCTGAATCTAAGCATCAGAACTGAAAGTAAATGAAATAGGGTTTAACATCGAAATTACCCATTAGCAGGATACAGGCCAGGAGGAAGGAGTAGACACCAATGCGCAAGGGCCTGCTGAAGCGACCTACCCATTGGTGGAAGTTGATGTTTAGGGATCTTCTTTCGGCCATCAGGAACAGTACAAAAACCAATAGCAACAGCAGCGCTTTGGTAGGCGGGTAAACCGGCGGTAGCTGCCGGGGCCAGGAGAAATGCACTAACTGGCTGAGCAGGTCATGCAGGTGCGTAATATTTTCGGCCCGAAAGGGAATCCATAGCAGTGAGACCAACAGGAAAACCAGGGTGATGGGAAGGCGGCGGTTTGCGAATAGTCGCTTTTCCAAAACCAACAACAACCCATGGGCAAAGCCCCAGATGAGAAAGGTGAAATTAGCCCCGTGCCACAGTCCGGATAGCACAAAGGTGAGTAGCAGGTTAAAGGCGTGGCGCCCCTCGCGTACCCGGTTTCCTCCCAGCGGGATATATACATAATCGCGAAACCAGGTGGAAAGCGATATATGCCAGCGTTGCCAGAACTCGCTAAAACTCTTTGAGAAATAGGGTTTGCGGAAATTTGTCATGAGCTCAAAGCCCAGCAATTTTCCCAGCCCTATCGCCATGTCGGAGTAAGCGGAAAAATCACAGTAAATCTGGAAGGCAAAAGCCACTGCGCCTAACACAATGCCCAAGCCGGGGTAGGCTTCAGGTTGCGCAAAGATTTCATCCGCCAGGAGAGCAATATTATCAGCGATTACAATTTTTTTAAACAGGCCCCACAACACCAGGCGTAAGCCCGCCGTGGCCTGGGCAGGGTTAAAGCGATGATTGCGCTCAAACTGGGGGAGAAAGCGCCTGGCCCGCTCTATTGGTCCGGCTACCAGTTGGGGAAAGAAACTAACGAAGGCAAAGAATTGTAAGCAGCTGCGAACCGGTTTGAGCTGGCCCCGATAAATATCGATGGTGTAGCTCATGGTTTGAAAGGTGTAAAAACTTATTCCTACCGGCAGTATAATATTGAGCGTAGTCGGGTTCAGAGGAAGGCCGGCCTGCTGGAATAACAGCGTTAGGGAAGTGATGAAAAAATTGAAATATTTAAAGAAACCGAGTATGCCCAGATTGATTATGATACTGGCAAGCAGGTAGGTATGGCGTTGTCGGGGGCCGCTGCTGCGATGTATTTTTAAACCAATCAGGTAATCGGCCACTGAGCTGAGTGCTATCAAAGCGAGAAAACGCCAATCCCACCAACCATAAAAAATATAACTGCTTAGCAGTAAAAAGAGGTTGCGCTGCCTGGTGCTACCATGCTTATTCACCAGCCAGTAGAGGTGAAAAATGAGGGCAAAAAATACCAGGAAGGAAATTGAGTTAAATACCATGACCGGGATATGCGGGGGCCAAGATAATATTCAATGGCCAAGCTCTGTGGCCCAAGCCTTAAATCCCAATGAGACTTCTTAAATTGCTCCATCCAAAACCTTAGACATTCATGTCCCAGATTATCAAGCTGCATCAGATCGTTCGCAATTTTCCCCTTGGCAACCAGGTGGTCAAGGTCCTTAAGGGCATCGATCTAGGGGTGGATCGCAATGAGTACCTGGCCCTGATGGGACCTTCGGGTAGCGGCAAATCCACCCTGATGAACTTGTTGGGATGCCTCGACACGCCTACTTCCGGTGAATATTGGCTCAATGGGCAGGATGTAAGCAAGCTTAGCGACAACGAGCTGGCCGAAATTCGCAATAAGGAAATCGGGTTCGTATTTCAAACGTTCAACCTGCTGCCTCGCTCCACCGCGCTCGAAAATGTGATGCTTCCCCTGGTCTATGCCGGAATGGGATCTAAGGAGCGCAAGGAAAGGGCAGAAGAAGTACTGGGGCAAGTGGGCCTGGCTGACCGCATGGACCACCGCCCCAACCAGTTGTCTGGTGGTCAGCGCCAACGGGTGGCGGTGGCACGGGCCCTGGTAAACCATCCTTCCATCATTCTGGCCGATGAGCCAACCGGAAATCTCGATTCCAAAACTTCGGTGGAAATCATGAATCTCTTTGAAGATATTCACCGGGCGGGTAATACCGTGATTCTGGTTACCCATGAGGAGGATATTGCCCAGCATGCCCAGCGCATAATCCGTTTGCGCGATGGCCAGGTGGAGTCTGATACCCGGGCGGAGATGGCACACTAGTGCTGATCTGTCATAATTGAAAATAAAAAACATTCCTTTTTGAGCAGGGGTCGATGCTTTCCGGAAGCGGTACGGCCGGGAAAACTCAGCCAAAGCTTCACTCCGGTTGGGACCTGCAGATTATAAGTTGCCCCGCTAAGTGGGACATCCTTATGGGCACCCTAAGCTTTCCAATAATTTAACCGCCAAGTTCATCCGGCTCAGCACAACATTCTTAATTTCGCGAAATGGATTTAAATCTTAACGGAAAAAAAGCCCTCGTTTGCGGAAGCAGCGACGGTATAGGTAAAGCCACTGCCCACGAGTTGGCCCGAATGGGAGCCGAAGTGGTGTTGTTGGCCCGCAATGCAGAAAAATTAGCGGCCGTACAAAAGGAGCTCTCCACCAGCAATGGTCAGAAGCATCAATATCTGGTGGCCGATTTCAATGATCCCATTGCCCTTGAGCATGTGGTTTCACAATATGTTAACCAGGGCAATGACATCAGCATCCTGGTCAATAACACCGGGGGTCCCCCCGCCGGACCTGCCCACCAGGCAGATCCGGAGGAATTTGTAAATGCCTTCCGGCAGCACCTATTATGCAATCATTTACTGGTGAAGCTGTGCTTGCCCGGCATGAAGAATTCGGGTTATGGCCGCATCATAAATGTGATCAGTACCTCGGTAAAGGCACCCCTGCCCAACCTGGGTGTGAGTAATACGGTGCGTGGTGCAGTGGCCAACTGGAGCAAGACTCTGGCCAATGAGCTGGGCGAATTTGGAATTACCGTAAATAATGTGTTGCCGGGCGCCACCGAAACCGGGCGCCTCAGTTCTATTATTGAAAATAAGGCGAAAAAAACCGCTGCCGCCGAGGAAGAGGTTTCTCAGCAAATGACGGCAGCGGTGCCGCTTAAGCGCTTTGCCAAACCGGGGGAAGTGGCTAATGGTATCGCCTTTTTGGCCAGCCCGGCGGCGGCCTACATCAGCGGTGTAAACCTGCCGGTTGATGGTGGCCGTACCCCAAGCCTGTAGAAATGAAATCCTTCCAAGCAGTTATAAAATTTAATCCTGACAATGGCGGTGCCTGGGTGGAAATCCCCTTTGACGTAAAAGCGGTCTACGGCAGTGGGCGCCCCCGGGTAAAGGCCACCTTTGATGGCAGGCTTGAGTACCGGGGTAGCCTGGTCTCAATGGGTGGATGTCATATTTTGGGCCTGCGCAAGGATATCAGGAAGGAGCTGGGCAAGGAGCCGGGCGATGAGGTGAAGGTGAAACTTGAGTTAGACACCGAACCACGGTTGGTGGTGGTGCCCGAGGAGTTGCAGACTGCCCTGCTAAGAAACCCACTGGTCAAGGAGATCTTTGACCAGTTGAGCTATTCGCATCGCCGCGAACATGCCAACTATGTAGCGGAGGCGAAAAAAGAAGAAACCAGGCGACGCAGAGCCATGAAGGTGATCACAATGCTGGAGCAAAAATTAAAAGGATGAAGAAAATTCTCAACTATATCAATGGCGATTGGCAGGAGCCGGCCAGTGATGAGTGGATAGAAAATTATGACCCTTCGCGGGGTGAAGTTTATTCGCTCATTCCCGAATCAAATTCGGAGGATGTGCAAAAGGCGGTGGAGGCAGCCGAGGCGGCCTTTCCAATGTGGAGTGCCATGCCGGCCAAAGAACGCTCAGCCATCATGATGAAAATATCGGATGGTATAAATGAGCGGCTGGAAGAGCTGGCCATGGCCGAAAGCCTGGACAACGGCAAGCCTCTGAAGCTGGCCCGCAGTGTGGATATCCCTCGTGCCCGCGACAACTTTGCCTTTTTTGCCACTGCTATTTTGCACGATGAGGCGCCATTTCACGATATGGGTGGCAGAGGCTTCAATTATACCCTGCGTCAGCCCATCGGTATTGTAGGTTGTATTTCACCCTGGAATCTCCCTCTTTACCTTTTTAGCTGGAAAATAGCCCCGGCCCTGGCAGCCGGAAATTGTGTGGTGGCCAAGCCTTCAGAGGTAACCCCAATGACTGCTTACCTGCTCACTGAAATCTGCCAGAAAGCCGGCATGCCCGCAGGAGTACTGAATATATTGCACGGTACCGGCCCTTCTGCCGGCCAGGCAATAGTTGAGCATCCCCGTATCAAAGCCATCAGCTTTACCGGTGGTACCAAAACCGGCGAACACCTCGCGCGCACAGCGGCACCCATGTTTAAAAAGTTGTCACTGGAGCTGGGCGGAAAAAACCCGAACCTGGTTTTTGCTGATTGTGATTTTGACCTGGCTGTGAAAACCTCCGTAACGGCCTCCTTTGCCAATCAGGGGCAGATCTGCCTTTGCGGCAGCCGCATCTTTGTGGAGCGGAGCATCTATGACAAGTTTAAACAAGCCTTTGTAGACAGGGTGAAGGGCTTAAAGGTAGGCCCTCCCACCGCTGATGACTCGCGCATGGGGGCCCTGGTATCTCAAGCTCATCTCGAAAAGGTGATGAGCTATATTGAGCTCGCCCGCCAGGAGGGCGGTACTATTCTGCACGGTGGTAATCAGCTTCACCTAAGCGGTGAATTTAGTAAGGGATATTATCTCGAGCCCACCGTTATTGAAGGTCTTAGCTATGACTGCCGCACCAACCAGGAAGAAATTTTCGGCCCGGTGGTTACGCTCACGCCTTTTGATAGTGAGGAGGAAGCTCTAATGATGGCCAATTCTACCCAGTATGGACTGGCAGCTACGGTGTTTACTGAAAACCTCAAGCGTGCACACCGGGTGGCCGGGGCTTTACAAAGTGGAATAATTTGGATAAATTGTTGGTTAGTTAGAGACCTGCGTACTCTCTTTGGTGGAATGAAGGCAAGTGGGGTTGGTCGCGAAGGCGGCTATGAGGCGCTTCACTTTTTTACTGAACCAAAAAACGTCTGTATGACTTATTAGATATTAAACCAACCATTAAGGCGTTCAACCGCCATCAACAAAAAGAGCAAATATCATGGAACTTCACCCTGTAGACATCGTTGAGGACATTAGCCCCGAGGATTTTCATGAGTTATACGTGAAAACCGGGAAGCCGGTAAAGCTGGTAAATTATGCCCGCAACTGGCCCGCCATTCAAAAATGGACATACGATTATTTGCGGCAGCAGGCAGGACATCACCGCGTGAAACTCCATGGTGCCTGGCAAGACAATGAACCCACCAAAATTGAAATGCCACCTGTGAAGGAGGTCGATTTCAGCGAGTACATCGATATGCTGGAGCACGATGTACACTCTGATCTGCGCATTTTTCTCTTTAACCTCTTTAAGCTGGAGCCGGGATTGCTGAAGGACTTTGACTTTCCTCCCATAATGGATGGCTACCTCAAGGACTATCCTTATATGTTTTTTGGCTGTGCCGGTAGTGACGTGCGCTTGCACTATGATATTGATCTGAGCAACGTTTTTATCACCCAGTTTGGCGGCAAAAAACGCGCTACCCTTTTTGACCAGTGTCAAACCAAGTATCTTTACAAACTGCCCTTTACCACGCACTCAGCGGTAGACTTAAGTGATATTGACTATGATAAGTACCCCGCCCTGAAATACGCTCACGGTTACCAGTGCGAGCTCGATCATGGGGAAACCCTCTTTATGCCCAGTGGTATCTGGCACTACATGCAATACGTAGAGGGTAGCTTTAGCCTCAGTTTGCGTACCATTAACCCCAGCAGCCTCGGTAAAATAAGAGGGGCCTACAACGTATTTGTGGTACGGAAGCTGGATGAATTTGTAAACAAGTTTTACCGCAACTACTGGAGCGACTACAAGCTCAAGACGGCCATTGAGAGAGCCAATGAAATTGTGGAAGCCCGGGAGCGTGAAAAGGTCATGTAAATTAACACCCGCCAATGCCCATTGAAATTGGCGGGCAACGGTTGATAGCAGTTAGTATTAGCCGGGATCCTAAAATCCCTTGCCCTCATTTATGACCGACCATTTCAAAGAACAGGTTCGCACACTGAGCCATCTCAGCATTATTATAACTTTTGTGGTAGCGCTGTCTATCACGGCCAGTGTAGTGGTGATTCCGGTAATTTTCTCCTTTTTGTTCGCCATTGTGCTCAATCCTTTTTTGCGCAAACTGGAGAATATTCGCATACCCCGTATTCCGGCCATTATCATCGTGCTGATTACCTTCATCCTTCTGGCCTCCAGTCTATTTTTATACACCGGTTATCAGTTGTCATTACTGATGAGTGACCTGCCCGGTATCCAGGATCGGCTGGTGGATTTGTTCAATAACCTGAGCCTGCAACTTGAGCAGCGCTTTGGTATTTCGGCACCTGAGCGCAACCAATATATTCGCGATCTCACTGAAAGGGCGGCGCCCTTTTTCACTAACTTTCTGCAAACCACCTCCTCGGCCCTGACTATTATGGCCCAGATCCCCATCTATGTGTTTCTGATGCTGCTGTATAAAGACCGCTTTAAGCTTTTTCTACGCGAGGTTTACCGCAGTAGTCCTGAAGAAACCCATCTGCGCACCGATGAGGTGAAGGAAGTGGTACAGGGCTATGTGCTGGGTTTGTTTATTGTGATCTGCGTGCTGGCCGTACTCAACTCGATTGGGCTGCTGCTCTTGGGTATCAAGTACGCTCTCTTTTTCGGCATTTTCTCGGCGGTACTTACCATCATTCCCTATATCGGCAATTTCATTGGCGGCCTCTTTCCGGTAATGGTGGCGTTGGTTACCAAAGATAGCGCCTGGTATGCAGTGGGGGTGGTAGCGGTATATGCTTTTATCCAGTTTTTAGAAGGCAATTTTATCACGCCCAATATCATGGGGAGCCGGGTTAGTATTAACCCCTTTGTCGCCTTGGTAAGCATGATTATTGGCGGGCAGATACTGGGTATTGCCGGCCTGATAATTGCCATTCCTTTGGTGGGAATTGTCAAACTTCTTTTTAGCCATAGCCGAACTTTATCGCCCTTTGTGATCTTAATGGAAGATAAGAGAACCCGGGACTCGCCATAGTCCCCTGCCAGGGTTTTCATTAGTATCAACCAATTGAGATATTTGTTATGAGTAATTTACTTTACTTCATTGCCATCATTTTAATTATCGGCTGGCTACTGGGTCTTTTTGCCTTTAACCTGGGGGGTATCATTCATATCCTGCTGGTATTTGCCATTATTGCTATTCTCTTCAGACTGATTCGGGGCCGCGGGATTTAGGATAGTTTCACTAAGTTTAACTTAATGAATCAGCCTGGTATTCCATTCATGCACAATTATTGTAATCGCTGGTGTGAGCGCTGCCCGCTGGGGCATCGCTGTGCCATCAATGCCTCGCGCAATACCTATGTGGATGAATTTGAACAGGCGCTGAATCTGCTGGATTCTCCGCTGGACAGCGGGGAAAAAGAGGCCCTGGAAGAAGAGGCTTCTGAGAGTGCCGGCCAGGAGGAGTTCACCGACTACGCCAGCTATTTCCCCGCGCTGGAAGAAGATCAGGATTTTGACGAAGAGTTTGAGCGCCGGCAGACAGAGCTGAAGGACAGGATCGACAGTCACCCCCTGCGGGAGCTTTCCGTGCAGGCGGCCCATTGCGTGGAGATGGTTTGTGAGCGCCTACAGGCACTACTGAGGGACCGGCCGCCGCCGGAAACCGATGGTCTGAGCTGGCGTCAGGTGATAGAAGCGGAAAAAGAAGAACAGCAGCTCAATAATTTTCTTGATGTGCTGCGCTGGTACCGTTTTCCACTGGAGGTGAAAACCCGTCGCGCCTTGTCAGGATTGCTTGATGATGAGGAGGATGAGGACGAAGTTCAAAACGACTGGAACGGCAGTGCCAAGGTGGTGAAAATTGCCATACAGCATTGTGCCGGGGCGGGCCGTAAGTTGCTGGAAATGGAGCCCCGGCTCGAAGATGATCTTTTTTTACTCTTAGGGCAGCTGCAGGATTTTGAATCTGCCCTGGACGATACTTTTCCCCATGCTGCTGAATTTATCAGACCGGGCTTCGACACCCTGGGCATCAAAGAAGACCTGGGAGTATGATCAGGCTGTTAAAGGGAGATATAACTGCATTGGAGGTGGATGCCATCGTAAACGCAGCCAATAAGCGCCTGGCGGGCGGGGGAGGTGTGGATGCGGCCATTCACCGGGCCGGAGGTCCGCAAATCCTGCGTGAATGCCAGCAATATATTGCCCAGAAGGGTGAACTACCCACCGGTGAAGCGATGTACACCAGTGGTGGCGAACTGGCGGCCCCCTTTGTTATTCATACTGTAGGGCCGGTTTGGAATGGCGGTCAGAAATCTGAAGACCAGCTGCTGGCCGCTTGTTATATTAACTCCCTTCACATTGCTTTTGAAGAGGGCTGGCATAGCATAGCTTTTCCCAATATATCCACCGGGGTGTACGGCTACCCCAAAGAAGAAGCGGCGGAGGTAGCCATCGCTACTGTCAGCAATTTTCTCAATTCTGACCGCGGTGAGCTTACGGTGAGCTTTGTGTGTTTTGACGATGAAAACTTCAAAATCTACCAGCGCCTGCTCCACCGCCCGGAGAGTACCGGCAAAATTTAGTCGGCTTTATCCAATAAATTGGAATCCTGATTTTTTGAGGTTTTGGCACCCAGCTCCTTTATCTGCTCGGTACGGCGCACCAAATTGCCCTTACCATCGGTGAGCCGGGCAAAACTCTTGTCATAGGTGCTTTGGGCCTTCTCGAGGTGGTCGCCCAGTTTGCGGAAATCTTCGGCAAATACCACAAACTTATCATAGAGGGCCCCGGCCTGGCGGGCGATCTCTTCGGCATTTTTCTGCCGCTTATCCTGCTGCCAGATGTAGGACACGGTGCGCAAAGTGGCCAGCAAGGTGGTGGAGGATACCAGGGCGATATTCTGTTGCAAGGCTTTTTCGTAAAGACCCGGGTCTTCCTGCAGGGCAATAGTAAGGGCAGGCTCATTGGCTATAAACATCATCACATAATCGGGCGGATTGATACCATAGAGGTTCTGATAGTTTCTCTCACTCAGGCCCTTGAGGTGGCCATGAATACTGCTGAGGTGCTCGCGCAGGTACTTTTGCCTGTCGGCTTCGTCATCACTGTCGAAGTAGCGGCTGTAGGCACTGAGCGACACCTTGCTATCGAGGATAAGGTGACGGCCTTCCGGCAGGTTGATGATATAATCGAGGCGCTGAAGGTTGCCACTCTCACTGCGGTAGCTTTGTTCGCGGGCATAGTGAACGTCTTTTTGCAAGCCGGCCAGCTCCAGTATGCGCGCCAGCTGCATCTCACCCCAGTTGCCCTGGCTCTTGCTGTCGCCGCGCAGAGCCCGGGTAAGGCTGTGCGCTTCCTCAGTGATTTTCTGGTTGAGCTCCTTAAGCTGTTTCAGCTGGCTCTCCAGGGCGGTGCTACGCCTGATATCAGCCTCATTGGTGGCCTCCACCTTTTTCTGGAAATCGCTGATCTTTTCTCCCAGCGGTTTAAGCAGGTCGCCCAGCTTAGACTCATTCTGGCGGGCAAACTTTTGACTTTTTTCTTCAAATATGCGCTGCGCCAGCACTTCAAAATCGGCCTGCAACTTCTGGTGAATATCTTCCAGGCGCTTTTGCTCCCCGGTCAGTTTTTCATTCAGATGCTTATTGTTGGCTTTAAGCCCCTCGACCTGGCCACTTAATGAATTTTGTAGCTGTAACAGCTCCTGATTTTTTTTGCTCTCGGTATCGAGCTGCGACTGACTGCTTTGATAACGCTCGCGCATCACTGCCAATTCGGTCCGTAGCTTGCGTTGCCTGGCATTCAGTAGTATCAGAGCAAGCAGGGCGCCCACAACGGCAGCTAATATTAAAAATAGCCAGTTCATTAAGATGCTTAGACGTTAAAGCTGTTGTAAAAGCCGGTAATGCCGGTGATGATCATCTGCGCCGCCAGGGAGCCTACAATCAAACCCATCAGGCGGTTAAATACTTTCAAACCATTGTCGCCCAGGTGCTTTTTGATGTAGGGCATACGCTGAAGTATGACGAGGCTGGAAATGGAAGTAACCAAAATGGCTACCCCTCCGCTCACATAATCTTCCCAACCAGAAGCCGAAACACTCATGGTAATTAGGGTGGTAGCAAGGCCAGGACCCACAATAATGGGGATGGCCAGGGGCACCGTGCTGATGTCCTCCCGTTGCTTGGCCGCTTCATGCTCGTTCGGGCTGTGGTTAACCCGTTTGCCAAAGCCTTGCACCATATTAAAACCCATCACCAGCAGAATTATGCCCCCAAACATCCGCAGGCCATGCGGTGAAATGCCAAAGAAGTTAAAAACGTAGACCCCGCCCAGGAACAGGACCAGCATGGCAATAAAAACAGCCTTGGTATTTTTGCTGGCCGTGGTTCTGATTTCATGCCGGCTGGCATCCTCCGGAAGCAGCGTGAGCATAATAACCCCGGCTGAAAGCGGGTTCATAATGGTGAAGATTGAAATGGAATCGGCTAAAATTGACCGAAAGAGATCCAACATAGTAATACAGTGCTTTTCGGCAAAGTAAATAATAATGCGGCAGAATAGGCCGGCTTTAAATTACCCCAAATACGGTATTGGCCGCTCCAACTCTGTTTCCGAAATTTGAATCGAAATAATTAGTACCAACCTTCCTACTCCAATTAAGATAGTTGTTGTGTTGATAGCCGGCCACCCCTGAATTCCCCTCTGGCCGGCTTTCTTTTTTTAATACCTTCTTTATTAACTTAGTATAGCTACTTTCTTTTAAGTTTGTTTAAAGGTCTGTACTATGTTTCCCAATCTTATTCATGCGGCCATACCATTCTTCATCGGCTTTATTGTGCTGGAGATTGTGCTGTCGGCCTGGTTCAAAATCAAAACTTACGAAATTAAGGATGCCAGCAGCAGCATAGCCATGGGACTGGGCAATGTGATTACCGGCCTGCTGTCAAAGGCGTTGGTACTGGCCGCCTTTGTGTTTGTGCATCAGTTTGCCTTCTTCGACCTGGGGTATGTGTGGTGGGCCTGGCTACTGTGTTTTTTTGCCGAAGACTTCAGTTACTACTGCTTTCACCGTATCAGTCACAGCGTGCGCTTTTTCTGGGCCAGCCACGTGGTGCATCACTCTTCCCAACATTACAATCTCAGTACTGCCCTGCGGCAAACCTGGACCGGTAACTTCAGTGGCAGCTTTATCTTCTGGCTGTGGATGCCCCTGCTGGGTTTTGAGCCCCTGATGATCGTCTTTATGCAAAGTGTAAGCCTCCTTTACCAGTTCTGGATTCATACCGAAGTGATAAAAAAGCTGCCGGTCTGGTTTGAGGCAATTTTCAATACCCCCTCCCATCACCGCGTGCATCACTCTTCTGACCTCAAGTACCTCGATAAGAACCACGCCGGCATTCTCATTATCTGGGATCGCCTCTTTGGGAGCTATCAGCCGGAGGAAGAAAAGCCCACTTACGGGCTTACCCACAATATCAAAACATTTAACCCCCTGATTATTGCCACCCATGAGTGGTGGGCTATGATCAAGGACGTATGGCGCTACCCGCGCTATATTTTGGGCTATGTGTTTGGCCCTCCCGGCTGGAGCCACGATGGCTCACGCAAAACCACCGCCCAGTTGCGCCGCGCTAAGCTCCGGGAGCCCAAAAATACAGCCCCGGGGGCCCTAGTTGCTGCTGTAAGCGCCAAGCCGGATAGCAGCGCCCTTGCCTAGTCTCTTTACCCGAGGATAACCATTGCTTTTTGGCACTGGCAACGGAGCTTTATTTTTTGTAAATTGAGTAGGCATTTTCCTGAAAATGAAAAATTTAGCCTCTTGCCGAAGACAGCTGCTTTTCCTGCTGTGCCTTTTTCTGGGTGCAGGAGAACTCTTGTGGGCTAAACCTGCTGCGAGCGCCTATAATGGTAATGAGTACCCGCGCCCCATGGGTGATTTTATCAGGGTGGATTTGCCTATCCGGAAAGTGGGTAACCTGATTGTGGTGGAAGCAGAGGTGGATTCAATCAAAGGTGACTTTATTCTCGATACCGGCTCGCCTTACCTGATTCTCAACGGCCGCTATTTCAGCGGCTATAAATTTGAAGAAGACAAGGTGGCCCACGATATCACCGGGCGCAAAGAGCAGGTGAGAAGTGGGTTTGTAAGGACTTTACGAATGGGGCCGGTTTTCTACCAGGATGTGGCCGCTGACCTGGCGGATCTCTCCGCGGTGGAGGAATTGCGGGGAGTAAAAATTCTCGGGGCCCTGGGGGTAAGCCTCTTCCTGGAATTAGAGCTGGAAATCAACCTCGCCGCCTCACGCCTAAGTCTACATCGCCTCGATGCCAGTGGGGTGCGCCTGCCCGGTGATTTCGATACCCCGCATGAAACCATTAGCTACCGGCTCCCCTTTGAACTGCGCGACAATGTAATGCTGGTAAAAGCGGAAGTGGCCGGGCATCCTCTCAGTTTTTGCTTTGACACGGGGGCGGAGGCGGTGGTGCTGGGTACCGGTCTTGACCCCAGAATTTACAAATCGGTGCAGCTGGCTGGTTGCCTGGAACTCACCGGCGCCAATGGCTCCTCCTGCTATGTACATTACGGTAAGCTCAGCGGTCTTCGTTGTGGGCGGGCATTTGAAAATGTCAACGTCATTGTGGCTAACCTTAAAGGTTTAAAGCGCTCCTATGGCAACATCCACGGTATTGTGGGCTACGATGTGCTGGCCGACGATGTGATTGCCATCAACTTCCAACGCCGGGAGATTAGTTTTAAAACCATTGAAGAAAGTGTGAATTGACTTTTGGTGAGTTGTAAATTTTTATATATTTGCCGACCAATTTAAACATGGGGGATTAGCTCAGCTGGCTAGAGCGCTTGCATGGCATGCAAGAGGTCATCGGTTCGACTCCGATATTCTCCACTACTAAAGCCACTCTTCAACAGGGTGGCTTTTTTCGTTTATGGCTGCGGGCTATGTCTATATCATCTACTCCTCCAGCTGGGATCGCCATTATGTCGGGTCTACTGTTCAGCCTGAGATTCGTCCCTTTCTACTGAGAGGCAGGCAATAACTATCGACCCTCTGCTCCGCCCGGTAGGTGCCCGGAAGATTTCTATTGCACCAGTCCCTCCCCAATCTCCCTCAACTTCAGAAACACCTTTTTTATATCGGCCAGGGTAGTGCGGTGCGAGCATACCGACAGCCGGATCACCACCTGCCCGCGCAGCTTACTGCTCATAATAAAGGCCTCACCGCTGAGCTGGATTTCATCGCAGATGCGTTGGTTGAGCTCGTCCAGTTTTGTCTCCCGCCCGGGGTGATCTCTGAGCCATTGCGGCGGCTCGAAACGGAAGCAGATCATGAGCAGGTTCGGCTCATGCAGGGCTTTAAAGTCATCTGATTCCCGCACCAGCCGATCGAGATATTCCACGCATTGTACATTTTGCCCCAATAGCTTGCGGTAGCCTTCGGCGCCGTAGTGCTTGAGCGACATCCACAACTTGAGCGCCTTAAAGCCGCGCGACATCTGCGGACCGTAGTCGAGATAGTAAAGGCCGGAGTACTCGGTAGGCAGGGTGCCACGCAGGTAAGGGGCATTGAGCGAAAAAGCGCGGCGTTGCTTCTCCGCATCGCGCACCAATACACAACCACACTCGTAGGGCAGGTATAACCACTTGTGGGGATCTAGGCTCACTGAATCAGCGCGCTCCATGCCCCGGTACTGCTCGCGTTTGGCGGGGAGCATTGCCCCCAGGGCCCCGCAGGCGCCGTCAGCGTGAAACCAGATGCCATGCTCTTCACAGATTTCGGCAATCTCCTCCAGCGGGTCAATCACGCCCACATTGATGGAGCCTACCTGTGCCACCACACAAAGCGGTGTGTCGCCCTTGGCCAGGTCTTCAGCAATCTTCAGCCTCAGGTCATCGGGGTCCATGCTGAAATCTTCCCGGCTCTTTACCAGTCGTACACAATCGCGCCCCAGGTTGAGCAGGTCTACCGCGCGGACAATGGAAATATGGCCTTCATGGTCGGACATATACACCTTGAAGCTGCCTTCAAACTCA
>CAZUCA010000049.1:0-25119 GCA_964619125.1 uncultured Owenweeksia sp. | reverse complement strand
TCTTTTATGACCCCAGAAACGGTTCGCGATTGGGCAAAACCCAATTGTACGCATAGCGCCAACAGCAATGTCAGCAGCGTTGCTTTGTTTCTCATGTAGGTAAAATTTTGTGTTAAACGTTCCCACGAATTTCACGAAAATTATCATGAGCAACAAGTAAATTGATATAAGTGTTAAGGAAAAGTTAAGATTTATTATGCACGAACAGCATTCTAAAAGCAGTTAACTAACTGCTTATCAGCATTTTAATAAAAATTCACGATTCCTTAATTTTTTTGACAGGATGAACGCTCAAAATCACTAAAATCGCCGAAAAGCCCCATACCGGGCAGGCTGCCTTGTCCATTTCGAGGAAGTTATTGAGGAATCCGTGCGTCCAATATGTAATAAGTCCCAGCAAGGCCCCAAGTGCTATCAGCTTCAGGTCAGGATCGTCAAGGCGGTGATACACCTTAATTCCAGTGATCACTGACAGCAGCACTATCACCATTATACTCAGGCTGCCCAGCACTCCGCTTTCCGCCAATGGGCCGATGTATTCGCTGTGGGCATTGCCAAGGTCACCACTGTTGGTACTGATGATGGTACGATCCTGGGGCTTCTGAAAGGGAGCGTATAAAAACATATAGGTGCCCGGTCCGAATCCCAGCAGCGGCCTTTCCTCAAACATCCGGAAGGCCGATTTCCAGCGGTTTATCCTTTCCATATTGGAGGCATCACTGGACACATTGGATATCGACTCCACATGCTCGCCCAGGTCATCACTGCTCACCGTTTTATTCTGTTCAAAGCGGGCTTCGAGCGCCGGCCAGGCCAGATAGAGGGT
This sequence comes from uncultured Owenweeksia sp., assembly GCA_964619125.1. GTDB lineage: Bacteria > Bacteroidota > Bacteroidia > Flavobacteriales > Schleiferiaceae > Owenweeksia. The sequence continues at coordinate 24,293 of CAZUCA010000049.1, read as the reverse complement.
AATACCGCCAAGTATCGTCATCACTACCAGATGCCGCAATTGCACCTTCAGAACCACCAAAAGGCCAACTACCGCCGCCGCAACCAAACTTACCCAGGCGGCGCGGGTAAAGGAGAGAATAACCCCTACCAGCAAAATCGCCAGGATGAAAAAGGCCAGGAAGCGATTATTGAGTCCGTGTTTCAAAAAAAAGCTGAAAAGAAAGGCCATGGGAATATACATGGCCAGCACCGCTCCGTAGCTGGTGTGTTCCTTAAAAAAGGGAAACATCACCCAGGTAGACGCCTGGTGGGAAAATCCTTCCCCACTATGTATATATATGGTATATAGCACCACTCCGGCCAGGGGAATCATAAACAGCCAAAAGAATAGTTTGATGTTCTTATACCGCTTAAACAGCTGGCTCATCAGGTAGAAATAAACTACCACAAACCAGATGCGGGCCAGGAGGTATTTGAAGCTCACCAGGGGTAATTCACTGGTCACACTGGTTACAGTGAGCCAGAACAAATTGAAAAGGATAGCCAGAGATAAGGGATGGCGCACCACCTTACGGTCGAAGCTCCCTTCGTATAGCACTTTAAAAATGAAGAGCAAAAGCACCCCGAAAAGTATTGGCTCCGTAGGGAGGTTAAAGCCTACATTGAGCTTGGGGTCGAGATAGGCGATGGAGAGGGGGGTGGAAAACACTAAAAAAAGCAACACCTTATCCAGCGCCAGCACAATGGCTGCCATCAGCGCCAACCCAAATGGCAGTAGCAAACCCCAGAAATTTTCAGTTACAATAAAAGCCAGGTTGAGCACACTGAAGGCAATTCCGATCAGTACTACCAGTTTATTAGAGGCTTTTACAGTAAAGGGTTTCACTCGGCCTGCTGTCTTTTTCCTTTCTTTATGCTATCCAGAATCAGGATGCCAATCAGTGTAATGGTAAAAGCACCCAGACTGGCCAGGAAAACGATCAGCCAGCGGGTGGGATAACTTTTCTTTTCGGCAGGAAAAGCCCGGTTTACCACGAATGATGCCGGCAGCGACTCGGCCACATCTACCTTGGCCTGATCGTACTTGGTTTTGAGCTTAACCAGCTCTTCGGTGAGGTATTGCAACTCATCGCGCAAAGACACATAAGTACCGCCATACTTGGCCAGGGTATCAAGCCGGGCCTCAATGGCCCTAACCGCCGGGCTGTTATCACCATTCTCAATAATTGCAGTAGCCAGCTGTTCGCTGAGCACCGACGACTGGGTTTCATAATCATGTACCCCCTTATAGCGCAACTGGGTGAGCGAATCCTCAAAGGCCACCACTTCGCGCCGCAATGCCTGGAATTCGCGCTCAACAATATCCAGGCCCTTCCGGGCCCGCTGCTTCTGAATGCGGTTTTTGGCCTCATCAAGCAATACCACAATATCGTTGGCAATAAGAGCGGCGGTGTCGGGGTCAGTATCAAGCACATTTATCTCCACCGACATATACTCCGTTTTGCGGTACTCAATGTTCTCACTGAAAGTTTTGTAAAGCTGGGTCATCACATATTTGCCTGACGTATCGATGTCGTAGTGCTGGAGCAGGTTATATTTTTGAATAATAGCACTGCGAATCTCATCAGAATTGAGAATTTGCAGCAACTGCTCCGCCTGCTCCTCCTCCCCGAATTCGAGAATGTCTTGCCCCCGCGATGAAAACTGCTGCGGCAGCAGCGCTTTACTAAGTGAATTGGTGGTGGTAGGAAAAACTGTTACGGTAGACTCGTACTTGGGTTCGATAAAAGCAGGTGAGCTGAAAATAGCGGCGAGAACTGCTGCCACCAGAGTTACGATGATAAGTGGCCAGCGCCAGCTGTAGAGATAAATAATAAGGTTGCTTGAGTCAAACACCCGGTTACGGTTAGTTGTAGGCTCCATAAACTTTCAGAAAAATTTGCGCAAAAATAGATAAATTGCTTTAGGACGCTCAGCCCTGGGAGAAACGCGATTTGAGCAGTTGTATTGCGGCATTAAGATCGAACATCCTCAGCGGCAAGGCCACCATAGGTACGGACAGCAAGGTAAATATCCAACGCCATGACCAGTCTGCCTCAGAGCGGGATAGCAGCCAGGCTACCAGCGCCGATGTCAGCACAAAAGCTAAAAAACGCCCCCAGTAAAAAGCCCTGAAACGAATCTTAGCCAGGCGCAGGCTGATCACCAGTTGTACGAGGGCAGTAAGAAACTGGGTAACCAGAGTAGTGGCCGCCGCACCGCTGGCCCCGTATTGGGGGATCAGAATAAAATTGAGAATAATATTGAGTAAAAAACCCGAAAGAGCTACCCGGTTAAGTATGCGCACATCGCCCCTGGCGGTGAGCAGGGTGCCAAAAACATAAGTACTGCCAAAGGCCACACTACTCACTATAAGGAGCTGAAAAACAGGGGTAGACAAGTCAGTATTGCTATGATAAAGCAACCTCAGGATAGGTCCGGCCTGGAAGAAACTGGCCAGTGAAACGGCCAGGGTACTCACTACCGCCAGGCCAAAGGACAGCTGTGTTATAGGTCCCACATCCTGCTTTTGGGCCAGCATGCGGGCAAAGATGGACAGCAACAACACCCCAATTAAATAGGCAAACTGATTTACGGCATCAAGCAGGCGAAAGGCCTGCATATAAACCCCGGTTTCAAATGCCCCTACCAGTTGCTCCAGCATAATACTATCTACCCGGGTATACAGCGCCATCAGCAAAATCAGGAGGGCATAGGGCAGGCTTTGGCCCAGGTTGTTCCTGAAGTCAGAAAACCTGATGTGCCAGCGGAATATCCGGGCTTTCCTGAGCACCATAAAAAAGCCGGCCAGAGCCGTAAGCAGGTAACTGGCCAATTGGGCCAGGGCAAAGTCAAGCACCCTGAAAGGACGGTTTAAGATCGGCAGATACAGTAAGAATCCACAGATCAAAATCATCAACACCTTATCGGCCACACTGAGAAAGCTATCACTCTTAAAGAGCTGCAAACCGGCCAAATGAGAACGCAGAAACAGCACAAAGGAAGCCAGCATCTGGTTGACAGCCAGAATCAGCAGCAGCAGGAAAAAATTGGTGGTATAGCCAATAAACACTCCCACCGTAAGAGTGGCCAGGAGGTAGAAGCCACCCAGCATTAACTTGAGGCTGGTAAGCTTGGAGAAATTCTTAACGATCTCCACCGGGTTTTGGGCAATTGCCCGGTTGTTGAAATGGGTGAGCCCCAAATCGAGCAGTACGTTAAAGATGAGGGTAAAACTGAAAAGAGCGGCATATTCACCATAAGCGGCCTCCCCGACCAGGTTTTGCACATGGCGGTCAATGCCAAGTATCCAAACCGGTTTAACCAGTACGTTAAGTAAGAGAACCAGGAGAAAGCTACTGATGAATTTTCGCTGCATGCCAATTTTCAGGAACGGCCAAAGGTAAATATTTATTGAGCCTATATTTGGCGCGTGAAGATAGCAGTAAACACCCGCTTTTTACTGCCAGCACGCCTCGAGGGCATCGGCTGGTTTACCTACGAAATATTTAAGCGCCTCAGCGAACAACACCCTGAAGTGGAGTGGATCTTTATTTTTGACCGCCCCTATGCCCCCCACTTTATCTTCAATAAAAACATCACCCCGGTGGTAATTGGCCCTCCTGCCCGTCACCCGGTTTTATGGCACAGCTGGTTTCAATGGAGTTTACCCCGTAAATTACGGCAACTGCAACCTGACCTGTTCATTTCACCGGATGGTTACCTCCCTTTAAACTCGCCCTGCCCCACCTTAGCGGTAATCCACGATCTCAATTTTGAGCATCACCCCGAAAACCTGCCCCGCCTGGTACAGCGCTATCTTAGCAACTACTTTCCCCGCTTTGCCCGCAAGGCAACACGGGTGGCAACGGTGAGCAAATATTCGGCTCGGGATATCGCCGAAACCTACCAGATCGACCCCGCCAAAATAGACCTGGTGTACAATGGTAGCGGCGAGTTTTTTCATCCTTTATCCGAGACTGAGCGAGAGGCGGTACGGAATGAGTTCAGCGGGGGAAAGCCCTATTTTCTCTTTATCGGCGCCCTTAACCCACGCAAAAACATTACCGGTATGCTTAAGGCTTACCAGATCTACCGCCAGGCAGGAGGAGATGCTGCCTTTATTATTGTGGGTGAAAAGATGTTTAGCAACCAGGAGATTGAAAAAGAATGGCAGGACCACCCCTTCCGTGATGACATTATTTTTGCCGGACGGTTGGAAGGCGATGGTCTCAATCGCATTTTGGCCGCTAGCAGTGCCCTGATGTTTGTCTCGCAATTCGAAGGTTTCGGCATTCCTATTGTGGAAGCGTTTAGCTGCGAGGTTCCGGTTATTACCAGTACCACTACCTCCATGCCCGAGGTGGCCGGCGAGGCAGCCCTGCTTTGCGACCCTGGAAATTATCAACAAATTGCTGAAGCTATGCACCAGGTTGGCGATTCTGACATTAGGAATCGCTTAATTGCCCAGGGCAGAGAACGAGCAAAACTTTTTACATGGCAACGATCAGCAGAAATGATGTGGGAAAGCTTGCAAAAAACCCTCGCAAGCGTAAAAGACTCCTGAATTTCCATCAGAAGGGCATCTTAGAAGCCGGCTGTGATGAAGCGGGACGGGGCTGCCTGGCAGGTCCGGTGTATGCTGCCGCAGTAATTCTGCCCCCCGGATTTTACCACAAAAGCCTCAACGATTCTAAACAGATGAGCGAGGAGGAGCGCCTGGAACTGCGGGCCTACATTGAACGCAAGGCCATTGCCTGGGCAGTGGCATCGGTCAGCCACGAGGAAATAGACCGGATCAACATCCTCAACGCCTCCTTCCTGGCCATGCACCGCGCCATTGATAAGCTCAGCACCACCCCCGAGGCCCTGCTGATAGATGGCAACCGCTTTAACCCCCACCCTATTCCCCACACCTGTATGATCAAAGGCGACGGGCGTTTTAAGTGTATTGCAGCCGCTTCGGTACTGGCCAAAACCTATCGCGATGAATATATGCAGACACTTGCTACTGAATTTCCGCATTATCAATGGCAACGCAATAAGGGTTACCCCACTAGCGACCATCGCAAAGCCATCGCTCGCTTCGGTCTTAGCCCCTGGCACCGGCAAAGCTTCCGGCAGCTCCCCGAGCAGCAAAACACACTTCCTGTCAGTTGAAAAGTATCACTTCAGTAGTAATGAAAAGCCCTCAGCCTGCGCACGAAAACTCTTACTTTTGCCGTCAAATTGCTAACCATCATGAAGCAGATTAGCCAATTCTGCCTGCTCGCGCTAAGCCTCTTTTTATGGACTGCCTGTAAATCTGACTCCCATTCGGAGGTTGACCTCTACAGTGCTGTTCCCCAAAACTCGGCCGTGATCCTCGAAAGTCACAACCTGCCCGAAAGTATTGAGCGTTTTAGCCACAGCCGGATTTTTCAGGAAACCGACAGTCTGGCTGTGATGGCTGAACTCAACACCCGTTTGCAATCTCTTTACGGCCGCTTTAACCGTGATAGTATCCGCGATTTTTTTGATGACCGCAAAATAATAATGGCCACTGCCATGAGCGGGGCCGATAAGTTTGACGCCCTCTTTTTAACCACCGCCGACCGGGAGTTTGAAAAGAGTATGGGCCGCAAGCTTAGCCAAGGGTTTACCGTTGCTAAGAAGAGCTATAGCGGTGCCGAGATTTACCATTTTCGCAAAAAAGACCAGGAAGGCATCAATTACCACATCAGCAGTTACCAGGGGGTACTTATGCTCAGCACCAATGGTCAGCTGGTTGAGGAAGGAATCCGTCAGCTCAATTCTGAATTTAGCCTCGGCAGGGACCCGGGCTTTGCCCGCCTGTTGAAGACAGCCAACAAGCGGGATATGGCCAATGTATACCTCAACCTGGCCGAGCTGGGACCGCTGGTAAGCAATATTTCACCCAGGGCCGAGGTCGATTTTATTGAGCGCATGGGTAGCTGGGTGGAGCTGGATTTACAAACTCACGATCAGGAGTTGTTACTGAGTGGCCTTACGCTGCTCAATGAAGGCAAAGGCCGCTACCTGAACACCTTCAAAGGCCTGAAGCCTCAAGTGAGCCGGGCCCAGGAAATTATTCCCGCTGGCACCGCCATATGGTTATCGCTGGGCTTCGCTAACGCCGAACGTTATTACCGCAATTATGAAGAATACCTGGAGCAGGCCGGCCGTCTGCGGCGCCACCAGCAAATCCTTGCCAAGCTGGATATTAACCTGCGTTCCACCCTCCTCCAGTGGGTGGATAATGAAATGGGGCTGTTTGGCAATGCCGGTAAATCGGGGCAAGTCAACTACCTCGCCTATTTTGCCTACCGCAACGAAGACGCCGCCCGTGAGAAACTGGATTCGCTGGCCGGAGCTGATTTTATAGAGGGCTACCGGGGGGTGATTATCAAAAAAATGGCTGCCGAAAATGCCCTGCCCCGTCTCTACGGCCCCTTGTATCAGCACTTCCATTTCCCCTATTATTTTATCAAAAACGGCTACGTGGTGTTTGCCGAAAGCCTGCCGGTTTTGAAGGGCGTGATTAATGATATTCTCGATGGTAAAACCCTGGCCGAGGATGACTCCTACCGGCAGTTTGTGGCTAAAATTCCCGATCGCTCTCACCTGCGGGTAATAGCTGCCAACCCCGGTTTTATCCCTTTGCTGGCCAATATCGCCACTGCTGAAGACGCCAGTGTTTTGGAGCAACAGCAGGAAAGTTTGCAAAACCTGCGTTGGGCAGCCCTGCAGTTTGAAGTGGAGGATGAAGCGGCTCTGACTAACTTCTACCTGCGCCACGAAACCCGCAAAAAAGAGATGGTAACCCGCCTGTGGAGCACCCAGCTGGAAAGCGAAGCGGCGAACATCCCCCAGTTTCTTAAGAACCACATCAACAACAAATACGACCTGGCCGTACAGGATGAAGATAACCGGCTCTACCTGCTCGATTACAATGGTAAAGTGCTGTGGACAAAAATGCTGGATGGCCCTATAATGGGGAATATCACCCAGGTAGATGGCTTTAAAAACCGCAAACTCCAGATGGTTTTTAACACCCGTAACAAGCTATACCTGCTAGATCGACTGGGCCGCGATGTAGAGAATTTTCCGGTTAGCCTGCCTGAGGCCGCCACCGCGCCGGTGGGTGTTTTCAACTATGACTTTGCCCGCAATTACCGCCTGGTCATTCCCTCCGGTAAAAAACTCCTGAACTATGACATTGAGGGTAAGGAGGTGAAGGGTTGGAACTTTGAACCGGTGGGCAGCGAAATTGTGAGCCAGCCACAGCACTTCAGTGTGGCCCGCAAGGATGTGATTGTAGTGGAAACTGCTGACGGCCGTCTATTGCAGCTCAACCGCCGGGGTGAACAGCGTTTCGAAACCATTGATAATCTTCCCCGCCTTGACATCCCCTTCTACCTGAAGGAAGAGGAAAGCCTGGCCAAATCAGAAATGATCAGCACCGGCGACGACGGTAAGCTTTACGCCTTTCACCCTGGAGGTACAGCCGATAATCTTTTCCTGGAAGCCGATTACCCGGCCGAGCACTTTATGTTTTTTGACGGCAAGTATATCTTCAGTTCCGATGAAAAGTTGTTTGTTAAAAGCGACAAAATGCCCTGGCAGGCTGAGCTCGGGGGCGATATCAGCAGCAAGCCCAAGGCCATGATCCTCAAGGGAAAATTCTACACCGGCGCCTTCAGTGCTGCGGCGGAAGAAATCAGGCTTTACAATGAAAAGGGCGAACTGATAGAGGGCTTCCCGGTGTTTGCCCAGGGACCATTTGACATGGGCTCCCTGAAACTGGATGGCTCTATCAACATCGTTACCTATAGTAAAGACGGAACCCTGATCTGCTATCGCGTAGAGTGAGGAGCGATGCGCCATAAAGGCCAACACAGAACATCCGCCGGGGAATTTGGGTTAGATTAAGGCTTACGGGCATCTCCCTGCTTTGCTGCGAAGCCCGCAAACCCAGATTTATGACCGACCAACCTACGCGGAAGAGAAACCTCTTTATCCTCCTTATCATTGCCATCCCCCTATTGGCATACTCAGCCTATATAGGCCGTCAGATATACAATGATGCCAACAGCCGGGCTGACATTATGCACGACTATTCGGAGGCCAACTCGATCCTCTACGGCCTCTTTTCCATCAACGAATGGCGGGATAATGTAAAGGAGATTCTCACCACTAAAATTGAGGAATTTGAGTTCAGCCCCAGGCAGGACAGCCTGCTCAGAGTGGAGATCACCACCATGCTCAACACCATGATCTCCAAGGCCGAGCAAAAAATACAGCAGGAAGATGAAGGCTTTAGGGGCACCATACGTAAACTGGCCGTAAATACCTTTGTGGATTGGGATAAGCTGCGGCAGCAATCGCCCGAATTCTCCGACGCCATCGTAGAACAACTGACCGCCGAAGAGAGCAAGGATCGCCTCAAGGCCATAGCCCAGGAAGAACTCGATAAGCTTACCAGCGAAATATATGACGATACCCTGCAAAGCCACCTCAACAAAATCTACCATCACTACGAAACTGATAATCTCAGCACTTTTAACGAGCAAATAGGGGCCAGGACCGATGTCCTTGAGGAAAAGGTTTATCAAAACACCTATATCATGCTGGCGCTGCTGGCCCTGTTTATTATTCCCTGGTTTTTTATCGGAGTGCAGCCCTGGCTGCGCCGGCCCTGGTTTGCTGTGTCGGTGGCCTTTGCCCTTATTGTACTATTTACCGGGCTTAACTGCCCGATGATTGAGATTGACGCCCGTATCACCAATGTGGATTTTGTACTACTTGGCTCCCACATAAAATTTGACGATCAGATCCTCTTCTACCGCAGCAAGAGCATACTGGAAGTGGTGCAGCTACTGATCAGCTCCATGCGGATAGACTCAAAGGTGGTTGGCGTACTCATCCTGGCCTTCAGTGTGATACTACCGATAGCCAAAATGATATCCGCCCCGCTCTACCTCTTTGGCAGCGCCAAAATTCGCGGCAACAAACTCATAAACTGGCTTGCCTTTAAAAGTGGTAAGTGGAGTATGGCTGACGTGATGGTAGTGGCCATCTTTATGAGCTACGTGGGTTTTGATGGTATCCTCGACAATCAACTGTCAAGCTTTAATGTGGACACCGATTACTACACTTCGCTTAGCACCAACAACACTACCATCCGCCCCGGCTTCATCATCTTTACCGCCTACGTGCTCTTTGGTTTATTCATAGCTGTTATGCTGGGCCGCATCACCAAAAAAGAGAAGCCGGCCTCAGGGAAATCAGCGTAGAATAAGCTTAGTGCCTGCCGCAGGTTGTTGTCCCACCGGCATATCATTGAGTTTGTAAAGGCGCTCCAAACGAATGGCAAACTGCTGCGAAATGCCATACATGGTATCGCCTTCCTTCACGATGTAATGTTCATGCTCCCGGGCCGCCTTACGACGCTTGGGTTGGGTATATACTATCTGCCCAGGCTCCAGGGAGGTATCATAGCTCAGTTCATTATAGCGGAGCAAGTCCTCCACCCTGGTTTCGGTGGCCTCCGCAATAAGTTCAAAACTATCACCCTCCTTGGCTATCACGTAGTCAACGCGGTTTGAAGAGACCTGGAATTGCTCCGTCGCCAATAGGCTCTTGTCGTCCTCCTCCTCGTGATCGGCATCAAAGCCTTCAAGATCATACTTATGTAGCTCATAGCGCTCAATGAGCTCAATCAAAAGCTTGTCGTATTTGCGGTTGGTGGCATAGCCTGCCTTTTTCAGACCTTTGGCCCAGGCCTCGTAATCAGTGGGTGACTCTTCAAACAAAAAGGCATAGCGGGAGCGGTTTTTTAAAAAGAGACTGTGATCGTGAAAGCTCTCCTCGGCATTCTTGTACTTGCGAAAACACTCGCCCTTCTCGTCATCGTCGTGATACACTTTTTTGCCATCCCAATCAAGATGGCATTTTATGCCAAAGTGATTGTTGGCCTCGGTGGCCAGGTAGCTATTGCCGCTGCCACTTTCGAGAATCCCCTGCGCCAGAGTGATACTCGCCGGCACACCGTGCTCCTTCATTTCCTTAATTGCCACCTTGTGGTACTGATCGATATAATCGTGGGTGGTGAGCTTGGCGGCGTAACCTTGCCACCCCAGGGCCAATGCGAAAAACAGAGCGAGCTTAACCTTCATACTGTATCGTTTCTTGTTTCAATTTCTTCAAACGGCGGTTCATTCCTTTTATTCCCTGCAGGCCTCCGGTATGTACCACCAACAGCCGGGTGCCGGCTTTAAAATACCCCTGTTCGATCATTTCGTACAAACCAAACATCATTTTGCCGGTATAAACCGGGTCCAGTGGCACCTGGTATTTCCGGTAAAACTCATTCATAAAAGTGATGAGCGAGGGCTTTACCTTTGCGTAGCCGCCAAAGTGATAATTTTCAATAATGCTCAGACGCTCCTCCAGCAGTTTTTTTTCATCTACCCCTGTTGAAAAATGTTGGCAGTAGTCAATCAGCTGCCGTGCTATGGCTCCTTTGAGAAAATGACCACCCTTCAGGGCCGGAAAACAAAGGAATTGCGCGGGATAATCACTTAATAACAAGCCCGTCATAGTAGTGCCGGTACCAGCCGCCGCACAAATAAAATGGAAACCCTTGTCTACCCCGGCCAGAACTTCGGTGCAGCCCTTTACGCCCAGCGGACCCTTGCCTCCCTCGGGAATAAGGTAAACTTGCGGCAGGGTTTCGGCCATCATCTGTAAAAATTCAGGGTCATCTTTGGTATGGTAGCGCTTACGTGAGATGGCTTCGATCTCCATTCCCTGCTGACGGCAAAAATCAAGGGTTGGATTAGTTTGCACTTCCTCACCCCTAACCAGCGCTTTGGCGGATATTCCGGCCATATTCGCCAGTGCAGCGGTCGCAGCCAGGTGATTGGAAAAGGCACCGCCAAAAGTGAGTAATGCCTTTTTGCCACTTTTTTTAAAATCCTCCAGGTAGTATTTAAGCTTACGCCATTTATTGCCGCTTACCTCCGGGTGGATCTGGTCATCGCGCTTGAGCCATACCTCTACCCCATCAAGCGTATCGAGATGTTGAAGAGGTGAATTTAATTGCTCAAAGAATGGCATGGAGAGGATGAAGATTCGTCGGCAAAGATCAAAGCAAAATCCATAGAATAAAAATCGGGCACGCAACCATTATCGGTACCCAAGGCATCTAAGAGCAAACGAAAACAATTTAAAAATGAAAAAGCAATTACTCAATTACCTGGCCACTGCCATGGTGGCACTAACGGGCTTTGTCCTGAATGCTCAAAGCCTTCAACCCACCACCACCAACCTCAGCCTCACGCCTATTAGCAATGGCATTAGTATGGCTACGGGTGGCAACTATGACGATGCCTATGCCCAGGTGTTACTCGACTTCCCGGTGGAAGTGAACGGAACCAGCTACGACAGCATCTGGGTATCGGCCAATGGTTTTGCCTGGTTCGGCGCCCCAATGCCAGCAGCCAGCACCGTTTACCAGCCTCTAAGTGTCACAGCCAATGCAGTTATTATCTCTGCTTTTGGGGCCGACCTGCACAGCAACATCAGCAGCAACAGTACTTCCGATTGGTTAATTGTGACCAGGGGGAATGCCCCAGCCCGGGAGCTGGTAATTGAATGGCGCGATGCCAACTTCTTTACCAATCTGGCGGATCCAGCCACCGAAAGCTTCAGCTTTCAAATTGTAATCAAAGAATCTGACCACAGTATTCACTTTGTGTATGATACCAACTTCAAAAGCAATTTTGCCAGCGATGAGGTGCAAATTGGCATCTTCACTCCCTCTGGCGGGCTGCAAATGCTGAGCACCCAAAACGGCAGTTTCAGCAATCCCAACTGGGTGAGTACCAGCGGTAGTGGTGCCGCGGTTAGCAGCAGTGATTTTCCCACCAGCGGCAGCTCTTATAGTTTTAGCAGCAATTCGGTATCTGTACCTGAACCTGCCTTTCTGCACTCCTTTTACCCCAACCCCATTAGCAGCGGGGTATTAACCATAGATTTTCAAGGGAACAATTCCGGCCTGCTATTGCTCAACAGTACCGGCACGGTGGTTAAATCCTTAAGCCCACAGGCTGGTGAATCGAAAGTTCGCTTTGAACTTCAGGGTATAAGACCTGGGATTTATTTCCTCTACGACCCCGTTTCCCAGGGCAGACAAAAACTAACCATCCTCAGATAAGCAATTTAAAGAGCCCGGTCACAAGCCGGGCTTTTATAAGATTGAGCTGGCATTCTGTTCTCAAGTAAAGAATGATGAATATAAGCTCTTGCACAAAGTACCGCAGAGATTATGAGTGGTTTACAGAGAACTGTTAATCAATCTGCATAGGCAGATTCCAGCAAGCCCGGGGCCCAGCTGTTTCGGCGAAAAAGCTCTACTATGCAGGTTTGCCCGTCAGGAGTCATCTCCATGCATACACCAGCCTCCGATTTTCACCTTTCGCATTTAGAATTTGCTGCGTCCTCTGTCCCTTGTTCCTTAGCTTTGCACCCATGCCGCAGCTCGAAGAGGGAGATTTTTATTACAGTGAGGAAGGCTTTATCGTCTTCACCAAACAATACCACCTCAAGCGTGGCTACTGCTGCCAGAGCGGCTGTAAGCACTGCCCTTACGGCTATGACAAAAAGACCAACAGCTTCAGAAAAAAATAAAGGATGGAAACCGTAACCCGTACTTTTCAGGAACAAATACTAGCCGGCATTCCCGCCGAACTGCCGGCTCCCAAGCCCTATGACATGGAGGCTAACCACGCCCCCAGGCGCAAGGAAATTCTCAGCAAGGAAGAAAAGCTACTGGCCCTGCAAAATGCGTTGCGCTATTTCCCCCAGGCCTGGCATGCCGAGCTGGCACCCGAATTTGCGCAGGAACTGAAAGACTACGGCCGCATATATATGTACCGCTTCCGTCCCGATTACGAGATGAAAGCCCGCGGCATCGACGAATATCCCGGCCAGTGTGTGCAGGCCAAGGCCATTATGCTGATGATCCAGAATAACCTCGATCCGGCGGTAGCTCAGCATCCGCACGAACTAATTACCTACGGTGGCAATGGGGCCGTGTTCCAAAACTGGGCCCAGTACCTGCTTACCATGCAGTACCTGGCCGAGATGAGCGCGGAGCAAACCCTGCATATGTACAGCGGCCACCCCATGGGACTCTTCCCTTCCCACAAGGATGCTCCCCGCGTGGTGGTGACCAATGGTATGATGATACCCAACTATTCCCAACCCGATGACTGGGAAAAGTACAATGCCCTGGGCGTAACCCAATACGGGCAGATGACCGCCGGCAGCTATATGTACATCGGCCCGCAGGGAATCGTGCACGGCACGACCATTACCGTATTGAACGCTTTGCGCAAGATTGGCAAGGAAGCCAACAGCGGTGCCCTTTTCGTGACCTCGGGACTGGGTGGTATGAGCGGTGCCCAGCCCAAGGCCGGGAACATTGCCGGTTGTATTTCGGTAACGGCAGAGGTAAACCCTAAAGCTTCGCGGAAACGCCATGAGCAGGGGTGGGTAGACGAAATTATTAGTGATATCGATCAGCTGGTTGGGCGGGTCACAGACGCTAAGGAAAAGCGCGAAACTGTCTCCATTGCCTTTGAAGGCAATATTGTGGAGGTATGGGAGCGCTTTGCCGAAGAGGGTCTCTACGTTGACCTTGGTTCCGACCAAACCTCACTGCACAATCCCTGGGCGGGTGGCTACTACCCGGTGCAATTGAGCTACGAAGAAGCCAACGACATTATGGCCAATGACCCTGAAAAATTTAAAGAACTGGTGCAGGAAAGCCTGCGTCGTCAGGCGGCCGCAATTAACAAGCACACCGAAAAAGGAACATACTTCTTTGACTATGGCAATGCCTTTCTGCTGGAAGCCAGCCGCGCCGGTGCCGATGTGATGAATCCCAACCCCACCCTGGGCCGCGAATTCAAATACCCCAGCTACGTGCAGGACATTATGGGTCCCATGTGCTTCGACTATGGCTTTGGTCCCTTCCGCTGGGTGTGTACTTCCGGCAAGGCAGAAGACCTCGAATTTACCGACCAACTGGCCAAAGACGTTTTGAGCGAAATGGCCAAGAGCGCGCCATCAGAAATCAGCCAGCAAATGGAAGACAACGTGCGCTGGATCACCGCCGCCGGCGAAAATAAAATGGTGGTGGGCTCCCAGGCCCGCATCCTTTACGCCGATGCCGAAGGCCGCATCAAGATTGCCAGGGCCTTTAACCAGGCCATCAAAGAAGGTAAGATCGGCCCGGTAGTGCTGGGTCGCGACCACCACGATGTAAGTGGCACCGACTCGCCCTACCGCGAAACTTCCAATATTTATGACGGTTCGCGCTATACCGCAGATATGGCCATCCAAAACGTGATTGGCGACAGTTTCCGCGGTGCCACCTGGGTGAGCATCCACAACGGTGGTGGTGTAGGCTGGGGTGAAGTGATCAACGGCGGCTTTGGTATGCTCCTCGATGGCAGTACCGATGCCGATCGCCGCCTGGAAAACATGCTGCTTTACGATGTGAATAACGGCATTGCCCGCCGCAGCTGGGCGCGCAATGAACCGGCCATATTTGCTATAAAACGTGAGATGGAAAGGACACCGGGCCTTAAGGTTACCCTGCCGGAGATGGTGGCGGGTGATTTAGATCATTTGCTGTAATAATAGTTGATCCCTATCCGGTTATCAGGATAGTTCAGTCGGTGTCGCCCTAGCTTTGCCATTGAAATTGCATTTCAATGTCGCAAGGAAACACTCCATATTCTATTTTGGAATTGGCCACCGTAAGTGCTAGCCAGGGCCCGCAGCGGGCTCTTGAGAACAGTATTCGCTTGGCCCGGGTGGCCGAACAACTAGGTTATCAACGCTTTTGGTTGGCCGAACATCACAATATGATCAGTATCGCCAGTACGGCCACAGCGGTATTGATAGGCCAGGTGGCCGCTGCCACTAAGAAAATTAGGGTCGGTTCGGGCGGCATAATGTTACCCAACCACTCACCTCTTATCGTGGCAGAGCAGTTTGGCACCCTGGGCCAGCTATTTCCGGGCCGAATTGATTTGGGCTTGGGACGCGCTCCCGGTACCGACCAGGTGACGGCCCAGGCTATCCGCTCCGACCGCTTCGCAGCCACCCATAGCTTCCCCCGGGATATTGGACAGATCCAACGCTACTTTTCTCCGCACAACCAGAACGCCCCCGTTCGGGCTACAGTAGCAGAAGGGGTAGATATGCCCCTCTGGATACTGGGGTCAAGTACCGATAGCGCTCAGCTGGCTGCGGCCATGGGCCTGCCCTATGCTTTTGCGAGCCACTTTGCTCCTGGGCAACTGATGGAAGCACTGGCTATTTACCACCAAAACTTCCAGCCCTCGGCTCAATTGGACAGCCCCTATACCATGGCCGCTATAAATGTAATTGCGGCCGATACCGCCGAGGAAGCCGAAGCTCTTTCCACTTCCCTGATTCGCATGTTTATGGGGATCCTGACCAATAAGCGCGACTATATGCAGCCGCCCACTGAAATGACCGCAGAACTGAGGCACTTACGCGAAAGCCCCGCTTTTCAGCGTATGTTGAAATACAGTTTTATTGGCGACCCGGAACAGGTGCTACAGCAAACTCACGATTTTCTCCGTCAAACCCGCGTGGATGAACTTATGGTAGCCAGTAATATGTACCACTACGACAACCGGGTGAAGTCCCTCCAGCACTTTGCCGACGTTATGGCCAAGCTTTAAAGCTTATTCATTCAACAAATAGGAATGCTGATCATACCACAGCCGGAAATCGCCGTGCTTCTGGGAATCGAACACCTCAATCAGGCCCGCCTTGCGGTGCTCTACCGACACAAAGGCTGATTTAAAGCGCACTGGTACATCCTTACAGAAATAGCGGGCAATAAAAAACAGCACCGTTTGCTGTGGCAGCAGCTCTACCTCAAATTCCAGGCGCTGACTCTGGGCCAGGTAATTATCATTCCAGGTATTTTGCTGCGTTAGTTTACTACTGCCATTATTCCTTACCGGGAAGGCTTCCAGGTTAACGCCCGGGCTCTCGGCCGATACCGTACTCTGGTTACTCAGAATCAGGTTCATACCAATGGCATCTTCAAAGCGGGCCAGCTCCACCTGTAAGTCGAGATTGGGACGGCGGTTTTCAAAAAACATGCGCTCCACTTCGTGATGCCGGGCGGGCCGGGTGGTATCGCCTTTGCGCAGATAGTAATTGCCAACGTGAAAGACCTGGTGCGGTGGGTACTCGCTGGCCGCCACCTCAATTAAAAAAACACTGCCTTTATTAAAGCGCACCTGTTTAATTTTGACCCCGGTCGGTTTGGGCGTAATACCGTTTATAATGGCATTGTACAAACTCTCCTCTTCAAAGCGCCGGTTGGGATCGGGCTCACCAAAGCTGCTGCGCACATCCTCCATGCCGGGAATATCACTCTCACGCGGGGCACCCACAATGAGTAAGCCCCCTGATGAGTTGAGAAAGCCACCTACTACCTTCATGATCTTTTCCATTCTCACCTCACCACTCTTAAACTCCAGGTGTTGGCCCTCGCGGTGACCCTGGCGAAAAAAACGCATGATATCTGCAGCCTCCACCAGCTGGGCTGGTTTACCAAAATACTTCTCTACCCACATAACTTAACGGCTGCAGCCATTTTCATTGCTATTTTTATCTTTAGAAAGCTCTCTAAAGTAAGGAAGACTTTGAATCTGTTCCATTACCTTTTATGCGCTGCTTTTCAGCTGGTCCCGCATTTAGTTAACGCGCAAAACCACAGCTCTGTTGAACTAAATGCTGACTATGGGGAGATGATTCTGCATAGCCAGGACATACGCCCCATTGGTCCCTCTTCCCCCTTTGGCCTTGGGCTCGATTACAGCTACTGGCTAATGAAAGAGACCCACTGGCAAAACTGCCATTGCTACCCGCGGGCAGGATTTAGCCTAAATTACCACAACTTCGACAAGCCTGACATACTGGGATATGGAATTATCGGCTATGGTTTTTTGGAGCCCTGGTATCGCCTTGCTCCCCGGCTTTTTTTTACTTTACGGGGAGGAGGTGGTTATGCCTGGCTTTCGAAGCCCTTTAACGAGGAAACCAATCCCCTGAACCTTAGTTATAGCCTTCATTTTACGCCCTACGTGATGGTGGGAGCGGGGCTGGCCCTAAAACTCAATTCCCAGTGGCGGCTCACCACCCAGCTGCGCTATAACCACGCCAGTAACGGCGGCCAGCAGGAACCCAACAAAGGACTCAACTACCCCACCGCCAACCTCAGCCTGAGCTATAGCTGGCAGGCGCTCGGCCTTGCCCCCAGGCCCAAGGTGCCGCTAAGCGAACTCATCATGGACCGTCATCTGCGCTTAACCCCCTTTATTGCCGGTAAGTCAATTGATAAAACCCGGGTAACCTTTGCCGTGCCCGGCCTCGAAATTACTTACACCCACCAGTTGGGGCGCACCTCGGCCCTGAGCGGCGGCCTGGAGTGGATCAGTAACCTAGCCTACCGTGAAAAGATTTCCCAGCAGGGTCTGGATCTCGACCATAACCAATTAGCGCTGCTACTGGGACATCGCTTTTTGCTGGGAAATTTTAGTTTCGGACAGTTGATCGGGGTTTACTTATACCGGCCTTATGACATCAAACCCGATTGGTACCAGCGCTACAGCCTCATGTGGTATCCCTTTAAAAACTTCGGCCTGGGCACCGCCCTGAAGGCGCATGGCCATGTGGCTGAATTCCTGGACTTCCGCCTCAGCTACCGCCACTCTCTCTCCTCCCCTTAAAAGTTCTTTCAACCTTTCTGAAAATAGTGTTGTTTTGCCTAGCCTGTTTATGATTACAGCTCAGCCCCTAAAATACCATCGCCGTAAGCGGCTGCGGGTAAACTCACAGCTCATTTTTGCCCTGCTTCTCTTAATCAATTTACTGCCTGTTTTCATGGTGCAGTATTTCTTTACTGGCGATGGCCCCTCGCATCTTTACAACTCCAACCTTATTCTACAGCTATTAGGAGACGACAGCGCTCCCGCCCATAGCTTTTTTCACCTCAAGTGGGAATTAATACCCAACCTGGGGGGCCATCTTTTGCTGGCTTTATTCAACTACTTTTTGCCGGCCCGCATTGCCGAACAACTGGTTTTTGCCATGGCCATGGCCGGCACCGCTATCGGCTTCCGCTTTCTGTTACGGGGTTTACAAAAAGGGGTTATCTGGGGAAGCTTCCTCATTTTCCCTTTGTTACATCACTTTAGCTTCTACATCGGTTTTCAGAGCTTTTGCCTGGGCCTGGCCTTAATGCTCTTCAGTCTTGGCTATTATGTCCGCATCAGGCAGCAAGCCTCTTTTCTGCAGCTAGCGGTTATGTCTGCTTTACTGTTGTTCACCGCTCTGTTTCATCTCTTCCCCGCCCTGGTTGCCCTGCTGGTAATCGCCCTCTGGCATTTGCTGCAATTCAGCTACAACCGTAAAACCAGCTGGCCCCTGCTGTTGGCCAGCCTGCCCACCCTCCTGTTATGTGGCTACTTCCTACTTCAAAACCACAAGAGTGCCCCAGGCCAGTGGCCGTCCCCGCTATCCCTGGTGATGGATATTCTCAGGGCCCGGCCATTAATAACCATCGACACTGCGGAAGAAACAATGAGCCGCATTTTTGCCCTTCTCCTACTCCTTCCGCTTAGTATTGCCATTTACCGCCACCTGCGGCAGCAATTGCCTCCATGGTCAAAAATCCTGCTGCTCACCGCCCTGCTTTTGTTGGGACTCTGTTTTGTGGCCCCTGACCAAATGGCCAGCGGTGGCTTTATCAGTATTCGCCTGCTGACCACTTTCTTTATTTTCCTGGCACTCTGGCTGGCCTATTGCCTGCCCCGCCGCAAATGGATGTTTGTGCCGGTACTGCTGATGGTGGCCTTCAACCTTTGGCAGGTGAGATACCACTTTTTTAAGGCCACTGAGCTCGATGCCGATGCCCGTGCCCTTAACGCCGTAACCACTAAAATGGATGAAGGTAGCACCGTACTGCCGCTCAACTATTCCTATCATTGGCTCCACTACAACATTGGCTGTTATCTGGGGGCCGAAAAAGAGCTGATCGTGCTCGACAATTACGAAGCAGATAAAAGTCATTTTCCAGTGCGCTGGAACGAGGGAATGGCGCCTGATGGCCGCCTGGGTGATTTTGCCTACAGTAAGCGACCCCTGCTTACCCTTGCCCCCTATGAGCAGCAAAGCGGTCAGGTAATTGACTATGTGGTGCTGTGGGGCCATCAGAATAATTTGAACGATTCGGCTACCACTGCCACCATGGCTCTCCTGAAGGCTGAGTTTGCAGCCATCCACAGCGCCAGTGACGGGAAGGTAAAAGTTTTTAAACGCCGCCCCTCAACCAAAAACCGGCAATAAAATTCGCTCTCTCAGCTCGATACCCCACTTAATAATGATTTTCAGCGTTACTTATGATGAGCGCTTTTTCCTTTAATTTGCCGGCAAAAGCACAAATAGTTACATGAAAGCATTTAATACAGTTGTAAGCATCGTTTTGCTGGTGGCAGTAGCCTTTCTTTTAGTTCGTGAATTTTCGGCTAAGCCGGGCTCTCGTCCTACTGCATCGAAGGAAGAGATGGCTGAGAACCTGGAGAACCAGGAATTTTCGGGGGTACGGATTGCCTATATCAACAATGACTCGCTCATTGCCCAATACCACTACCACCAGGATTTGAAGGCCGGTTTGGAAAGCAAAGCCAAGGGCCTCGAAGCTGACCTCGCCAAAAAGTCACAAGCCTTTCAGGAAAACTACGCCACCCTGGAGAAGCAGGCTGCCAATCTCACCCCCAGTCAGTTGCGTGAGGCGCAAACTGATCTGCAGATGAAACAGCAGGAACTGATGAACTACCGCGATCAGCGGGCCCAGGAACTGGCCATGGCCGAGCAGGAACTTAGCCGTTTGATTATGGGAGACCTGGACACCGTGCTCACTGAGCTGCGCGAGGAAATGGACCTTGATTTTATCCTCAGCTATGATATGCAGAGCGATGTTTTGAAAGCCAATGAAAGTTATAATATCACCGATATTGTGGCTACCCGCCTCAACGAACGCTATGAAGCGAAAAATGGCGATAGCGATGAAGACACTAAATAAGCTTTATGCGTCTGATTAAGAAAATTTCACTTTTAGCTACCGTGGCTTTGGTGGCGATTGCCTGTGAAAAGGATATCATCAACGATACCGACACCAGGGATCAATACCTCGGTACCTGGGATGTACTGGAAACAGAAGGCTGGTCGGCACCTCAAAATTACAGCGTGGAAATCACGGCCGGTGCTGAAGCCGACGATATCGTGATAAAGGGTATTTACCACATCGATCAGCTCTCGGTGGAGGGCTATGTGGCCGGCTACTATCTCACTATCCCTGAACAAAGCATGCTGGGCTTCACCATTGCCGGTAGCGGACAAACCAACCGTGATTTTGACCAGATTACCATTGACTTCACCGTGGATGACGGTGGCTCAACCGATCAGGTGAAAGCGGTATTGACGCGCTAAAGCCAAAGCCCGGCGTTATATTTCAGCTGCCTTTCGAAACTGAAAAGCCCCGGCAACTACCGGGGCTTTCTTATTTTAATACTATTTCAGGCTACCTCCTTAAAATGAGAATTTAAAGCCGAGGTTACTGCCGAAACTGTAAATGGTTTCGCGGGGAAAGTCATCGCGCTGCAGCATATTGTTGAGCAGGTAGCGGGCATTAAAGCGCAGAAAAAATCCCCATTGCTCACTGAGGTAATAGGTACCGCCCAGGCCAATGCCCACCTGGTAATTGAGGTCAAGCAAATCATCACTGAAATCGCGGCTAAACTTCTCACCACTCGCGGTGGTAAATTCAGTTTCATAGCTGTCGATAAAAGTGAGACTAACGGTGGGAATCACCTCCAGGTCAAAGGTTTCACTGATGCTGGTGTTGAAGTTGAGCATTATCGGCACCACCTTCATGCTTACATCGGTACGCACATCCACTATTTGGCGCAAGCTGGTATCTACCTGATTGTTTTCATCGAGGTAAAACTCGGCGTTGCGGGTAGTGAAGCTAGCCCTCTCAAAGCCAAAGCCGGTACCCACATCCAGTGAAGAACTGATGGAGAAGAAGATTTGTGCCCCATAGTTAAACTGAAAGGCCCCTTCCGCATCTTCAGTAGCCAGTTCATATCCACCACCAAAGGGTATTTCATCATTGAGCAGGCGACGGTCGGTATAGGTGGGGTTGCCATACAGGCTAAGGCTCATCCGCGAATTCTTTACCCGTGAGTCTTCAAAATAAACGATTTCATCGTCATCCTGGCTGCTGGCGCTGAAGCTCAGCATAAGCAGGAATGAACAGAGTAGAGTAGTTATCCAATTTTTCATTGCAAGAGGTTTTTGGCTTTAGTTAGGGCATTGTCAAGTCCGGCGGGGTTTTTACCACCGGCGGTAGCAAAAAATGGCTGACCGCCTCCGCCGCCATTAATTTCTTTCGCAAGTTCACGCACCATATTGCCGGCATGCCACTCATTGGCCTTAGCAAGCTCATCACTAAAAGCTACCGAAATCTGGGCCTTATCGCCCGCATCGATACCCACCACCGCTGCCAGCGCCGGTAATTCAGCCTTTAGCTGAAACAGCAAGTCTTTAACGGCTGCCGCATCGAGCTGCGTTTTGCGAATAATCAGTTTATAGCCGCCCTTATCCTCGGCCTGATCCAGCCATTGCTGTTTCTCAGCTTTAGCCTTTTCACGGATAAGGGTCTCTAATTGTTTTTTGAGTTGGTTGTTTTCATCCTTGAGATTGCGAATACCAACCAGCGGATCCTTGGGGTTTTTCAACTCCAGGTTGATGCTGCTGAGCAGCTCCAGCTTGTCTTCCACAAAACGGCGGGCCCTGGCTCCGGTATAAGCTTCTACCCGGCGCACACCAGCTGCCACTGCTCCCTCACTAATAAGTTTGAAGTAACCAATTTCGCCGGTGGCAGCCACATGGCAACCGCCGCAAAGCTCTACCGACTCACCAAACTTAATGGCCCGAACCTGCTCGCCGTATTTTTCGCCAAAAAGGGCCAGCGCCCCCAGGTTCATAGCCTCCTGCATCGGTATATCGCGATACTCCTGTAAGCGGTAGTTAGCTTCAATATTCTGGTTTACCAACTCCTCAATCTGCGCCAACTCTTCATCATTAACCTTGGCAAAATGACTGAAGTCAAAGCGCAGGTAGTCGGGGGTTACCAAAGATCCCTTTTGCTCCACATGCTCGCCCAGCACGGTGCGCAAAGCCTGGTGCAGCAAATGGGTAGCACTGTGGTTGTGGGTGGTGGTTCGGCGGCTACGCTCATTTACCCGGGCGGTAAAGCTGCCTTCCAACTCGCGCGGCAACTCTTCACTGATGTGAATGATTATGCCGTGCTCCTTTTTGGTATCAATAATTTTTATAGACTCTCCCTCGCCTATTAACTCGCCTTTATCCCCTACCTGGCCACCGCCTTCGGGGTAAAAGGGCGTTTGGTCAAAAACCAGCTGAAAAAGTTCTTTTTTCCTGGCGGAAACCTTGCGGTAACGGGTAATCTTCACGCTGGCCTCGAGGTGGTCATAACCAATAAAACCGGCGCCTTCCTCCTCGCGTACCACATTCCAGTCGCCAGTATCCTGCTGGGCAGCAGAACGGGCGCGATCTTTCTGCGCTTTCATTTCCGCTTCATACTGCTGCTGGCTAAACTGCATTCCCTTTTCCCTCAGAATAAGCGCGGTAAGGTCAGGCGGAAAGCCAAAAGTATCGTACAACTCAAACACGCGGGCACCGCTAACTTCAGCCCCCTCGGTTTCGGCAATTATCTGGTCGAGGCGGTTGAGGCCCTGTTCCAAAGTTCTGAGAAAAGAGTTTTCCTCCTCACGAATCACATTTTTCACCAGCTTCTGCTGGCTTGCAATTTCAGGGAAAAATTCACCCATCTGAGCGGCCAGAATATCCACCAACTCAAAAATGAAAGCTTCTTTCTTATCGAGGTATGAAAATGCATAACGTATGGCCCGGCGCAGGATGCGGCGAATCACGTAGCCGGCACCTGTATTGCCCGGCAGCTGACCATCGGCAATGGCAAAAGCCACCGCCCGTACGTGATCACTGATCACCCGGATAGCGATATCCTGCCTTTCCTCGCGGCCATAACTCACTCCGCTCAGCTGTTCAATACGGTTGATCAGGGGAGTAAACACATCAGTATCGTAGTTGGAGGTTTTGCCTTGAAGGGCCATGCATAGACGCTCGAAACCCATACCGGTATCTACGTGCTGGGCGGGCAGTTTTTCAAGGCTGCCATTGGCTTTGCGGTTAAACTCTATAAATACCAGGTTCCAGATTTCCACCACCTGGGGATGATCGTGATTTACCAGTTCGGCGCCCGATCGCTTTTGCTTTTCCGCTTCGGTGCGCAGATCGATATGGATCTCCGAACTGGGACCACAGGGACCGGTGGCACCCATTTCCCAGAAATTGTCCTTTTTGTTGCCATTCAAAATCCGCTCTGCCGGCACCAGCGCTTTCCAGTGGTTGTAGGAATCTTCGTCCTTAGCCAAACCATCGGCCTTATCGCCCTCAAATACGGTTACGTACAGCAGTTCCTCCGGAATCTTGTACACCTCCGTCAGCAATTCCCAGGCCCAGGCTATGGCATCTTTTTTAAAGTAGTCACCAAAGCTCCAGTTGCCCAGCATCTCAAACATAGTATGGTGGTAGGTGTCGTGCCCCACCTCTTCAAGGTCATTGTGCTTACCACTTACCCGCAAACACTTTTGAGTATCGGTTACCCTGGGGGTGCCTGGTTCGGCATTGCCCAGAAAGTAATCCTTAAACTGGTTCATACCGGCATTGGTAAACATCAGCGTAGGGTCACCTTTGAGCACAATAGGCGCCGAAGGCACTATCTGGTGGTTTTTGGATTTAAAAAACTCTAAAAACTTATTACGAATTTCACGTGATGTCATTCCGTGCGACTGAGGATTAGCCATTTAAAGCAAAAAATTCTTATTCTGTAATTTTGAAATCTCAGCAATTGTTCCATCCTTGGTACAGGACTTGCTAATTTGCCGTCTGCAAATACAATTTTAAAGACAGGCCAAAAGTAGGAAATATGGCGAAGGTCAAATACTATTACGACCCAAAGACACTATCCTATAAGAAAATAGA
>CAZUCA010000048.1:0-25795 GCA_964619125.1 uncultured Owenweeksia sp. | reverse complement strand
ATCGCCTGGTTAACGACCTTCTTGGAGCGGTAGCCTGAGGCTTATCACAATATTTCAATTTTAAACGTTATAAGGGCAGAAGGATTTGGTTACCGGTGGTAGCAAGAGCCTTTCTGCTTTTAAAACTCTCTCATGATCAAAGCGATATTTCGACGAGGCCTGGTGTTGGGCCTTTTTTTTCACAGTCTCTTACTGCCCCCAATCGCCAGTGCGCAGTTGTATAAAACCACTGCCGGTATCAGGCTCGATAATGAGCAGTTTGGGTTAGCCCTCGATCAGAAAATCTATAAGCAACTTACCGCCACCGCCGCTTTTGATGCCCGCAGTAATGACCTCAGGGCCACCGGTCTCCTGCGCTATCACATCAAGATCCTTGGCCGCCGTCTCAACATTTACCCGGGGGCAGGGGTACATGTCGGTACCTATAAAAACTACGGCAGCTACCACGGCTTCGACCTGTTGCTGGGCGCCGAGTATAAATTGCTGCTGTTACCGGTGGTGCTGAGCTTTGACTTTCAACCGGCCATTCACAGTGGAGGCTCTCACCCCGATTGGTGGAATTTGCAATCGGTGTTTTCAATAAAATATGTGATTCACAAGCAGAAGAGCGGCTGGTTTAAGCGGATTTTTAAGAAAGATGATAACTAAGCGGGATTCTCGTAATGCGGGTACACCTCTTTGCTTAAGAAGTCCCGCATCTCTTTTTGCTTCTCTTGGCGGGGAAATTTGCTGATTACCCACTCACAGTCTGCTTTCACATCCACGCGATAGCTGGTATTGGAGGGCTCTATTTCAGTGGTTGAGCAGCTGTGCAGGGTAAAACCCCACTTAAGGTCTTTATGAGCCAGTTTGCACAGGGGGCCAGCTTTGAGGTTAGCCGCATCAAATATTTGCAGCAGCCGGCGATAAGCTGGCTGTTCGCCTGAATTACCGGGTGCCGGCTCCATACATAAGCAAACCAGATAACCATGCATTTGTGGATCAGTATTTTCGCCGGCTTTCCCCGTTTTAGGCATAAAATCAAAACTCCGCATAATACTGCCCTTAGGAAAGAGGTACCAGTCTTCCAGTGCCATACTGCGGGTATTCTGCCGGGCCAGGCACTCGGGTATACCCTGGCGATAGTACTCCAGCATTTGCTCTGAGTCTATCTGACGGTGATCGCTGTTATAATCTTTGTAGAGCTGGTAAATAAAATCGCTGAGGTCATCCTTGTTGAGGCCATAAAAATGGTGGTAGATATGGCGGATTTCATCTTCTACATCATCGGCCTGGTACATGTTGTGGTGGGCGAAAAGTCCCAACCCCCAGGTATGAGCTGCACCGATTGCTTTAGCCTCACCGCCGCTAAAGCCTTGCCGTGAAAGGTATTCGCTGCTGTTAATTTTACCCGATCCGGCGTCAATAACATGTTTACCGAGGCTGCCAATATCAAGCGCGCCGGCGCACATCATTCCCAGCCGGTCCGCGGGCAGAGGCTGACCGTCAACGGCCCGTTTGTCGTAAGGGCGTAGCCATTCCGCACCACAGGCGGCACTGTTGTGCGAGGCGTGAATGGTAATTTTCCCCTGTGGATTGCGATAGTCAGCGGCCAGGTGAATGGTTTCACGCGGCAGTTCCAGGCGGCGGGCCTTGACCTCCTCAGCCTCGTCAATAATATCATTGCGGTTTATAAGGTAAAGGGGAGTGGTTGGCTGAATCTTACTGGTGGTAAGCTGACGCAAAAAGTTGTTCCAAAAATCGTGATCGCCAAAGGGCAGGGACTGCATCAGATCCATCGAAAACTTGAGAGTACAATCACACAGGATAATATACTCTTCGGTAATACAGGTCTGGTGCATAGTTTGCCCCAGGCTTACCGGCAAAGCTTCCTCGCTGTCTATAACCCGCCAACTGTTGAGTTTTTCCCCTTGCCATCGCATCAGTCGCAACTCGCTGTTGGCCAGGGAGGAGTTCTGGAGCTGGTAATGATCGGAAAACTCCCGTTTGTGATTTTCAGTGTGCTTTTGATTGAGCCATGGTATAAAACTGCGGATGGCGTTGCCGATATCGAGCATTGACAGTTTGTGACCGCTGATCCAGGCGGTGAATTTTTGCAGTTCCTCATCCAGAAACTTCCCCGAAAGCATCACTTTGCGCTCCAAGCGGTTGCCAAAGATCAGGTTGCTGATACTCTTTTGATAACTAACAGTATAGAATTCACCGCTATACGGGTCAAAACTGGGGTGGGCAGTAGAATAGATAAGGGGAAATACCTGTTCCATTTCATCGGGCAGGGCCTGCAACCATTCTTGCTGTTTGCCAATGGCAGTAATCGTTTTTAATTCCACCGGATCTACCAGCCAGGGTCGGCCCGCGTCGAAGTTAGCGCTGAGTAGTGCCGGTTGATCTTTTTGCGGGCGCAAAAGATTAAAAGCGGTGTTTAGTTGATTACGGGTACCCAGGTCCTGGTGGGTACGGGTAAGACCCAGGTTTTCGAAATGCAGGCCTTGCTCATACCACCTACTGCCATATCGAGTGGCCTGGTCGGCATGATAGTCGGGTGTTTTCAGAATGCGGTTTTTAAGCCTTACGCTGCCATCACCGCTAAAATCAAAGCGATATACCATGCCATCACCATTCAGGAGAGGGGCACCGTGTTCCTGGCATACTTTTCCATCGGGCCAGTGACGCGGGGCTGGCCATTCGTGATTTACACTGCCGCAGGGCGCGGCAATAAAGAGATGTCCTTTGAGGTCATCCGGCAACTGACCGTCCAATATTTCCAATTCCAGATCGCACTCCTCGCGCGAGCAATAGTTGAGGGGATAGTAACTCATAATTGACCGATTGAAGTGATAACTGATCACGCGGGGATTTGTGCGGCAACTCTTCATGAGCGTAGTTTCATGGCAAGCGAAAAAAAGATTTCTTTGCAGAGATGTCCTGGTCCGTAAAACTCGCCTATTACTATCACCGTGCGCGCTCGCGCTTTCTTTCACCGGAAAGAGTGAGGGCAGGAGCCCCCCTTTACCTGTGTACCGTCTTTAAAAATGAGGCTCCTTATCTCCGCGAGTGGCTCTACTTTCACCTGGAGAGGGGCGTTTCGCACTTTTTGCTGATCGATAATTTCAGTGATGATAATCCACGGCAGGTGTTGAGGCCTTTTCAGGATGCAGGGCAGGTCACCTTACTGAAAACGGAGACCAAAAAGATGTCGGCCGCTATCCAGGCCCGGGAACTAAACCGGGGTATTAGGCATCTCAGGGAATCTGGCCGTGCCGAAGGCTGGTGTGCCTTTATTGATGTGGATGAATTCCTTTTCGCTACCGGTAAACACTCCCTTCAGCAAGTGATTGAATCATTTAGCAATAAGCCCACCGGGGCGGTGCTGGCCAATTGGCTGATGTTTGGCACTTCAAAGCTGGAGGAACTCGATCCTGATCGCAGCCTGATCAGTCAGCTAATCTATCGCGCTCCCGATCGTATGAACGAGCACCGGCTTTTTAAACCCATTTGCTGGCTGCCAAACGTAGTCGCCTTTGTGGGGGGGCCTCACCTGCCGGTTTTGCGTCATTCTGCCCCTGCCTATTATTCCAATGGGGAAGTTTACCAAACGGGAAAGACGCGTTTTATTCACGAGCCCCTGCGCATCAATCACTACTGGTACCGGTCAGAGAAGTACTACCGGGAGGAGAAGGTACCCAAACGCCTGGCCTTTGCCCCACCGCGGGAAACCGAAATAGCGCGCAGCCATTACGAAGCCTGCAATAAAGTGGAGGATCGCAGCATCCTTAATCTACATTAAGCGCCAGGAACAAAAAGCCTAAGCAGTGATTGTAAGCATTGGATAATCCTAAGAGATCGCGATGAATTTTACTGTTTTTGACCTGCTCGATGCTATTGGTGGGCTGGCCTTTGCCATGTCAGGCGCTACCCTGGCCATCAAAAAGCGCTTCGATATTTTTGGTGTTTTTGTACTGGCCTTTGTCACCTCGGTGGGTGGGGGCACCATTCGGGATTTACTGATTGGCGTGTCGCCGGTAGAATGGATGCGTCATACCCGGCTCATCATCACCATTCTTACCGGGGCAGCAGTAGCTATAATCTTTTACCGGGCCATGGCGAGGCTCAATTATTTCGTTTACCTCTTTGATGCCATCGGACTTGGTTTGTTTACCATTGCCGGTATTGAAAAAGGACAGATTCTGGATTTGAACATATTTATCTGTATCGCCCTGGGGGTAATTACCGCCACCTTTGGAGGCCTGCTACGCGATATTATTACCGGTGAAAAACCGATGCTGCTTACCCGAAAGGAGATTTATGCCAGTGCCAGTGCTGCCGGTGGAGTGTTGTACTTCTTGATGCTTTACCTCGGGATCCATCGCGGTATTACCGTACCGGCCGCCATAATTTTCATTTTTCTGCTGCGTCATTTTACCAGGCGTTACAATATCACCTTTCCCAGCCTTAAGTATGAGGGGAAGCACCCGGAAGAGATTGGGAGTGATAGAGAGGCTTAAAGTTTGAAACGCTGGTAGATTCGCGACAATTTATAACCATTTTGCAACACTTGCCGGGCTTCCTTGCTGGAACGGTTGAGAACCGGGTTGGTATGGTTGAAATGGATAAAATGGATCTTGTTTTTTTCCGATGTGGGCAGCTCCTTAAAAAGCGACATACTCTCTATAATAAAGGGATGGGGAACCTGACTGATGTCGCGGTAACCTACCTCCTGGCCGTTGAAAAAGCTACCGTCGATAAAGGCATAGTCCACTTTGGCAATGGCCTTTACAATGCTGCTGTCCCATTTTTGCCATTTGTCGATATCGGGGATAAAAAGGGCTTTTTTGTGGGGACCGGCAATGATAAATCCAACAGTTTCTGAAAACTCATCACGATGGGGTACTCTGAAAGGAATGATGCTCAATTGCGGACTTAACCTCACCGCTGAATTTTCGGAAAGCGGGTTTATTTCAATGTTGTGTTTTTCAATCAATTGACTCCAGGGGCCATTTTCTGCCAGGAAGCTTGCCATACGCGGCATGGCGTAAACGGGCACACTGCTGGCATTCAAAGCTTCCATGCCGAGGTACATCAGGCCAGTGTAATGGCCGATATGGGCATGGGTGAGAAAAATAGCTGTAGGGGTTTCAGCTGTTTTAAAACCGGCGGCATCCTGCAGTGCCTTCATCTGAGGTGGCAGGTCGGGGGTAGCTTCAATCAGAAAGCTTTTATGGGCCTGCCTGTCAATCAGACCCAGGCACACTACTTGCCGCCTCGGGTCGGGTTGGCTGAAAAGCTTTAGGCAACAGGTCTCTTTGCAGCCGGGGTGAGGCGAACCGCCATCCTGAAGGGTGCCCAGAATAATCAGTTCCGGTCTGGCAGCGCTATCCATGGAGGTCTCAGGCTGATGCTGGCTTTGTCCCAATGCGCAACTCATCCACAAACAGTTTAACAGCAGTAAGCGTAGGTATAACATTCCTAATGAGTTTTAGCCGGTTAAATATCAGAGGCTTGTGGGTTGCCCCATAAGGATGGGGACTGTATCTTTAAAAGGCCATTAATCAACCTTTAACCATGCAAATTCTTAATTCTCTAAAATTAACGGTTTTAGCACTGTGCCTCCTGACCTCTTTGGTGGTGGCCGGTCAAACTTTGCAAATCACCGGAACGAACTTTCCCTCTTTACCTGCTACCAGCTGTACTAATACTCCCCTTGATATTAGTGTTCAGCTTGGCTGCGCCAACGCTGTGCACAACGCTAATACCGTAAGCATCTCGGGATCCACTATCACGGTGGCGGTAGATTATTCACTGGGGCCAATTTGCCTGCCAGCTATTGTAAGCAGCGTGCATAATGTTAACCTGGGGATGCTTCCCGCCGGCAACTACAGCGTGGTGGTAAACGGGGTGTTAAATGGCAGTACCGTTTCCAGCCTTAGTAATTCACTTAGCGTCAATTCATGCTGCTCGGCGGTCCCTTCTTTTACCGCCAGCCGGGACTCTGTTTGCGTGGGTGACTCAATATATTTCACCAATACCAGTGTAGGCGACAGCAGTCAGTTGTGGTATGAAAACAATATTCAGATCAGTAACCAGGCTGCTTTTGGTAAGCGCTTTAACACCGCTGGCAGCTATCAGTTGAAACTGGTGGTAACCAACGGCAGTTGTTCCGATTCCATTACCAAAGTCATCCTGGTCAGTAATCCACCTATGGTAGAGATCGGTAGCGATACCCTTCTTTGTGCCGGTAGCAGCATAACCCTTGACGCCGGTTTCGGTCACGACAGTATTCGTTGGTCAGACCAAAGCAACGCCCGCCACCTTATTATTGATACCGGTGGGATATATTTTGTAACCGTATACCGTAATTACTGTAGCAGCAGCGACACTATCGAAGTGAATTTTCAGAATTTCATCCCCGTTGACCTGGGGCTTGATACCAGCCTTTGCATCGGCGATACCCTAAATTTATCCGTTTTTGAAAGTGGGGCCAGCTACCTGTGGTCAAACAACCACACTGGCAGTAGCCAGGAGATTACAGGAGGGCAATCACTGTGGGTACGGCGTACTACTGCGGCCGGCTGCGAATCTTTTGATACTATCAGCGTAGCACTCGACAGTTGTTACGTAGCCCTGGTTACCTACTCTTCGGAAAAAGACTGGCAAGTCTTTCCCAATCCCAGCCAGGGTGGTCTGCATCTATCCTTGCCTGCAGTTAGCGGCGAACAAAAGCTCAGCATCTACTCGGCTTCCGGAATCCAGGCAGGCACTTATCTATTCAAGGAAGGCGAACAGCCCTACATTACTATTGATGCTCCGCCCGGGGTGTACTGGCTGGTGCTAGAGCTTCCTAACCATAAAGTGCTTTATAAACGTTTGCTCAAACAGTAATTATCCCACCCTGGCGGGCCATGGCTTTAAAAACCATCGAGGTAGGGCCCGCCCCATTCGCGTAAATCCCCGGCCAGTGATTTTGTTTCACTTTCCAGGTAACTCACGGCTTGTTGGTATTGCTCTAGCTCGCTTTCAATTATATCTGCCAGTTGCAGAGCGGTTTGGGTGGCACCATAACGCGAATGTGAAATACTCATCATAATGGCCGACATACGCTTGTATAAAGTGGGGGCTGTTTGTTCTCCTACCTTGCGTTTGGCCGGGTTACCCTCCAAGGCCCAGTTAACGACCTGGAGACTGTCATTAAGACTGTTAAATTCCCTGATCCACCGGGCGTCCTGGGCAGTGGTGTTTTCGTACGCCACCTCCAGGGCCCTGATCCTTTCATTGAGTCGTTTCACTTTCAGGTTCAGGGCTGAGGTTTCGCGCTGGAGCTTTTCGTAGCGCCGCCAGAATTGTTCCTGCTGGTCTTCACGCGGATTTTTAATGCTGCCGTCAAAAAGTGAATTAACGCTAAAACTCTTTCGTCCTGAGAGGTTCACCAGTTTACCATTGTCTTCTTTTTGCAACTGTACAAAGTACTTACCGGGGGGCGCCAGCATTCCTGGTGCGGACTCTTCTGACTCTTCCAGTTGTACCGTTTGGGGAGAGGGGTAGCGCAGGTCCCAGGCCACCCGGTGAAAGCCTTTGGTAATTGGTACCCTGATTTTGCGGATCACTTGTTGGTTTTGATCACTCACAGTTAACCACAGGCGGGTGCTGTCTTCTACTTCTTCCATGCCAATGGCCTCCCATCCGGGAAAGGCAATATCGGCTTCCTGCTCTTTTATTTCTTCTTCCTTTTTCTTGCGTTGGGATGCCGCCAATTGATAATCTTCACTAAGGTGGTAGGTGAAAACTGCGCCAAAGGGCGGGTTATCAGCTACAAAATGTGCCTCGCCCTGAGATCCCTTCCGATCATCAAAACCTATTTGCCCACGCGGAATATACCACCAGGCATCAGCCGGGTTAAAGAGCTGCGCTTCCTGTTTTAAGGAGTCGGTACTCAATTGACGGAACACTGATATGTCATCCAGAATATAGAAGCTACGACCAAAGGTGGCCACCACCAGGTCATTTTCGTGGCGTTGGATGGTAAGATCGCGCACCGGGATGTTGGGCATATTGCCTTTGAGCTTAATCCATTTGCTTCCGCCGTTGGTACTAAAGAAAACGCCAAACTCGGTACCAATAAAAAGCAGGTTCTTATTCTCATGATCCTGCACTAATCGCCAGACGAGGTGACGGGCGGGGAGGCTGCCCCCGATGTTTTGCCAGCTACTGCCCCCGTTGGTGCTTTTGTAGAGATAGGGTTTATAGTCACCGTGTTTATGATTATCGAGGGCCACATACAGGGTATTTATGTCGAAGAGGTCGGCTTTGATATCATTTACATAGGCGGTGGCCGGGGCACCGGGCAGGCTGCCCACCGCTATTTTCTGCCAGTTCTCACCGCCGTTGTTCGTCTTTTGAATCAGGCCATCATCGGTGCCGGTATAAATAAGACCTTCCTTGAGGGGTGATTCGGCGATAGAGGTAATAGTGTTGAAGTTAGACATGGCATAAAAATCCCAGGGGTTATCCCAACTCTGTTTCCTCCCCATAATGGGCAGTTCTATGCGTGATTGGTTTTTGGTGAGGTCTGGCGAGATGGCTGTCCAACTGTCGCCGCGGTCATCGGAGCGCCACAAGCGCTGTGAGCCGTGATAAAGGCGGGTAGGGCTGTGTGGGCTAACCAAAATAGGGGCGTCCCAGTTGTAGCGTTCTTCCACTTCGCCTGCAGCCGGCTGGGGGCGGATGTAGGTTATTTCACCGGTAGCACGGTCAATGCGGGTGAGATTGCCCTGCTGCCATTGCGCATAGGCAATATTGGGGTTGCCGGGTTCGGTAGCCGGTTGGTGACCATCCGCATATAAAACCACCTCCCAGTCGGAATTTTGGATACCGTGCAAATTGTCGGTCTGCGAAGGCCCCATCTGGGTATAATTGTCCTGGGTGCCACCATACACATGGTAGAAGGGCCTGGCATCATCCACCGCCAGTTTGTAAAACTGGGTGATGGGCATATTATTGATAAAGCGCCAATTCTCGCCCTGGTCATAGCTTTCGTAAAGTCCACCATCGGTGCCCACCAGCAGGTAATCAGGATCGGAGGGGCGAAAAGCCATGGCGTGATTGTCGGAATGTTTGAACTTTTCGGGCATTTGCGTGAAGGTCTTACCGCCATCGTTAGAAATTTGAGCCCTGACATCCATCAGGTATAAGCGGCCTTCGTGATGGGGCGAAGCATAGAGTTCCTGGTAGTAATGGGGGCCGGTGGCTCCGCTTACCGCCTCTGACTGTTTGCTCCAGGTATTACCGCGATCAGTGGATTTGTAGAGGCCACCTTTCCGGTGGTCTTCCTCAATGGCCGCATAAATTACATCGGGGTTTTGAGGGGAAAGGGCGAGGCCGGTTTTACCTAGATTCGACTCCGGCAGGCCTTCGGTGAGTGCTATCCAGCTGTTACCGCCATCTTCACTGCGGTAAAGTGCTGATTTCGGTCCGCCGCCCAGGTAGGCTGCAATGGTACGGTGCCGCTGCCAGGTGGCCGCATAGAGCCGGTCAGGGTTGCGGGGGTCGATGAGGAGATCGGTAACCCCGGTCCATTGATCGTCGCCCAGGGTGCGCTGCCAGCTTTTACCACCGTCACTGCTTTTGTACAGGCCGCGTTCCCCACCTTTACTCCATAAGGGCCCCTGAGCTGCAACCCAGATTACATTGGAATTTTCGGGGTGCACTACAATCTTTGCAATGTGTTCTGACTTTTTCAAACCCATATTCTGCCAGTGCTGGCCACCATCGGTAGAGCGGTAGATACCGTCGCCATAGCCCACATGTCTTCCACCCACATTTTCGCCGGTTCCAAGCCATATGGTGGAGGGGTTGTTGGGGTCAATCGTTACAGCGCCGGTGGAATAGGAGCCCTGGTCGTCAAAAAGGCTCTGCCAACTAATGCCGTTATTGGTGGTTTTCCAAAGCCCCCCCGAGCCTACCGCTACATACCAGGTACTTTCATCCTCAGGGTGGATGGCGATATCGGCAATTCTCCCCGACATTAGTGCCGGTCCTATACTGCGCAGCGCTATGCCCTTGAAGTGATTTTCACTCCAGATACTGTCAGTTGGAATTTGAGCTTGGGATGCTGGTAGTATGAATAACAGGGTGGGGATAAAGCCGGCCAGCAGTCGGTAAAAGCGCTTGGTCATGGTTATGAGGTTTAATAAACCATGAAAATACTAATTGTGCTTAAAAACTCCGACCGGGGTACAATTGGCTCGCAGGATCTTAAAAATAAGAGGTAGGGAGTAAAAACGCTACGGCTGACCTGCTCCCACCGGGGCTATAGCGGTAGCACACTGAATAATGACCTTTAGTAAAAACGCCTGCTGTGACTGTCGCTGGCGCTTTCCTTTTCTCTGAAATGATATTTCACCCCCAGGCTTGTATAGCGGTTTTGCCACTTGGGCTTGGGCGAAAATTCGCCGGCCAATATATCGCTCAGGCCATAGTAGAAGACTCCCTCCAATTCCCACCGGGCACTCAGTTGATAGGACAGGGCCAGGCGAGGACCGAAGTCAAATGGCTGAAGATCGAGATCATAATCTCGTTTAAGCTTTAATACTTCGCCTGTGGGGGTGTAGCCGTCTATATATTCGGTGGCATCTGAATATAGTAAGCGTGCCGCCTGAAAGCCCAGGTGAAGTTGGGTTTGGTCCATTTTTGCGGTATAGTAAACGGCAAAGTTGAGGTAATTGAGATACTTTTTTAGGGAAAATTCGGATGCTCCGCCAATCACCTGACCGGAGCTATCGCGGAGAGTAAACCTTACCGATTCGATGCTTCTGAGGTGAGACAAGGCCAGACTCATACCAAATGCGCTTTTGGGATTGAGGTCATAGCTGTAAAATATGCCCAGTTGACCGCAGGGCTGAGAGGGAAATTTCCGGTCATAACCGGGGATATTTACATCGCTGGTCATACGGCTCAGACCAGCGTTTATTTTGATGCCAAAGTGATGTTGACCGTAGGCGGCGAAAGTCACCAGATAGACAGTGAGCAGCAGCAGCTTTTTCATAAAAAAAGGTAAATAGAAAATCGGTTATCAGACCTAAATCCTGAGCTTATTTCTTCATTTAAGTTTTAAGATTAAAAGGCATACTTTAATCAGAACTTAAACGCCCGGGGTTGAATCTCCGGTCAAAATAGGGATTTAATTTGAAAATTATTCCCAATGCTGCTCTTTTAACAAGGGGATGCCAAGTTGAACTATTGGTTAAATATTTAAACATTAATTAGTGCTACTTCCTAACAGCCAATGGCCTAAGGTCCTCACTGCATACCCGGGCCAGTGTGTATCTGAAATGACCAGGGAGCAGCGGTCATTGCTGATCGAGGCGCATGGCGTATTCGGCTTCAAGGCGCATATGTGCTTTCCAGAAACCTTCCGGATCGCGCTCTGCCAGGCGGTCCTCTAGCACCCGCAAATGGTTGTGCCAGCCAGCCAGAGTGCCAATACGTTGGTCACGATCAGCGGGAAGCTTACGGTGGGTAAGTACCAGGCGTACCTTATCCCCAGCAGTACTGAGCTCTATGCTAACCTCACCATCATCACCCCAGCTGAAACTGAGTAAATGTGGTTCCTCACAGGCGATTACGGTGGCACTGGAGTCCATGCCGTTTTCCATCTCCTGGTATTTCTCGGGGATGGGATCAGGGTGTGGAGAGAGGTTTTGATGGTAAAATTTAAGCTCCATACTACCGCCTGGCTTCTGCTCAGTGATACCCCCGGCAAACCAGCTTTTTCGTTTTTCGGGATCTACCAGGTATTGCCATACCCGCTCTATTGGTCCCGGCAGCAGGCGCTCAAAGCGCAAAGTATTGGGGCCGATCAGTTTTCCGTATTTATCCATGATTTTAAAATTTTTAATGATGAATTTTATGATTCGGAAGGAGGCTTATTGAGGAGGTCTTCAAGTTTATCAAGGCTTTCATTCCAGAAGCGGCGGTATTGGGCTATCCATTCCTCCACCTCAGTGAGGGGCTCAAGTTGGGCGCTACAAATGCGCTGGCGGCCTTTCTTTTCAATTTGCACCAGTCCGCATTCCTCCAGAATGCGCATATGCCGGGAAATGGCCGGCCGGCTTATATTAAAGCGGGCTGCAACTGCATTCAGATTTAAAGGCTCCCGTGCCACCAACCCGATTATATTGCGTCGGGTGGGGTCGGCTATGGCCTGAAAAACATCTCGTCGTGTCTGCATTGTGTAACTATATGGTTACAAATATAGGAAATAAAACCAAATGGTTACGTATTAAGGATGCCGGGATTCAGAGAAGGGGGTAAAATGAGGCCAGGCTATATGCTCCGCAGAGGTGAAGAAGTAGAGGGGAGGGTGAGGGCTTCTGTGCTACTTTTTCCGCGTCGAATTTACCTTGGTCTTAAAAGTTATATTGGTAGAATTATGCCTATTCCTATGTACACATACCTTCGGTTTTTAATGATTGGCTTGTCAATCATATTTTTGAATATCAGTTGTGTAAAAGATCAACAGTCTTCTACCGACTACAGCGGTGTACTTCATATAAATGGCAATAGTTACACTGTTGATAAAGGCTATCTCCAATCATATGGGCCCACCATGTATCCAGACAATTACGGTAACACCATGGAACTTTACCTTTTTACCTCAGGGGTAGATGTTAACCTGGATGAATATGGAAATCCGGATTTTGAGGGTGATGGGTACCTGCTGTATTTCCTGCTTTATTCGGAATCGGAGCTGAAACTCACCGATGGCGATTACTCTTTTGAACGGCTGGGTAAGAAGGCTTTTACTTTTGAAGAGCTAATAGCGGAACCCCTGGGCAGTGAAAAAGAGGGTGCTGAGGCGATATCATGCCAGGAAGGTAAGTTAGCGGTGAGTAGTATTTCAGGAATACAGCAACTTTGCGGCACTTTTGACGGCCAGGCTATTAATGGGGCTGCAGAAGCCTCCTTTAGTTTTGTCTTTAACGGCCATCTAATTCATCTTGATTAGCGAGAGTGATCTTAAGATGGTTCATTATTGCAGTGGCTTTATAAGCTTACCGTTAAACTAGTGCGGCCACCAGGCTTCTTCATGGTACTCCACCTCGCGCGACACTGCTTCCCGGTTGCTCATTAATAAATGGTTGTGATTGAGCCGGTAGCTGCGATAGCCCATCAGGTGAAAAATCTCTTTGGTAAAAAAGCGGGCTAGTTTACGGTTTACCTCCAACTCTTCCCGCTCGCGATTGTACCAGTGCACACCAGGTAAATAGGGCAGGATGCGATTAACACCCATTTTGCGCAGGGTGCTTGAGGTCTTCAGAAAAAAGCGCGGTACCCGGCGAATGGCATAGAAACCCTCCGAACCCTGGCTCTGGTACAAGGGCATAAATACCTTGGCATCGCGATCGGCAATAATGTTCTTACCGTTATTCACAGCCAGCTTTTCCCCTTTTTTTACATTCTGAAAATTCACATAGCCGGGCTCCATGGCAAAGTGATCGCTTTCCTTAACGCGAAAGCGGTAGAGAATTTCAAAAAAGGCACGGGTATCCACCGTTTGGCGGGCCAGTACTGCCCGGCAGTGATTATAGGCGATATCTTCCAGCGCTATCACTCCCGCCAATGCCAGGGTGAGCAATACAAAGGCATAGTGATTTTCGATGGTTGAGGCCTCATCGTGCTGGCCACCTTCAAAGCCGAATGCCAGGTAGCCCAACTCATTGATATAGCTCAGCAGTGGTCCCTCGATATACTCTTCGATCCCCAGGATCAGGGGCAGGGGATACTGGGAAGTAAAGCGACGGTTGAGCAGGCTGTCGTTGAGTATGGCAAAGGGAATAGTTTCACTGGAAGTGCTGTGGAGATCAATAAAGTAAAAAGGCCCTTCCTCCTCGCGGAGAATCTTCTCAATACAGCGGTAGATCTCCAGCTGCTGCTGCTGGTCCTCGTTTGCGGCTATATAATCATCTTTTAGCAAGCTGGCTACCTGCTCCTGCTGCCACAGGCGGTTGAGGTCCTCAGCCAGATAGCGCTTCCCCTGAGCCAGCGCTGGTAAATTACCGGCTAGGGCATGGATATTTCCCCTGGTGTTGATGTTATTCTCCTGCAGGTGGGTCAGGGCTTGTTGCAGGGCAATTACTCCCGCCGGTTCATTGCCGTGGATGCCGGCCAAAAAAATAAGGCTGGGACCATTTTCCTCACCGCTTAGGTGGCCAATGTAGCGGCCGGTACTGAAATGACGTTCGAGGGCCTTACTGTAAAAATTAATGCTGGTCATAGGGCAGAACGTCATTTATGGTGATAATCCCCACCAGCTGATGGTCATGCACCACCGGCAGGCAGCCGATTTCATTGCGCTTCATCAGGGCGATGGCTGTTTTAATTTCCGTTTCAGGGCGTACCGTAATTAAATCACGGGTCATGATGTCGGCTACCAAGCTGTCGTCCTGGCGACCACCCTGCTCCAGGTAGTGCTTCATATGGGTCCAGGTCAGTAAGCCCACCAGTTGACCGTGTGTGTTTTCCACCGGCAGGTGATGGATGTCTTTCCATTCCATCACATTGGTGGCCAGTGCGGCCAGATCTTCGTCCTGCACACTAAAGAGCTGGGTACTCATGATGTGACCCACCAGGTGGGAGGCTTCGTGGGCTTCCAACTGCAGGTCAACCGGGGGCCATTGATGTCCGGGTAAGTCGCCCTGTTGGTTGCGGTGTATACTCTTGGTGAGGATCAGCAGTGCATCGTCCTTTTTGTGTTCTTCCTTGAGCCGCCGGTAATTTTGAATCAGCCACTGGGCGCCGGTTTTATGGCTGCATCGCTCAGCTATTACCTTCAGGTAGCGATCGATGTCCCCGCGATCGATATTTACTTTTTGGAGACCGCTTTCGGCAATGGGCAGCAACTGATTGAGCACCAGGTCGCGCACCGAAATTTGCTCACCCATCCACCGCAGAACCGATTCACGGCCGGTACGGGCAGCTTTTATAAAATTAGATTTGGCATCCCGGAAGGCCATTTGATTTTCCATCTCCTGGTATTGGGGTGGCCTTCCCTTCATCAGTCCTACCCAAAAAGCAAAATTAGCCATTTCATCGAGCACGCTGGGTCCGGCTGGTAGGTAGCGATTTTCTATGCGCAGGTGCGCCTTGCCGTTCAGCATTCCATAACAGGGCCTATTCCAGTGGTAAATAGTGCTGTTGTGTAAGCGCAAAGCCGGCAGATCAGGGATTTTCCCTGCCGCCAGTTCATCGAGGGAGTCACTGTTAATTTCGCGAGCCAGCAACACCCGGTGGGTAGCAATGTCATTGCGGTATATATCTACAATACTATTCCGCGCCCAACTGTCGCCAAAACTCACCCTGGGACGTTGCTCCTTGAGGGCATAGGAGGAGCGGCGGGTGTCTACACTTTGCTGAAAAAGGGCGATTCGCGTTTCAGCCCAGAGCTCGCGCCCCAGAAGCAGGGGTGAATTGGCACAGACTCCCAGCAGGGGACCGGCAATGGCCTGGGCCCAGTTATAGCTGGCAATGAAGTCAGCCGGCGCTAGCTGCAGGTGCATTTGAAAACTGGTGTTACAGGCTTCAAACAGTACTGAATCGTGGCGGATTGTGAGTTCGTCGATACCCCGGATATGTAGTTCAAAGTCGGTGCCACGCAGCGTGCGGGTAATATCGTTCAGTAAATTATAGCGGGGTAGGGGCGTCATAAACTCCAACCCCAGTTCACGCTTCGAAATAGTGGGCAATATACCGGTAAGGATAATGTGATCATTGTACTGAGCAGCAGCAGCTGCTGCCTGGGCAAGTAACCGCCGCAAATCCTTTTCCATTCGGGCGAAGCACTGTCCTCCCAGCGTCAGCGGGTCCAGGTTGATTTCGAGATTGTAACGGGCGAGCTCAGGCGAAAAATGACTATCGTGAAGTACAGCCATTACCTCCTGCCATTTTCGCGATGGGCGCCAGTTATCGCTTAGGAGGCAAAACTCCTGCTCGGCACCGATGCGGCTCACATCACTTTCAATCATATCGCGGGCCAGCATCAACTCCAGGGCCCGAAGGTCACTAAGCAAATGTTTGATAAAAGCCGCACGCGCTTCGGCCGATGGTATTTTAACGTTGATTTCACCCATATCCGCGAGCATTTGGCCTCCTTCCTGGCGGAATAGAAGCCGCCATTATAAAGCTAAGGCCTTAAGTAAGGAGATGCTATGACGGATGTCAGCTTTTTATGTTTCTGCTGCGAAGCCTGGTGGTTACCGTTTATAGGCTATTGGCTTTCACTAATTACGGGCTGGGGTTTTTTTTGGATACTGAAGCTAAAGCAACAGCCTTTGCCAGGTTGGGAGTCCAGTCGGATCTTACCGCCCATAAATTCTACCAGTTTTTTAACCTGGGCCAAACCGATGCCATGACCTTTTTCGGCATGCTGGTGACCTGGCGCCACGGTGGTAAACATCTCGAAGATATTTCCCTGATTTTTCAGGGGTATGCCCGGACCGTTATCAATTACCTCAAAGTAAAAATAGTGCGCATCCTCCCTGAGGTAAATATCGATCTCACATTTTGATTTATCGCAATATTTGTAAGCATTGGCGATCAGGTTAATAAAAATGCGCTCCAGTGCGGAAGGGTTGGCGGTAATTTCGGTGAGATCGGTTCGCAGCCTAAGATGACAGTCACTGCTAAAGTTGAAAATAGCCCGGATTTTTGCCATGAAACTTTCTAATCCGATAACCGCATCGGTCTTGCGAGTTAATTCATCACTCTTACTGAAAAGTAGGAGGCCATCCACCAAATCAGCCAGCGATTTAGTGGCTGTAATCATCATTTCGAGCATCTCCCGGCCCTGGTCATTTACCTGCTCACCATAGAGGTCGATAAATATTTTGGCTACCGATTGGAGTTGGCCAAGCGGGGTTTTTAAATCATGTGCCGCCAGGGCAGCAAATTGCTCCAGGTCATTGTTGATTGCTTTCAGTTGCTTTTGGGCTTCATTTAAAGCTTTATTCTGCCGCCGTAGTTGCAGCAAACTCATAGTATAGTCTGCCAGCGCTTGCAGGGCCGAAATTTGTTTTTGACTCAATTGCCTGGGGCGGCTATCAATTACGCACAAGGTGCCCAACGGTAGACCATTTTTCGCCTTGAGTTGTACCCCGGCATAAAAGACAATATGCGGATCGTCCTGCACCAGGGGGTTATCGTGAAAGCGTTCGTCGAGACGCGCATCTTCTACCATAAATAATTCCTCCTCACAGGTGATGGCATGGGCACAAAAAGCGATGTCCCGGGGCGTTTCATTTACCTCCAGCCCCTGTCGGGATTTGAACCACTGGCGGCTCTCATCGAGCAGGCTGATAAGGGAGATCGGTGTTTCACAAATTTCGCTGGCGATAGTGGTGATTCGATCGTATTCTTCTTGTGGTAATGTGTCGAGAATGGCGTATGAGTGCAGCTCACGCAGGCGCTCGGTTTCGCGGGGGTGATTTTTAGGAGAGAGCATAATCGTGTTTCGAGGCGCTAAAATTAGTCGATAATTTCCTTAATGATACTTTGGATTTCCTTCTTTCTGGCCAGCCGCTCTTTCCCATACTAACAAGCTATGGTTGCAAAGTGGCTTTGTCACTTCTGGCAGGCCGATATAGAGGCGTGGGGTAGATGCCCGATAACTGATAGTTGGTTGGTGACTTATGTAATCAGGAGTAGCCGCATTTTAAAATAAAAGTCAGCTGGGCCAATATTGATTTAAATGAGATAGTTCTGTGACTCCCCTGTGATTTTTGGGCGGTAATCTTGCGGTGTAACCAAAATCCAATGACTTATGAAAATTAGCAGTACTTCATTTATCCTCGGCGCTTGTATCCTATTGGCAGTAGCGTGTAGTAAGGATCTCAGGCAAGAGCCCGAAATGGGTGTAAATATTAAAAAGGGCGGAGGTAAGAGCCAGCTTTTCACTCTCAACAACCAGGTAGCTGATAACAAGGTGATGGTATTTGACCGGGCAGCTGATGGCAGCATCAGTTTCAATGCCAGCTACAGCACCGGCGGACACGGTACCGGTGGAGGCCTGGGCAACCAGGGAGCCCTTGCGCTGCAGGCTGGTGGTCAGATTTTACTGGCTGTAAATGCCGGCAGCGATGAGATATCGTCTTTTAGCATTAGCAATAATGGCCTGCAACTCCGGGACCTTGTATCCTCCGGCGGCGTGCAACCTATCAGCATAACGGTACACCAAAACCTGGTGTATGTTCTCAATGCCGGTGGCAGTGGCAACATCAGTGGCTTTAAGCTCAGCAGTAAAGGCATGCTAACCCCAATAGCTGGTTCAACCCGCGCTTTGAGTAGCAATGCGGCCGGGGCTGCACAGGTTTCCTTTAGTCCTTCCGGTGATGCTTTGGTGGTAACCGAAAAGGCCACCAATACCATCAGTTCCTTTAAGCTAAATGCCGATGGCACTCCCGGCTCCTTGCAAACCCTGGCTTCGGCGGGAGTAACTCCATTTGGTTTTTCCTTTGGCAAGCAAAATACCTTTGTGGTTAC
This sequence comes from uncultured Owenweeksia sp., assembly GCA_964619125.1. GTDB lineage: Bacteria > Bacteroidota > Bacteroidia > Flavobacteriales > Schleiferiaceae > Owenweeksia. The sequence goes on along the minus strand of CAZUCA010000048.1, from coordinate 7,267 downwards.
CGAAGCCAGCGGGGGCGCAGCTGGCGCCAGTACAGTATCGGCTTACCAGGCCCATGCTGACGGATCGGTAAGTCTGGTAGATGGTCCGCTGGCTACCAATAGCAGTGCGGCATGCTGGGCCGTTACCGTCAATAACGGGAAGATGGTATTTATTACCAATACCGCCGATAATGATATCAGTACGATTGCGGTAAGTCCTCAGCAGTCGCTTAGCCTTGCCAATGGGGGTGGAACCACCGGCACTGATGCGGGTCCCATCGATGCAGCTTTAAGTCGCAATTCCCGTTACCTGTATGTTCTCAATGCCGGCGGCCATAGCATAACCTCCTACGCCATCGGTAATAAGGGCAATCTTAGCCAGATTGATACTGATAGCGGTCTGCCGCCAGGTACCACCGGCTTGCTGGCTAAATAGTTAATTCGAAAATGTTGATAAGTTGTTAGCAACCAGTGGATTAAATGTGGATAAAAGAAGCATGAAAATTCATGGCGATAACGGGGATAATCACTACTTTTAATATTGTCAAGTGAGAGATAAAAGGTAGTTTCTTCGGAAGCTGAAAGCCTGGAACTCTTTCAAAAGTGTTCTTGGATTTCTGAACCAATAGCGACCTAACCTACGGAAAAAGTTGCTTTCCCTTCTGCCCGGAAGGTTGCTTCGCATGAAGCCGCCAGCCGGAAAGAGAGGACATCGTATCGCGCTTACATGCCGGTACTGTGGTTCAATCACAATAACTGTAACTTGATTACTTTCACCCGGCTACGGCCGATGAAAGTAGAGCCGGGGATTTTTTCATTCGAAAGAATTTCCGGCTCTTTGTTTTAAATCTACCGCTAGCCCGATTCACTTGCCTATACCTGAATACTGCAGTTCTTCCTCCCATTTTTCACGGATCGGGATGGTGTCTTCATCCTTTCCGGCCAATACATGAATAATATCGGCAATAACCTCTTTACGTTTTATATAGCCCCAGTGGTCAAGGGTGTGTTCCCGCAATGAATCGCCCCGACCGGAGTTAGTACTATCCCCTATAAAGGTTTCCTTATCGAGTTTCTGACGGTTTACCGGGCCTTTATGGCCCGGGCGTGTCCGCCGATATTTTGGGTAGCGCGAAATTTTGCCCCGCACATTATCACTGCGACTGATGTAAGTATGACGGCGTTCCGAAATAACTTTCAAGCGGGTCATAGGCTGACCGGGCTCAAAGACGTCATGCGGACAATCAGCATTCAGTAACTAAGCCTCCCCAAGGATGGGGAACATTTTGGGCTCGGCGATCGATATTACCATAAACTCCAATACCGTGTTCCCCATGGAATGGGTCCTCAGGTGAATCTTATTGTAGCAGCGATCGAAGCCGTGTAATTCAAAGAGGTTGAGAAAAAAATTACAGAGTTTGCTGAAAAGGGCGCCCAACATACGACCGGTTTCTATTGCATCCTCCTGGTCATTCCAGTAAGTAAGCACCTTATGACCGCTAGAGGGCCAGGCTAAGTACACCATTTGTTCTATACCGGTGTCAGCTGAAAGATACAGCTTCTGCAGCCTGGCGATATGCTCCAGATTAGCATCGAGATTATTGGCAAAGCCATGAATAAAAAAGGAGGGTGTCGCTTTGGGGGTCGGTGTCGGCCACCATCTTTTTGTAGAGATCATAAAACATATAGGAACTGCCCGGCAGCTTCTTCATAGCAGCCACACTGTCCATTTTCAGCAGCTCAATTACATCCTCATAGTCAGGTGATTCCTTGTCTTCTGAAATAGGGTAGGTAGCTTTGTGGGCATAGGGTTTTACTTAGCAGGAGGCTACCCTGAAGTCCCTTCTGGCTCTTTCTTTACCCTTGTTAGTGAAGCGGCCATTTTTTACGTTGCGGTTACTGATCAGATAAATACTCAGGGTGGTTAGGATTTACTTTATCAGGAAGTTCATAGCACTATATAATTCAGTGCATTATGTGGGGAGCTTTCAGGCTTGATGAGGGGCGATGCTCAATTATTGAATTCATACAACAGACCTATCCCAATCGAGCCCAGCGGCTTACTTTCGGTATAGGGTATGGATTCGAAGCTGACACTGTGGTAGAAGAGGTCTATTTCAATGGTATTGACAAAAATCAGTCCTACCACACCCCGCCAGTAAAAGCCGCCATCGTTGCCATCGTTAAGGCCTAAAGCGTAGCCAACGTCAGGACCAAGGGTGATAAAGTTGAGCAGGTTTAAGCGGGCCACGGCGGCGAGAGGGATAAACTGGGCGGCCTCTATTTCGATATTGCTGGCACCAGAGCCAAGTTCTTCACCTACATAATTCAGAAAAGCGGCATTCGCACCAATATTGAGCAGTGCATCGGGCTCTCCAAATAAATAATACAAGTCTACACCGAAACTAAAACTGTAGTAATCCGCGTAATCGCCACTGGGAATTCCGCCGTTGATTCCGGCTTTGAACTGACCGTGCATATTCATGGCAAACAGAAGGAAGAGGGTAATTAATGCAAAGCGTTTCATATTGTGGTGGTTTTGTGCTAGATATCTTCTAAGATAACTATTAAATCATTACTAATCAGTTGTTTGATATGCTTTATTTTAAGCAAATGGCTAATTCAAGAATATGAGTGACCACGGTGAAAAGCGCAGCTGTGATAGTCTGTGCCCAGGTGATATTTATAGCCGCTAACGTCCATTGTCTGGCAGTAGTGGCTACTGAAAACAGCGGGATATTAAAGTGTTCATTGCTAGAGAGATTGGCTTTTAATGGCTAATTTTAAATACCGCCACTCAAAACCTGACTACTATGCGATGCTTGCTGATTTCACTGGTTTTTTGCTGCACTTTTACTCATGCTCAAACCCTGGTAGAAAAAGAGTTTGATCATGTCTTTCCCTTTGGTTTTACCGGTGTATTGAAACTGACTGATGAATCGCTGGTCTATACGGCTGTTGCCCAGCCACCTGGCTTTGATTCCGCTTATGCCATGCTGGTTAAATTAAATCCGGATCTTTCCCTAAACTGGTCTAGGCGCTACCGGGGGCTGAGGCGCGACGATTTTGCGGTGATCAGCCAGTCTATGGATGGCAACCTATTGGTGGGTGGTACCATGCGTCAGCAGTTTGTTTCCAACAGTGGCGCCAGCTTGTATAAACTCGATACGGCCGGAAATCTCATCTGGCATAAGCTTTATAGCTCCACTTTTGACGACCGTTGTCTGGCCATTTTTGAGCAGGCTGACAGTAGCCTCATGCTCTTTATTCGGCACGGGGTCAGTAATCAGCCTACCAAAATTCTACATTGCTCAGCCAGTGGTAATATTCTTACCAAAAGAACCCTGTACAACGGCACTCGAGGCATATTTGCCGAGGCAGTGGCCGCTGATGACAGTAGCCGTTACTATATGAGCGGCGCCTGGAACAACACCAGTAATGGTTATTTTGAGACTTTTGTCCTGGGCATGACCCAAAGTACCACCCTTTGGTATAAGCATTACGACTTTGGACGGGGGAGCAATAGCTATAGTATCCACTACACCCAGGATGGCAATATTATGGTAGGAGGGAGTATCGAGGATACCACTGCCGCTAGCGCTACTAATATTTACCTTTTAAAGCTCGATCGGCAGGGTAATGTGTTGTGGGCTAAGGAATATGCCCAGAGCAATGGCTTTTCGGAGTTCATGAGTGGTTTTAGCGAGCTGGCCAATGGTGATTTGCTGGTGTATGGCCGGGCACACGGGGCCACCAGTACTGACGGTCTGCTCTTTAAGGTCAATTCGGCCGGCAACGTTATGTGGAGTACCGCTTACCAGCGCGATGTTTTTCAAACCCTGACCCACCCCGTGCCGCTGCAAGGCGATCGCTGGCTGTTTAATCTCGCTACCACCAGCGATCCCACTTATCTCATTACGGTTGGAGGCAATGGCCAGGCCGCTTGCAGCCAGGTACCCATAAGTTTAAACGCTAGTAATATAACGCCCAGTGTTAGTTCTCCCGCTTATACGGTCAACAGTCCTAATTCTAGCGTAAATCCTATCACGGTAAACCAACTTGCTGAAACTGTTACTGACAGCCTCCTTTGTGATGCGGGTGTGGGGCAGGAGGAGATTGGCCTGGCGGATTTAATTGAGCTGTATCCCATTCCTTGTGAGGATCAGCTGATAATTGAATTACCGGTAGAGTTGGCTGCCAGTGCAACCCTCTATCTCTATAATCTACAGGGAATGAAGCTTCCGCTGAGCGTGCAATACCGGTGGGGCGAACTGATTTTAAACACCAGTGTGTTACCTGAAGGTTTGTATTGGCTAAGTCTGTATACGGAGAGTTATACTATCCGTAAACCTGTTTTGAAGCAATAAAGGATATCTTAGAGCAGACGCATTCGGAGCCCTGCACTTACAAAGGGTGTAAGGTGGCCGTAGCTGCCATAGAGGCCGGAGCGTTCAGGAATATAAAGCGGGCCCAGACTGATGAAGCCTTTGGATTGGCCGCGCCCGATTAAATAGCCTATCGCCGGGTAAACAAATACACCCTTAATTTTCCCTGCCGACTCACCGATAGGAATGCCTATTTCCGCACCCATTTTCCAGTTGTTGTATTTACCCCAGTGCCTATTAATCCCCACGATGGCCGTAGACAGGGGCTTTATTTTTCCCCAGTTGGCAAAACTGGCTCCGGCCTTAAAACTGGTAGCGTTGGCAAAGTCTTGCTCACCATTGCTCAACTCATATTCAAAGGCCAGCGATGCGCCCAGGTAACCGGCTCCCCCGGCACCAATACTGATATACTGAGCACTTAAAAAGCTAGTAAAAAGGCCTATCAGGCCGCTAAGTAGAATCTTCAACACAATAATATATAGATGACAAATATATGGAAGTGCTTAAGCTCAGCAATCCATAACAGCTACCGGTTTCTATGGCTTTTTTTCCCAGCTAAGGCATTTAAAAATTTGATAGATAAAAAAACTTATTACTGGTACTCCGGCTCTCTTGCAATTAATCATCAATTTCCACTAAATAAAGCAACTTGAGTCCGGCATAAAAACCATCTCCATATTCGGGGTTGAGCCGCTGCCGCTCCTGGCCCAGTTTCAACACCGAAATACGGGCATCTAGCTGATCATCGTCAGCATATTGGGCAAAGTCGCGGCTGAGGGCATAGCCGGCGTTCAATTCGAGGTGAAAGCCTTTATGAATCCTGAACTGGCTGAAGAGACTGAGATCGACACTGCTGCGTTCTACATAGCCCCCTTCCTCCAAAGGGTAGCTGGTAATTAATCCAAAGTGCTTAATGCCGGCCGAAATATTCGGGTTGAAGTGATAACTGATTTTGGAATTTATCGGTAAAAGTCCTTCGATACTCCAGGGCGAATCGCCTTTTTGAAAGTAGAGGTACACCAAAGGAATGATCATCGGTCCAAAGAGATCCTGGTTGTAAAGCACGCCGTAACGCATCAGTAAAGATGGATTATGGCGTTTTTCAAAGAGGGCAATTACGCCCGGCTGAAAATCGGCATTGCTCCAGTTGCCACCGGCCATCAGGCGGGGGGCTAGTAAAAGTTGCAGGGCATGCCTTTCGTCCAGTTGTCGCACCAGACCGGTTTGTACAATAAAGCCCTGCAGGGGCCTGAACGGTTCCGCCGTGGGGTCGGGAGTGGGGGTGTTTCTCACTTCGGCATAGAGGTAGCTGATGTTGTTGTACCAGATAGTTTTGCCCTGCTGGAATACCACCGGAATTTTAACATTTATCAGTCCGTTAATAATAACGGGGTTGCCGGCGCCACCGTATTGACTATTGTGACTGTATTGGCCGGATATGCTTAATATCTCCAGCGTGCGCTGGGCTTGCAGCCCTTGTACCCAAAGCAGGCCCGTGAGCAGCACTAGCAAATATTTGAATTGATCTTTTAACATAACTGTGGTGTTGGGTTCAATAGGATTGTGAGATAAGTGACCGCCGGTTTTGATGTCGCTTAAGACCGTAAAGCACCACCAGAAAGCCAGTGCCAAACATTAACAGGCTGTACACTGCCGGGGCAATGGCGTAGGCGGTATTATTGAGCATCACCGTAGCTATCATCATCGCCATGGTTCCGTTTTGCATACCCGCTTCAATCGAAATGCTGAGGGCCTGGGCTGACTTTAGCCTGAAGAGCAGCGCACTGCCAAAACCAAGGGTCATGGTGGTAATATTCAGGAGTATACTGGCAGCACCAGCTGATCGCAGATAGTCGAGAAACTGGCTTCTTTCCTGGAAAATAATACCTAGAATAATCAAAATCAGGAAAAGGGAGGATGCTCGTCGTACCGGGGTTTCCATCCGGTCGGCGAAGTGGGGTTTCCGCCGCCGAATAAACATGCCCAGCATCACCGGCCCCACGGTGATGACAAAAATTTTGCCGATGGTTTCCAGCACATCCAGTTGAATCATATTGCCGCTGCTGCCAAAGGTTAGCAGGGCCAGGTTTACCACAAAGGGTATAGAAATGATGGTAATTATACTGGAGACGGCGGTGAGCGAAACCGATAAGGCTACATCGGCCCGGGCCAGGTGAGCAATGAGGTTGGAGGTTGCGCCCCCGGGGCAGGCAGCCAGTATCATCAGGCCGATGGCCAGTTCACTGCTGAGGTTAAGGCTATGGGCAATCAGGAATCCTACCAGCGGTAGTAAGAGAATTTGATTAACCAGTCCGATAATTATGGCCTTGGGTCGGGCAAAAACATTTTGGAAGTGACGGACTTCCAGTCCGAGGCCCATGCCCATCATAATAATGATAAGGGCCAGGGCAAGAATTAGGTTGGCAGTTGTGTTCATAACAGTGGGTTTTTGGTATTTCTGTGCGTAAGGCATTTACCATTAAGCACCGGATCAAAGTTGAAGGAATTCAAAACTCGCCTGAAACGGTATTTTGTCAAGCAGGAAGGGCAATTGGTGGAAATGACCTACATGCCAGCTTTAATTTACGCTAAAAATGATTTTTTGCGATAGGGATGGTTGCCATGCCATCGTTGGTGGGAATTTTTGCAATTAATTTATGGCATTTTAGGAAAAACCGAAATTATTATCGGTCTTGCTTCCGGTCGATATCAAAACACCAATAGTAAGCTATCAAGGCCTCGATGGCACACCGGGTGGTTTCGGTTTAGAAGCTGGTTGCCATTTTGGTATTCTAATTTTGTAAACTTATTATCCTAAGTTTCATGGATCTTAACCAAGCACCCGATCTGAATTGCTTCTTTTAAATTGCGACTGTTGGGTTAGGTGATATTTATGGGTAAAA
>CAZUCA010000047.1:0-25927 GCA_964619125.1 uncultured Owenweeksia sp. | reverse complement strand
AGGAGCCTTTCGATTATTTTAAGTGTATATAATCTACAATGTTGAGGGTCAATATCTTATAAATCAATAAGGCAGCTGGTCTCTTTTTAGTCTGCCTTTTGCGGCCGACCTGATCCTTAGGCCGGAAGAGGCCTTTTCCTCGATGTATTTGCTTAGTTTTGCGGCAGTTAAGTCTGCGAATGAAACTTGGGAAGCTGCTTTTCTTCTGCCTCTGGCTGCCGCAAATTCATGCCCAGCATGACACCTTGCGACTGCAAGCCAAAATGCTGTATGGCTCCCCGGGCTATACCGACTTCTCACCCCTGGTTACTTTCAAGCACTCCCCCCAGCGTTCCTTTTGGGAACAGGCACGCCGCCCCCTCACTGGCATTCCGGATAGCTGGGAGCATTATTACCGCGAAGAAATCTGGTTTCAGTCCGATCAGTTTGCCTATCAGAATTATAGGGCCGGAAACATTGATGACAACCGCTTCCGGGCCCTGATGCAAACCTGGCAATTTGATACCCTGCAGGGTTATTCACGTGACTGGATCCGCTGCAGTGCCAGCATGATATATCATTTAAGTGAAAAAGGCCAGATTCAATATGCGCTTGATACCGATGGTGATTATGATTTCAGCGACCAGGAATTGCGCACCCCGGTAGCGGGCTTTCATCCCGCCATGATAGACTCCCTGCTGGAGGAGGCGCCCTGGATAGACTACCAACTGTGGTTTGATGGCCAACTCATTGAAGACAGTATCCCTTTACTGGTTACCCGTGGAGTATCGGGCAAGCACGGCGCCTACCTCAAATACTTTATGCCCTTGTATGGTCAGGTAAATTATGGCCCCGATACTCTGGTGATAAACAGTATGCGGCCTGATTTCAAGTCTTTTAAAGTGAGTAATTTAAAGACGCTAAACCCCCGTCGTGAGCGCTACCTCTGGCATCGCCAGGAGCGGGGTCATCGTATCAGTTTGCACGATGGCGATTATATTATCGAGGATTTTGACCGCGGTAAAATGCAGTTGATCCTGAGACGTGAGTCCGGTTATCGGCAGCAGAACAAGGCGGAAATAGAGAAATAGGGGTGCAGATCCTTCGGGCGCTTTCCGCTGCCTTAATACTGGCGGGCGATATTAGCGGGGCTAAAACAAAGCGGGCTGTGACCCCGGTTTAGCCTTGAAGGAGGGCTTAAAGTTGTATGCCACTCCGACAGATAGGTTGCTGAAGTCCCGAAACAGTGGTTCAGGGCTTAAATTAAAGCTATAGCCGACGTGCAGCAGCACTTTTAAGTAGCGGTAGCCTCCTCTCAGAGTGATTCCTGGTTCGGCCAGAATAAAACGAGCGCCACTTTCGGGCGGCAGTTCAAAAATGTTATCACGGCTGATTGAGTCAAGCACCACCTGGCCATAAGTAACCTGGCTTGCTCTCAGCGCCACTTGCACATCAATGTACTCACTGGTATAGGCGAGGGCCGGTTGCAGAAAAACGCGGCTATAATCAAATTGGATGAGGTGATTACTTTGCAGGTATCCAAAATCAAAGGCATAGCTCTGCGCATTTTGTGTTTGACCAAAGCCCAGGTAAACATCATAACTGAGGTTGTCATCCCAGGAGTGGTAATAGCCAATCGCCCCTTCATAAAAGGCGGCATTCATGCCGTACTGCTCACGGTCGATCACGCCCCTACTTGATTGAATCCATGATATATTGGCCAGCAGGCCCAACTTATCAATCGGGGAGTAGGCGACACTGAGATCATTGCTGCGGCTGTAATTATAGGTGCTACGGCCAGCCGAAGCCGTCACTTCATTAGCTTCGCGCAGCAACGGAGCCGGGTTGCAACTGGTGGCATAGTAGCTGGCTGTACAGGCGTTCAAGCCAAGCAGCACGGCAAGACCGGGCAGCATAATTTTAAGGTAGTGCATAGGCTTGGTTGGTTGGCGGTCAATCTTCTTACTTTTGACCCAAAAGCAAAAAGTATGTCCGAATTTATTATTTCCGAGCAGATTGAGGGGATATTAAAAATCACCTTGAACCGCCCAAATAAATATAACTCTTTTGTCCGTGAGATGGCGCTGGCTTTGCAGAAAGAGCTTAAAAAAGCAGCGGCTGACCACACTATCCGTTGTGTTCTTCTGAGCGCTAACGGCAAGGCCTTTTGTGCCGGTCAGGATCTGGCCGAGGCCATTGACCCCGAAGGTCCGGAGCTCACCAAAATTGTTAGTGAGCATTACAATCCCATCGTTGAGCAATTGCGCGAGCTTCCTAAACCAGTGGTAGCGGCGGTAAATGGAGTAGCGGCTGGCGCCGGTGCCAATATTGCCCTGGCCTGCGATGTGGTGGTAGCTACCGAATCGGCCAGCTTTATTCAGGCCTTTTCCAAAATAGGCTTAATCCCTGATAGCGGTGGTACATACACCTTACCAAGGTTGATTGGCATGCAGAAAGCCTCGGCACTGATGATGCTGGGCGACAAAGTATCGGCGGCTGAAGCCGAAGCCATGGGCATGATTTATAAATATTTCAGCGATGAAAGCTTTGCCGAAGAGGCCCTGAAAATTGCTGCCACCCTGGCCAATATGCCTACCAAGGCCCTTGCCGATACCAAAAAGCTGTTAAATGCCTCATTTGAAAATGACCTGACCGGGCAGCTGCAGCTGGAGGACAAATACCAAACTGAATGTGGTAACAGCTACGATTACGCCGAGGGTACCAAGGCTTTTTTGGAAAAGCGGAAGCCTGTTTTTAGGGGAGAGTAGAATAGTGAATTGGTTAATTTGTAAAAGAGGTAAATAGTCAAGTGACTCACTATAAAAGCTAAAGCTTATGCAGAGTTTTAGAGACCTTAATTGCTGGAAGGAAGCAAGGACTTTTCGGAATAACTGTTTTGAACTTGTGCAGCAATTTCCCCCAGAAGAAAAATTCAGTTTGACAGGGCAACTTATCAGAAGTTCCCGTGGGGTTGGTAATGCGATTGCTGAAAGGCATGGTCGCTACCACTATCAGGAGAGTATTCAGTTTTGCAGAATAGGGAGGGTTCACTAGAGGAGTCGCTAGATCATCTCATTACAGCATTGGATTGTAAGTATATTTCAGATTCTGAGTTTCAAAAAATTGAAGATCATTATAAAACAATTCTGGCTTTACTAAATGGTTATATCGCCTACTTGCAAAAGCGTAAAAGCGGTGATGAATAAGCCCTCATTAAACTTTACAAATATCTAATTAACTATTCTTCCAATTTACTAATCAACATAAAACTAAACAATGAAGATCGGAATCATAGGAGCCGGAGCCATGGGAGCCGGCATAGCGCAGGTGGCCGCGCAGAATGGTCATGAAGTAGTACTGAACGATATGCATCGCGCAGCGCTCGACAAGGCCCGCAAAGGCCATGAAAAGATTCTGGCCCGCCTGGTGGAAAAGGGTCGTCTTAAGGAGGGGGAGGACAAGGAAATTTTGGGACGCCTCAATTACGACAGCTCCATGAGCGACCTGGCAGACTGTGGCCTCATCATAGAAGCGGTGGTGGAAAAACTGGAGGTGAAAAAGAGCATCTTTAAAAACCTGGAAGAAATTACTGAAGGGAAAGCCATTCTGGCCTCCAACACTTCCTCGCTATCCATCGCCAGCATAGGTTCGGCGGTGGAGGATGCCTCTAAAGTTATCGGCATTCACTTTTTTAACCCCGCTCCTTTAATGCCCCTGGTGGAAATTATCCCCGCCGTTTCTACTGCACCCGAAACCACCACTGAGGCGCGGAAAATTATCGACAGCTGGGGCAAGGTGACGGTGATGGCCAAAGACACTCCCGGCTTTATTGTTAACCGCGTGGCCCGTCCTTTTTACGGAGAGGCAGTACGCATTTACGAAGAGGGTTTTGCCGATCCGGCTACCATTGATTGGGCCATGACCGAACTGGGTGGCTTCAGGATGGGGCCATTTACCCTGATGGACTTTATTGGCCACGATGTGAATTATGCGGTTACGGAGAGTGTGTTTACCGAGTTTTTCTACGATCCACGTTATCGTCCCAACTTCACCCAAAAGCGCCTGGTAGAAGCCGGCTGGCTGGGACGTAAAACCGGTAAGGGCTTTTACGATTACAGCGAGGGCGCCGAAAAGCCGGCCCCTGATAAAGGCCAGGAGCGGGGCGAAAATATCCTCTGGCGGATCCTGGTGATGCTCATCAATGAAGCCGCCGACGCCCTTTACCTGAATATTGCTTCTAAGGAAGACATCGACCTGGCGATGACCAAGGGCGTTAACTACCCCAAGGGCTTGTTGAAGTGGGCCGATGAAAAAGGCATCCAGCACTGTGTGGACACTCTCGATCGCCTGCAGGCGGAGTACGGTGAAGACCGCTACCGCTGCTCACCGCTGCTGCGCCGGATGGCGCGAGAAGGGCAGACCTTCTATTAAGAGTACGGGCCGGGCCAGCTTGGTCTGACTTTTGAAACCAAAGCCTTGTTAATTTGTAAACACTGCAATGAAACAGGGCTTTTTTATTTTCCTCTTTTTCCTCGGTGTATCAATCTGGGCGCAGCCGCAGCAGGCGGAGGCTTTGGACAAATATTTCGATCGGCTGGATGCTAAAGGCAGGGCGATGGGGAGCTTTACTATTTATCACCATGGAGAAGCGGTGTACCAACGGGCCTTTGGTATGGCCTCTCTCAAACCGGTAGTTAAAGCCGACACCCTTACCCGCTATCGCATCGGTTCTATTTCTAAAACTTTTACCGCCGTGGTAATTATGCAAATGGTAGAGGAGGGGAAGTTGAGCCTCGATGATAAACTGGCCCGCTTTTACCCTGACTGGCCCAACGCCACTCAGATTACGATGGAGCACTTGCTGCGTCACCAAAGCGGCATTCACAACTTCGGTAATACCCGCTCCGCCGAATACCGTAATCTCCAGCCCGAAACCCGTGCCGATATGGAAGCAATTTTAGCGAAGGCCAAAACTGATTTCCGCCCCGGCGCCAGCGCCGAGTATAACAATGCCAATTACGTAGTACTAAGCCTGATAGCCGAAAAGCTCGATAGCATGCGCTTTGATGAGATTTTGGATCGGCGTATTGCCAAAACGCTCGGGTTGAACCGTACCGGCCTCGCTGATTCTATCGAGCCCCTGGCCAATGAAGCGTACTCCTATTACCGGCAAGGATCGCGATGGCTTTGCAGTCCCCTGGCCGACCCCGAAATTCTACTGGGAGCTGGCGGCATGACTTCCACTCCAACTGAGCTCTGCCGCTTTATGGAAGCCCTTTTTGAGGGCAGGCTTATTCAGCCGGCCTTGTTAGAGGGAGAGATGATGGCGATGAAGGGCAATATGGGTGCCGGTTTATTTCGATATCCTTTAGGCGCTGTACACTGCTATGGCCATGCTGGTTCAGTAGGTTCTTTCAAGTCATTTACCGCCTGGCTTCCTGAGCAGCAGCTGGGGGTAGCCATCTGCCTGAATGCAGGTGGCGAGTACCTCAATGATATTGTAAAAGAGGCGCTCACCATTTATCTGGGTTTGTAAGCTAGCGTTTCATTATGCGGTAACTTGCAGTGGCCTCAGTTGAGGTAAGCTTTAGCAGATAGATGCCGGCTGGTCCCTCCAGCTTAAGGTTTGCCGCAGAGCTATATTGCCACTCTTTTTCTAAGATCAGCCCACCATTTATGCTATAAACTTCAATCCTGAGGGGACCTGAGTTTTTTGTTTTTAGCTGCAATTCGCCCTGGGTAGGATTGGGATATATTTCAAAGTAATCCTGTTTGGCTTCCAGTCTGGAAAGCCCCACCACCTGTTCAGTACAAGGACCCCCCGTACTGTTAAAATACTGCCTCAGGGTCTGAGCTCTGTTTTTTACTACCTGGATCGAAGAATACACATCCTGGCCGGCAGGATCACGGCCATAGATGTAGGCAAAGTCAAGGCACAGGCTTTCACCGGCAGGGAGGCTGTCAACCCTGATGTTGAACAGCTGTCTTTTATCACCAGTGTTAAGGGGTGACTCCGTCCAGCCATAGGCTTCTTCATAGGCCCATTTGGTGGTTTTGCCGGTGTCACCCACCACGTAGCCATCGCCATTGGAGAGACTCCCGCCTCCGCCTGCGTTTTCCACGATTAAGGAGTGGCCGTCTTTCCATTTACTGTTCATCAGGTTATAATATTCCGCTGAAACATATGGATCGGATGTACCTGCCGGGCCGCCGCTGCCACTACGATTGTAGTACATATGACCGCTGGCATTAGCATTGAGGTTTTGCACGCCCACTGCCGGGGGGTTCAAGCCAAAGCCCAGTGGTCCTTCGTCATTCATATCAGCGTTATAGGCATAGATGAGGCTGTTGGCACTGTCCGATCCCACCACATCATCGGTGGCATTTCCAAGGTCCACATCCATCCAGTTGGAAAAAACCAGTGAATCCCAGTTTGCACTGCCGCGATTAAATAATTGATAGTGTAGAAAAATGCTGTTGTGAAAAGCTGGATTACTGGCTGAATCAAAGGCATAAGCCATCAGGTGGATTTCAGCTGAAAGCGGGGGCGTTGCCGTAGCAGGCTTGTCGCGGTTTTCATCATTAAAAATCACGTAGATGGCCTCATCGCCAGCTATAACAGGGTAATCGCCGTTTAACGGTTGATATTGGCCATCGCCATCCATGTCGTAAAAGGGAGCAAGGATGGCCGCTTCACCATTGCCGCTGTCACCGTTGGCCGGCCATTCCAGAATAGCATCGGCGGGTAAATAAGGTACCTGCTGGTAGTGATTGCGGTGATAATCAATCTGCTGCCGGCTGATTTTCCAAAGCCGGTGGTAGCGGGTATTATAATTGGCGCCGTTGTAATCATTGGCGATGGGTCCGGCCGCGAAATCAGAGATATCCAGGCCCGGGTAAAGGCTGTCATTCAGCAGATGGTAATCCTGGACAGCCAGGTGAAGACTATCATTAACCTTGGCAGCAATCCAGCTGCTGCCGGCAAAAATGGCTGACTTCAGGTTGGCATCATTAAGAGTGAATCCGGCAAATTCGTACTCATTCTGAAACAAGCCGCCGTTGGCAGTAAAACTGGCGTTGACGTTATTTACCGAGAGCGTCGAGGAAAGCTGTCCCACAGCCGAATAGCTGATACACGCACTTATAATCAGGGTTTTGCAAAGTTGGTGGTTTGTCATAAAACGGTGTAGATTACAGGTTTGTCAAATGACCAAAGGGGATAGGTTATTCTGCTTATTAGACCAGTTGGGCTTAGAGGGTTGCCTGGAGTTGGATTAACAAGGTATGGGGGTAGAATGGCGGGTGTAAAAAGCATCGATAAATATTTAAATTGCACAGCCTGCTTGTTGGTACTTACTGTAAACCTGATCCAATTATGTACACTAGCCTGCTCTCGCAGCAATGGAAAAAAACCCTTCGCGCCAAATACTTCAGCCAGGGCTGGGGAGTGAAAATTTTAATGGGATTTCTAATCCTGTATTTTGGGGCCTTATTCCTGGGTTTGGGTATCCTGCTGCCTGACTTTCTATATGAAGCGCGCCCGCAGGCGGAGCTAATCACCCCCGTTTTTGGCGAGTTCATCCTTTATTACCTGTTAGTGGATCTGGCCATGCGTTTCTTCCTGCAGGATCTGAACCTGCTTACGGTACAACATTACCTGCTACAGCCGGTGGCGAAAAAAAAGGTAATCAACTTCCTGCTGGGCACCAGCCTGTTTAACTTCTTTAACATCTTACCCCTGCTCATTTTTGTACCCTTTGTTATCAGGACAGTGCTACCGGAGATGGGTGCTACCATAGCTGCAGTTTGGCTGCTGACCATGTTGCTGGTGGTGATGTTTGATCATTTCCTGGTAATTTACATCAAAAGGGCAGCGGCCGTTAGGCAGGGGCTGTTTATTGCTTTTGCGGTGCTGGTGATTTTGCTTTTAGCCGGTAATTTTCTGGGGTGGTTTGCCATTAATGCCTGGTCGGCGGTGGTTTTTGCCGGCTTGGGCCAGAGCTGGTTTGCCCTGTTTTCCCTTTCTTTGGTAGTGCTGCTCTATGTTCTTAATTATCGTTTTTTGCGTAAGCAGACTTACGTTGACCAATGGAAAAAACACAGCAAGGTAGCGGTCACCCAGGATTTTAGCATTCTCGAGTCGCAAGGTTCAATAGGGACCATGATGGCTAATGAACTGAAGCTTATTTTACGCAATAAGCGCACTAAAAGTATACTGGTAATGACGGCTTTGTTCTGCCTCTACGGTCTGTTATTTTATGGGACAGGTGATGCCATGGAGGGAGTTTACGAGGGCCTGGGCTGGAAGGTTTTTGCGGGGATATTTATGACGGGAATATTTATGATCAACTACGGGCAATTTCTCATTGGCTGGGAAGGGGCCTACTTTGATGGTATTTTAACCCGGGCCTATCCGATGGAGTCCTTTTTCCGGGCCAAGTTTTGGTTGCTGGTTTTCAGTAGTGTTATAACCTACCTTCTTACCCTGGGTTATATTTATTTTAGCCTCGATGCCCTCTGGGTCAACACCGCCTGCTTCCTTTACAATGTTGGCGTAAACAGTTTTATTCTGCTGTATGCCAGTACTTACCAAAAGAAAAAGATAGATCTCAGCAAGGGTTCTGCCTTCAACTACCAGGGCACCAGCGCTACCCAGTTTTTAATAGCCTTACCGCTCTTGCTGTTGCCCATTCTGATTTTTCAGTCCTTTAACGTATTTGGCAAGCCTTATTACGGTCTGGCCGCTCTGGCAGTCTTTGGAATACTAAGTCTGGCCTGTAGTAAACTCTGGTTTCGCGAGGTGATAAAAAACTTCAGGGAGAAAAAATACCGCAGTGCCAACGGCTTCCGCGAGGGTTAGCCGGATTCCCCTGCCTTATTAATTTAAGTTCGAATTACAGTTATGAATATTATCGACGTTTCAAACCTCAGCAAGAGTTATAACAACGAAGTGGTATTGGATATTCCCCACCTACAGATTGAAATGGGCAAATCTTTTGGCCTGGTGGGAAACAACGGTGCCGGTAAGACCACCTTGTATCGCTGCATGCTCGACCTTATCAAGCCCGATTCAGGAGAGGTAGTCATTAACGGCGTTTTGGTTGCCAAAAGTGAAGACTGGAAAAATTTTACCGGTAGCTTTATCGATGAAGGCTTTCTGATCGATTATCTCACGCCTGACGAGTACTTTAGCTTTATCGCCAAATTACACCATTGGGATCAAACCCGCCTAAGCACCTTTCTTGATCAATACGAGGAACTGTTTAAAGGAGAGATCAGGGGGCGCAAAAAATATATCCGCGACCTTTCCAAAGGCAATCAGAAGAAGGTGGGAATCGTAGGAGCCCTGATCGGTGACCCACAGGTTTTGATACTTGATGAGCCTTTTGCCAACCTCGATCCCTCCACCCAGTATCAATTACGGGATCAGCTCAAAAAGCTCGATGAGGAAACGGATATCACCATGCTGATCTCCAGCCATGACCTTGGCCATGTGGCGGAGTTTTGTCAGCGCATTGTAATTCTCGATCACGGCAAGCTGGTGAAGGATATGGCCACCACCTCCGAAACCCTCCGCGAGCTAGAAGACTTCTTTGTGCGTAAGGTGCGCCCGCAGGAGGAGCAGGCGGCCGAAGGTTCATAGCCGTAGTTTCAACGGGTTCATTTGGCGGCTGGCGGCTTCGTATTCGGGATACGATCAATTACCTTTGCCAGCTATGAAGCATCCCAATAAAGATTTTGTGGCGGTGGCCATAGCCGATTTTGAGGCCATGAGCCAGCAGGAGCAGGGCCAGCTGTTGGTGCAGGTGATGGAAGACCAGCCGGTACTGATGGGGTTTGTAACCAACCTGGCCGATGATTTCAGCGATAGCGAACACGAGGTGCTGGTGGATTCCATTGTAATCCTCATCAACGCCTTTGTGTCTGCCGGTATTCCAATCTCCCTCATTCCTCAGCAAATGCTGGAGGAGGTGATTAATGAGCGCGTGGATAAATACGAGGAACATGCCGATGAACTTGAGGGTGACATTGCCCGTGAGTTAAGCGACAGCCCCCTGGTATTTGAGGATCTGCGTAACCGTGCTCTGTTCAAATCCGACCTTGCTGAGGAAGATCTGGCTGCCCGCCAGCGTTTCAGCCTTATTCTCGATACCCTGATTGCCATTGTGGAGCGCTCGGTTTCCGTGGAAATCTCCAAAGGCAAAAACGAGAAATGAAGGGAACGGCAGTAGTTGACAAGATGTACAAGGGCGATGCCTTTAGCCAGTGGCTGGGCATTGAACGGATTGAGGAGCGCGAGGGTTACAGCCAGTTGCGCATGACGGTAAGGGAAGAGATGACCAATGGCTTTAAAATTGCCCACGGAGGTATCACCTACTCACTGGCCGACAGCGCCCTGGCCTTTGCCAGCAATAGCCACGGTATTCAGTCGGTAAGTATTGAAACCTCCATATCTCATACCAGGCCGGTAAAAGCCGGTGACGTGATCACCGCCGAAGCCCGTGAGTTGAACCTTACACGTCGCACCGGTATTTATGATATCCGTATCACTAATCAACATAATGAGGTGGTGGCCTTGTTTAAAGGAACCGTTTACCGTACCGGTAAAGTGTGGGAGTGATGCCGGCAGGCATTTCTTATTACGAAATGAAAAAATGAAAGAATAAAGATTTAATGAGTAAGCAAGCATATATAGTAGACGGTATTCGTACCCCGATTGGAAACTTTATGGGTACCCTTGCCCAGGTTCGCACTGATGATTTGGCGGCGCATGCCATCGAGCACCTGCTGTCGCGCCACCAGAAACTTGATGTGGAAATGATTGCCGATGTAATTATGGGATGTGCCAACCAGGCTGGGGAAGACAACCGCAACGTGGCCCGCATGGCCAGCCTTTTAGCAGGTTTGCCTTTTTCCGTTCCCGGCGAAACGGTAAACCGCCTCTGTGCCTCTGGCATGAGCGCGGGAGCCCAGGCAATGCGTGCCATTCACAATGGTGATGGCGATTTGTTCATCGCCGGTGGGGTGGAAAACATGACCAGGGGACCCTATGTGATGAGTAAGCCATCACGCGCCTATGGCACTGACTCCAGGATGTACGACTCAAGCTTTGGCTGGCGCTTTGTCAATCCCAAAATGTTTGAGCGCTACGGAACTGATGCCATGGGCGAAACCGCCGAAAACCTGGTAGAGCAATTTAATATCAGCCGTGAGGATCAGGATAAGTTTGCCTATTGGAGCCAGATGAAGGCTACCGAGGCGCAAAAGAATGGTCGTCTGGCTAAGGAAATTGCCGCCGTGAGTATTCCCCAGCGCAAAAAGGACCCGATTCTTTTTGATCAGGACGAGTTTATTAAGCCCACCACCAGTCCCGAAATTCTGGCAAAGCTGCGCCCCGCCTTCAAAAAAGAGGGAGGCTCAGTAACCGCCGGTAATGCCTCAGGTCTTAATGATGGTGCCGCGGCCCTTTTGATCGCTTCCGATGAAGGCGCCAGGAAAAATGGGCTTGAACCTATGGCCCGCATTGTGTCGATGGGAGTAGCCGGGGTGGAGCCACGCATTATGGGCATCGGGCCGGTTTTTGCCTCAGAGAAGGCACTGCAGAAAGCCGGTCTTACCCTGGATGACATGGATATTATTGAATTGAATGAGGCTTTTGCAGCTCAGGTGTTGGCTTGTACGCGTAAAATGGGCCTGGCGGATGACGATCCCCGCATCAATCCCAATGGCGGTGCCATCGCCCTGGGCCATCCGCTCGGTATGAGTGGTGCCCGATTGTTGCAAACTGCCGCTATCCAGCTGCAGGAAAGCGGTAAACGCTACGCTCTTTGTACGATGTGTATTGGAGTAGGCCAGGGCTATGCTGTGGTGCTTGAAAAAGTATAGAAACAAGCGTTGTGACCGTCAGCTGATTAGGGGTGTTTGCTGGCTAAAATGAATTAATTTTTAGGATATTTTTTATATATAAATATTAAATCAAATATGCTATGGCCAAGCCGGCAAACGTGGATGAATATTTAGCAAAACTGGAAGGTAACTTTGCCCACCCTATTCTGAGCAGAGTTAGGGAGATTATTCATGAAACTGCTCCTCAGGTGGAGGAGAAAATCAAGTGGGGTACGCCCTCATTTGAGTACAAGGGTTTGATGATGAGCATGGTAGCCTTTAAGAACTTTGCGGCCGTGTGGTTTCACAAGGGGGTACTTTTTGATGATCCCAGGGGTCTGCTCGAAGCCTCTTCGGAGAGCACCAAGTCTATGCGCAAGTACCCTATTTCCAGTATGGAAGAGCTTGACGAAGAAGGCCTGCGAGGGCTGATAAAAGAGGCAGTGGCTAAAAATGAAGGTGGCGAGCAGGTAAAAGGCATGGGTGAAGCTGATAAGGATCGGGTAAAGCGCAGCGAAATGCTGGATCAGGCACTGAAGGAAAATCCCACTGCGGCCAAAACTTATCATGGCCTGAGTGAGTACAAGAAAAGGGAATATGCCGAGCATATTGAGGGCGCAAAACAGCAGGCCACCAAGCAGCGGCGCCTGGGCAAGGCTCTTGATCTGCTGGAGCAGGGCCTTGGCCTTAACGATAAGTACCGCAAATAGCCTCCTTTTAAAACTCAGATTATGATTTACGAATTCAAAGGTTTTAAGCCCGTCATTCACCCCAGTGCCTTTATCCATAAGACCGCCTCGGTAATTGGCAATGTGCATATCGGTAAAAACGTGTATGTAGGTCCGGGCGCTGCCATCAGGGGAGACTGGGGGGAGATCATAATTGAAGATGGCTGTAATGTTCAGGAAAACTGTGTGATCCACATGTTTCCGGGGGTTAGCATAAGGCTCGAAGAAGGGGCGCATATCGGCCATGGAGCCATAGTGCACGGGGCCAATATTGGTCGCAATTGCCTGGTAGGCATGAATGCAGTGTTGATGGATAATGTGATGCTGGGGGCAGAATCAATTGTGGGCGCCCTGTCCTTTATTAAAGCCGAAACCGATATTCCCCCCCGCAGCCTGGTGGTGGGTAATCCCGCCCGGATTATTAAAGAGGTAAGCGACGATATGATTGCCTGGAAGACCAAGGGAACTGGCTTGTACCAGCAACTTCCGGCCGAATGTTACGAAAGCCTGCGCGAGTGTGAGCCATTAAGAGAAGTTGAGGACAATCGTCCCCAGCAGGAAAAACTATACGAGACCTGGCAAAAAATGAAATAGTTAATAAGCATAAATGTTAAAATGGTTCTGCAGTAATAAATTAATCATTGTTGTTTGCAATAAAGCGCTAACTTGAGCGACAATTTTGATTAAAAAACCAATTTAGCAATTATGAAACGAAAGCTACTCTCTATGGTAGCCGGGATGGCCATGTTTTTCCCGGTTACTGGTCAGCTTATTTCGGAGGATTTCTCGATGGCTTCGGGATCTACCGCTCCGTTAGGGTGGACCAACTCCGATCTAAACAGTAGTGGTGAGGTTTGGCAATTTAGCAACCCCGGCTCCCGGACGTTGAACTCACCTATTAGTAGCCCCGCTGCGATTTTCGATAGCGACAATTACAGCTTCGGCCCGGCAGAAGACGCCGCCCTGGTTTCCCCGGCCTTTGATGCCTCCGGTGCTACTAACCTCTACCTCTCTTTTGACCACTATTTTAAAAGCGGTAGCGGCGGTGCTTTTGCCGTAGAAGTGTTTGATGGCAGTACCTGGGATACCGTATTGCAAAGTAGCGGTGTGTCTACTGCCAATCCCAAAAGTGAACTGATTGACATTACCGCAGCCGCTAACGGCTCAGTTGCCGCTCAGGTGCGCTTCCACTGGACCGGCGACTGGTCATGGTACTGGATAGTAGATAATGTAGTAGTGCAAAGTTTGACTTGTGCTGCCCCTACTGCCCTGGGTGCCTATAATATCACTCAAACCACTGCCGACATTTACTGGACCGCCGGCGGTGCCAGCAACTGGAACCTGGAATATGGCCCGGCCGGATTTACCCCCGGTAGCGGTACCATGCAAAATGTGACTAATGACACAGTTAGCCTTAGTGGCCTTAGCCATACCAGTAGTTATGAGTTTTATGTACGCGATAGCTGTGGTGTAGGTGATGTTAGCAACTGGTCGGGGCCGTATAGCTTTGTGACCCTTTGTGGAAATCAAACCATTCCTTACCTGCAGGATTTTTCCAGCATCATTCCTACCTGCTGGGATGAGGCCGATGCCGGTAACCCTACCAGCGGACCTACCTCACTCGGTAGTGGAAGCTGGACCAGTGGCACCCTCGCCAATGGCAGCAATTCTTCTTATGAAATCAATCTCTATGCAGCCAGTAAAAATGACTGGGTAATTTCTCCCACTTTCGATCTTAGCGGTGGACCCTTCCAGTTGGAAATGGACCTGGCTATTATGGCTTTCGGCAGTTCATCTACTGTAGGCAGCCTGGGTTCTGATGATGAAGTACAGCTTCTTATCACCACCGATGGTGGAACCACCTGGACTGCTCTTCATACCTGGAACAACAGTTCAGTAACTTCTGTGGGTGGCGATCACTACATTTTCAACCTTTCTAGCTATGCCGGCAGTACTGCCCAATTTGCGGTATGGGCAACTGAAGGCACGGTGAATGATCCGGAAGATATCGACGTTTCCTTCGATAACTTTGAGATCGGTCTGGTTCCATCCTGTGCCGCTCCTACTGCCCTTGGCGCCTATAATATCACTCAGACCACGGCCGATATTTACTGGACCGGAGGCGGCGCTACCGATTGGAATATTGAATACGGCGTTGCAGGTTTTACCCCCGGTAGCGGCATTATGCAAAATGAAACCAACGATACCGTAAGCCTTAGTGGCTTAAGCCATACCACGGTTTACGAATTTTATGTGCGCGATAGCTGCGGTGTGGCCGATGTAAGTTCCTGGTCAGGACCTTATACCTTCACTACCCTCTGCGGAACTCCCGCCTTGCCCTACCTGGAAGATTTTAGCACGCTACCTCCCAGCTGCTGGAGTGTGGCAGATCTGGGCGACCCTCAATCAGGCCCCGGCGCTATTGGTAGCAGTTCCTGGAGCAGTGGCACCTTCGCCAATGGCAGTGATGCATCTTACGAGATAAACCTTTACTCTGACACTAAAAGTGACTGGCTTATTTCACCCGAGTTTGACCTTAGCGGTGGTCCCTTCATTCTTGAGTTTGACCTCGCTATTATGGAGTGGAACAGTTCGTCAAATGCCGGTACCCTTGGATCAGATGACACTGTACAGGTACTGATTACTACCGATGGTGGTACTAGCTGGACTGCTCTGCAAACCTGGAACAATGCTTCTGTAAATTCAGTGGGAGGTGATCACTTCAGCTTTAACCTGTCAGCCTACGCCGGCAGCAATGCCCAGTTTGCTTTTTGGGCTACTGAAGGGAGTACCGATGACCTGGCAGACAATGATGTTTCCATCGATAACTTTGAGATAAGCAGTCTGCCCACCTGCCCTGATCCCAGTCAGCTTGGAGCAAAAGACATTTCCACTTCTACCGCCAGTCTCTACTGGAGCAGTGGTGGCGCCAGTAACTGGGATGTGGAATATGGCAACATCGGTTTCAGCTTAGGCTCCGGTACTACCGTAAATGCCACTAATGATACTGTTACCATCATTATGCTGACTGCAAATACACAGTACGAGTTTTACGTGCGCGATAGCTGTGGCGTAGGAAACAGCAGTGCCTGGGTAGGACCATTCTCGTTCCGTACTATGGCCAACCCTCTTGCGCTGCCGTACTACAATGATTTTGAAACCAGCATTGTAGATTTCTACAACGACCCTGCTAACACTGACGATTGGCTGATCGATACCGCCAAGTCATCTGGTAGCAGCTCGGTAAAAAACGCCCATAGCAACAGTGCTGTGAATATGCTGATCCTTCCCAACCCGATCGACCTTTCCACTTACCCCAATGCGATTCTGACTTTTGATCAGATAGCTAAACTGGAGGGTACCTATGATCTCGGGTTTGTAGAGTACAGTGCTGATAGCGGTGCCAGCTGGCAGCCGATTCCCGCCTCTAATTACCTGGGCGCTTCCAACGATTATGCTACTAATGAATACTTCCATGAAGATTCATACAGCGATTGGGGCACCACCAACACCACCCCTACTAATGGCTGGTGGAAGCCGGAGGTATTTAATCTCTCAGGCCTTTCCAGTGGTTGGGTAATGTTGCGCTTCAAGCTTGACGCAGATAGCTACGTACAGCGAAAGGGCTGGTACATCGATAACCTCACTATTGTGAACCCAAGTTGCGCCCAACCAACGGCACTGGGTGTAGACAGTATCAGTCATAACTCAGCCAGGCTCTACTGGACTGGTGGCGGAGCAGCTGATTTCAACGTGGTGGTGGATACCGCCGGTTTCGCCCCGGGCAACGGCAGTATTCAAAATAGCAGCAATGACACGCTCTACCTTACTAACCTTAACGCCAGCACCAGCTACCATTTTTATGTTCGTGATAGCTGCGGAACCAATGATGTGAGTGCGTGGAGCGGACCTTTTAGCTTCACCACCTTATGTGCTCCGGTAGTTGCTCCTTTTAGTGAGGACTTCGAAACTTCGGGTACTTCGCAACCCAATTGCTGGCAGAATTTCTCCACTACTGGTGAAGAGTGGAAATTCCGCTCTAGCAACCTTGGTCACAGTGCCTCAACCGGCGCCAATGGCAGCACTTACTTTGCCGCCTTTGACGACTCGGAGTCGCCTTCTACTTCAGATGGTACCCTGGAAACTCCTATGATCGATGTGAGCACCCTGACCAATCCTGAACTGGCGTTCTACCTGTGGAGTGACGCTGAAGACAGCTCTGGTGTATCTGCTGGTGGTGAGCCTAATGCTACCATCACCGTATCAGTTTATGACGGGGCCGCCTGGAACCAGGTATATACCAATACTGGCAATACCAACGGCTGGGCCGAAGTATTAATTGACCTTTCTACCCTTACGATCAGTGGACCTATTAAGGTGCGCTTTGTAGTGGATGAAGATCATGATGGCGGTTTTGACGACGATATTTCTATCGATGAAATTGAGGTCCGCGAAATGGTTACCTGTACAGATCCAACTGCCCTGGCGGTTAGCGCTATTGGCCTCAATTCGGTTCATCTTAGCTGGACCAGTGGTGGTGCCAGTGATGTTGAGATTGAATATGGCCCGGTGGGCTTTGCAGTAGGTAGCGGTACCCGTGTAAGCGGCTTGGGCAGCTCTCAAACCGTTAACGGCCTTAGTGCTCTGACCTGCTACGACGCCTACCTACGCGACAGCTGTGGCAGCGGTAATGTTTCTGCCTGGGTGGGACCGGTTACTTTTTGTACCCAGGCCCAGTGTGCCCCGGCGACCGCTCCGCTGGTAGCCAATGATACGGTGTGCGGTGCCGGCGACGTCAATTTTGCCACTACCGGTAGTGCTGATGACTATATCTGGTTTAATGCTGGTAACGATACCATCATTGCCAGTGGCAATAGCTTTACCGACAGTATCGCAGTAAATACCGATTACGAGGTCGCTGCCGTTAGTAAGAATGGTATGAGCATGCATATAGGCCCTGATATCTCTATCAGCAGCAATGTGTATCCTGGCTCCAATTTTAGCAACGGTCAGTATATTACTGTTTACGATACCCTTCGTATTGACAGTACCACCCTTATGATTAATGGCGCCGCCCAGGGTTATGTGGCAATACTCGATTCTGCCGATGGTACCGTCCTGCAATCCAGTAAACTGTGGAGTACCAGTGGTGCTGACACCGTTCAGGTTGAAGTTGGGTTGGTGCTTACCCCTGGTAGCTACTATATGCGTTCGTATGTGGTAGCGGGCAGCGGCGTACTTTACCGCAGTACCTCGGGTGCCAGTTATCCTTATGGTGTAAGTGGCTTGCTTACCGTAGACAGTGTAAACTTCACAAATCAGACCCGTTACTACTATTTCTATGACATGGTAGTATCCAGTGCCTGTATCAGCAGCAAGGCCACCGTGTCGGGTATTGTTGATACCGGAGCCTATGCCGGTATGAGTGTTACCGATACGGTTTGTGACACCCTTTCAGCGGTGGATCTTAGCAACTACCTGGATCCCGCTGCTATGTTGGGAGGTAACTTTGTGGATGTTTCTGCTACCGGCGCCCTTAGTGGTAATCTCTTCGATGCCACTATGGTGACCAATGGAGCCTCTTATGACTTTGCTTACGTTGTTAGCAGTAGCTCACAATGTCCTGCCGATACGGCTATTATCACCTTGCATGTGAATGACTGTGGCATCGGGCTGAAGGAGTATCCTATCGGCATGCAGGTTTATCCTACCCTGGTTGATAATGTGGTATACGTTGAGGGGACCAACCTTTTGAAGTCGTCTTACCGCGTGGCACTCACAGCCCTGAATGGTGCTGTTGTATATCGTGGAGATTACTCTGCCAGCGAGCGCGCCGTAATCGATGTTTCCCGCCTTGCACCGGGGGTTTACACCCTTCGTATCGAGAGCGATGGTAAAATGGAAACTCACCGGATTATTAAGCAATAACACTTGCTGTAATTGATTTTTTGCCCCCTCAGGCCTGGCTCTGAGGGGGCTTTTTTTTGCCATCAATAAGCCTATATTTGTTGGGGCCATTGGCCCTTCTGCTCAAGAACTGAGAAAGTCCCACAATTATGAATAACAAATCCTTACTCGCCCTCGGATTCATTTCCGCTGCTTTGGTGTCGTGCCAGAATGAGGGTGCAGAAACCAAAGAAGTTGCTCAACAAAAGAAAATTGAAGTGACCTATCCTGAAACCCGAAAAGACACTGTATCTGAAGACTACTTCGGCACCACGGTGGAAGATCCTTATCGCTGGCTCGAAGATGACCGCAGTGACGAAACTGCCGCATGGGTAAAAGCGCAGAACGAAGTGACCTTTGGCTACCTGGAGCAGATACCCTATCGTGAAGCCCTGAAGAAGCGCTATACCAGCCTGCTTGATTATGAAAAGTTTTCCGCACCCTTTGACCGCGGTGAGTATACTTATTGGAGCAAGAATGACGGCCTGCAAAACCAAAGTGTGTTATACCGCAAAAAAGGTCAAGATGGTGAGGAAGAGGTATTCCTGGACCCCAATAGCTTTTCAGAAGATGGCACCACCTCGCTGGGCGGCATTAGCTTTAGCAAGGATGGCAGCCTGGTGGCCTACCAGATTTCTGAGGGTGGTTCTGACTGGCGCAAAGTGATTGTGCTCAATGCGGAAACCAAGGAACAGATCGGCGATACCCTGATGGATGTTAAATTCTCAGGCACCAGCTGGCACAACAATGATGGTTTTTATTACAGCAGCTACGATAAACCGAAAGAAGGCAGCCAGCTAAGCGGCCTTACCCAGCACCATAAATTGTACTACCACAAGCTGAATACGCCGCAGTCTGATGACAAGCTGATTTTTGGTGGCGATACCAAGCGCCGTTACGTTGGTGGCGGGGTAACCGAAGACCAGAACTTCCTGGTGATTTCAGCCGCTGAATCTACCACTGGCAATGAGTTGTACATAAAGGATCTGCGGAAGCCAAACTCTAAAATCGTTCAGATACTGGCTGATTTTGACAGTGATGCCTCCATAATTCACTCGGAAGGCGACAAACTGTTTATCGAAACTAATCGCAACGCTCCTAACGGCAAATTGGTGACCACTACCATCCAGAACCCCTCACCAGAAAGCTGGCAGGACCTGATTCCCGAAACTGACAATGTGCTGAGTGTGGGTACCGCCGGTGGTAAGCTCTTCGCTGTATACATGATCGATGCTACCGACCGGGTATACCAGTATAACCTTGATGGAGAGCAAGAGCGCGAGATTAACTTGCCTGGTCTTGGCTCGGTAGGTGGCTTTGGTGGGCGTATGGAAGACACCACTCTTTACTATAGCTTCACCAGTTTCGTTTATCCCACTACTACTTTTAAATATGATATAGCTAGTGGAAATTCGGAAATCTATAAGCGTTCGGAGGTGGAGTTTGATCCAGACAAATATGAGTCCAGGCAGGTTTTCTATACTTCAACTGATGGCACAAAAATACCAATGATCATTACCCACAAGAAAGGCCTTGAACTGGATGGAAATAACCCCACTATGCTTTATGCTTATGGTGGTTTTAATGTTAGCCTTAAGCCTGACTTTAGCACCAGTAATATTCTCCTGCTTGAAAACGGAGGTGTTTATGCTGAAGCTAATCTTCGCGGAGGAGGTGAATACGGCGAAGAGTGGCACCAGCAGGGCATGAAGATGAACAAGCAAAATGTGTTTGACGACTTTATAGCTGCTGCCGAATACTTGATCGACAACAAATACACCAGTTCAGAGAAACTGGCTGTATCCGGGGCCTCAAATGGCGGCCTGTTAGTTGGTGCAACCATGACCCAACGTCCTGATTTGATGGCGGTGGCCTTCCCGGCAGTAGGGGTGCTGGATATGCTCCGCTACCACAAGTTTACTGCTGGTGCCGGTTGGCACACTGACTATGGCACCGCTGATGACAGTAAGGAAATGTTTGATTACCTGAAAGGCTATTCTCCTTATCACAACCTGAAGGACGGAACCGAGTACCCTGCCACTATGGTGACCACCGGTGACCATGATGACCGGGTAGTGCCGGCGCACTCCTTTAAGTTCGCTGCCCGCCTGCAGGAAGCCCATAAGGGTGAGAACCCGGTGCTGATCCGTATTGCGGTTAATGCCGGCCACGGGGCCGGAAAACCTATCAGTATGATCATTGAGGAGCAGGCCGATAAATGGGCCTTTATGTTCTGGAATATGGGTTATGCGGAACTCCCTGCCGCCTATGAAGAGAGCAATACTGAAGAGGCAGCAATGAACTGATTACGCGTTTAAGTTAACTTCTAAAAGCCCTCTTCACCGCATGGTAAAGAGGGCTTTTTTTAGCGATGCCAAACTCACTTTTAAAGTTAGCGATGAATATCGCAGCGGTACCATTTTCCTACCGTGAGGATTTCATGTATTATTTCAGCAAATTAAGCCATTGCCATCAGGGGAAATGATAAAGGGGCCGGACTACTCATCTTCCCCTTTTAACTTCTTTCATTTTTTTCGGGCCCTTTCACCACTTTGACCATAAGTGAACCGGGCAGTAAGGGCGCAAGCGTGCCGCAAATTCTTTACTGCCAGCGCTAAGGCTTTCCGGCGGGTGGCCGGATTTAGTGTATTTTTGATCATTGCCGCACCCCAGATGCACTAGACCTCTGATAGATGAAAAACTTTGTGATATTGATAGCCGGCGTGCTTGGCCTTTGCTTTGACATGCAGGCACAGGAGCTGCAAACCGCTGCCGATGGCACTCAAACCTTTGAGTACCAGGAGGGGGATACCACTTACCTGATGAAACAGTATTTTATGGTGTTTCTAAAAGCGGGTCCGGCCCGGAGTCAGTCAAAAGAAGAGGCGGCTGGCATTCAGAAGGATCATCTCGACCATATCGCCTGGATGGCGGATCAGGGCTATGTGGATATGGCCGGCCCCTTTGGCGATGAGGGTGAAATACGGGGGATATTGGTGATGCGGGTTCCGAACCGCGAGCGGGCCGAAGAACTGGCAGCCATGGACCCGGCGGTAAAAGCAGGCCGCTTGATTATGGAAATTCACCCCTGGTGGGCAGCGGTAGGCAGTACCCTTAAATAGCTGAACCTTCCGCCAGTGAGTTGTGTTCAATCAGCCAACCGTGCCTCGGCCGTAGGGCAACAGGGGGCCGGTTCAGACCGAACCATAAAAGCTAAAGGCTATGAATCTTCAGATTACAGGAACAGGGAGTTACATCCCGGAGCTGCGGGTTCCTAATCGCGATTTTGCTTCCCATAAATTTTACGACAAGAAGGGTGACCTCATAGAGCAGGATGGTGAAATAACCATCCGTAAATTTGAGGATATTACCGGCATCAGGGAGCGTCGCTATGCTCGGCCTGACCAGCAGACATCTGACATTGCCACCGAGGCCGCACAGCGGGCCATAGAAGATGCCGGTCTGGATCCTGAAACGCTGGATGGGATAATATTCGCTCACAATTTTGGCAATATTCCCCATGGTAAGGTGCAATCTGATATTTTGCCCAGTCTTGCCACCAGGGTCAAATACAACCTGGGCATTGCCAACCCTGACTGCATTGCCTTCGACATTCTTTACGGTTGCCCGGGTTGGGTACAGGGAATGATATTGGCCTATAATTATATTCTCGCCGGCCAGGGAAAAAAATACCTGATTATCGGTGCCGAAACCCTTTCCCGTAAACTCGATCCCCATGATCGCGACTCGATGATTTTTTCTGACGGGGCCGGGGCCTCGGTGGTAGAGGCCATTGAGGCCGGCAGCGGCAGGGGTATTCTCAGTACCGCCTCACAGACCTTCACCAAGGAGGAGGCTTATTACCTGTACTACGATGAATCCTATAACCATGAGGTGGAACACCCCACCCGTTATATTAAAATGCATGGACATAAAGTGTTTGAGTTTGCCCTTAAACATGTGCCCGCCGCGCTAAAAAAATGTCTCGATCGCTCTGGGGTGGGCATTGATGAAGTAAAAAAAGTACTGATCCACCAGGCCAATGAAAAATTGGATGAGGGGATTATCAAGCGCTTTTTCAGGCTTTATAAAAAACAACCGCCGGAGGGGATAATGCCTATGAGTATCCATTTGCTGGGCAACAGTTCGGTGGCCACAGTACCCACCCTTTTGGACCGGCTGCGCCGGGGCAAGCTTGAAGGGCACAGCCTCCATGAAAACGATGTAATAATGCTGGCATCCGTGGGTGCTGGTATGAGCATTAATGCCATTACTTACCGCCTATAAAACAGTAGCAGATAAGTCCCTTTAATGAGGGCTGCTTATTAATTCAGACTGTATATCGCTGGCTTCGGCCGCTATAGGTTCGTTGATACCAAGCTTTTTTATATTTTCCCGCCCCTAATCAACGAATATGACAATTACCAAACCCCTAATGACCCTTGGCACAGGGCTGATCCTGCTTTGTGCCTGTAACAAAAAAGTTGAAGACAGTGCCGCTCCGGCTATCGCAGAAGTCCTATTAAATGGCAGTAGTGGTAGTATTACCCTCGACGCCGAGGAGTTAGTGAACGTTACGGCCAGGATTACTGATGACCAGGAGTTGCAGTCCGTCGGTATTGAAATTCACGAGTCGGCGAACGGACACAGCCACAAATCTACCTTCAATCAAAGTTGGGTGGAAAGCAAGACCGTGCCCCTGGAAGGAACTGATTACAAGCTGGAAGCCTCTTTTGTGGTTCCTCTTAATGTAGATCCCTCTGCTTACCACCTGGTAATGACCGCCATTGACAAGAGCGGAAAGCAAAGCGGTGTATTTGAACAGGAGTTTACGGTTATAAACTCATCCCGACCGGTTATTAACCTTAGTAACCCCCTGCTCAATGCCAGCACCATAATTTCTCGCGGCAGCACCCTGCCTATACAAGGATTCATCACTGACGATAGTGACCTTTCCAATATCTTTGTGACTATTAAGTATCCTCCGGGATATTCGGGTGATCCGGAATTTTACGCAACCGAAATTACGCTGACTGGCAGCAACGATACCAGTTGGGATTTTCAGCAGGACGGTGACCTGGACATCGTGATCCCAGCCGATGCAAAAACAGGTGCCTATACTATGACCATTATTGCCCTCGACAACACTGGCAATTCCACCAAACTGGAAGGTGAGTTCAATATTGAGGCCTGAGAAGGCTTATACATTAAATAGGAGAGAGCCGCTTCAGGCTCTTTTTTTGAGCATTTATATAAAGCAAGCCCCCTTCAAAGCTTTGAAGGGGGCTTTTTACATTTTATGAAAAGCTGATCATGGGAGCAGTACCCCATCGATCATGTGAATTACGCCGTTAGTGCCAGTGATGTTTGCTTCGCTCACGGTGGAAACACTGCCTTGCCCATCGGTAATTTGTACGCCATTGCTGCTGCTGAGAGTAATATTGGCGCCATTTACCGTGGCTACGCTACCGTTACTTACATCCTCAGATTGCAGCTCGCTGGCCACTACGTGGTATGTAAGCACCTCGGCCAATACATCCGTACCGCCAAGGGTTTGCACCAGGCCGGTGAGATCACCGGAGTTGGTGGCGTTGATAACGGCGGTAAAGGCATCGTCATCCGGTGCAAACACCGTAAAGGAGGCGTTGGGATCGGATAGAACCGTTACCAGATCACCGTCCGCGACAGTAAGGGCCGCTTCCAAAGAGCTGAAACTGGCATCGTTAACCGTAATCAGTTCGGCTACGTTGAGAGGGGTGATCACGGCATTAATCCGGTGGATCACGCCATTGCTGGCCTCAATATCCGGATCAGTGACTGAAGAGCTTCCATTCAGCCTTACACCACCCGAGACATTGATATAGGAAGAGAGCTGGTTGTTATTGGCGTTCACGGCCTGGGTACTAAGGTAACCGCTGGTTACCGCATCAGATTTTAGCTCCGCTCCCAGTACGTGGTAAAGCAGAATGTTTTTTAGCGTGGCCGTACCAAGGGCATTCTCAAGTTCATCGAGCCCGGCATAGCCGAGATCATTTAAGAGTGCCTGAAAGGCTGCGTTGTCTGGTGCAAATACGGTAAATTCGGCGCTGCTATTGGCCAGCACGCTGGTCAGATCGGTACGATCAAGGGCATCAGCTAATACCGAAAAGTCGGCATTTGCTTCTACGATGGCGGCAATTGTTTGCTCCTGAGGCTGATTGCCGTTGTCATCGTCATCATCATCACAGGCCACGGTCAGGCCCATTATCATCATAAATAAAATTGACCACTTTAAGATCTTCATAGTCATACTACATTTTGTTTAACAATTTTACTAAATACTTAAACAAAACGAGGGGCAATACCAAAAGGTTGGGTCACAGGGGTGGTTTTTTGAAATTGTGAGGCAGTCGCAATCCCTTAAATTTGCCCGACTTTAAAAGCGAATACAAGATGCAGCATATTCAGAATTACGTTTTAGGAGAATGGGTGAGCGGCGAGGGCGAGGAGCTCCGGGCGGTGGATGCCATTAGTGGGGAAGATATTGGCATTGTCTCCAGCAAAGGACTCGACTATAAGGCCATCCTTGATTACGGCCGCAAAGTGGGAGGCCCGGCGCTCCGCAAAATGACCTTTCAGGAACGCGGATTAATGCTCAAGGCCCTGGCCCTGCATTTGGTAGATATTAAAGATCAGTTTTACGAAACCAGCTTTAAAACCGGTGCTACCAAAATCGATAGCTGGGTAGACATCGAAGGTGGTTTTGGAAACCTCTTTGCCAACGCCTCCCTGCGTCGTCAGTTTCCTGATCTTCCTTATTATGTAGACGGCCAGCCGGCCGCACTCTCAAAAGGCGGCACTTTTATCGGCCACCACATCATGGTTCCCAAGCGCGGAGTAGCGGTGCATATTAATGCCTTCAACTTCCCGGTATGGGGCATGCTTGAAAAAATTGCCGTAAACCTGATGGCCGGTGTGCCGGCAGTGGTGAAGCCCTCAGAATACACCTCATTCCTTACAGAGCATGTAGTGCGTGAAATTATAAAGTCAGGAATCCTGCCTGAGGGAGCGCTGCAACTGGTAAGCGGCTTGGGACGTGGCATTCTCGACCACGTTGATACCGGCGATACCGTAACCTTCACCGGTTCGGCCGCTACCGGTAAAAAATTGCAGGCCCTGCCTCACATCATCGAACGCTCAGTAACCTTCAACCTCGAGGCCGACTCACTGAATGCTGCAGTTTTAGGCCCTGATGTAGAGCCCGATATGCCTGAGTTTGACATTTTTATAAAGGAGGTGCAGCGTGAGATTACCACCAAAGCGGGGCAGAAGTGTACGGCGGTGCGTCGTATTCTGGTACCTGAAGATAAAATGGATGCAGTGCAGGAAGCCCTGAGCGCTCGTTTGGC
>CAZUCA010000046.1:8321-26195 GCA_964619125.1 uncultured Owenweeksia sp. | reverse complement strand
ATTTAGCTTTTGGTAAATTTAACCAAAAGATGTAATTTCCGACAGCAAATGATATTAAGGTTGAAGGATGGATAGCGGTCTGCTTTGCTGAGCTCTACACTCCATATAATATATAGGGAGTGTGAAGTGTCCTGAACGCAGACTTAAATCATCGTTCAACGAACGGCAATACTAACTAACAAGCTGATATTTT
The DNA here is from genome assembly GCA_964619125.1 of uncultured Owenweeksia sp. Lineage (GTDB taxonomy): Bacteria > Bacteroidota > Bacteroidia > Flavobacteriales > Schleiferiaceae > Owenweeksia. Next base: position 26,002 of record CAZUCA010000046.1, on the reverse strand, counting down.
GACTAATTGCGATTCACGCTCTGAATTGAGGTCGACCTCTCCCAGCAGGGTTACTGCAGCCGGCAGGGGCCTGCTATTGACTTTGGTCTTTTTAATAATGCCGTTACTGGGTTATAGCCAGCTGCGCCAGATTAGTGGGCAGGTGAGTGATGGTAAAACCGGTGAAGCGCTGCCAGGGGTAAATGTGATCCATGCTAAAAGCGCCCGGGGTACAGTAACCGATGGCCAGGGACGCTACACCATCGCCGCCGCTTCAGGCGATACCCTTATTTTTTCCTTTCTGGGTTACGAGAGTTTGCGTCAAAGGGTTCCTGCTTCAAATACCCTGAATGTAAGCCTGCAGGGCAGTAGCACCGCGCTCGATGAAGTGGTGGTAGTAGGTTATGGTACCTCCACCAAAAAGGAACTAACCGGGGCCATCTCCAGCGTAAAAGGGGAGGAACTGGTAAAGCTCAATGTTCCCCGTTTTGATCAGGCCTTACAGGGACAGGTGTCGGGTGTAACCATCAACACCAATTCGGGCTCACCCGGTGGAGCTACCAGTATCCGTATCCGCGGCCTCTCCACCTTTGGGGATAATGATCCCCTAATTTTAGTGGATGGCATTGTTTATGATTCGGAGGGCCTCAATGCTCTCAACCCGGCTGATATCGCTTCGGTAAATGTACTCAAGGATGGCACCGCCGGCATTTATGGGGTAAGGGCGGCCAATGGCGTGATAATAATTGAAACCAAAAAGGGCAGCCTGGGTAAAGAGCCCCAATTTGAACTGAGTGGATACTATGGTATGCAGCAAACCAGCCGTAAGCTCGAATTGCTCAATGCCACCGAATATGCTATTATAAAAAACAATGCCTTTGCCAACGGCGGACAAAGCCAGCCTTTTGCCAATACCCAATTGGGAGAAGGAACCGACTGGCAGGGTGAGGTTTTTCAAACGGCACCGGTAGAGAACTACAATATTGGTGTTAATGGAGGTTCCGAGAATACCACTTATTCTATTGGCGGTTCCTATTTTTCGCAGGACGGGATCGTGGGCCTTGAGAAAGCCAACTTTACCCGCTACAACGGCCGGGTAAATATTGGGCTGCAAATGTCCTCTAAGCTCAAGCTCAACAGCGTGTTGCTCTATACCAATGAAAGCCGCAACACTCTGCCGGAAAACGGCATTGGTTCGGTGCTCTACAACACCGTTAATGCCTATCCCACCGAGCCGGTCCGCACTGTTGATGGCCATTACAGCTACCTGGAGCTGGTGAGTGATATTATCAACCCCCTTGCTCAGATCGAAAATACCTACAACGAGTCGAAAGTCAACAAATTTGTGGGTAAGGAAGAGCTGATATATGATATTAATGAGCACTTCACTTTTACCAACCGCTTCAATTACAATTACGCTTCGGTTGACGGCAAGGTGTTTTCTCCTTTGGTTTGGTATGGTCCTGGTAAGGCGCAGAATACTGCTCTCAATGCCGATCTTGAATCACCACGGGTGGAAATTGCCGATAGCGTATACCTGGAGCGGGGCGCGAGCGTATATGAAAACCGCGATAGTTATATCGACCTTACTTTTGAGAGTTTCCTCAATTATGACCGCCGCTTTAATGAAATACACGCGGTAAAGGCAACAGTAGGGGCGTCAGTATTTAACCGTGAAGGAGAAGGATTGAATGCCACTGCCTTTGGCATTCCCAACAATTCTATTGATTTTGCCGATGTATCGGCGAGCCAGGCCGAAGGAGGCTTCCTCAATAATGCCGGCTCCTTTCAGTTTGAAGAGCGTCTGCTTTCGGCTTTTATCCGGGGCGAGTATGGCTATGACCGCCGCTATTTATTTTCGGCCATGCTGCGCCGTGATGGTTCCTCAAAATTCGGAGAAAACAATCGTTATGGTGTTTTTCCCGCCGCTTCGGCGGCCTGGGTTATTTCCCAGGAGTCATTTTATGATATTCAAGCCATTGATTTTGCCAAGCTACGGGTGAGCTACGGGGTGTCAGGCAATGACCAGATTCCCAATTTCGCCTATCGCGCTCTGCTCAATGGTGAAGGGGTATATGTTTGGGACGATATCATCACCTCAGGGGTTGCCATTGGCCGGGCCTCAAACCCTGACCTGAAGTGGGAAACCACCCGCCAGTTTAACCTGGGACTGGATATGAAGGTGATGCGGGCAGTGGATGTTACCCTGAACTACTTCGTTAAAAACACCTACGACCTGCTTTTTCAGCCCGACGTATCGGCCGTGCTGGGTACCTATGGTGCCGGAGGCTTTCCGCCTTTTGTCAACGCCGGAGATGTATCTAACAAAGGAGTGGAGCTGGAACTGGGATACACTACTTCCTATACCAAACCCTTTATTTTCTCTGCAAACTTCAATCTTACTCATTTGCGTAATGAGGTGGTCAGGGTTCCCGAAGGAGTGGAATTTATACCCGGCGCCCAATTTGGCGTGGGCGGCAATGTGGCTACGCGCTTCGAGGTAGGGCATCCAATTGGCTATTTCATAGGTTTTGAAACCGATGGGGTTTTTCAAACCCAGCAGGAGATTGACGATTCGCCAGTGGTTCAGCAGGGGGCCCGTCCCGGTGACCTGCGCTATGTAGACCAGGATGGTGATGGTAAGATAAATTTTAACGATGCCTCTGACCGGGTTGAAATCGGCTCTCCTATTCCGGATTTTACCATGGGGCTCAACCTTACGGCCCGCTACAAGGGCTTTGATCTGGGCTGCAACTTGTACGCTGCCATGGGCCAGGAAATTATCCGCAACTACGAGCGCCAGCAACCCTATGCCAACCAGCTGGACTATGTAATCAATCGCTGGACCGGTCCCGGTTCTACTGATGAGCATCCCCGGGTTACTACCGGCACTACCCGCAACACTGTGTTTTCAGATTACTACGTTGAAGATGGCTCTTTTCTGCGCATGCGAAACCTGCAGCTGGGCTACACCTTACCCCGCAGTTGGGTGAAGGCTTTAGGGGTGCATTCATTCAGGATTTATGCCGCTGCCAACAACCTGATAACAATTACCGGCTACCGGGGCTATGATCCTGACATCGGCAATTTTGGCGGCACCCTCTCCGCCGGTATTGACTATGGATTTTACCCCCAGGCACGCACCATCATGGGAGGATTTAATATTAAGCTTTAAGTGATTATGAAGATCAAAAAACATTTGTTTTTGAGCTTGCTGGCCCTGGGCCTGATTGGCTTTACGGCTTGTGAGAAGTACCTGGATGTTGAACCGGCCTATACCCAGGATGCTGACAACTTTTTTAACACACCTGAAGATTATGAGTTGGCCCTGATCGGGGCTTACGATTTATTGCAGTCGGCCTTTCTCAGTCATTGGATTGGCGACATTGCGTCAGATAATGCCATTGCCGGTGGCGAAAGTGTAACTGATACCGAAGGCCTGCATGAGATTGACAATATGCAACATGACGCGGTAAATACCGAACTGCGCAATATTTTTCGTTGGAACTATGCCGGCATTGCCAGAGTGAATTACATCATGGAGTACCAGGATAATATTGACTTTGATGGCAAGAGTAAGATTTTGGGTGAGGCCCGCTTTTTACGTGCCTACTATTATTTTGAGCTGCTAAAGTTCTTTGGCGATGTACCCCTGATTATTGACGAGCGCCTGGGAGCGGAGGAGGTAACTGAAATAAGTCGTACTCCCAAGGCCCAGGTTTATCAGCAAATTGAGAGTGACCTGAAATACGCTGCCAGCCAGCTCAATTGGTCCAGCCCGGTAAAGGGCAGGGCGGATAAAGGTGCCGCCCTGGCATTATTGGGTAAGGTATACCTGTTTCAGAAAAAATACGCTCTGGCCGCAACTACCCTCGATGAGGTAATCAATGATGGTGGCTACGACCTCTTGGAAAATTATGAGGATTTGTGGTTGGCGGCCAATGAAAATAATGTGGAAACTGTGTTTGACGTGGAATACACCGGTCTGGAAGGGGGGAGCTACGATTGCCTGATCTGTTTGGAGGGTAATGCGGCCCCCGGCTTCCAGGGCATTCGCCAGTATAACGGCCCGGTCTACGGCGACGGTAACAGTTATAACCTGCCAACCGAGGATCTCTACCAGGCTTTTGCCGCTAACGATCCCCGCCGGGCGGCTACCGTGCTGGATATCGATTCATTCATTGCTGCTCAGCCCAACCCCGCCTCCATCAGCTATGCCGAAGGTGGTGGTGGCCATACCGGTTATTACAACAATAAGTATATCAAGCGGCTGACCGAATTAGGCTTACCAGATAATGATCTTACCAGCCCCCTCAATTACAAGGCTATTCGCTTTGCCGATGTATTGCTGATGGCAGCCGAGGCCCATAGCCTCAATAATAACCCCCTGCAGGCGCAGACCTATCTGAACCGGGTCAGAGACCGGGTGGATATGCCCTTTATTACCAGCAGCGGGCAGCAGCTTACGGAAGACATTTGGTTGGAGCGCCGCTATGAGCTCTCTGGTGAAGGTTATCGTTTTTTCGATTTGGTCCGCACCGGGCAAGCGGCAGATAATATTGATGGCTTTATCAGTGGAAAACATGAAGTATTTCCAATACCCCAGGTAGAAATTGACCTGGCTGGTGGTAACTGGAGTCAAAACCCTAACTATTAACTATCTAAATTTTCTGATTATGAACAAATCAATCTCCCGGCTTCTGTCACCCAGCGCACTTTTGCTGGCCAGTGCCGTAATGTTTTTTTCTTCCTGTAAAAAGGATGATCCTGATATTGGTGATCCACCCAGCCAGGCAGATGCCGCCTTTACCTATATGCCAACAACTCAAAGTGATAATGTCATTGAGTTTACCGCTTCCAATTCCAATCTCACCGCAAAGTGGGACTTTGGCAACGGCGCGGTAGGCGAGGGTACCACCGTTACTGCCCAGTACCCGTATCAGGGTACTTACACTGTTAAATTAACTGTATTCAACTCCGGTGGCAGTGCCAGCAGCACCCAGGAAGTGGTGATTGCTCAGGATGACCCCAGCCTGTTGGATAATCCACTTTATGATTTGCTTACCGGTGGTTCCAGCAAAACCTGGGCGGTAGATTCGGTGAGTGCAGGTCATTTAGGTGTGGGCCCGGGTCCGGATCATCCCGACTTCGACGGCTTCTACCCTAAGTGGTGGTCGGCCGGCAGCCTGGAAAAATCAGGATCAGGAATGTACAACGATCGCTATACCTTCAAGTTGCAGAATTTTGGCTTTGATATGGTGAGTAATGGTGAGGTTTATGTGCAAAGTGCTCATGCCGGTACCCCTCCCTTTGATGATACCACTGCTTCCTCGGTTGGTGATTTTACTGCGAATTTCCCTGACCAGCTGGGTGAAACCTGGACCCTTAATGAAGATACCGATACTACCATTGAGCTCAGTGGTGATGCCATGATGGGATTCTGGGCCGGTACCCGCACTTATAAAGTGGTGAGCATTGACAGCAACCACATGGTGCTAACTTACCAGGATGGTATTGATCCTGACACCTACTGGTATATCTCCCTTATTCGCGAGGGCTTTATCAGCAACCCCCCACCCCCCGATCCCGAGTATGCGCTTCCCCTGGATTTTGAAAGTGAAGATCCGATGTTCACCGTTTTTGGCAACAGCACCTATGCTATCATTAACAACCCTGATGCCAGTGGTATCAACACCAGTAGCAGAGTGTTGGAAACGGTACACGGTAACGAAACCTGGGCCGGGCTTTTTGTAAATCTCGACAGTAAATTGGATTTCAGTACCGCCAGTACCATTAAGCTGAAAGTATGGGCACCCCAAACCGGTGTATTCCGCCTTAAACTGGAGAATCAGGACGATCCGGCGAACTCATTTATTGAGGTGGACACCAATGTAACTGTGGCCATGGGCTGGCAGGAGCTAACTTTCGACCTGAGTGGTGCCCCCGCCGACTATGACCGGGTGGTACTTTTCCCTGGTTGGAATGTGAGCAATGCCGGGACCTACTATATTGATGATATTAAGCAAGAGTAAGTTTCACTACTTTGTTTATCTGCGGCGGAATCCATTAGCGATTCCGCCGTTTTTCATTCCGTAAATTTGTATGATGACCCGCATCCTGCTTCTCTGCATTTCCGTAATTCCCTTCTTAAGTGGCTGTACCGCAAAGAAAGAAGCGCCACCCCTTGCCTTACCTTATTTGCTGGAATACCAGATCGAATATTCAGAAGAGCAAGCTGGCCTGGTAACGGTGACCGCCACCGCCGAGCTGGCCAATTTTTACAGCTTTGAGTTTTTTCACCCCGGTGGTAGTAGCCGCTTGGAGTCAACAGAAGGGAAGGCGTCCTATCAGTACTCGGAATCGGGAGAATTTGCTCTGGTGGTAAGGGCCCACGCCACCGCCGGGCATTTTATTGAAGTGGCAGATACCCTGGTGGTTTCTATTGTTAAGGATTCACTTACGGGCTATAGCACTCCACTGAGCTACCCCGGGTATAGCCTGGTGTGGCAGGATGAATTTAGTGGTAATAGTCTCAGTAGTGACTGGAGTCATGAAACGGGTACTGGCAACAATGGCTGGGGCAATAATGAATTGCAGTATTACCGCGCTGAAAATACCGAGGTGAGAGAGGGGCGGCTGATTATTGAGGCCCGCAAGGAGAGCTTTGGCGGACGCAACTACACCAGCTCGCGACTGCTTACCAAAGGGCAGCAGAGCTTTCAATACGGAAGGATAGACATCAGGGCAGCCTTACCACAGGGGCAGGGTATTTGGCCGGCCCTGTGGATGCTGGGCAATAACTTTCCTACTACCAACTGGCCCGCCTGTGGGGAAATTGATATTATGGAAATGGTTGGCGGCAACCGCAGTGACGAGGGCGATGATTTTATCTTTGGCACTGTACATTGGAGCCACAACGGGCAGCATGCAGAGTACAGCGGCTCCAGCCAGCTGAGCAATGGAATTTATGCCGATGGTTTTCACGTATTTTCTATTATCTGGGACAGTCAATCTATCAGCTGGTATCGCGACGACATTAAGTATCATGAAATTGACATCAGACCCTCTGAACTGAGCGAATTCCATCAGCCCTTCTTTTTCATTTTCAATATTGCCGTGGGAGGCAACTGGCCCGGAAGCCCTAATGCCAGTACCCAATTTCCACAGCAAATGCAGGTGGATTACGTGCGGGTATTTGAAAAGTTATAAGCTACGGGTGACAAATTAAGGGCTCACTGTTGTTTCTGCCGAAGGTGGAGGGAGGCTTCCCGCTTTGAGCGGTTGTATTGCGCCTCGCTGGCTTTTGCTGATTTTGTGGCCGTCTCTCGATAGTCCTTCAAATTTACCCTGTTCCAGCGCTTCCCACAGCGCATATTTAGCCTGGCCATCAACGGTAAACAGCCCGAAGTGGTTCTCAGAGCCGCCAGGGTTCGAAGCATCCTTCCAGGGTTCGTCAAAGGCTTCGAAATAAAAACAACTTACACCTTCCTTTTCTGACCAGTGACCTAGCTTTTCGTAATAGAGCTTCTGCTTGTATTCATCCGCCACCCGGGAGCCTTCCGCACCATAGAAGCTGTTGTCAGAGCTGGCCCAGCCGGTTTCACCGATATGGATAGGCTTGTTTACCTCAAGAGATTCTATATAGCGCCGGGTAGAATGGTATTGGCTCTTTAAGTGTTCCAGGGCACGGGCCATGGCAGAATCGATTTGCTCTAGCTGCGTTAAGCTGTCTTCATCAGCCGGCATCCGCCAAAAGTCCGGATTGTAATGGCTGTCGTGAAAAGGGTAACTGTGCAGCGAAACATAGTCCACTGCTTCTATTAAATCTTTCAGAGCTGGTTTGTGGTAGTCAGGGCTCCCGCCACCCCAGGAAGCAAAATTATCGGAGCTGGTGATCCATAGATCAGCCGGTAATTTACCGTGGGCTTTTAATTGTTGTAGGTGATTTACCCAGTGGAGAATTACCTCTGCTTGCACAAAGTAGCTGCCGGCCCAGTGTACCATGGCCTCGTTACCTACTGCTATTATTTTGATAATATCAGGGTATTGCTGTGCCATGGCAATGGCGGTAGTGACTTCCGCGGCGTTACTAAGGCTGTCTGCTAGCGTGTGATCTGGCCTGTCGCCGAATGCCCCCTTACATTGAATCCAGGCCCCCAGCATTACATACATTTCAAAGGTAGGATCTCCTTCTTTGAGCTCGCGGATGGCTTCAAGGATTAGGGGCGTTTGGCCATAGAGCTGGGTGTTGTAAGTGCGGATAATCCGGAATCCCAGTGCGGAGAGAAGTTGCATATCTTCTTTGATCTGATCTTTACTCGGAACCTCGTCACGTGACCTGGCCCGGTAACCGCTGTAACAGATGGCGGGGTAGTTAGGGTTGCCGAGAATTTCCCGGGCACTCACCTCTGAAGGGGAGGGGGAGGGTTGACAGGCCAGCAAGCTTAAAATGATAAAGAGGAAACTAATCTGGGAGCCTGGTGTCATTAATTCGTGGATTGGAAATCTGTGGGCAGTGAAAATCTGATATAGCTAATATAGTGCGGTATAATCCCTTTCAGGTACTCTCTGGCGAGCGATTTAAAATAGTAATTTATTGCCACTCAGGTTTTCCCTGGAATTATACCTGTAGCTGCTTCTGAAGTCATTCTTTGAGATGATTGTATTCCAACTCTTCAATTACAAATTTACCATATACCCTGGCTCCCCCGGGGTAATGGTAGATGGCATCAGCGGCGGCGGGAAGTTTAAATTGCCTGAAGTTGCCCTGGCTGGTAATAGGGGTAGACCAGGGCACTTGCTGCATATGGCCGTAGGGCATATAGGCATAGCGATCGTTGGAGCTGAAATTGATGAGTTCACCTTCTTCATTAAACTCCAGCCAGGCGGTGATGGTGATGTCATGGGCACTGAAAGAGGCTTTTACCCGCTGTCCCTGCGTTTCAAGCCATTTTACCCTGGGATCGAGTAAGGTGGCGGTCGCCATAATGCACATATCATTGAAAAAGCTTACTGTTTCGGCAATGGCCATTTCCCGGCCGCTTTGGTACTGCACCGGTAGTAGCGACCACAAACGGATATCCATATAAGCCTGCCCATTTTCATAACGGTGATATCCGGCCACGGGCATATTTTTCATTTCCGCTTTCATGAAAAACAGGCGGGCGGGTTTTTCTAGGAAACTGTACTGTTCGGCGGTAAAGGGCATCCATTCCGAATCACCATCTCGCCGCAATTCTCCGCTCAGTAATACCCTGAAATTATTTACCCGTGGCTGGCCAATAACCCCGCAATGGTGCAGGTACTTTTGTACCGGGGCCGGTAAATCAATCAGGTCAGCCAATGTTATTTCATTGGTGAGAAGGGGAGCTTGCTGATTTAACTGCACCAGTGTGTCTCTTTTATAGCTGTGGGCAAAGTTCCAGCTGCTAAATCCATAAATACCGATCAGCAGGATAATCAGGTTGAGAATACTGCCGTAGCGGGCATCATGCCAGTTTACAATGATTACTGATTGTGATACCAGCAGTCCGCTAATTCCAGGTATCCACCAGCTGTCGATACCCGAATAAAAGAAGGAGGCACTCACCAATAAAAGTACCGCGGCCAGCAGCCACAACAGACCTTCGGCTTTTGATGGGGGTCGATGCAATTCGGCCAGAGGAGTTAGCTTATAAATTTTAAAAAAGCCGAGCAGATGAATTAAGCCATGTAAACTCAACAGAATGAAAAATGCCGTTTTCATAGGCTACTATTTTGTGCTGTGCAACGCAATGGCGGACAGTCCAGCCCCTGCGGATGAAAGCTCAAGTTAGCCTGAAAGGCATGCCAGGGAAATGATTTTCATCAGTTTAGAAAAATAAAGGAGCCTGTACAGGCTCCTTTATGAGGTTATCTCCGGCGATTTAAAGTTTACTGTTTGTCATACCTGAATTTCCCTGCTGCTAATTAGCGCAGGGATTAAAAGCACCTTCTGCACAAGGTTGGTTATTATCCTTGACATTGATGTTGAGTTGGGTTCCCTCCGGATCCTGGTAATTGCCTTTCCCTTTGGGTGTGCCATCGCTGGGATGGCCGGTGTTGACCAGGTTTTTGGCACAGACAAAGCCGTCGCCGTTATTGTCCCAGGCTGAAGCCGGGTCGGTGGCCGGAGAATAAGTGGCCAATACCCATCCTGGAGGACAGCAGCAGTGATCATTGCCATCGTCCATAACTACTTCACTGTTGGTGGTGGCTTCATCGCCTTTCTCTCCTTCAGGACCGAAGGTAAAGCTCATCATAATTACTGCTAACACTAGCAGACTTGAAAAAAATGATTTGTTTGATTTCATAATTGAAGTGTTTAAATATTAGGCTAGCCGGAGGCGGTTTGGTTCGGAACTTCAATCAGGAATGAAAACGGAAGTGAATATACAAAAAATACACACTGTAACTTATTGATAATAAAATATATATGAAAGTAATATAAGAAATATTGACAGTAGTTATTCTTAGGGGCTGATACTGTATATTTTTTGCTGAACTGATGGCAGGTTACTCGGTTGTGGGCATGCGTTAAAAAAGTAATACGCCCACCAATAGCGGGCGTATTACTGAGGGGTTTTTCAGGCCGTTAGGTTTAATGGGTTTTCATTTCCTCAGGCTCACTCCCTAATTAGCGCAGGGGTTAAATTCATCAGGTGAACAAGGTTGGTTGTTATCCTTAATGTTTATACTGCTTTGGTTTAAGGGGTCGTAACTGTAATTACCCTTACCCTTGGGAGTACCATCACTGGGGTGGCCGGTGTTCAAAAAACCCTTGGCACATAAAAAACCATCCCCATTATTATCCCAATTCCAGGCGGGGTCGTCCGAAGCACTCGGAATTACCAGAATCCAACCGGGAGGGCAGCAACAATGATCTTTACCATCATTGAGTACCACTTCGCTCTTGGCGGTGGTTTCATCAGCCCTTTCACTTTCGGGGCCAGAAGTGAAGCTCATTAAAAATGCAACCAGCACTGCTGGTGCCATTAAGGCGATTAAAAACTGTTTGTTTGATTTCATAATTGAAGTATTAAAAATTAGACTGGCCGGAGGTGCTTGGATCGGAACTTCAATCTGAAATGAAAACCTAGCTTAAGATACTGAAATTATCTTTACAAAAACTGATTATCAGTCGGTTGGGGAGTGGTCGGGCAACGGGTGGAGCAAGTCCTTACTCTTACATGGATTAGCTAAAAATTAGGGGCTGATTTAATGCTATACTAGCGCCTGAGGAGCATTAAAATGAGCAGGGACCGAAATCGTCTGCTGCACAGGGGTTGTTATTGTCTTTTACATTACTCTGGTCAAAAAGGGGATCATTACCCTTGCCTTTGGGGGTTTCATCACCCAGCCAGGCTCCTTTGGAGCAAATAAATCCATCACCATTGTTGTCCCAGGGGGTGGCAGGGTCACCAGGGAAAAGACCGACAACAGTCCAACCGGGAGGGCAGCAACATTGATCTTTGGCGTCAGGGTTTACTTCCGTATTTGTTTCATGCCAAATTTCTCCATGGGAGCCGACAGAAAAGCTCATTAATACTATAGCCAGTACAGCCGTTGGTACCAGCAAGGCGCTTAAAATTTGCTTGTTTGGTTTCATCATTGAAGGGTTTAAAAGTTAAAATAGCCGGAGGAGACTTAGAGGGAACTGCAATGAGGGATGAGAGCGATAACAAGTTACGAAAATTATCAGGTGACTTAGTTGATATTCAGTGGTGTGTGATTGTGAAGGAAGCTGTAATTCTGACAGCTTCTCAGTGATCAAAAAAACACCCCCATGGAGTGGGGGTGGAGGTGAAATTCTTAAGTTCTGGTTTGGAATCTTTGGTTTATTGCCGATTATGGTGCGGCACAGGGATTAAATTCACCCTCGTCACAAGGTGTGTTGTTGTCTTTAACATTGGTCGGTACCGGATTATTGGGCGAATTGCCCTGTCCGTTTGGAGTACCGTTGCTGGGGTGATCGGTTTGGTAAAATCCCTTGGAGCAAATTAAGCCATCACCATTGCGATCTGCAGTCTCGGCCCTACCTCCCAGTTGATAGTTGGACAAAGTCCATCCGGGAGGACAGCAACAATGGTCCTTGGCATCGTTCATGGTTACTTCCGAGGTGGTGCTTGCCTTATCGCCCGCAGGCAATTCTTTCACCGCCAGGGTGAAGCTCATCAGTAATACCAGCAGCAAAGCTGGCGCAAACAGGTTGAAAAAGAAATTCGTGTTTGGTTTCATAATTTAATTTGATTAAAAAATTAATGATTACCAGAACTGCGGGTCATCGGAACTTCAACCTTAATTTAAAAGCGATTAAATATAAGAATTATTACGCTAACTAACTTAGCTATAAAGAGTTATGGGGTTTTTAAATAAAAAAGATTAATGTCTTAAATATTTAGCCTGGCCATGTTTATAAAAAGTGGTATACCGCAATGGTTAACCTCTTAAGAGGACCCTGGCTTATGTCAGGATTGGCTGCATATCATCAGCGCCAGGGCGCGGTATTAGTTATGGCATGGACTGGGTTCATCGTCGGCACAAGGGTGATTGTTAATCTTTCCATTGTCTCCGTCTATGGCCTTGTAGTTAGCTTTTCCATTTAGCTTATCACCACTGGGATGGTCATTGGGAAAGAAGCCTTTTGAGCAGACCTAGCTGTCGCCATTGCTATTATAGCCTGCAGAAACTGAGCCGGAACTGTAGCCTGACAAGGTCCAGCCGGGAGGGCAACAGCACTGATCCTGTGCTTCAATGGTAGGCAATGTGGTGGTAGCCTTATCCCCATCAGGGACTTTCGTCACCTCTGGGGTGAAGCTCATCAAAAATGGCCAGCAATGCGGGTGCCAGCAAAACGCTAAAAAAATTGGTCATTGGTTTCATAATTGAAGTTTTGAATTATTAGTACAACTTCAGGACTCATTGAAACCGGAACCACAACCGTAATTCAGAATCGGACTAAAAGTAATAAATTTGTTTAAATAGCTAATAGTCAACATTATACGAAAGATTGAAGTCAATGATCCGCTTCTCGAGGAAGCGGGTATTGTAAGTAAACGAGAAACAATTGCTACGAACTAACTTTTCCGCATTTACATCAGGGCCCCGCCCAGCGGTTTCTTCATTTCTGGTACATCCGCATCACCGATGGTTTCCTTGAGATCGATTTCAATCACAGTGGATATAGCGTGCAGAGCAACGTCGGTTTTCCAGTTTTCAAAGGGATTCGACATCACCAGCCCAAATACATAGATCTGGTAGAAGATCCAGCCCACAATCACCGTTATGGGAATCACCAGCCAGGGCAATGATATTTCCAGAAAGGTTTCCATAAAGGCAAAGGGAAAAAAGAAGATGAAGAGATTCAGGAAAGTCATAGTATAATAGTCATAAGGGCGGGGTAATGGGGTCGATTTAATCCTTTCTGCCCGGCCCTGCAAGTCGGTGATACGGGTGAGAGTGTCGTCCATCTGGATGTAACTGAAAATATCCATCGATTCATGGGCATTAAGTTCCTTGATGGCATAACCCTGAAGCATGCCAATTTGGGTGACCTTGTTGGTTTTGCCCATGATATGTTCAAAATCCTGCGGCCGCAGGTGAATAGCCACCTCATTTTCCCAGGTTTGGCGATCACTCTGGTTACGCAATTGCAGACGCAGAGCGTGCACCCAGGCAATTTGCCCCCGTACTATGCGCACACAGTTTTCCCATAAGTCATCGGGTACATTGTAGAAGTCAACGATGGTCATTACCTGGCGGGTAAAGGTGCGGCTTTCGTTCACCACTCCTCCCCAAATCTTGCGGGCCTCCCACCAGCGGTCGTAGGCCGACGAATTGCGAAAGCCGAGAATAATGGCCAGTGCGGTTCCTAAAATGGCCACCACGCCAATTGGTACATACTTTTCACGGAAACCAAGGATAATGTGGATGTAATAGGCCAGCAGGGCGCAGATAAGACCGTACAGTATGTTTTTCCAGGAATAGCGAATGGCGGTATCGAGGCGGAGATAACGTCTTGTGATCATAGGTTAAGCTGGTAAAGTGCTAAAAATCAGGATTACCGAAAATAAGCATTCTAAGCTTGCCAATTTTCACTTCTGCCTGATCGTAGTTGATTCCGAACTCTTTCCCGGAGAATTAAAGAGGATTGTAAGTAGGTGAAACTGGGTTTTGGATCTGCACAACAGATGCCTGGCTACCGCCTGAGCGGGGTGGCCCTGACCCAGCCCAGCCACGGCGATCAGGGTGGTGCCCGGACACATAATTTATTCAGGACTTCAACATCCGCATTCGCTTAATTAGCAGATTTCCCTCAGGAGATCTGAATTTTAGTTGTAGCAGGTAAATTCCGGAAGGTAGGGCCTTGGTGCTCCAATTGAGAGTATGAGAACCACTACCATAATACCGCTCCTCCAAACTGCTGATACTTTTTCCCATGAGGTCATATACTGCCACCTCCAGGTGGTAACCCCGGGCCAGGATCAGCGATAAGTTTGCATTGGTGTTAACCGGGTTGGGAAAAAGGGCGGCAGCAACGGCAGACTCTGTGCTAGGCATGGCAGAAGCGGGCCTGATCCGGGCCTTAGGAATTAAGCGATTACCACAGCTGTCAATTTGCAGGCTTAATGAAAAACCCCCTTTATCACTGACTTTACCCAGGTTTCGAACCGCAATGGTGAGCTGGTTGTCCCCGCTTTTTAATACGCTGTCCAAATCGCCGCTAAACAGCCAGTCAAAAGAGTCCCCTCCCATAAAGCCATTACTGTAGAGACTGTCAGCCACATACAAGGCATCGAAAGGCGGTAATTTGAAGTTTTGTGGAGTGAAAGCACTTACCAAGGCCAGGCGATGTCCATTGAGATAGAGTTCCGCCTGATCGTCAACGGTAAGACGCAGGCGGACATTGCTTGAGTTGCTGCTGTTGAGGGTAAAGTGGCGACGGAAATAGCTGATGTGGGCAGCGGTAGCGATAACAGCGGCATTGGCAAGAGCGCTAATGCTGTTGTAGCCATAAGGTTGTCCCAGGCTCACTGCTTGATTAAAAGTAGAATCAGGGGGTAACTGGCCTGCAACGCCGCTGAAGTTACCCGATACATCACTGCTGGTGATAATGCTGCTTTTCAGCCACTGACTGTCGGAATAGAGATCGGTGGCACAATCTTTCGGCGTACTGCCACAACTATCAATATCAAGGCGTAGCGAAAATCCGCCTTTATCCGATGCTTTGGCCAGATTTCTTAGCACCACCACTATTTCATTACTTCCGACCTTCAACAGGGAGCTCAGACTGGCTGAGCTAACGTAGTCAAAGGCCTCTCCTCCCTGGTAAGGGTTATCCGCCAGTACGCCTCCCGAGAATTTCAGATCGTGCTGTGGTAATTTGAAGTTGCTACTGCCAAAAGAGGAGATTGCGGCCAGAAGGTTATTATTCAGGTAAACTTCGGCCTGATCATCTACCGTGAGCCGCAACCGCAAGTTGAGCTGATCATTACGGCTCAGCCTGAAGCTCTTTCTAAAATAGCTGATGTTGGCTCCCGTAATAAGCACCTTGGCACTATCCACCGCGGCTATAGTAGGGTAGGGATAGGGGTTGCCCTCGGTTGCCGGCAGGCTGTAGCTGGCGGTGTCGGGCAGTTCACCACCCACCCCGGGCCAGTAGCCACTGAGATTTGAAGGGGTTAGGGTGCTGCTTTTTCGCCAGCTGCTGTCGCTGACAAGGCTGATCTTACAACTGCCGCTATCCAATGATGGTATGCTGAAGCCAGCGGCCAGTACATCGCCGCTTATATCAAAGCTGGAGGAACAGAAGCCAACATAGCCAGCACTGTCGGTTACCGTCAGGCCCAGGTATTCGCCCAACCAGCGACCGGCAATGGTAAAGGGGGTTACAAAACTACTGGCATTTACCTTCACATTCGGGCTGAAACTGCTACCCTGGTTGAGGCTGTGACTTCGGTACACATCCCATAAAATATCATTTGAATCATTGCGGCGATCGTACCAGGCGAGGGTGATCACGCCGCCGGGGGTGATTTCCATCCAGGGCAATATCTGGTCGGTTGTACCACTGTCATCATTTATGCGCAGGCTGTCGCTCCAGCTGCTACCGCCATCCGAGGATTTACGGAAGTAAATATTGGCTTCATCTGCGCCACCGCCATCCGCATCGGCGGCATATACAAGGTAGAGCCTGTTAGAGTCGCCTGGGTCTGCACGCAATATCGCGGCGCCCCGGGCTCGGGCATCACTGCCGCCATTGAGATTGAGGGGAGGCAGTGCGATGCTGTCGATTAGCTGGTCATTGCCCCAACTCTGTCCACCATCGGTTGACTTATCCAGCAGCAGTACGCCAGTACCGCCAGTGGCTACATTATAGTTCACCCACAATAAATAGAGATCACCATTGGCCGCCACTTCCGGAATAGGCAGATTACCGAGATTGTTGGCCGGGTGATTTACCTGGCTAGCGCTGCTGAAGCTCTGCCCGGCATCGGTGGATACTGCAACATAAACATCGCTCAATGGTGGGGAGATATTCCAGCCCCGGTCCTTTAGCCAGGCTAGGTAGATATTTTGATAGTAAGGGCTGGCCGGATTGCGATCTATTCTCAGCTGGCAACGGTCATTAAAGCGAAAGCTGGAGTCGGGGCTGCCGCTGGCGCCGGAATCTATGGCTACGGTAACCGGCGCTTGCCAGCTTAAGCCCCCATCAACAGACTTATGTACATACAATCCGCTCACCGGTCCACCAACCCAGTTAAAATCAGTGGCTATATGAGCCACATAGATATTTCCACTGTCATCACAGGCTACGCTAGGGTCAAAGGCATCTACCATTGGCACTCCCGCAATACTGTTAAAGGGCATGGCCAGTTGTTGGGCTGTCCAGCTTTGCCCCTGGTCGCTGCTACGGCTGAAACCCAGGCCCGGGCTGATAGGGTCGGGGTGGTCGTTATAGGCCGCTACCAGGATGTTGTGCACTGGTACTACCGCCAGCGATACCTCGTTTTGGGTATTTGAAAAAGCGGGATCAATATCCACAATGGCATCACCCGGATTGGGCTGCCCGATAAAAACCAGGTAGTCTTCCACCTCACCGTCTACCGCCATACCGCTGGTGGAAAGCCCCCCTGACGAGCTAAGCCTGAAGCGGGCATAAGTTTGAATACCATTGCTGGCATTGGCGGGAACGCTAATGTTAAAGGTGTTGGTACCGGCCGATATCATCTGGCTCAAGAATATTTGGTCGCCGGGGTCGCTCCAGTTGCCGTTGCCCTGAAAATCAATCCAGGCATCCACAAATCCGACTCCTGAAGAAATTATAATGATGCTGGCACTCTGCCCCGGCACCAACCAGCTGCTGAATTGCACCCCGTCTTCATCGTCATAGGTACCGCTGTTGTCGTCACCGTTGGAAAGGGCCGCAGGATTACCATCGGGGTCGGCATCTACCAACTGGCCCAAATAAAGAGGACCGATTAAATGGCTGGGGCCGGCATTAATTTGTAAGGTGGGATAGGAAGGATCGGGAGCATCGCCATAATCGAGCTGAGCTTGCAGCCCAGGCACAGAAAGACCTAGTAAGGCAGCAAACAGACCGCTGTTTAAAATATTGGATTGCATGGTATTGATATGAAGTTTCCCCTTTCGATCACCTTGTGATGAATATGCAGCAGGCTTGC
>CAZUCA010000046.1:0-8311 GCA_964619125.1 uncultured Owenweeksia sp. | reverse complement strand
GGCGGCCAGACGCCCCATCCGGCACGTTGTGGCAGAGACGAATTGCGATCTCTCAGAGCCGTTTCTCTCGGAAGCTTCCTGCTTGCGTGCGGGGAGCCAATAAGGATGAGGAAGGTAGGCAAGATGAGCTTAAAGCCCTTCGCTAAACGGAATCTTAAAGTTAATCAAAATATGACGGAGCATTGCTCATAAATTGGGCAATTTTTCCATTGGTCTAAGCGTGGCACAGGCCACTGGAATTAGGGTGGATTGATAAATGAGTGAGGCTATCCTCAGGCATCTTACTGCATGTTTGTTTGAAAGTCAGTACCCTTTCATTTTGGTAGGTTGAGAGGCTGGTTATAGTTAATAGGTGCTCATTTACAACCTTTTATAGAATGGCCGGGTTTTGGTCTGTGGGAATAATCCCAGCAACTTAAAACCTGATCACCATGAACAGAATTATGCAATTAACGGCGGTGTTGCTCATCGCCCTTTTTAGCAGTACTTCCTGTGTTTCGAAAAAGAAATATGTAACGGCTCAAACCCATATTGACCGTTTACAGCGGGACAGTACTATGCATGTTGAAAAAATAAATTCCCTGCAAACGGAATTAAAAAATACCAAGCTCGAATACAGCGAGTATAAGGAGGATATGGAAGGACGCCAGGCCTCTATGATGGCTCAATTAGAGGAGCAGGACGAAAAACTCACCGAACGGGCACAACGCCTAAGAGCACTACAGGAGCGCCTTCAACAGCAGCAGAATATCGTTAATAACCTGCGAAAAACAGTTGAAGATGCGCTGGTTAGCTTTGACCAGGACGAGTTGAGTGTAGAGGTGAAAAATGGAAAAGTTTATGTTTCTTTGAGCGATAAATTACTCTTTCCCTCGGGCAGTGCTAAGCTCAATAAAGAGGGAAAAGAGGCCATCGGGAAGGTGGGCAATGTGCTCCAGCAAAACCCGAAGATTAATATCGATGTGGTAGGCCACACCGACTCCATTCCAATCAATACCGCTAAGTATAGCGACAACTGGGACCTTAGCACCGCCCGGGCAACCACCATAACCCGCCTGTTAACCGAAGAGTATGATATTCCTGGATATCGGCTTACGGCCTCTGGTATGAGTAAATACCAACCCGTGGCCAGTAATAAGGACAAGGAGGGGCGTGCCAAAAACCGGCGAACTGAGATTGTGCTCACCCCCAAACTGGAGGAGCTCTTTAAAATATTAGAAGGTAATAATACTGCCAGCAGCATGCCGGCAGAGGAATAGTTCAATTTTTAATAACCACAAATCAACTCTATTATGAAACGACAGATTTGGAAACTCGCCATGGTATTGGCAGCGACAACGGCCATAGTGGCTTGTGAAGACAGCAAGGACGACACGGCCAGCCAGGCTCCCGCTACACTTAAGTTTAATCTTACCGATGCCCCGGTAAACTATGACGCAGTGTACGTGGAAATTGAAGCGGTGCGGGTGCATATTGGCGATGATGATGACACCACTTCCGCCAACGGTGGCTGGGAGGATATCGATAATATTCAGCCCGGTATTTACAACCTGCTCGACTTCCAGAATGGGCTTGACACCCTCTTTGCTGAAGATGAGGTTCCTGCCGGCAGACTGAGCCAGATTCGTCTGATCCTTGGCGACGACAACAGTGTAGTAGTGAATGGCGATAGCATTGCCCTTAGTACTCCTTCTGCTCAGCAGTCCGGTCTTAAACTGCAGGTGCATTATGACCTCGAGCCCGGTTTGGTATATGAGTTCTGGCTCGATTTTGATGCCTCGCGCTCTGTGGTAGCCAAAGGAAACGGCGGCTATAACCTCAAACCGGTAATAAAGGTATTTACTAAAAATACTACCGGATCCATTGATGGTTATATCGACCCGGTAGACGCGGAAGCACTGGTTATGGCCTATAATGCTGCCGGTGATACCGCTACGGCTTACGCAGATACCGTAAGTGGCTACTTCCTGATGTCAGGCCTGCAGCCTGCCAGCTACGATATCACTGCCGATCCCCTGGCGCCTTACACACAGCAGTCGCTTAGTGGCGTAGTGGTAACTCAGGGAGCGGTAACCCGTACGGATACCATTAAATTCTAATATCACTGTAAACCCAACCAAACAAAAGGCCCCGCTGGTAGCTACCAGCGGGGCCTTTTTACATCAATAATTCTGGAGGAATTACAGTAGTTTCTTGATGAGGCCGGTAACCACACCCCATATCCTGAAATCCATAAAAGGGGTGATTTTAATAGGATCGTAAACCTTGTTTTCCGGTTGTAAAAAAAGATCCTCACCTCTCTTGTAAAGTCTTTTTACGGTGTAATGGCCATCTATAACAGCAAGTACAATGTTGTTGTTGGCCGGTTCAATGCTTTTATCAACAATAAGCAGGTCGCCGTCATCAATGCCGGCATCCACCATCGACTGACCGTTTACCCGTACGCAAAAGGTAGTTTTTTTATTGCGGATCAGCTCTTCGCTTACATTTATGGTAGATTCGAAGTAAGTGGGAATATAGGCCGGTGAACCCGCGGCAACACTTACATCGTAAAAAGGAATGCCCACCCCGTCGGCATCATCGATTGAAAGAATTTCGGTCACCTTCATACTCTGCTACTGTTCTTTGAATTGGTTCACTAAAATTACAAGTATTGCTAATTGTAATTCAGGAGCTTAGCCAAAACTTTTCAACGAAATATTAAAAAAGCTTCTTGATTACCCGCAGTTTATGGGTGTGGGTGCGGCGCTGGCGGTTGAAGATGCCCGATTGGTCAAGCAGATCGATGCGTACCTGGCCATGAGCGTGAAGAATAAAATTATCCTGGAGGATAATACCCACGTGAATGATCTGACCTTCCTCATTATCGAAGAATGCCAAATCACCGGGTTCACTTTCTTCAATAAAGCTGAGGGTTTCACCCAGGGTAGCCTGGTCTTTACTGTCGCGGGGGAGAGCGTGCCCGCAAAGGCGGTAAACCATTTGAGTGAGTCCGCTGCAGTCAATGCCGGCCGGCGTTCTTCCGCCCCATAGGTAGGGCGCGTTGATATATTTGTAAGCTTGCTCAACCAGCATTTCGCGGGAGCCGATACCACTCACCACATCACCCCTGTAGTTGTAAGTGTCGTCGTCAATTTTAAGTTCCTGCTGTTCGACGTTAAAAAAGGGCAGAGTTGAACCCAGGAATACCGGGAACAACTCTGCTGATGTTTGGTGAGACACCAGATCAATTAGTTCACTGGCAATAGTAGCTTGCTGGCTGTTGTGACTGTTAAAATAGTCTTCACTACAGGGAATTACCTGCTTTATATCCACCCAGCCTTCGTAACCATCGTGCGCCAGAAGTATCAGCGCCCACTTTTTGGTATACTCCAGTACCTGGAAGGTTTCACCAAATAATACCTGGTTAACCATTTCCGAGGGATCGGAAGGCTCCTTTCGCATGGGGATGGCGCTCAGCCCGCAAACACCGTATTGCATGAATCTAATGAACTAGAGTGACTCAATAACCATAGCCGAAGCACCGCCACCACCGTTGCAAATTCCGGCAGCGCCGTACCTGGCATTATTTTGTTTCAGTACGTTCATCAGGGTTACAATGATGCGGGCACCACTACATCCCAGGGGGTGACCGATAGAAACGGCGCCACCATTAACATTGGTTTGCTCTTTCGTAATACCCAAAAGCTTCATGTTGGCGAGGCCCACTACTGAAAAAGCTTCGTTGAGCTCGTAGTACTGGATATCATCTTTTTTAAGGCCCGCTTTTTCAATAGCGCGGGGCACTGCTTTGGCAGGAGAGGTAGTGAACCATTCAGAAGCCTGGGCGGCATCGGCGTAGCCGGAAATTTTAGCCAGAGGCTTAAGGCCCAGGGCCTGGGCTTTTTCGGCGCTCATCAGCACCAGGGCAGCAGCGCCATCATTGATGTTAGAGGCATTGGCAGCGGTTACCGTACCCTCCTTGTCAAATACCGGGCGCAGTTGGGGCACCTTGTCGAAATTCACCTTACGGAAATCCTCATCTTCAACGATTTCAATGGGGTCACCCTTGCGCTGTGGTACTTTTACGGGCACCACCTCGTCGTTAAAGCGGCCCGCTTCCCAGGCAGCGGCACTGCGGCGGTAGCTTTCCATGGCAAATTCATCCTGCTCTTCGCGGCTGAAATTATTTTCCCTGGCACACATCTCGGCACAGTTACCCATGTGGATACCGTTGTACACATCCATCAATCCGTCCTTTAAAAGACCGTCGATAGCTTTGATGTCACCCAGTTTCTGTCCGTCTCTTCCGTTGAGGTAGTGGGGCACCATGCTCATATTTTCCATACCACCGGCTACTACCACCTCGGCGTCGCCCAGCATGATGGCCTGGGCCGCCTGCATAATGGCCTTCATACCGCTGCTGCACACCTTGTTTACGGTGGTGCAGGGCACATTTTCGCTCAGGCCGGCACCAAGGGCAGCCTGGCGGGCAGGGGCCTGGCCTTCGCCAGCCTGCAAAACGTTACCCATTAATACTTCCTGTACTTCATTGGGGTCGATGCCGGCTTTTTCAATGGCACCTTTTATAGCGATGGCTCCCAGTTGGGTAGCCGGAATTTTTGATAAAGCTCCACCAAAGCTCCCGATGGGAGTACGTACGGCAGATACTATCACCACTTCTTTCATATAGCTGGGAATTTTTATGCGTTCAGAACCGCGAAAATACAATAAAATGGAGCGAATTGGCGTGGTGGCCCTTTATGCCTATTTTTGGGTGCGATTTCCAACTATGAAGAAGCTACTGCTTTACCTGCAAAATCACCAAACCTCTATTGCCGGCCTTGTACTCTTTGCCATTTCGGTGGCCTTTGTGGTGTACATCAGCCCCCGTGAAACCAAGTTTAAGTACGAGTTTCAAAAGGGTAAACCCTGGTTGTATGACGACCTGGTGGCGCCCTATGATTTTCCGGTACTGAAGTCGGAGGAGGAGCTGGCAGAGGAGCGGGCCAATAAGCGCAGTAACCGCACCATATTCCTCAGTAAGAATAAGGAGGTGGCCGAAAATGCCCTGGTGCAATTTGAGGATGCGATTGAAAATGCCTGGCGTGAGGAGAAAAAAGCGCAGGCACGCCGCGACTCTATTGCCCGCAATTCGGCAGGACCGGCAGAAGGGGAGAAGGCACCCAAACTTAACCTCAGTGCTGAGCATCGGCGTGAGCTTCAGAACCTGGGACGGAATTTACTGGGCAGACTGTTTAACCAGGGCATCCTGCAGCCACTTGATGAGGAGATTCAGAACTATGGCGATGTAATGCTAAAGCAGGACGGGGTGAATACCCTGGTAACCCTGGAAGACTTTCTCACTATCCGCGAGGCGAGCCAGCAGGTACGCGAGGCCTTTACCGAAGCTACCGCGGCCGAGGAAAACTTTATGGTTCCCCTGCTGCAGGCGGAGTTGCAGTACAATATTGCCTACAATGAAGAGCTTACCCGCAATTTCCTTCAGAGTGAGCTCGACGATATTCTCCCCACCCGGGGCAAGGTGCAAAAGGGAGAGTTGATCATCTTTAAAGGTAACCTGGTGGATGATGAAAAGTATGCCAAGCTCAATTCGCTGCGCAGTACCTTTGAGGGCTCATTCAGTGGAGGCGCCGGCTTTCTTTTTATCCTCGCAGCCCAAACCCTGCAGGTACTGATACTCTTTTCGGTACTCTACATCTTTCTGATGCAGTTTCGCAAGGAAGTGATGGAGGATATTTCCAAGATCACCTTTATCCTGGTCAATATCTTGTTTATAACCAGCCTGGTACGGATTATGCTCAATTTTGAAGTGCACTTTGTATACCTGATCCCCTTTACCATTCTGCCCATCACCATGCGCTCCTTTTTTGATACCCGCCTGGCCTTGTTTGTTAATATGGTGGCGGTGCTGATTGCCGGCTTTATGGTGCCCAACAGTTTTGAGTTTGTGTTTCTGCAGTTTGTGGCCGGGGTCTTCTCCATTGTGCTGGTCACTGATCTCTACAAGCGTAGCCAGCTCTTTTTTACCGCTGCTAAAATCATTCTGGTATATTGCCTTTCCTACCTGAGCCTGGCCATTATGCAGGAGGGTTCCCTGGATAATATCAACTGGATGGTGCTGGCGTTTTTTGGCGGCAACGGCTTTCTCACCCTGATGTCATTTCCGCTGGTGTACTTCCAGGAAAAGATCTTTGGCTTTGTTTCCGATGTCAGTCTGCTGGAACTGAGTGATACTAATAACCCCCTGTTAAGAGAGCTGGGGCAGAAGGCTCCCGGTACCTTTCAGCACAGTATGCAGGTGGCCAACCTGGCCGAGGCCGCCGTTACTAAAATAGGAGGTAACGCCCTGCTGGTACGCACTGGTGCGCTTTACCACGACATTGGTAAGATGGCTAACCCCATGTATTTTATTGAAAATCAAAGCACCGGGCTTAACCCACATGATGAGTTGTCATTCGAGGAAAGCGCCCAGATCATTATCAACCATGTGCGCCAGGGTATAAAGATGGCCAAGCGCCATAATCTGCCGGATACTATTATCGACTTTATCCGTACGCACCACGGCACTACCACGGTGATGTACTTTTACCGTCAGTACATTAAAAACTTTCCTGAGGAGGAGCTCGACCTGGCCAAGTTTACCTACCCCGGGCCAAAGCCTTTTAGCAAGGAAACCGCCGCCCTGATGATGGCCGATTCGGTGGAGGCCGCCAGTCGCAGTCTCGACAAACCCAATCATCAGAATATCGATAAGCTGGTGGAAGGAATCATTGATCACCAAATGGATAGCGGGCAATTCGAAAATGCCGACATTACCCTGAAGGAGATCAAGGATATCAAAAAGATCTTCAAAAAGATGCTGATGAACATCTACCACGTACGGGTACAATACCCGGAGTAGTGCTACACTGCTTTGGCCACTCGTTTGTCAGTTCCATATACCAGCTGGTAGCCACGGGGCAACACAAAGTGGGCGTTGAGCTCTTTCAAAGTGAAGTTCTGTGACAGGGTTTGCTGGCAAGCCTGGAAAAAGCCGGGATGATCGGTTTTGAGATAGGCCACCAGCTGTTTGGAATGGTCACGCTGGTAATAGGCAAGCGCATGTCCTTGTTCGCTAAGGTGCTCATGCATGGCAAAAAAGGTGTGGATTTTTATGGCCTGGTCACTCATACTGTGACCATCTTTAAGTTCAAGGCGAAGCCAAAGCGGTTTGTGGGTTGACATAATCAAGCAGTTGTGTTATAAGGGTTATAATGGGTAGCAGCATGCTCCGCATTTTGTGAGGGTATAACGCGCTTACTTTGAATAAGGTTGGCTGATGAGCCTAAGATTTTTCAGATTCCGCTTCTGGTTCTGCTAGGCTGGCCGGCGGTTTATCGTCGCTGTGGTCCCAGCCAAAATACAGTTCATAGCCAGCCGGCATTTGGTAAAAGCGATCGGGAAGCTCAGTTTTAAAGCGCTTTTCGTAGTAGGGGCGATAAGAGTGAAAGAAGACGTCAGAATCAGTTTTGAGCAGGTAGGATTGGGGTTTGCTATTGGAGCGGTAGAGAGCGATGGTGTACTCCTCCAGTTCGCTGAGGTGACGGTTGGGAATAAGGGGGAGTTTCAGCAGGAACTCAATATCGCGGTTGAGGCTGCGGTCTACGGTAATGTGGAGCCAGTGAATCATAATCGGTATGGGTTTAGCTTAGGTCATAGCAAGTTATAGAATTGTGCTGAGAAAATTTGGGTGCTGACAATGAGGAGCTTCATTTTTATTTGGAGAAAATCTACTCAAAAGACTTGCAGAGTTATGAGCGTTGGTTAAATTTGCACCCCTCAAAGAAAAGGAGAACGTTCTTTGTTGACATGGTGAGATGGGTGAGTGGCTTAAACCAGTAGTTTGCTAAACTGCCGTACGGGCAACCGTACCGCGGGTTCGAATCCCGCTCTCACCGCCATGTTATTTCGACTCTTAGGAGTCAATCGGGGCGTAGCCGTTCGTCAGGCTCACGACAAGCTTCGCCCGGTGATCGCACCTGCTTTGGGAGCAGGGGGTCGCAAAAAAAAAATATAAAAGAGTCTTTCGGGGCGTAGCGTAGCCCGGTTATCGCGCCTGCTTTGGGAGCAGGAGGTCGCAGGTTCGAATCCTGCCGCCCCGACCTTGAAAAGCCTCACACGAAAGTGTGAGGCTTTTTTATTTCCGCCCGGCGCAAGCTTGCTTGCCAGCCGCAGGCGGAAATAAAAATGCATTAGCCCCGACGACAGTCGGGGTGGGCTTTTCAAGGTGTATCCCTTAAGGGGCCCATCAGGATCTCTAATCCTGCAT
>CAZUCA010000045.1:0-26763 GCA_964619125.1 uncultured Owenweeksia sp. | reverse complement strand
ATTTGACTTTAAAAAATTTCATCAAAAGGTTGATAAAGTCTCTTAATTAGACCTTTCTCCATCAGGGTATAATAAGCCATTCTATATTAAGGAGACTTCAACCGTAATAAAAATGGCTAGAAAAACTAGCAGAGGAAGTATTATAAAATACTCAACGCCAATAATTAGCAAGGAGAGGGAGCTTCTGGCATCGCCGGCAAATTAGTGTGAAATTTTTGGGCTGGTAGATGAGCACCTTCAGACAATGGCATTTGCACTAATTGGCCATTTAGATCTGCTCCACCGCCGTAGCGGGCTGCCTGCCAGCACCTTGCCCCTGAGCTTTTAAACTCCATATATTATATCTCTTTCCAGGGTTCAGGGTTCTTTGCTGGAACTACCGCATATCGATTTCAATAGCATCTTATCGAAAAATGCCCGCATAATTTTGGGAATAGTAATATTCTCACTCTCTCGTTACCAGTCAACTAACTTGAAATTACATGCTCAACACCAAACCAAACCCAGGCCTCACAGCGCATCGCTGGCCTTCCCATCAGTGGGATGAGCTGACTGCTACCGGCCATTGGTATTACAGTCTGGAGAAGCGCTTATGTCAGCTCAACAGCAAGGCCGCCGCCCTATGTGGTCTGCAAGCCGACCACAACTACTCATTGGAGCAATTACTAAAAAGGGTGGCCCGTCAACACCGGCCCCTACTTTTGCAGGAACTACGCTCTTGTCTGGAAAATTCAGAAAAGGTCAGCTTGAAGTTCCTTTTCAATCACCCGCGCCATGGTTTGCAATGGATGAAAATGATAGCCCGGGCCCGTATCCAGCACGACAGTAATCTGATGGCTGTATATGGCACTATCGAGCAAATAGATAACGAAGAGAGATACCGCCATGAACTTCAGCACCGCAGCCATGTCCTTGAAGGCGTAAATGATGCCATTATTTGCATTGATGAGAAAGGCATCATTAATTATTGGAATAAAGGCGCAGAAAAAATATATGGACCTACCGCAGGAGAAATGCTGGGCCAGTATATTGGCAAGCTCGATGCGCGCCTCGGTATTGAACGCTTTTATCGCCTCTTTCGCAGAAAAGGGGTGGCCATGCGCAACCGCTGGCGCTTTGTGAAAGACGGTGAAACCCTTTGGGTAGACATGAGCTCTACCCCCTTGTTTGATCACAACGGTCGTTTATGCGGAGCCATAACCACCTCACGGGAAGTAACCACCCTTCTGGAAGATCTCCGGCTACAGGTAAGACAAAAAGAACTGGCCGAAAAGACCAGCCAGATGAAATCGGATTTCCTGAGCAATATGAGCCATGAAATTCGCACCCCGCTTAACGGCATCATCGGTACCGCCGAACTACTGGCTGAAGAACAGCACAGCGAAGAGGTTCAGTCACTGATAGAAATGCAGAAAAACAGTGCTTACCGTCTATTGGAAACCCTCAACAGCATTCTTGCCATGAGTAAAATTGAGGCTGAGAAGGGATTGTACAAGGTGGAGGATATGCCCCTGAAAGATTCGCTGGATGGCATTATTGAAAACTTTTATGCCCTGGCCCGCAAAAAAAATATTCGCCTGCATCACAGTGTGCAGGATGCCACCCTTAAAATTCTGGTGCATCCCGCCAGCTTTAAGCAGGTAATGAATAACCTGGTGCAGAACGCCATCAAATTCACGGACGAAGGCGAAGTTAAAATCAGCGTGCGCAGTTCTGATGAGCAAGTATGGATAAGCATCTGCGATACCGGTTGCGGTGTATCAGATAGTTTTGCACCCCGTCTTTTTGAGCCCTTTTCACAAGCAGAATCCGGTAAGGCCCGCAAACATCAAGGCAGCGGCCTGGGGCTGTCTTTGGTTAAAAAATACGTTTCGCTGATGGGAGGCAGTGTCAGTTTTGAACACAATGTTCCTCAGGGATCCTGTTTTATCGTAAAACTTTCACGGGCGCATCAATAGTAACTGCGGCAACAAATAACTACTTTCGGAGCTTCAAAAAATTCATGATCATATGAAGCTCGATCTGGCAAAACTGCTTCTCCGCCTTGGAGCCGGAGGCCTGATGATACCTCATGGCTACGGCAAATTAATGCGCCTGATAGAAAACGGCTGGGATACCGGCTTTGCCGACCCCCTGGGTATTGGGCAACTTCCATCGCTAGTGTTGGTGATTTTCGCCGAACTCATTTGTCCGATACTAATCATTCTGGGTTACAAAACCCGACTCAGCGTAATTCCACCCGCTATTACCATGTTGGTGGCCATTTTATTTATTCACCTTAGTGATCCCTGGGGCGATAAAGAACTGCCCATGTTGTACCTTACCGCTTATATCAGTCTGGGGCTGGCTGGAGCCGGGCGCTACGCCATTGACCGCAGCTAATGACAGTCTCTTTCAGCAACCTGACTGCGGCAATATGTTTGCATTAGAAACTTTGCCTTTTTAATTTTAGGACAGCAAAATTCCCTATGACGATAGATATTCAGCAGGAGCTGGAAGACAAACAGATTCAGCAGAAGTTTAAAGCTGTGATGACTGCCCTGGAAGGGCGCCTGGAGGAAGGTGACAAAAAAATGTTGCGCAAGGCCTTTAACCTGGCTAAGGATGCACACGCCGAGGTGCGCCGCAAGTCAGGAGAACCCTATATCCTGCACCCGCTTGAAGTGGCTCTTATTGTAGCAGAAGAAATCTCTCTCGGCCCCACCTCCGTAGCGGCTGCCCTTATCCACGATGTGGTGGAGGACAGCGATTATACCCTGGAGGATATCAATCGCCTTTTTGATGATGAGATTGCCCGCATCATAGATGGTCTAACCAAGATCAGTGGGGTTTTTGATCAGAACCTAAGCCTGCAGGCGGAGAATTTCCGCAAAATGCTGCTTACCATTTCGGATGACATCCGGGTGATCATTATCAAGCTGGCCGATCGCCTGCACAATATGCGCACCATGGAGAGCATGCCACCGCATAAGCAGGTGAAAATTGCTTCCGAAACCCTTTACCTCTATGCTCCCCTCGCCCATCGTTTGGGCCTGTACAATATCAAAACCGAGCTGGAGGATCTGAGCCTAAAATACACTGAACCGGAGGTATATCGCGATATCGTGTTGAAACTCAAGGAAAATGAGGCCGGAGAAATTAAGTACCTGAAAGACTTCAGCGCCCAGATCAAAGAGGCTTTGGAGATCGAAGGATTTAAGTTTGAAATAAAGGAACGCACCAAATCCATCTACAGCATCCGCAAAAAGATGATGAATCAGGGGGTTAGTTTCGATGAGATTTATGATACTTATGCTATCCGCATTATTCTCGACAGTTCCCTGGAGCGTGAAAAGGCAGATATCTGGCGGGTTTATTCGGTGGTAACCGACTTTTACCGCCCCAACCCTGAACGCCTGCGCGACTGGATATCCTCTCCCAAGTCCAATGGCTATGAATCGCTGCACACTACGGTGATGGGTCCCGACGGCCATTGGGTTGAGGTACAGATCAGAAGCCGCCGCATGGACGAGGTAGCCGAAAAGGGTTACGCCGCCCACTGGAAATATAAAGACGGTCACGTAAAAGCCACCAACACCAAGCTCGACCAGTGGATTTCTCAGATCAGGGAGACCCTGGAAGCCAACGATGGCAATGCCTTGGAGTTTGTGGATGAGTTTAAAATGAACCTCTTTGCGGATGAGATTTATCTCTTTACCCCTAAAGGGGATCTGAAGATTTTGCCCTCCGGGGCTACTCCGCTCGACTTCTCCTTTTCCGTCCACACTGACGTAGGCCTTAAAACCCTGGGCGCCAAAGTAAACGGCCGCCTGGTACCGCTCAATTACAATCTGCGCAGTGGCGACCAGGTGGAAATTATCACTTCCCTGAAGCAAAAGCCCAAGGAGGAATGGCTCAGCTATGTGGTTACGGCCAAGGCTAAATCGGGAATTAAAGGCGCTCTGAAAATCGAGCAGCGCGAGATTGCTGAAGACGGCAAGGTGATCCTCAAACGCAAGCTCAATTATATTAAGGTAAAGCCCACCGAAAATCTCATAAATGAGATGGTGAAGTACTTTAAGCTGGAAAGCAGTACCGAGCTTTATTACAAAATTGGCATGAAGATCATTGACAATAACCAGATCAAGGCCTTCATGCGCGATCAGTCTACCGGCTTTTATACCTACCTCAAAAACCGCATTTTAGGCAAGGCCCGCAAGGGTGTGGATGCCGCCGCCGTAAAAGAGCGCCAGCAGAAAGATAAAGGAAAGCGTACCCTGGTTTTTGGCAATGAGGAGACCGAGCTCGACTATAAGCTGGCCAAATGTTGTAACCCGATTGCCGGCGATGATGTATTTGGCTTTATCACTGCCAATGAAGGCATAAAGGTTCACCATAAAAACTGCTCCAATTCCATCTACCTGCAATCGCATTTTGCCGATCGCATTATTAAGGCCAAGTGGGTGAGCAGTGAGCAGTCAGAGTTTACTGTGGTACTGGTAATTCGTGGTATTGACACGGTAGGGCTGGTAAACAAGGTTACTCAAACCATCAGCAATGACCTGCATGTAAACATCCGCAGCATAAATATTGCTGGTGATGAAGGTGTGTTTGAGGGGCTGATTACCGTGGTAATTCAGGATAAGATGCACCTGAACAAGGTGATAGAAAAATTGAAATTGATTGAAGGCGTTACTTCGGTAGACCGGAGATACGCCGGCTAATTACTACCTTTGCCGCTTTGGCCGGAGCCGATATGGATAAAAGAGATTTTGAAATAGTAAAAACGACTTTTACCGAGTACCTGGAGAAGAATCGCCAGCGAAAAACCCCTGAGCGCTACGCTATTTTACAGGAAATATATGAGCACGATGAGCACTTTGACATCGAGTCGCTCTACATCCTGATGAAAAACAAAAACTATCGCGTTAGCCGGGCTACTCTGTACAATACCATTGAATTATTGCTGGATTCAAAGTTGGTGCGCAAACACCAGTTTGGGCAAAACCAATCCTACTACGAAAAGTCTTATTACAACAAGCAGCACGACCATATTATTCTGACCGATACCGGCGAGGTACTGGAGTTTTGCGATCCTCGCATCCAGCAAATCAAAGATACCGTGGCCGAAATCTTCGGTATAAACATTAACTCACACTCGCTGTATCTCTACGGAACGCGCGAAAGTGAAAACGAAGAAGCAGAAAAACTGAATTCTTCCCTTGAAAAGTAACAGAGCTCTCTGAAAATATTAATCTGAAATTTTAAAAAAATCAGCTTCTCTAATGGCGGTAGATGTATTATTGGGACTACAATGGGGTGATGAAGGAAAAGGTAAGATCGTAGACGTACTTACCCGTAATTACGATATCATTGCCCGTTTTCAGGGTGGCCCCAATGCCGGCCACACCCTCGAGTTTGAAGGCCATAAGCACGTATTGCACACCATCCCCTCGGGAGTGTTTCATCCAAATAGTGTAAATATTATTGGCAATGGGGTGGTGATTGACCCGGTTATCTTCAAAAAGGAAATCGACAATCTCAGCGGTCATGTTGACGACATCACCACAACCCTGATGATTTCACGTAAGGCCCACCTTATTCTTCCCTCCCACCGCCTGCTCGACGCTGCCAGTGAGGCCGCTAAAGGCAAGCACAAGATTGGTTCCACCCTTAAGGGTATCGGTCCTACCTATATGGACAAAACCGGGCGAAATGGTTTGCGCGTTGGCGATATTGAACTCCCCGACTTCAAAGAGCGCTACCAGGCCCTGGTAGAAAAGCATAAACAGATCCTTAATCACCACGAAGGTTTTGAATACAACCTGGAAGAGCTTGAAGGCCCTTGGTTTGAAGCCATCGAACACCTGCGTGGCATGACCCTGATCGACTCTGAGCATTACGTTCATTCCGCGCTCAGAAATAACAAAACCATCCTGGCCGAAGGAGCCCAGGGTTCTTTGCTCGACATCGACTTCGGCACCTACCCTTTTGTAACCTCCAGTACCACTACCTGTGCCGGTAGTTGTACCGGTCTGGGTATTGCCCCAAATAAAATTGGCAGGGTTTACGGAATTTTTAAGGCCTATTGTACCCGTGTGGGCAGTGGCCCCTTCCCCACCGAACTGCACGACGAAACCGGTGAGGCCCTGCGCAAGGCCGGTCATGAATTTGGTGCCACCACCGGACGTCCCCGCCGCTGCGGCTGGCTTGACTTACCGGCGCTCAAATATGCTATCGATATCAATGGGGTTACCAATCTCATTATGATGAAATCGGATGTGCTCAGTGGCTTTGACACCATTAAGGTGTGTATGGGCTACCGCTACAAAGGCACAGAAATTGATTACTTGCCGTATCGAATTGAGGAAGATCTGGTAGAGCCTGTCTACAAAGAGATTCCCGGTTGGTCGGAAGACATTACTTCCCTGGAAAATTATGAAGAAGCGCCTGCTAATCTCAAATCCTACGTTGAATTTCTTGAGAACGAGTTGGAAGTCCCTGTATCAATTGTATCAGTGGGCCCTGACCGTAAGCAGACCCTTTATCGCAGTGAGGCCGCGTCTCTGGCTTAACATTTTCCTTTGCAGCCTTTTGCTGACGGCAGTCATGCCCCTGGCTGCCCAGGAGAAGCCCAAGGGTAAGCTCATCCTGATTAAGAATGCTGAAAAGGGCCTGCTCAATAAGCGCTCGGGCAAAAACCGGCTATTGGGCAATGTGGTATTTGAACATGAAGGAGCCTTGATGTATTGCGATAGCGCCTGGTTGTACGCAAAGGAAAATCGCATCGAAGCTTTTGAAAATGTACGCATAAACCAGGGCGATACCCTCTTTTTGTGGGGCGACTATCTGGAATATAGCGGTACTACCCGCAAGGCCAAGGTAACCGGTGAAGAAGTACGGCTAAAGGATCAGAAGATGACCCTTTTTACCACCCGTATCGATTATGACCGCAATACCGACCTGGCTACCTATTTTGAGGGTGGCCATATTATCAGCGATGAAAATGACCTGGT
This sequence comes from uncultured Owenweeksia sp., assembly GCA_964619125.1. Classification (GTDB taxonomy): domain Bacteria; phylum Bacteroidota; class Bacteroidia; order Flavobacteriales; family Schleiferiaceae; genus Owenweeksia. Next base: position 19,768 of record CAZUCA010000045.1, on the reverse strand, counting down.
AAGCCGGGAGGGCCTGTACGATTCGCGGGCCAAGGTCTTTAATTTTAAAGACAGCGTGATACTTACCAATCCGCGTTATGTCATTAAAAGCGATACCCTTATTTACCATAGCAACAGTCGGGTGAGCTATTTTCATGGTCCTACCACCATCACCAGCGACAGCAGCTTCATTTATTGTGAAAATGGCATCTACAACACCATCGCTGATATTGCCCAATTTGAGGACAATGCCTATCTCTATGATGAAAACCGCTACCTGACCGGCGACAGCCTTTACTACGAAAAGAACAATGACTTTGGGGAAGCCTTCGGGCATGTAATGGTGCACGACACCATTGAGCACTATGTAATCACCGGCGGTTTTGGGCGCTATATCGGTGCCACCGACAGTATTTTCGTTACCCAGGATCCCATATACAGTGTGGTACAACAAGATGATACACTCCATATTCATGGCGACACCTTGTTTTCGCATATGATTGAAGATAGTATCAGTGCCTTCCGGGGACTAAAAGTGTTTCATGGCGTAAAGTTCTTCAAAAGCGACCTGCAGGGTAAGTGTGACTCCCTTACTTACAATAACCGTGATTCGATTATCAGAATGTACTTTGACCCGGTGATATGGAGCGATAGCAGCCAGGTTACCGGAGACACCACCTATCTGACCATGCGCAATCAGAAGCTCGACAGCCTCAAAGTGTACGGCAATGCCTTTATTATCAATCAGCTGGATGCTGAGAAATACAACCAGATTCGCGGTCGCCGCATGTTTGGTAAATTCACCAGGCAAAATGCCCTGCACCGGGTATTTGTTAATGGCAACGGGCAAACCCTATATTACCCTAAAGATGACCAGGAAAATAAGTATATAGGGATGAACTACGCCATCTGTAGTAATTTGGTAATAAAATTGCAGGACAACGAAGTGAAAACGGTTATTTTTCTCACCAAACCGGACGCTAAGCTATACCCCATGAGTGAGGTAAGCGCTGAGAATAACCGCCTGGATACCTTCAGGCCCCGGTTTGATGAACAACCAAAAAAGAAAAGTGACATCCTGCTTGAATAATTAGCTTATGTTAAATGTCTGGCTTCTATCCTTGTTAAGCTTTTTTACGCCCGCCAAAGGTGGCGGCGGCTGGTATGAGTTGACAGCTAATGATTTTTTTGACCTCGAAGAAGTAAAGCGCCCCATTAACCCTGAGCACTTTGAGCTCGCCTTATTGGAAGCGGCAGTATTCCACGCCAGCAACCTGAAGCGCTCCATCTATAAAAAACCGACTTTCAGCTATAGCGCCTCTTTGCGTACAGCCGCCCGCTATCACAGCAATTATATGCTTACTACCCAGCGGGTGAATCACCTCAATCGCAAAGAGAAAAACCGCCGCACCCCGTTTGCCCGGGTAAAGAGCTTCAATGGCAACTACAAATCGGTGGCCGAAAACCTGGCCCGCCTAAGCTTGTACCAGCTCGGGCCGAGGGGACAATACTTTAAAACCCCTGATGGGGCTCTGGTAGATGAAAAGCGTGAACCCCTCAAAGCCTACAGCTACGCTCAACTGGCTCAGGAAGTGGTAACCGGCTGGATGAAAAGCCCGGGCCATCGCGAAAACCTGATGGGTGACTACAGCGAACTAGGAGTAGGCATCAGTAAAGTGAGTTATGCTGATTCGGAGCTGCCGGAGGTTTACTTTACCCAGAATTTTGGAAAACCTTAAACCATGAGAAATCTTTTCCTTTTAGCATCACTCTTCATGCTTGGCCTTAGTGGCAGTGCCCAGTCATTATCCCTCTACGAGGTGAACTCTTTTGCCCAGTACCAAAAGGTGCTGACCATGGCGGTAGAAGATTCAAAAATGATGGTATGCATCGTGTATGAAGAAGATGGTAACCTGGAAAAGATGATACGCGGCGGAGTTTTTCGTGATTCCACTCTTAAGGCGCGCTTCGCTAATACCCTGCCCATGGCCATTCGCGTTGATTCGGAAATGGGTGCTAAGCTGGTGGAAAACATCGGCATTTTGGCGCTGCCCTCCATAAGTTTTTTCACTGAAGATGAGCTGCTGGTCAACATTCTGGAGGGCCCCCAAACTGCGGCCGGAATAGTGGCCGGCCTCGACAAAGCCAAAAGCCAGGCCGAGCGTTTCCAGCTTTTGCGAAAAAAATATCAGAACGGCGATTTAAGTCCGCAGGAATGGCGGGAACTGATTGAAATCTATGAGCTGAACTTCTCCTATAACGAAAGTGAGCGCTTAGCCCTGCAGTACCTGCAGTCAGTGGGTAAAGAGCAATGGTTTAAGGCGCCTAATCAAAGCCTTCTGCTCACCTATGGTCGTGACCTGCAGTCACCCTATGCTACTGCAGTACTGGCCCAGCGTCATAATATTGATTCGGCTGACTGGCACCGCTATTATGAAAACACCTACAATTACAACTTTGAACGTGCGGTAGCCAATGATGACACCGTATTACTGGCTGACATTATCAGGGTTTTGATTCCCAGCATGGCCGTCGATTCCATAAAAGCTGAACTCCAGTTTGAAACTGCTATCAGCTACGCTGAGCAAACCGGCAACTTTGCTGTGTGGAAACGGGCAGCGCTGGCCTATGCCGACGAAATTGACAGTGCCTCCGAAAAGAGTAAATTCCTCTTTGACGAAGCCTTTGAGATTGCCAATGAATACAATGATACTAGCGCACTGCAGGCCTCGGGCAGCCTGGCCCGGGCCTCCAACGAAATTATGCAATCCTATAAAGCCACTATGCTGGAGGCTTATATGGCCTATCTTCTGAAGGAGTATTCCAAGGCTCAGGCTCTGGTAAAAAAGGCCATGGCGATAAGCTCCGGCAATTCTGAACAGCGCAAAGCCGAAGGTCTTCTTCGTATGATTGAGCAGGAACTACCGGCGCAGAGTGCTACTGACCAATAAGGATATTAATTGCAGCCCCGATCCTGGGCACTTTGGGGGTCATTGTTGGGAAAACAGTAGCCACTGGGCGTCATTGCCGGCTCGTAGCGTAGCAAATTAGCATCATCCAGCGCGTCACGTACAAAAACCACCAAGTCCATTATTTCCTCTTCGGTCAGGTTCAGTTTCCTGAAATCAGGAGCAAGCTGATGGGAAGGCACCGCCGAATTTTCAGCCACCGCCTCGTTTTTATACCTGATTACTTCTTCCACCGTCGTAAAAGAGGAACCATGACCATAAAAGGGATTGTACTTTAAGCTGTAGAGCTGGGGCACTTTAAATTTGTAATTGTCGGCCTCCACACCGGTAAATCCGCCCCTGCCCTTTTTGGTGGCGGCATCAACGGTTCCCAAAACATCCGCTCCCTCGAGATCATTCATTCCCAATGCATAAAATTCCATTGAGCTGAGGGCCGGACCGGTATGGCAGTTATTACACTGAGCCTTGCCAAAAAATAGTAAGGCCCCGCGTTTTTGAGCGCTGGTCATGGCCGACTTATCGCCGCGGATCCACTTTTGAAATGGCGCTTGATTGGCTAGGATGCTGCGCTCGTAGGCCGCAATGGCAAGCGCGGCATTAAGAGTGCTATAGCGATCGCCTACCGGTATATCGGGAAAAGCAGCATCAAAATACTGCCGGTAGTTGGCTTCTGTAAACAGTGTTTCCTCCACCTGCATGCGATGAACCCCTATTCCGGCCATGGCCTGCGTTTCCAAGCCTTCATAACCATGGTGATTATGCTCCTTGGGCGTCCCTGCGGTCCAACGATCTTCGGTGCCTGCATTGGCCCCGGTGGCGCCAAACTGGCCATTCCAGAGCATTAACTCCTGGTAAGCGGTGTTGAGGACGGTGGGCGAAGCTATAGGCTGGAAGTCGACTGAATCAGGGTGGTAATCGGGATTTACTACCCGCCCTTCACCGTGGTTACCATAGCCCAGGCCGCCATCGGCTATACCTTGCTTCCGGTTAGCCTGAAATCCCCCTTCAGCGTGATGGCATGACGCACATGAATATGAATGAAGACCACTGGCATACTTCGGCTTTAGGGCCATATGGGTTTCGTGGTACAGAAACTTCCCCAGTTTTATCTTTTCGTGGGTAAGAGGGTTGCGAGAATCCTGGGGTATTTTGTCCAGTTCATCGGCATCAGGAAGGCGAAAGAACTCCGGCCCCTGATCGTTGGAAGCGCTGTAAAGTTGCGCCTCCAGTTTTTGATCGAGGGGATCAGTGGTGGTTTCAGGATCTTTTTGGCAAGATGCGGTGAACAATACTGAAGCAATAAAAACGGCAGTGAATGACTTAAATTGGAAAATTCGTCCCATGGTGGGAATGTGATTTAGAAGTTGTTGATTGATTTGACTGGTTAAACGCCTGTTACAGCCTGGGATAGCAGCGATTTTGAGCATTCCCATCCTGCTCAGGACATCCTCAACTCTACAATGATAACACCAAGAATAAATTTAATTGCGATGGTGATCAGGACCAACGGGTAATTATGGCCCCAACTGATTTAGTTTCGAAGCGGGCGACAAGGCTTAATAACCAGCGCAAGAAGCGGCCCGGAGGTGAGGCTATGGAACGACCAAAGAGGGCAAATCCTGCATCGGCCAGCTGCAGGTGGTGAGCACGGCTAGCCTCCTCGCTGCTATGGAGCTTAAGTGCCAGTTGCCAGGCCTGCTGGCGCGCTTTTACCATGCTGAAATTTATTAATGCCTCATCGCTGTTCTTCCCCAGCCAATCCACCAGGAAGAATAAAGGAGACACCCTCGCAATTCCTTCCTGCATTTCATTGACCAGCGACTTTAATATTTCATTTACTTTCATGAAGTCGGCCTCAAAATCGCCGATGGCTTGATGGTGCATAAAACGGGCGCTGGCCAGCCCGAGGTCAAGGTTAATATGGGCATTCATCCCCATCATTACATGCTGGACCACCGTCAGCGGCTTTGTGGCCCAATTGAAATACTCCTGCCACACCAGGCTGCAGGCAGCCTTTCTTTCATGTTCCCAAAAGGCCTCAATAAAGAGATTGGCAAATACCACATCAAAGCGGAGCATGCGCTCATTATCCTGAAACTCCCCCCGGAGGGCGGCTTTCTTAATTTCAGCGGTTACCCGGTAGTAAACCCGGGCAAAAAGTGCCACCCGATTATTCCGTTGTGAGCAGTGATCAGTGATGCGATGAAGTTCCTTCAATACTTCGTCGATGGAGCTGGGAAGCATTTGGCGTTGATTGGCTTAACGGATTTACAGAATGGAAAGTACGAAAAGATAAAATAGCTCGTTTTACCCCACATTGATCCGGAATTCGTAATTTTGCCGGCCTAATTTTTAAAGGAAATTTGCCAGTAAAGGCCAATGACCTCAAAAAAGTTTAAGAATGTTTAGAAAGTATTTTCTCTGCCTGCTTATGGCTATGGTTACATTCGGGCTTCATGCACAGAATGATGACAAACTCTCACTGGATGGTGGCGACCTCGATAGCCAGGTGCGCTACCTTATTGAGGAGTCTAACAACTACCAGCAATACGAGGTAATTCCTCAAAGCTGGATGGTAAAATTCCGCAAAAGTGTAAACGATAGTGTGGCCGCATTTCGCAGCGAAATTTCATCGCTGAAAAGTCAGCTTAAGGCGGAGCGGGCCACAATCACCGGTCTGCGCCAGGAGTTACAGTCTACCCAGGACACTCTTAATGAAACCCGTCTTGCCCAAAATGAAATGGCACTGATCGGTATGCCCATGCAAAAGACCAGCTACCGCCTTACCATGTGGAGTATCATTGGCATTTTGATTCTGGCCCTGGTAATATTTATTATTCGCTTTAAGCACAGTAATATGGTAACCAAGGACGCACGCCAAAAGCTTGCTACCCTTGAGGATGAATTTGAACATCACCGCAAACGCTCACTGGAAAGAGAGCAAAAGTTGCGTCGTGAACTACAGGATGAGCTCAATAAGCAGCGCAACTCCTGATAACTTTTCATAGTGCGAGAAAAGGGGCCCTGCATTAGCGGGGCCTTTTTGTTTTTAGCGCTTAGGCATATTGACCGGTTTATATCCAGCTGTTACTTTTGAGTGTCAGAAAACCACTATGCGTAGCTCATCTTACAGTCTCTTGCTTACTTTTTTCCTGTTGAGTGCCAAGAGCCTTGTTGCGGCTCCCTTCAGCTATGAGTTTTGCGTAAGCAGCAGCAAGATTGAAACCTTCAGGGCGTTAGTGGTTTTTCGCAGTCTTGATTTTGGGGAATTGGCAGCCCGGGAGCTGCTTGCCAATCAGCTACGGCCTCATCTCAGCGGCTTTGTCATTGAAAATTTTGACTCCAGTTGTAGCTGTTATGCTCATTGCCCGCTACTGGAAGTGGTTACCGGCAGCAGCGACAAAGCCGCTAATGACCAGCAATCATTTATCGGCGGTGCGGCTGAAAACCTCGACAGCTGGTTTTATGAAGCCAAGCAAATAGTAGCGAATCCCGGTGGTACGCTAAAGAAAGCGATTATCGGGATCCGGAACTGGCTGGATGACTAGTGCACAGTACTGGAAGCCATCGCGGCGATGATAGAAATTACCGTAAAGAAAATCAGCTGCCCCAATTGTAGAGGTCTTTTATAAGCGCGTTGCCAAAAGCCATCGCTCTCCTTAATTTTTATGAGGGGCATACTGTTGGTTTGCTCCTGCTTACGGCGTTCAAAGTCTTCGCGGCTGCTGCGATGAAAATCGTGATTACAGACTTCACAATAATCATTGCTGGCCGGGTTCCACACTCCACACTGAGGACATTTGACTTGCTTCACGGCCGCAAATTTAAACCAAAGGCAGTGTCCATAATCAAAAAACCCCGCAAAAATGCGGGGTCTTCAGTATTGATTATTTGAGCTTATACGTCAATCTTGGCGTACTTGGCATTTTTCTCAATGAACTCACGGCGGGGAGGTACGTCATCGCCCATCAGCATGCTGAAGATGCGATCAGCTTCCGCAGCAGAGTCAATAGTTACCTGACGCATCATACGATACTCGGGGTTCATAGTGGTATCCCACAACTGATCGGCGTTCATCTCACCAAGACCCTTATAGCGCTGCACACCAATACCGCTCTTGTTTTCACCGCCCATTTCGCGAATCAGGCGATCGCGCTGATCGTCGTTCCAGGCATATTCACCCTTAGCTCCCTTCTTCACCAGGTAAAGAGGTGGTGAGGCGATATAGATATAGCCATTTTCAATCAGCTCCTTCATATAGCGGAAGAAGAAAGTGAGTATAAGAGTGGCAATGTGACTACCATCAACATCGGCATCACACATAATCACAATTTTGTGGTAGCGCAGTTTTTCCAGGTTCAGAGCCTTTGAATCTTCTTCGGTGCCAACGGTTACACCAAGGGCGGTGAAGATATTCTTGATCTCCTCGTTCTCAAATACCTTGTGCTGCATGGCTTTCTCTACGTTGAGAATTTTACCACGTAGGGGCAGAATGGCCTGGAAGTTACGGTCACGGCCTTGCTTGGCCGTTCCACCCGCCGAATCACCCTCCACCAGAAAGATTTCGCAAACCTGGGGATCAGTTTCACTACAGTCGGAAAGTTTTCCCGGCAGGCCGGTACTGCTCATCACCGTTTTGCGCTGCACCATCTCGCGGGCCTTGCGGGCAGCGATACGGGCTTTGGCGGCCATCACCACCTTTTGCACAATCATCTTAGCCTCGTTGGGGTTTTCCTCGAGGTAATTGGTGAGCATTTCGCCTACCAACTGGTCTACCGCGCCACTTACCTCGCTGTTTCCGAGCTTGGTTTTGGTCTGACCCTCAAACTGGGGTTCCATTACCTTCACCGAGATAACAGCCGTAAGACCTTCGCGGAAGTCGTCACCACTCACTTCAACCTTTTCCTTGGTAAGAATGCCGCTTTCATCGGCGTACTTCTTCAGAGTACGGGTAAGGGCCCGGCGGAAACCACTCAGGTGGGTCCCCCCTTCGTGGGTGTTAATGTTATTTACATAAGAATGCAGGTTTTCACTGAAAGAAGTGTTATAGTGCATGGCCACTTCCACGGGAATATCATTCTTCTCCCCTTCCATGTGCATCACGGTAGGAATCAGTTTCTCACGGGTCTGATCAATATGCTCCACAAATTCGGCCAAACCACCTTCGCTATAGAACGATTCACTGATAAAATTACCCTCTTCATCCTTCTCACGCTCATCGGTGAGGCTAATGCGGATGCCTTTGTTGAGAAAGGAGAGCTCGCGCATACGGGCCTCCAGGATATCAAAGTGATATTCAGTTTCCTTGAAAATTTCGGTATCGGGCTTAAAGGTAACCATGGTACCACGATAATCGGTTTCACCCACTTCCTTTATGGGATACTGGGGTACTCCGATCTGATACTCCTGAACATATTGCTTCCCCCCTTTAAATACCTGGGCTTTAAGATGTGATGAAAGTGCATTCACACAACTTACCCCTACGCCGTGCAAACCACCGGATACCTTGTAGGAATCTTTGTCAAACTTACCACCGGCGTGAAGCACTGTCATTACCACTTCCAGGGCGCTGCGGCCTTCCTTTTCATGTATTTCCACCGGAATTCCACGACCGTTGTCTTTTACGCTGATGGAATTGTCTTCGTGGATCGTTACTTCAATATTATCACAATGCCCGGCCAGGGCCTCATCAATAGAGTTGTCAACCACCTCATAAACCAAATGGTGCAGGCCTTTGAGACCAACATCACCGATGTACATCGAAGGGCGTTTACGCACAGCTTCCAGGCCTTCTAACACCTGAATACTACTGGCGCCATACTCTTTTTGTATTTCGCTCATATTGTTTGAGTTAAGTCAAATAATCAATCTCACAAATATAGGTATTCAAAAGCGGTTTCACCCGCAGGGAACACCAGTAAAATCAAGGGTTTTCCACATTTTTTTAACATTTCACAACTCGGTATAAATATTCGACCGCTCCATACTAGCACCCATCTATCCGATCAGAAATCGTAACCACAATTAAAACAATGGCGTTTCCGGGGCAAAAACAGTAAGGGGAAACCAAAAAGCAACACGGATATTGCAAAATTAACCTGCGAATAGCGGGGGCGTGATACTTCTTCGGAACCACATTGTGGACAGCTGCCGTGACTATTGCGCATAAGAGGCTGAAATAATAGTTCTATCAGATCGCAACACCAATCTGTAGTCGGCCTTACTTATGTTATAGGCCCCGTTGTAAATGCTGTCTGGGCCCGAGGCTTCAGAAATATAGAGGCTATCCGCTTTCCTCACCCATTTAGCGCGGCCCTTGCATTTCCTGATCCCAGGAAACCTTAATTGACCATCATCACTAAAAACCAGTATGCTGTAACAATGGCGAGAAGGATAAAGCCGTGATATCGCATACCACGCAAATTGCTGGTCATCATAGCACAAATCTTTAAGGTACCAGGCGCTTGCCAACACGGCACGGGGGGTAGGAAGCGGCGAGTTTTTTGCAACTTTCTTCTTCTCGGGAAACATCCAGATTATAAGAGAAAGTACTACCACCAGGCTGACGAAAAAGCTCATCAGAACCATAAAAGCCACCACCGGATTCATCCGGCGCAGGTATGGTAATCGCCGGCAAATCTTATCCCAGCCAAGCCAAAATGCCGAAGGCTCAGGAGGAGGCTTAACTATACCCGCTTCCTGCAATATTTGCCGTGCCCACTGCTCATCGGCCGCTTTTACCTCCAGCTTAATTCCTCCGATGGCGTGAGAGTAAAACGAAACTACCTGAGTTAAAATCTCATCTCTCACAAAAGTCTCGATCCCCTCATACTCAAGCTTAGCCCTTATTACTGCCAGTTCTGAACTCGACGCAAAGGTGGCAACGGTTACAAATGAAGGTTTCCTGGTCACGGCTGGGTCCTAACTCTTGTTACTTCAGTTTCGAAGGATCTGTTTTTAAAAGCGGTAAGCGAAACCAAGCATAAAGTTGATCTTCTGCGCCTTATAGCCCAGGTAGAGATCGTAGTCCTGATTTAGCAGGTTGCTGGCTTTGATAAAAGCAGAAAGGCGGCTGTTGTAGAGGTACTCCAGGTCTATATCCCAGTCGAGATAGGCTGGCAGCTGCGATTCAGCATCAGCGAACTCCTCCAGTGAAGCCACAAAAACCTCCCTGGGCCCCACATAGCGCAAATCGGTTCCCAGCACCAGCTTTTCACGCAGGGTGTAATCCGCCGAAAGGCCGGCGGTAAAAGCCGGCCGGTGCCAGGCTTTCTCCTGCACTTTGGTGTCATACAAGTAAAGCTCGCCACGGGCGCCCACCTGCAGATTGTCATTAAGGTTTACTGACAGTTCACCAGCTGCATACAGCGTGTTGGAATTGTCATAAAGCACACTAAGGCTGGGCGGTATTGCGAGGGTATCGTAATTGTAAAAAGGATCGCGATAGTAAAGCACCAAATCCTTCTGAGATTTAAATCCTCCCTTGAGGTTAAAGGATGTGGTGGAGCTGATAATTCCGGACAGGCCCACAAACACATCGGTGGTGCGGGTAGGTTTGAGCAATGGCCCCGGGGTGATGTATGGATTATCGCTGCTAAGATTGTAGTAGCTGTTGTGCCGCAGTTGGCCTTTTACCCCGGCATAAGCCGTAATAACATCCTGTACCACCGGGTACTCAAGCATGGCCTCCGGAAAAAAGGCAAACTTAAACTCATCGCTGAGCGAATCAGCCTTAAACTGGTAGCCGTAGACATTAAGTCCCAATTTAAACAGCACACCGCTAAACTGAGTCTCAATTTTGGGCCGTGCCTGGACAGTGGCATAGCTCTGGGCACCACTGCTTATACTGTCAAAAACGCTTTTAAAGTAGCTGGCATTGAGATCTAGATCGAGATTGAGATCTTCCGCCGGTAAATCCCAATTGGTTGTTAAAGCCACTAAATTCTCACGACTGTCAAAGCGATCCGAAAAGTTGTAATAGCGCAATCCGGCCTTATCCAAAAAGCCCAGGTCCTGCTGCTTTTCGCCACTGATAGCGGTGCTGATTTCGTATTTCTTAAACCAGTTGATCTGGGGGTCCGGTGCTTCCTCATCCTGAGGGGTCAATGCCGCCTGACTGCTATCGGCGTAATGATCAATGCCGTAATAGCTGTACTTATCCCAGGAGCCACTCAACTTACTCTCCCACTTCATTTTGCGGTAAAAGTGATTGTAAAAGGCCCCGGCGGTATTGCGACTCAGGGCATTATCGTCAAACACGGTTTGCGCTACCCCTCTTTGAGTAGAAAAGTGGCGTCCCCAAAAACCATAATTGTTTTTACTGCTACGACCGCTGTTCCAAAAAGCCTCGGCCAAGGGGGTACCATAAAAACCATAGCCCACCCGCAGCAGACCATTTTGCAAATCCTCCACCGGTATTTTGGCGATACGCGCCGGTGAAATGGGCTCCGGCTTGTACTTCACCTCAATGGGCTGCCCGGCAATGCGGTAATTGACCGGCAATTTGGCAGTGGTGGTATCTTTAAACTCAGGGGTAGGAACTATCTTAACTGCCTCTCCTACTGTGGCCTTGTATTTTTCTGTAACCTTCAGTTCAAACTGGCCCAGATTTCCGCCCGGTTGGGCCCAGAGGTTACACTGGCTGATGAACACCATCAGGCAAATAGCTGCAAATCTCTTCATCTTCAATATTATTGGTTTTGGAGACTATCGGTTTTTGACTCCGCTTCATCGATTATCATCAGGCCATCACCCTGGTCGAGCAGCAGGGAGTCGCTCTGCGATTGCAGCTCCTGCTTTTTCTGTTCGGCCTTATTGCGCTCTTCCACGGCAATCTGATCTTTCAGGTTCTGGGCCTCGTCCACTATCTCGGTGCTAAAACCGCTGCTGATAACGTAGTCGAGGGTGTAGTTTGCCTGGAAGATATCATCCTGGCGCCAGAAGTTACGACCACTGAGAATGAGGGCGCGCAGTTTCCACTCTTTATAATCAGGTACTTCCTCAATCAGCTTGTACACAATGTCATTGCTCTCCTGGTATTGCTTCTGTTGATGCTTTACCTGAGCTTTGAGGTAATAGGCTTCAGCCTTCAACTCACCGGCACTGCCGGCAATAAGAGTGTCGAGGCTGCCTATAGCTTCGGCCCAGCGTCCTTTTTCCACCATCGACAGTGCCTGTATTTTTTGGGCCAATTGCCATACACTGCTTTCGAGCTTAGGCTTCTGCAGCAGCAATTCGGCATAAAGCAGGGCCTGTTCATAATCACCCACTGCATAATTGCTGCGCATCAGGCCGGTTTGAGCAGCGGTAATGCTGGTATTCTTGTCGGCAATTTTCAACCAGCGCTGATAATGTTTGCGCGCTTCCGGGTAGTTTTTTTCGCGCCAGTAAGCTTCGGCCAGGTAAGCCAGTGCATCGCCGCTGTATTTATTTTGTGGCATTTCAGCTATGGCCTGGTATGCCTTGCGTGCCTCATCACCCCGGTTGAGCCTGGCGGCACACTCGGCCAGGTAATAATTGGCCTGCAAACGGAAGAGCCCTTTATCATCAAAGCGACTGAGGTACCCCTGCAACGCGGTGATAGCTCCCTCACAGTCGCCACTGCTATACTGGTCAAAGGCAGTACCGAAGGCAGTGGAATCCATGGCAGAGCGTGAGAAGTTGACAAACTCAATATCCTCTACCCAATCGAGGTACTCATCAATACGGTTCTGACGGGCGTACACCAGGCGGGCAAGACCTACCGCCTCCACAGAAGCTTCGGAGCCCGGGTGCTTCTCTACAATCTGCCTGTATACCGCCAGGGCTTCGTTGTTGCGATCGGCGTTGCTATAGGCCAGGCCTTTTTGCAGCTGCGCATCCGGCACCATAGCTGAAGAAGGATGGCTACTGATAAAGCGGTCAAAACCACTTATGGCCTTTTCGTAGTTATCCTGCTTAAGGTAAGTGGAAGCAATTTCAAATTCTGCCTCCTCGGCATACACCGACTTCGGGTAACGCTTCAGCAGGCTTTCTAGCTCGCCAATTTTGGCATCGGGTTTACCGGCCAGCCCCAGGCATTCAGCTCTTTGGTAGAGTGCATAGTCAGTTTCACTACTGCCGGTTTTAATGGCACTGTTGTAAAAATCTGCCGCCAGCAGGTACCCCCCCGTCATCAGGTAGCTATCGGCAAGGCGCAGGTAGGCGTCCGGCAGGCGCTTGTCTTTACGACTGGCATCGCGGGTGTAAGTGCGAAAGGCCTTAGCCGCTTCCTGAAAATCAAACTGCTTATAATAAGCATAGCCCGAACCATAGAGTGAATAGAGAAACTCACTCATATTGAAGGCGCCGGGCATGGCCCTGAATTGTTCGAAGGAAGCAGCGGCCTCAGCGTAATTGGCCAGCTTATACTGGCTCTCCGCCTTCCAGTAGTGCGAGAGGGCGGTGATGGTAGGATTAACCGGATACTTCAGGGATTCGTCATACTTGTTCAGGGCCGCCTCATACATCAGCGAAGCAAACAATTCATTGCCGCGGTAAAAAGCTATTTTCTGATAGGCATCCTTCATGCCCGGGCTGTTGATTCCGGTACGTTCAATGGCCTCCAGAGCGCGTTCGTAATCTTTGGTAGTGATATAAAGGTTGGCCAAAAGCCGGTTTATCTCCCTGCGATTTGGCGACTCCGGAAATTCATCGAGATAATTATTAAGGGTGGTGATGGCATCCTGGAATGGATCTGAAAGCTCATAGGCCAGCTTGGCATAATTGAAATAGGCATCCTCCCGGATGGTTGGTGACACCTCAATTTCAGAGGCCGCCTTAAAAGCAGTCATTGCCTTTTGGCGATCATTTTGCTTAAGGTAAAGGTCACCGAGGTGATAGTAGGCATTCTGCTGGAGCGATTCGTTGCCATTGCCCCGGGTAATTTTGTTAAAGGAATTGATGGCTTCCTTATAATCTCCTGTTTTATAGAGGGAGTAGCCCAGCTGAAAGTGATCCTTACGGCGCATCTTCCCTCCTTTTTCCTGGTAGAGTTGCAGATACTTTACCGCATTGGGGTAATCGGCCCGGGTATAAAAGGCATCCCCCATCAGCTTGGCGATTTCGGGAGCGCGGCTTGGAGTGGCATTTTCAATCAGCTCCTCTCCCACTTCCAGCAGTTTTTCATAATCGCCCAGCTGATAATAGATGTGCGCCAGGTAGTAAGGAATAAGGGGACCAAAGGCCTCATCGCCCCGCAGGGGTAAAAAGTTGCTTAGCGCCTCGGTGTAGTTGCTGTCGGCATAAAGAAGGTGAGCATAATAATAGCGGGCAGAAGTGGCGTATTTGCTGTCGCCATTTTTCAGCTCAAAAAACAGGGGCTTGGCGCGGTCTGGCTCTTCTATACTAAGATGGGCGTAGGCTTTTTTGAAGAAGTATTCAGGACGGTCGCTATTGGAGAGTCTGAATTTATCCACCTTATCGTAATACTCGGCGGCATCGCGATATCGCTTCAGGCTAAAGCGATAGTTGGCAAATCGGAAGTAAAGGTTATTGACCAGGGGGCTCAACTCGAAATTACGGGCAAAATCATCCACCCGCTTATCAGCATCACCATTGTAGAGTTTCATGGCTGCCAGGGCAGCGTAGTAGGCAGCAGTGGCCCGGGTCTCCCGGTCGTGCTTAAAATCATCGGCCACCACCTGATCGAGCAAGCGCTGTGAATTAGCGTATTGCCCCTTCCGGTAGAGCTCCATTCCACTCTCATATTCATCTGCAATCGAAGCATCGGAGGGGGCCATCTGGGCATTAGCCACACTGAGTCCCACACATATCAAGATACTGACATACAAGCTTCTGAGCCTAGTTGCCATCATACTGTTCAGAGATTATTTAAGATTTTAAAAGTAGAGCTTTCAGCAGCCGATTAGCTTTGCAGTTAGTGGATTTTTTAAACGTGAGCTGTTGATTATTATTGGTGAACCTTGCTAAAATAGCCGTGTATTACTGCCGTTAAAGCCTTAGTTTTGGCCTTATTTATTGCCCTTATGCCCACTTCCAACAAAGCACTTATTTCTATTCAGGAGGCCTCAATCTTCCAAAAGGAACATCTCGTACTGGCCGATGTAAGCCTGGAGGTTCTGCCGGGAGAGTTTATCTATCTGATAGGATCTACCGGCAGCGGAAAGAGCAGTCTGCTCAAAACCCTGTATGGCGACCTGCCCCTCAAAGCGGGCCAGGGTCAGGTTTGCGGATATGACCTCAAAAAACTGAAGGAAGGTGAAATTCCCTACCTGCGCCGTAAAATGGGAATCGTCTTTCAGGATTTCCAGCTGCTCCCTGACCGGTCGGTAGAAGACAACCTGCTCTTTGTATTAAAGGCTACCGGCTGGAAAGACAAGAAAGCTATCAAGGCCAAAATCAATGAGGTGCTCGAAAAAGTTGGCATGGCTACCAAGGGTTTTAAAATGCCTTATGAAATATCAGGTGGAGAGCAACAAAGGGTTAGTATTGCCCGCGCCCTGCTCAATGATCCGGAGCTGATCCTGGCCGATGAGCCCACCGGCAACCTCGACCCTGGTACCAGTGAGGAGATCATGATCCTGCTCAAGCAAATCAGTGATAACGGCCGCGCTATCCTTATGGCCACCCACGATTATTCCCTTATTCTGAAGTTTCCCAATAAAACTATCAAGTGTGAGGACAACACGGTATTTACCGCCGTGCAAAACACCCTTTAGCCGTAAGGCAATTTTCTGCACCTTTGACCTATGAGGCTTAGCCTTTGCATACCTGTATATAATCGCGATGTAAGTAAACTAGTGCAAAGCCTGGTACGCCAGGTTGCCAAGCAGAAGTTTGACTGCGAAATACTGGTATACGACGACGGCTCCGATGATCAGGAAGTTAAAAACTCCAATGCCGACCTGGCGGAGCTCCCGGGGGTACGCTATCACGAGCTGGAAAATAACATTGGCCGTGCAGCGATCCGCAACCGCCTCGCCCGCGATTCCAAGGGCAGTCACCTGCTTTTTTTAGACGATGACTGCCTCATTGAGGATGATGATTTTCTCAAAAACTACTGGCGGCAAAGCGCACAGCCGGTGGTTTGTGGTGGCCGGGTATACCCGGCCGAAAGCCCTGACCAGGAGCATATGCTGCATTGGTTATACGGCACCCGGATAGAAAGCAGCGGCGCCCGTGAGCGCAGTAAAGACAGTCGCCAGGGGTTTCACAGCAACAATTTTATGATTCAGAAGCCGGTGTTTGAAGAGTTTCAGTTCGATGAAAGCCTCAGGCAATACGGCCATGAAGACACCCTCTTTGGTTTTGAACTAAATAAGGCCAATGTGGGCATTCAGCATATTGATAACCCAGTGCTGCATGGGCGCCTGGAGAGCAACAGCGAGTTTATCGCCAAAAGCCGGCAGGCTATTGAAAATCTGGTTTCGCTTTACCAACACCGCACCGATGAATTCAGGCAGTACGTAAAGTTACTGCGGGTATACCGCCGGGTGAAGGACTGGAAAATGACCAGCTTTCTCGCGGCCCAGTACGATCGCAAGAAAAATATCTGGGAAGAAAACCTGAAGAGTGCACAGCCCAGTTTACGTATTCTGAATTGGTATAAGCTGGGCTACTTCTGCAAACTTATGCGTAAGGGCTGAATATTTGCCGCCACACCTGCTGCTCCTTTTCCCAGTTGTTTTCCCGTGCTGCCTTTTCCAAAGCGGGCTGGTAAGCCGCCTTACCCCTTTCGCAAACCGCTTTCACGGCGGTAGCAATATCACGCGGATCATGAGAGGCTATCACTTCACCCAGCTCGTAAGCTTCCACCACCTTTTTAACTTCCACTACCGGAGAAGCTACAATGGCTAAGCCACACTTGATGTAATCAAAAAGCTTATTGGGCAGGCTGTAAATGTAATTGAGGCTATTGGGTTTGTCGAGCGACAAGCCACAATCGGCATTAAGGGTGTACTGAAGCATTTGTAAATAAGGCTGGCGGGGACGAAAGATTACCCGTTCCTGCAAGTCCTCATCCCTGGCCATTTGTTTGAGGCCAGCCACCGCATCACCATTGCCCACTATGAGCAAGAGATAGTTTTCGGGCAGCTGCTTCAATGACAGTAAGGCCTCCTCCATACCACGATCAACGTTGATGCCTGCCCCCTGGTTAATCATGATAAATTTATCCTCCGGAAGGCCCAGTTCCTGGCGGCTCATTACTTCCTCAGGCAAGCGCAAATCACCGATATTGCGTACCACGGCCGGGCGCATCCCATATTCCTTTTCATAGAGGGAGGCTATGCTGTCGTTTACGGTTACCACTGTTTTAAGACGGGGAAAAATGAAACGCTCGATAGCGGTCCATACTTTTTTCACCAGGGGACGGTCCTGAATTTCAGGCACGCCGGTGAAGTATTCATGCGCATCGTAGATGAGGGGCTTCCGATACAGGCGGGATATCAAAAAGTTGGGGAGCAGGGTATCGAGATCATTACTCAGATAAAGGTCATAGCGACGAAAAAGCAAAAAGAAAAACAGCCGTAAATTGTAATTGGCGTAAAACAGAAACCCCCGGTTAAACCACAGGTGGAAACGCCGGTACGAGTAGGGAGGATTGAAGTCGCTACTGTTAGCCAGGTATCGCCCCACAAAGGTGGGCTCAAAGCCCATGCTACGCAGCACCTCGATCGTTCGCATCACGCGATTGTCGGTACTGAGATCATTTGTTACGCTTACTACTACCTTCTTCATACTTTTGCGGCCGTAAAAGAACTGCTTTTGGAGGAATTGGTAAAAAATATCAGAATTGAAAACTACAATTATCAATTACCGGATGACAAAATTGCCCGTTACCCGGTAGAACCGCGTGATAGCAGTAAGCTCTTAATTTATCAGAAAGACCATATTTCCGAAGACCGCTATGCCCGGCTGGCCGCTTACCTGCCCGAAAATGCCCTGCTGTTATTTAACCAAACCCGTGTAATCCAGGCGCGCCTGCTCTTCCCTAAAAACGAGCAAACTACCATTGAAATATTTTGCCTTGAGCCGGAGGGAATGGATATTCAGCAGGCCATGCAAAGCAGCTCACCCGTGGTGTATCGCTGCCTGATCGGCGGGGCCCGCAAGTGGAAAAACTACCCCCTCCATATCACCACCAGCGCAGGTACCCGGGTAACTGCTGAAAAGCTTGAAAATAAGGGCGGCAGTTTTTTGCTGCGCTTTAGCTGGGATAATGACAAGCATTTTGCGGCCATACTGGAGGAAGGCGGCAAAACTCCCCTGCCTCCCTATCTCAATCGCCCTGCCGAAGAAAGCGACAAAGAGCGCTATCAAACCCTTTTTGCCCTAAATGAGGGCTCGGTGGCTGCCCCTACCGCCGGACTGCATTTTACCGATCGCTTACTAAAAGAGTTAAAGCAAAAAGGATTTGAAAAGGCCTTTCTCACCCTGCATGTGGGCGCAGGCACTTTTAAGCCGGTATCCACCCCCACCCTGCACGAGCACGAAATGCACTGGGAGGAATTTTGGGTAGACCAGGCCCTGCTGCTCAAACTTAGAGAGCAAATTAAGCGCCCGATAATACCGGTAGGTACTACTTCGATGCGTACCCTCGAAAGCATTTACTGGTTGGGAGTGCAGTGCCTGGAAAAAAAGATTAACCTCAAAGAGCCCACCGTAGAACAGTGGCTTCCCTATCGCTATTCCAGTTACCCCGATCCCGAAAGAGCGCTGACAGCGCTCCTGACAGAAATGAAAGCGGCCAATCTCAATAAGATAATTGCCCATACCAGCCTGATCATCGCACCAGGTTATAAGCACCAATTGTGCGCCGGCTTGCTTACCAATTTTCACCAGCCTCAAAGCACCCTGTTGTTATTAGTGGCGTCGCTAATCGGTGAAGAGTGGAAAAGCATATACCAATATGCTCTGCAGCACGACTTCCGCTTTTTGAGTTATGGCGACGGATGTCTTATCTTGAGAAATTAAAGCTATGCTACGCGCACTACTCCTATATCTGTTCCCGGTATTCACCTGTTTCAACGGCAGCAGTGAGGAGCAATACCTGCCCATTGCCGGTCAGTTGCCGGCCGAATTAAGGGAATGCAGCGGCATGGCAGTACTTCCCGATGGCCGGCTGGCCATGATCAACGATAGTGGCAATGAACCGCTGATCTATCTTACCGATACAGCCGGCAATCTTCTGCAGGTACTGGAGAGTCCTTTTCTGCATAATCGCGATTGGGAAGAGCTGCTCTTTCACCAGGGTCATTTTTACCTGGGTGACTTTGGCAATAATGCCAATAAGCGCCAGGACTTGTTGATCTACAAAGTTGCCTTCGATGGTGATAGCCTCGGTAAGGTTGAGGAAATTCGTTTTTCTTACGCCCGGCAAAAGCATTACCCTCCCCCAGCTGCTAACCGTCATTTTGATCTGGAGGCCATGGTAGCATTGGGTGACAGCATCTACCTTTTTTCCAAAAACCGCAGTGACCCCTTTAATGGCTATAGCTATCAGTACAAGCTACCGCAGCAGGCCGGTGATTACCGCCTGGCCCCGGTCGACAGCTTTTTTACCGGTAATGGTACCCGCGAATGTTTTTGGATAACCGGGGCTGCCCTGGAGGTCGACCGCAATCTCCTTTGTTTACTGAGTTACCGCCAGATGTGGCTGTTTTCCGACTTTAAGGGCAGCCATTTTTTCAAAGGTAATTATAGGGTAATACGCTTCGATGAGTTTAGCCAGAAGGAGGCAGTCAGCTTTGGTAAGTGGCCCCTGTTATATTTTACCGATGAGAAGAATCTGATGGAAGGGGGATACTTATATTATTTAACATTGGCACCATAAGTTTATT
>CAZUCA010000044.1:0-28623 GCA_964619125.1 uncultured Owenweeksia sp. | reverse complement strand
AGGGAGTACTTCTCCATGGGGAAGCGATGCCCCGGCGGCAGGGGGTGGTGGTAAATAGGGGCAAAAGCGATTTTGAGCATTAAGGTAAAAAGTCGGGGTGAATGTCTGGTTCCGTGTTAGAAACGATGGTCTTCCGTTCAGGTTTAACCAAAAAAGGCCAGCACATCAATTAATGGCTGGCCTTTTACATTTTATTTTGCTAAAAGCTACCGCAATTCAGCGCTAAACTCCTGCTTAAACTGTAGCAGGATCTTTTCCATCACCTTGTCTACCTGCTTGTCATTAAGAGTTTTTTCATCATCGCGCAGGATAAAGCTCATCGCATATGACTTTTTGCCTTCCGGCAGATTCTTGCCTTCGTACACATCAAAGAGATTTACTCTTTTCAGTAACTTCTTTTCGCTGTTCTCAGCGGTGTTTTTCAGTTCGCGGTAGCTCACCTTTTTGTCGAGTAACAGGGCCAGATCACGGCGTACTTCAGGGAATCGCGGCAAATCGCTAAAGCTGATTTTGTTTTTCTTCGCCTTTTTAGCCAGGTAATCCCAATCCATATCGGCGTAAAAAACCTCCTGCTTCACCTCGGCCAGTTTACACACGCCGGACTTGAGCTTACCCAAGGTTACCACCGTTTTCTTATTGATTGAAATATCAAGGGCAAAATCAAATACTTCCTTATCTGAATCCGATTCCTTCCACTCGCTGAATCCCATGCTGCGCAGGATGTTTTCCACCTCCGCCTTCAGGTAGTAGAAGTCGGTTGGCTGCTGGTTTAGCTTCCAGCTTTCTTCCTGCTGCTGTCCGCTTTGCCATAGGGCCAGTCGGTTAGCTTCCTGGTAGCCATCACTGGTTTTGCGATAAGTATTGCCAAATTCATAGAGCTTCAGGTTGGGGCGCTGGCGGTTGGCATTGCGGGCCACCGTTTCCAGCCCACCAAAGAGCAGGCTTTGGCGCATCACGGCCAGGTCCTGGCTTAAAGGATTCAGCATTTCTACCGATTCTTCAGCCTGGTAACCGTTTCCGTTAAAATAGGAGGGCCGCGTCAGCGAGTTATTCATGATTTCGGTAAAACCGCGGCTGCTCAGGGCTGTGCTCACCATCTCGCGGTACCGGCCCTCGCCCTTTGGATCGGTCTGGGCTACCGAAATGTGCATCTTTTGGTCAATCTCTATGGCATTAAAACCGTAGATGCGGAGCACCTCCTCCACGATGTCTGCTTCGCGGGTGACATCGGTACGGTAAGGAGGCACTTCCAGCAGCATAATACCACCAGACTCCGATTTAATTTTAATATCGAGCGATTGCAGGATACTGCGTACCATCTCCACCGGGATTTCCTGCCCGATCAGAGAGGTCATCCGCTCGAGGTTGAGGGTCACATCGGCCCCTTCAATTTTTTTCGCCTGTACGTCCTTGATGGCCATGGCAATCTCACCACCGGCAATATCGCGGATGAGGGAGGCTGCCCGCTTCAGGGCGTAAATGGTCATCTCCGGATCTACGCCGCGCTCATAGCGGAAAGAGGCGTCGGTATTCAGCGCATGGCGCTTGGCCGTTTTGCGCACTGACACCGGGCTGAAGTAAGCCGCTTCGAGAAATACATTCTGCGTGCTCTCGGTTACGCCAGACTTGGCCCCACCAAAAACACCGGCGATGCACATAGCTTCCTCGCTATTACAAATCATCAGGTCATCCTGGTGCAACTCACGCTCTTTATCGTCGAGGGTGGTGAATTTGCTGCCGCCAGGCATGGTCTTTACAATCACCTGCTGGCCCGCGATCTGATCGGCGTCAAAGGCGTGGAGTGGGTGGCCACTTTCGTGGAGCACGTAATTGGTGATGTCTACCACATTGTTAACCGGTGCCAGGCCGATAGCCCGCAGACGGTTTTGCAACCAGTCAGGCGAAGGAGCCACCTTTACCCCTTTAACCGACACCCCGGTATAACGGGGACAGGCATCAGTATTTTCCACCTTAATGTCGATGCTAAGGTTGTGCGAGCTTACGCTGAATGAGTTCACCGAGGGCAAAGTCAATTCAATGCCCCTATGCCCATGGCGCAGAAGGGCGGCACGCAGGTCACGCGCCACACCATAGTGGCTCATGGCATCGGTGCGGTTGGGGGTGAGGCCAATTTCAAAAACGTGATCAGACTCAATGTTGAAGTATTCCGCCGCCGGGGTACCAACTTTGGCATCGGTGTCCAGTACCATAATGCCGTCGTGGCTTCCGCCCAGGTTCAGTTCATCCTCAGCGCAGATCATGCCCTGTGATACCTCTCCGCGGATCTTGCTTTTCTTGATTTTAAAATCACCCTCATCGGTGTAAATGGTGGTGCCCACGGTGGCTACCGGTACCTTTTGGCCAGCGGCCACGTTGGGCGCACCGCACACAATTTGCAGGGGCTCACCATTGCCCACGTTTACGGTGGTTTTCTTCAGCCGGTCGGCATTGGGGTGTGGTTCGCAGGTCAGCACTTCGCCGATCACCACGCCGCGCAGGCCACCTTTGATAGTTTCAATTTCTTCCACGCCTTCTACTTCCAGTCCGGTGTCGGTCAGAATCTCAGCAATAGTGGCGGGTGGCAGGTCAGTGTTAATGTATTCCTTCAGCCAGTTGTAGGAAATTTTCATTCTCCGGTTTTTTGGGAAGGGCAAAGGTAATATTTGAACGGGGTTTTTAGCTATTGGCTGTGAGCTATGAGTAATTGCCCTTATGCTTTTAGCTCTGGGAGTTGAGCAATTTAAAAGGAGGCCGCCGGAGGTCGCCCTTTTCGGCTATTGGCTAATAGCTAAGTCTTCACACTTTCCCGAAGCATTGAACTTTGAACCTTGCCCCTACCCTACAACTCTAACTCTTCTAATTATCTTTGCACGCTTAAATAATTTATACCATTTGTAAAATGCAATTGACTGAGGGAAATTACAGTGTGTCAGGAGTGAATCTCCTCGATCTGTGTGACGAATTTGGAACCCCGCTTTATGTTTATGACACCGCCAGAATGGAAGCACAATATAAACGCCTTACCGGTGCATTTAAGGGAACTAAACACAAGATCAACTATGCCTGTAAAGCCCTTAGCAATATCAACGTGCTCCGCTTTTTCAAGCAGTTGGGTAGTGGGCTTGATACCGTGTCTATTCAGGAAGTACAGCTGGGCCTAAAGGCAGGCTTTGAGCCCCATGACATCATTTTCACCCCAAATGGTGTATCCATCGAAGAGATTAAAAAAGCGGTGGAACTGGGTGTGCGTATCAATATCGACAACCTGAGCATCCTGGAGCAGTTTGGCAGTATTTATGGCAATTCCTACCCCGTATGTATTCGTCTTAACCCCCACATAATGGCGGGTGGCAATATGAAGATCAGTGTGGGTCATATCGACTCCAAGTTTGGGATCAGCATTCACCAAACCCGCCATTTGGAGCGCCTGGTGAAAAGTCTGAATATAAAAGTGGAAGGCCTGCATATGCATACCGGTAGCGATATCCTCGATGTGGATACCTTTCTGAAAGGGGCGCAGCTGTTGCTGGATGTGGCCCGTGATTTTAAGGAGCTGGAATATATCGACTTTGGTAGCGGCTTTAAAGTGGCTTACAAACCGAATGATATTTCGACCAACATTGAAGAGTTAGGCGAAAAGATGACGGCGCTTTTTAACGACTTCAGCAAAGAATATGGCCGTGAGTTGGAAATTGAATTTGAGCCGGGCAAATTCCTGGTCAGTGAGGCCGGTTACTTTCTCTGCAAGGTAAATGTGATTAAGCAAACCACCGCCACCGTTTTTGCCGGGGTAGACAGTGGCATGAATCACCTGATCCGCCCCATGTTCTATGACTCCTATCATCACATTGTCAACATCAGCAATCCCGAAGGTAGGCAGCGGGTGTATACCGTGGTGGGTTATATCTGTGAAACCGACACCTTTGCCAGCGACCGCCAGATTACCGAGATCAACGAGGGTGATGTGCTGGCCTTTCAAAATGCCGGCGCTTATTGCTACCAGATGGCTAACAATTACAACAGCCGTTTTAAACCGGCCGAAGTGCTTATCCATAAAGGGAAACCGCAATTGATCACCAGGCGACAAACCCTCGACGACATTCTTGCTAACCAGGTAGAAATTGAGCTATGAGTAAAGCAATAATCCGCAAAGGCGAGGAGAAGGATATCGCTGCCCTGATGGGCCTTATCCGCGACCTGGCCGAATTTGAAAAAGCACCGCATATGGTGGCAGCCGATGAGGAAAGTACCTTGCGCGACTGGAAAGAACACCAGGCCTTTGACTTCCTGGTAGCCGAACTGGATAGTGAAGTGGTGGGAATATCCTTGTATTACCCGCGTTACTCTACCTGGCAGGGGCGCTGCTATTACCTCGAAGACCTCTTTGTGAAGCCTGACTTCCGGGGGCAGGGCATAGGCCTGGAATTACTGCAGGCTACCGGTGAGGAAGCGCGTAAAGCCGGTGCCGGTCGCCTCGATTGGCAGGTGCTTGACTGGAATGAGGATGCGGTGAGATTTTATGAGAGAATAGGGGCCAACATCGAAAAAGAATGGTGGAACTGTAAACTAACATTGTGATTATTATTGAGATTGTATGGGGTGTAGCGTCCGTTTATCTTTTGCTGCACTACTTGTTTTTTCATAGCAGACTTGCCTTTTATAAAGCCCGAAAGCCAAGACCCTTTCGCAAAGGGGTGAGCGTGGTTATTTGTGCCCGCAATGAGGCTGAAAACCTGAAGCAGTTTCTACCCAAGGTGCTGGAGCAGGATTTCAAAATGTTTGAGGTGATTGTGGTGAACGATGGCAGTACCGATGGCACTACCGAAGTGCTGGCTGAGCTCAAGAAGAAATCGCGTAAGCTAAAGGTGGTTAACCATACTAAGCCTGAGGGGGCGGTGGGCAAAAAGTCGGCCCTGCGGGCAGGCATCGCCAAGGCTCGAAACAAGTACCTCTTGCTTACCGATGCCGATTGCGAGCCTTCATCCAATTATTGGCTCAAGAATATGGCGGGCCACTTTAAAACCAGGGAAATTGTGCTGGGGGTTAGTCCTTACCGTCGCTCGGGCGGATTGGCCGGCTGGCTGGCACAGTGGGAAACCCTGCAAAGTGCCCAGCAGTATCTTTCTTTTGCCCTGGCCAAACTGCCCTATATGGGGGTGGGCCGCAATATGGGCTATACAAAGGGGCTATACCATAATTCTGATCAGTTTTACGGACATGCCCGCCTGGCCGGGGGGGATGATGATCTCTTTATCGGACGCATGGCCTCTGCCACCAATACCACCATCCACATCGAGCCGGATGCCTTTACCTGGTCGGCGGCCCCGCAGGGACTAAGGGCATGGTGGAAGCAAAAACGTCGTCATCTAAGTACCAGTTACAGCTATCGTTTCTGGCCCCTGTTTTTTTTGGGAGTGTATGGGGTAGCGCAATTGCTTTTTTACCTTTTGCTTATTCCATTGCTTCTCCGTGGTGGGCCCTCCTGGCTACTGAGCCTATTGGTGCTAAAGTTTGCCATTCAGCTGATATTTTTGGTACCGACCGCCCTTAAGTTGCGGCAGGCCCATATCCTCTGGCTCGCTCCCATCTGGGAGTTTCTTACCACCCTGTTCCTGGCCATTATTCACCTGCAAAATCTCTTATCACCGAAAGCTAAGGCATGGAACTGATCCAAAAATACTTTCCTGAGCTTCCGGCTCAGCAGCTTGAGCAACTGGCCGAATTAAAAGGGCTTTATGAGCATTGGAACGCCCAGATCAACGTGATCAGCCGCAAGGATATGGATCAGTTCTACGAGCGTCATGTGCTGCACTCACTTGGCATCGCCAAGCTTGCTCCCTTCGAGTACGGCTCCCGTATTCTCGATGTGGGCACCGGCGGTGGTTTTCCCGGCATTCCACTGGCCATTGTGTTTCCTGACTGTAAGTTCACCCTGGTGGACAGTATCGGAAAAAAAATAAAGGTGGTTAATGAAGTGGCCGGGGCGCTGGCACTCTCTAATGTGGAAGGCTTATCTGTACGCGCCGAGCAGCTTAAGCAGCCCTTTGATCAGGTGGTATCGCGGGCAGTAACGCAGATGCCTAAATTTCTGAGCTGGGTAAAAGGTAAGATAAGCAAGGCCCCTGAAAACGCTAACTTACCCCATGGGATCTGGTATCTTAAAGGTGGTGATCTCAGTGAAGAACTGGCAGGAATAAAAGGTTGCCGGCAGTACCACCTACAGCAGTACTTCGAGGAGGAATTCTTCAATACCAAGAAAGTGGTATTTGTGCCCAGGCCTTAGTTCTGGAAAGGGTCTGAATAGGCGGGGTTTTCTAAAAACTCATAGTCGGTAAGGGTTTTCAGAAAAGCCTTCAGGTCA
Source organism: uncultured Owenweeksia sp. (assembly GCA_964619125.1). Lineage (GTDB taxonomy): Bacteria > Bacteroidota > Bacteroidia > Flavobacteriales > Schleiferiaceae > Owenweeksia. Next base: position 22,262 of record CAZUCA010000044.1, on the reverse strand, counting down.
TCTTTTTCCTGCTGGCTAAGCTTCAGCCCAATTCCCTGAAACTCCATTTTGGCGTCAGCATTGCTCCCGCTGTTTTGATGGAAACCACCGAAGTTGTAAAACTCCACCAGGCTGTCCAGGTCAGGGATGCTGCCATCGTGCATATAGGGGAAGCTAAATTCAACATTGCGCAAGGAGGGAACTTTAAATCTCCCCCGGTCATCGGGGTTATTGGTAACCAGGGCCCTGCCGTCGTCTGAAATGGCCGAGTCCAGTCCATTATTGAGGAAAAAATTATCGACCCCAAAGGCACCGAGCAAAAACTGCGTCTCCTTATCACCATGACAGTGGAAGCAATCGCCACCATCATTACTGATAAATAGCCGATAGCCGTTGTTTTTGGAAGCGTTTGATCCCGCGTCTTCCTCAAAGGGATTGCTGAGTCCGCCCAGGCGTTTTACGCGGTCAAATTCACTGTTGGCCGAGATAATGGTTCGTTCGAATTGAGCGATTGCTTTGGCTATGCGATCCCGGTTGATGTTTGGGTCACCAAAGGCCTCTTCAAAAAGGGGGGGATACATAGGGTCGGCCTTTAACCTGGCTACCACTGTGTCGAGGGAGTTGCCCATTTCTTTGGGATTTTGAATGGGGTGGAGGCTTTGCTCTTCAAGGCTGCTTACCCGGCCGTCCCAGAAAAACTTGTTCTGAAAAGCCAGGTTGAAAATAACCATGGTGTGCCGCTCTGTCTGTTGTTGGTTGATACCGTCTGACATCACTTTATCGTGAGTATCACCAAAAGCATTTTGCTGGCCGTGACAGCTGCCGCAGGAAAGGCTGTGATCTGCTGATAATTGTTTGTCATAAAACAGGAAGCGTCCCAGTTTTACCCCTTCCATAGTTATGGGATTGTCGGCGGGAATAAAAGGTTGGGGGAACCCTTGGGGTACGGTAAAGGGATATGGCGTGCCTGGCTCGCTGGGCGGACAGCTGCTGCAATTATCGGAATCTTTGTCACAACGACTCAGAGTAAACACCGCCGCCAGGAGGGCGACAATAGTTAAGGTCTTAAAAGGTTTCATGGCAGGCTAAAGCTAACAAAAAAAAAGGCCGGCCAAAATGAGTCGAAAGAAAGATAGCTAAAGCTTAGTTGGCGAAAGGGTCTTCGTACTCAGGGTTTTGCAGAAAATTATAGTCTGTAAGCGTTTTGAGAAAGGCCTCTAAATCATCCTTCTGCTGCTGACTCCATTTGCGCCCAACTCCGGCCGCTTTCATATTGGGGTCGATGTTATTGCCGGTTGCCGCCGGATGACCGCCAAAGTTGTAGAATTCTATCAGGCTATCCAGGTCAGGCACGCTGCCGTCATGCATGTAGGGAAAGCTCCACTCCACGTTGCGCAGTGATGGCACCTTGAATTTACCAAGGTCGCCGGGGTTACCGGTCACTTCTTTGCGACCTTCATCTTCCCATACTGCCTTCAGGCCATTGTTGAGATAAAAGTTGTCGTTGCCAAAGGCACCTAAGAGATATTGGGTTTCTTTTTCGCCATGGCAGTGAAAACAATCACCAATCTCACTATTAAAAATCTGATAGCCACCATTTTTAGATCCCAGGCTGTTGGGGTCTTCAGTAAACCGGGCATTGGGGCCGCCTAAGCGTTTTACCTGGTCGTATTCGCTGTCGGCCGAAATTATTATGCGCTCAAACTGGGCAATGGCTTTAGCAATGCGCTCTTCGGTAATTTCAGGACTACCGAAGGCACTGCTGAAAAGGGGTGGATACATGGGGTCCCGCTCCAAACGTGCTATTACCGAGTCCACGCTGTTGGCAAACTCAATGGTGTCTTTTATAGGGTGAATACTTTGTTCCTCAAGGCTACTAACCCGGCCATCCCAAAAAAACTGATCCTGGAAGGCGAGGTTAAAGAGTACCATGGCATGCCGCCTGGTTTCCATACCGTAAATGCCGGTGGACTTTTCCTTGCCGAGCTCATCCCCGAAGGCGGCACTCTGCATATGGCAACTACCACATGACATACTATGATTGGCCGAAAGTTTTTTGTCGTAAAACAAAAAGCGTCCCAGTTCCACTCCCTCCTCGGTAAGGGGATTGTCGGCCGGGATAAATGGTTGGGGGAATCCCTCCGGGATTTGCAGGTCGTAGGGGGTGCCAATGCTTGACGGAGGGCAGCTGCTGCACTCTGAGGGGTCTTTTCCACATTGGCTCAGCAGCACAACCGACAGAATAAGGCTCAAGGAAATAATAATCTTTGGTCGACTCATCAGAGTTCTAATTTACAATTTCCATACCCGTTTTTAGGTAACTTATGTTTCTTCCGGCCCTTCTATTTTGTGTTGGGCATAATTTGTCCATTTTTCGATCAGCAGGGCCATGTCAGCGGGCAGCTCCGAATCAAAAGACATGCGCTTGCCGGTGCCGGGATGATCAAAACCCAGTGTTTTTGCATGCAAAGCCTGGCGGGGGCAGGCCTTAAAACAGTTTTCCACAAATTGTTTGTACTTGGTGAAGGTAGTGCCCTTTAGGATTTTATCACCACCGTAATCCTTATCGTTAAAAAGGGGGTGGCCCAGGTATTTCATGTGTACCCGTATCTGATGGGTGCGGCCGGTTTCAAGGCGGCACTCTACCAGGGTAGTGTAGCCAAAGCGCTGCAGTACCTTATAGTGGGTTACGGCATGTTTACCTTTCTGCTCATCTTCATCGTCTTCATACACTGTGTATACCTTACGGTTCTGAAGACTGCGACCAATATTGCCGGTGATGGTGCCCTCATCTTCCTTTACATCACCCCATACCAATGCATGGTAGCGACGGGAAGTACTGCGATCAAAAAACTGTTTGGCCAGGTGGGTCATGGCCTTTTCGTTGGCCGCAATCACCATAATGCCGCTGGTATCCTTATCAAGGCGGTGCACCAGGCCAGGACGGGTTTCATCTTTGCCGGGCAGGTTCTGAAAGTGGTATACCAGGCCATTCACCAGGGTGCCGGTGTAATTGCCGTAGCCCGGGTGTACCACGATGCCGGCCTCCTTGTTGAGCACAATTACGTCATCGTCTTCATAAACGATGTCCAGTTGGAGATCTTCAGGAATGAGTTCCACCTCCCGGGGAGGGTAGGCCAAAACCACCTGTACAACGTCATCGGCTTTTACCTTATAATTGCTCTTAACGCTGTTGCCGTTTACCAGGATATTGCCGGCTTCGGCAGCCTGCTGAATCTTATTGCGGGAAGTGTTTGGCAGCAGGTTGTGCAGGAACTTGTCTACCCTGAGCGGCTTCTGGCCTTTGTCGGCTAGCAGGCGATGGTGTTCGTATAATTCTTCGTTGTCATTCTCCTCATTGGGAATCGGTTCCTGGCTCATCAGCGAATAGAAATCTTGGTGGTAAAAGCTGCAAATTTACCATCCTTATCGCTAACCTGAAGCAGGTAGATGCCGGGGGGGTAATTTTCCCTCAGGGCAATCACTCTTTGGGAACTGCCACTTTGTAATACCTGGCCATCCAAAGAAATAATCCGGAAGTTGAAACTCTCAATTCCGGGGGCATCAACCAGCAGGTGATCGCTGGCAGGGTTGGGATAAACCTGTGCCGCCAGAGCCAGTGGTACTTCGCTTACGGAAATGTCAGCCGGGTCGTAGCCCAGGTAAGGCCTGATCATAAGGGTACCACTGAGGCCTGATTGAAAGTAATTGTTGTCGGGCCCGAAGTAAATGGCGCTAACCCCGGTTTTATTAACGTCAAAGCCAATGGGAAGCTTCACGTTCGTTTTTTGGCGGATGCCTACAAACACGGGGCCGGTTACGTACACACCAGTGTCGAGTGAGTAGGGTAAAAAGACATTGGTCTGTGAATACCGGGGTGTATAAACCGAGTCACTTTCATAAATAAGGTTACCCGGCTGGCCGCCATTGTTTTGATAAATCACAATGGTGAAGCTGTTTTTCTCAGCGTCAAACTCGGTGGGCAGAAAGTAGGCGTAAATACCTTTAATGCTATCGGCGGCCACCACATCGTACTTGGCAATGATAAAACCTTCATCATTGTCGCCCACCATAAATGAGCGCTCGGCGCTGCCATCGTCATAGGCGTAATAGTTGCCAAAGTACTGGGCCCTGCGAACCGTGTCATTTACCGTACGATTTGGTCCGGCGTTGTTGTAAGTCTGGAATGCATTAATGGTAAAAGGGGCGGTCAGCGAGGGGTTTACCGAGTAATTAAGATTGTCAACCAGGTAGCTGGAGGGTGCGTTGTTGGGTTTTATGGGGTCAAGGGTTACGCTGCCCGTAAGATCCTGGGCCAGTACATTGCCCTGGTAGCTGATTTGGTACACTCCCAGGTTGGGGTTGAGGGTATTGCCGGGAGCCAGGTTGCGTTGGTAATTAAACTTAAGCGTGCTGGCTATCTGGCTCTGCACCAGGTCATCGAAGTGAAAATAGGGCACCGCTTCGTAATCGTTCAGAAGACTGGGATGAGGGGTGGTAAAGGCGATGTCAAAAAAGGCGGTATCCTGAAAATCGCGCTGATCTTCCAGTCTTACGTAATCGATATTCCAAATGTCATAGGCGCCCCCCGGCGAACCATAACTCACAAAACGAAAGCGAAAAGCGGCGCTGTGAAAGGCATCGGGTACCGCCACCATAACCTGTTTAAAATCACCACCGTTCTGACCTTTTACGCTCCAGACGTTTTGCCATTCGTCGGCGGTGGAGTTGTAAAATGCCACTGTAAGACTATCGCTCAGTTCGGGTGCCTCACCATTGCCGGCAGCCTGCCAGAAAAAGGAAAGGTAGACCGAATCAAGGGCGGTGGTGAGATCGATGGATTTTGAGGTCAGTATATCAACCGTGTCCGTGGCTTTGGGGCGGCTCAGGTCATAGGCCAGACCATAGCGATCGAGACCATCAAAAGTGGCTACCCCCAGGGTGGGAGGGTTGATGCCGAAAGTCTGGTTGATATGTACCTGCTGATCTTCCCATAAATTGGGGTCGGGGAAACGACTACTGTAGCTGAAATCATCAAAAAACGGCAGCGGTACGGCCATAATGGCTTTGCGGGTAATGCCCGTGCTTTCCTCCCCGCTGGGTCTTGAAACCGGCACCCCCAATTCCTCATAGGGCTGCTGCGCTAATAGCGGCGCGCAAAAGATGCAAAGTATAAATAAGGTACTACGGAGTATCTTCATTAGCCAGGGAGTCTGCGATTTCACGTTGACGTATCAGTAACGAGTCATTTGGCAATTTGGTATCATCGGTGGTCAGCCATAGCTCCACTTCGGTGCCAATTGATACCGAGGGATAATTGGTGGCACCGGGGTATTGCCTGAATACCAGGGCGTCATTGGTATCACTACCGGCAGTAAAACCGTCTAGCGTAAAACTGCCCAGGTTTAGGGAAGCCTCCAGCAGTTTCTGCCGTGCTTCGCGCAGGGAGAGGTAAAGCAGGTTAGGCATTTCCACCCGGCCGCCGTCAAGACCCTTGCCCAATACCAATTCTACCGGGGTGCCTTTGTCAAATTTCTGCTTGGGCTCCACCGGGCGGCCGTTTACTTTTACTTCTACCACCACGTCCTTGCCCAAATAGGGCACATAGGTGAGTTCTCCGATTTTAAAACCTTTCGATTGCAGATCGTACAGCGCTCGTCTTTTGGTTTTTTCCTTGAGATCGGGCATTTCAATTTTACGCGGTTTCATCGGGTTAATGGTAAGCCTGATTTCACGGCCTTCCTTTACAAATGCCCCCGCTTCGGGGTATTGATTGATGATGCTGCCGCGGGGGAAGTCGGGGTCAAACTCGCTGGTATCGAGAACCACTCCTTCCAACTCCATCTCAGCTAAGTTCTTAATGGCTTCATCGTAATCGAGGCGGCTGAGGTTCGGAACCCGCAGATCCTCGCCATGGCGGGTGTAGCTGTCCATCCAGAGGTTGAGCGCCCAGAAGAGCAGAGCTACAAAGAGGAGGATCAGCAGCACATTCGCCCAAAAGGTTTTTGAAGTAAGAAAACGAAAGATTTTCATCAGATAGAATAAGGGTTACCAGCATTTTTACCAGGCCAAGCAGCAGGCGAGGCTGACAAATATAAAAGCTTCAGTTAGTTAAACAGCACGCAGAAATTTGATGATGTCCACTTTATCGGCATAGTCCCACAAAGCTGGCTTTTGAGTTGTTCCAAATGCGATACTGTTTTCAACGGTGGAATTATTGCTAACAATACATTGTAGCTTTTCTTCTTTTGCGGCCAGCTGAGGGTTTAGCTCTGCCAACTCCTGGTAGCGCTCATAGTGCAGCACCGAAACCGGGGCATGCAATGCTTCATTTTCACGCAATATCAAAAAGCCATTTTCCAAAAACTCAATTCTTTCGAGAAGGAAAATAGCGCGGTTGTAGTCGAAGTTGTTGCCATATTTCTTGTTGTCTATCACCTCCTTGTACTCGTAAAAGGCATTAAATATGCGGTCGAGGTCGAAATCTGCGGGGAGGTATAACTTGGATACGTTTCTGCAGCCAAGTCCGAAATAGCGAAATACATCCTCACCCAGCTTTTCCAGTTCATCTTTGCTCTCATCACCACTAAGTACGGCCACCGAGCTACGGTTTTTGCGGATGATGTTGGGGTACTTGCCGAAATAATGTTCAAAATAGCGGGCCGAGTTGTCGCTGCCAGTGGCGATTACTGCATCGAAATCACGCAGGCGGCCATCGGCCAGCATAATTTTGTCGGCAAAGCGCTGATCAATGGCTACCAGTACCTGAGCCAGCACGGGTAGCAGCTTTTCATCGTCGCTGCTGGGTTTGGCAATAACCTTATGTCCACTCATCAACACCGACAAAAAATCGTGGAAACCCACCAGCGGAATATTACCCGCCATAATAATGGCAATGGATTTAGCTTCATTTTTCCAGTGATCTTCTGAGTATCTATTTACCCAGGCTTCCAGATGCTCGCGGCTCAGAGCGTCACTCCACTGCTGCAGGGCATGATGCAGATTGTCGATGGTAAACCAGTTGTTATAGAGATAGGCTTCCTCGATGGCCTTGCGGTAGGGTTCCAGAAAGTATTGATTGAGCCTTTTGAGGTCTTCATCCTGGCGCTCCTCCTGGTACTGCCCCATAAAGCGTCCCAGTTTTTCAAAAGCATCCACACGTTCGCCAATTTGCAACATAAGCCTTTACTAATTCGTTAAATTTGCGCAAAAGTAAGAATCAGCTATGGCAATTAAGATAACTGACGAATGTATTAATTGTGGGGCCTGTGAGCCTGAGTGCCCCAACAATGCGATCTACGAGGGCGCCCAGGAATGGCGTTTCAGTGAAGGAACCGGCCTGAAAGGAAAAGTGGTACCCAAGAGCGGCGGCGAGTACGATGCCGATGAGCCCCAGGAACCGGTTGATTACGACATCTATTATATTGTTACCGATAAATGTACCGAATGTGAAGGTTTTCACGAAGAGCCCCAGTGTGCTGAGGTATGCCCGGTAGATTGCTGTGTACCCGACGAGGATCACGTGGAAACCAAAGAAGAATTGCTCGAAAAGAAAGAGTGGATGCACCTCTAAGCAGGTGCTGGCACAACTTTTTCTTGTATGGAACGCATGCTGAAAAAACTCCCCCTGTTCTTAGTCGGTATTTTGTCCTGCAGCCTTGCCGCTCAGGATTCTGTGGTAGCTAAACTCACTCACTACGGTAAAAACACCCTGACGGAACCGGCCTATGCTGACCGCAAGGCCGCACAGGATACCTTTCTCACCACGCTCAAGAACTATATTTCCAGCCGCGAGGGCTTTGAAGATCCCCTTAAACCGGTGACCAATATGATGCGCCTGCCCCTGGGGAAAGATGCGGCTATTTACAGCTGGCAGATGCCGGACAGTAATTTTCAGTACCGACGCTATGGCCTGGTGGCGGCCATTGTAAAAGGGGAGGTGGTGATCAGCGAGCTCAGAGATCAGGAAATCCCCATGGCCCAGTTTAAGCGCCTGAAGCCGGAGGAGTGGTATGGGGCTATATACTATCAGGTTATTCCCCTTAAAAAAGGGCGTGACGAGCTTTATACCCTGCTGGGATTTCGCAGTGGCGATCGCATAAATCAGAAGATTATCGATGTAATTGAAATTGATCGCCGGGGCCGGCCCCGTTTTGGTGATAAGATTTTCAGGGTTGACCAGTTTATGGATAAAACCCTGCGCCGTGCACCCATGCGCCTGATCCTAAGTTATGGCGCCGATATTTCGGCTTCGGTGAAATGGAACCAAGAAGAGGAAATGATAATTATGGATCACCTGTCGCCCCCCACTGACAAGATGAATGGCATGTATGAGGCCTATGGCCCCGATATGAGTTACGATGCCCTGCGCTGGGATGGCGATTGGTGGCTGCTGGAAGAGGAAGTGAAGTTTAACAGCCGCCAGAATGTTCCTATTATCCCACCCAATAAGCCCACCGACCTGCCTCCCCGGCGCTGATAACGGGGCTTCTCAACATTGCCTGCTTTTAGAGGTTGAATTAACCCTGCCCTAACCGGCGGCGCATGCTGTTTTTGTTAATTTTGAAGCCCAAATTCAGAAATTTCTTACCTAACTGATATGAAAGTACACAACTTTTCAGCCGGTCCTTGCATCCTGCCCAAGGACGTTTTAAAACAAGCCTCTGAGGCGGTTTTGAATTTTGATAACCTTGATCTCTCCCTGATTGAGATCAGTCACCGCAGTAAGAATTTTGTTAAAGTAATGGAGGAGGCGCAAAGCCTGGTAAGAGAACTGCTGAATGTACCCGAAGGATATTCCATCCTTTTTCTTCAGGGTGGGGCCAGCCTCGAATTTGTAATGGTGCCCTTCAACCTGATGAAGGAAGGCGGTAAAGCAGCCTATACCGATACCGGTACCTGGGCCAATAAGGCCATTAAGGAAGCCAAGCGCCTCGGGGAAGTCGATGTGGTGGCGAGCTCCAAAGACAAAAACTACAACTATATCCCCAAGGGATATTCGGTACCCGCTGATGCTGCCTACTTTCACTGTACCTCCAACAACACCATTTTCGGAACCCAGATGAAGGAGTTTCCCAAGGTAGACACCCTGATGGTTTGTGATATGTCGTCAGACATCTTCAGCCGTGAAATTAACGTAGCCGATTTTGACCTGATCTACGCTGGTGCCCAGAAAAACATGGGTCCTGCCGGTGCTACCCTGGTAATTGTAAAAGATGAAATTTTAGGCAAATCGGGTCGTGATATCCCGGCCTACCTCGACTACCAGGTGCACATCAGCAAAGAGTCTATGTTCAATACCCCGCCTGTGTTTGCGGTTTATGTGTCAATGCTTACCCTGCGTTGGTTGAAGGAATTTGGCGGGGTAGCGGCCATTGAGAAACGCAACCAGGAGAAGGCCGATTTACTTTATGCAGAAATAGATCGCAACAGCCTCTTTGAAGGTACTGCCGCCAGGGAAGATCGCTCAAACATGAATGTGTGCTTTGTACCTAAGGATGGGGTGGACACTAGCGAATTTGACCGCCTCTGGCAGGATGCCGGTATCAGCGGTATTAATGGTCACCGCAGCGTAGGTGGCTACCGTGCCAGCATGTACAACGCTCTGCCAGTAGAGAGTGTCCAGGCACTGGTGGACGCAATGCAACAGTTTGAAAAGCAATACTCTTAAGTAAAGCAAAAACCCAGATACACTTAGTAATGAAAATTTTAGCCAACGATGGTATTTCGGAAAGCGGTAAGCAAAAGCTCGAAGATGCCGGCTTTGAAGTATTAACCACCAAGGTGGCCCAGGAGCAGTTAGCCACCTATATTAAAGACAATGAGGTAAGTGCGGTGCTCGTACGCAGTGCCACCAAAATCCGCAAAGATCTGATCGATGCCTGCAACGGCCAGCTTAAGCTGATTGGCCGTGGCGGTGTAGGTATGGATAATATTGACGTGGATTATGCCAAAGATAAGGGCATCCACGTGATCAATACCCCGGCCGCGAGCAGCCGTTCAGTGGCTGAGCTGGTATTTGCCCACCTCTTTGGGATGGCCCGCTACCTCTTTGATGCCAACCAAAAAATGCCCTTAGAAGGCGATAGTAAGTTTAAGGAGTTGAAGAAGAGCTACTCCGCCGGTACCGAGCTGAAAGGTAAAACCCTCGGCATAATCGGTTTTGGTCGCATTGGTCGTGAAGTGGCCCGCATGGGTTATGGCCTGGGTATGACCATTGTGTCCCACGATCATTCCACCGACCCGGTTGACATTGAGCTGAGCTTTGCCGATGGCCAGAAGGTGACTACTCAGGTTACTCCTAAGGATCTCGATTCGGTATTGAAGGAAAGTGACTTCCTGAGCCTGCATGTTTCCGGTGCCGGTAAAACCCTGATCGGGAAAAAGGAAATCGAAATGATGAAAGACAATGCCGGTATCGTCAATACTGCCCGTGGTGGCGTGGTTGATGAAGAGGCCTTGCTCGATGCCCTTGACAACGGCAAGCTTCGCTATGCGGCGCTGGACGTGTTTGTAAACGAACCCACTCCGGCGATGAAGGTGCTGATGAGCCCTTATACCTCGCTGTCTCCCCACATCGGGGCGGCCACGCTGGAGGCCCAGGATCGCATCGGTGAAGAACTGGCCGACCAAATCATCAGCCTGCTGAAAAACTAAGCACGACTTTAATTAAGAAATCTGTGAACCCATCGCCTTCCGGCGGTGGGTTTTTTATTTTTAGTAATCCTCATCAGGAACTTCCTTAAAAATGCTGGCTACTGCAATTATCAGCGAAGGAAAATCGCGGGGACTTATTATTTGGCCCTCCATCGCCGGCTGTTGTGCTTCGTACTTTCTCTTGTCGTTGAGCAGGTTTGGGATGATCATCCTATCCGCTAGCGATATCATCCTGTACTCACGAATGCCGCATTCCTGCTAGAGTTCATATTTCAAAGTGGCATCCTTTTTTTTGGTGCCGGGTGAGAGGATTTCTACCACAAAATCTGGAGTCCCGATACAGCCGCGTTTCTGAATTTCACTGCGATCACATACGATGAAGAGGTCGGGTTCAACAACATTCCGCGTTTGCTGCCAGTCTGCACCGGGAATGGATGAGATAGCCATCGAACGGTGAGAGACAAAGCGTGCAACCTTCCCTAAGTGGAAATTGAAGTTTCATTTGATAGACCAGTTCGGTAAGAATAAGTTGATGGCCAGGTGCTGGAGTTGGCGACATCTTAAAGATCTTTCTCCGGATCAGTTCCCTAAGCTCTTCCACCTGCCAGCTGAGGTAATCGGCAGCGGTATAACTGCCGCTGAGATCAGGAACCTCATCCTTATTGCTGTCATTATCTTCCCTGTGGTAGCGCATACTTTAAAATCAGGACCTTTCCATTTACCACCCTAAAACCACCATTCACCGACCACACCACAACGGCAGGACCCTACCGTGTTTGTCACCAGCACAGGTCAGACTACATTTGGATTAACTAAAACATTAAAACGAAAACCCATGACATCTGAAATTCAAAAAAACCGTAGTCGCAAGGCCATTTACACCGGGCTGGTAATTATGGGTATTGGCGTAATCTGGTTGCTGCGGAAAATGGGGCTCTACCTGCCGCACTGGATCTGGGGCTGGGAAATGATCCTGATCCTGATTGGTGTCGGCATAGGAGTGGGCAACCGCTTTCGCAATCCCGCCTCCTGGATTCTGATTGCCATCGGTGGGGTTGCCCTCCTCAATGATATCTTTAATATTCCCTTTCACCTGTGGGAGTACTTCTGGCCCCTGGTGGTGATTGCCATTGGCTTGATTATCATTTTAAAGCCCCGGCGGCACCGCGCCCGCGTGATGAGTCAGTACAGGCATGGTGGGGATGGCAGTGATACCGAGACCGTTGATGAAGAAGGGGAACCGGTAAAAGGTACTTACTCTGCCGATGACAAGCTCGATATGGTAAGTGTGTTTTCCGGCAACAAGAAAACCATTTTCTCCAAGAAATTCCTGGGTGGAGAAACGGTAACTGTATTTGGCGGCTCAGAGATTAACCTGCTCAACGCTGATTTTGACAAGGCCATTAATATTGAGGCGACGGTGGTTTTTGGCGGTCTGAAACTGATCGTTCCCCAGGGCTGGGAAGTGCGTTCAGAGGCTAATGCCATCCTGGCGGGAGTGGAAGACAAACGCTACTCCGCCGTACAGGTGATTCCCCAGGATAAAGTGCTGGTGCTAACCGGTACAGTAGTATTCGGTGGTATCGACATTGTAAGCTTCTAAATAAAATAGATCAGGAGATTCCGGGGCTGTGCCCCGGAATCTCCTATTTTTTCGCAATTTTCGCTACTGCGCAGTGCTACTCATTCCCGGCTCAATTAATCCATAATGGCTACCAACCCTATCCTTCACAATAACAACTACCTCTACTACCTGCTTAGTTTGTTGGTACTTATGGCGGTGCAGGCTGTGGCGACAGTGCAGGTTTATGACCTGCCTTATGGACCTGCCATAGTCGATAGCCTGGTGGTATGGCTGGCCCTGGGAGCGGTTGCTTTTGGCGTGGTCAACACCTTTTCCTTTTTTCACCCGGCCAATGGCAAGCTTTTTATCGTGCTTAGCCTGCCGGTGGCCCTGGCCTTTTTGCTGCTAAAGCTCACCAACTGGATTGCTTTAATGTTGATTGAGGAGGAAGCTTACCGTCATCTTATCACGCTGAGTACTTTTTACCGCTTCACCGTTTTTTATCTTCTGCTGGTGGGTGCTACCGGCTTTAGCTTGTTGTGGTATCGCCTTGAGGAAAAAGGGGAGGAGCAGCGCCGCCGGGAGGAAACCGAGCGCATAGCCCGCGAGGCGGAGCTCTTTAAACTGCGGCAGCAACTGCAACCACACTTTCTTTTCAATAGCCTTAACTCGGTCAATTCACTGGTGGGACGTAAGCCGGAGGAAGCACGCCGGATGGTGCAACAACTGTCAGAGTTTTTGCGTGGCACCCTGCGTCGCGAAGAACAGCGTTTTATCACACTGCAGGAGGAACTGTCGTATCTGGGACTGTACCTTGAAATTGAGCAGGTGCGCTTTGGCCACCGTCTTAAGGTACAAATAGACTGCGACGAGGCCATCCAGGCCTTTCAGATTCCGCCGCTGTTGCTGCAGCCCCTGCTGGAAAACGCTATCAAATTTGGCCTCTACGGCACCGTCGATAACTTGGTTATTGCCCTGAGCTGTCAGCTCAATAATGGTTTTCTTGAGATCAGGGTCAGCAACCCCTATGACGAAGACGGCGTTTCGCCTCAAGGCACCGGCTTTGGATTGAAGGCGGTGAAACGCCGCTTGTACCTGCTTTTCGGTCGCACCGATCTCCTCAGTATTCAGAAAAGCGATAATATCTTTACAGTAAACCTTAAAATACCCCGCATCGATGATAAAAGCACTGATAATTGACGACGAACCCCTGGCCTGTGACCTGGTGGAGGAATACCTGCAGGCTTTTGAGCAAATCGAGGTGGTGGGCCGCTGCCACGATGGCTTTCAGGGTATGAAGGCCATTAGCGAACATCAGCCCGATCTGGTTTTTCTCGATATTCAAATGCCCAAGATCAATGGCTTTGAGATGCTTGAGCTTCTCGATGATCCCCCCGCCGTGATTTTTGCCACTGCTTTTGATGACTACGCTATCAAGGCTTTTGAGGCCAATGCGGTAGATTACCTTTTAAAACCCTTTTCGCAGGAGCGCTTTAAAAAAGCCGTGGAAAAGTTCCTGGAACAACCTGTCACCGCAAAAGAAAAGGCACAGGAGATAAACGAGAAAATATCACCGGTACAGGGCCCGCAGAACCGGGTGGTGATTAAGGATGGCAGCAAGATCAGAATCATTCCCATCAAGGAGGTGATCCGCCTGGAGGCTGACGGCGACTACGTAAAGATCCACACCGAGCAGGGGAAATTTATGAAGAAGAAAACCCTCAGTCATTTTGAGGAGCACCTTTCGCCCGACAATTTTGTGCGGGTACATCGCTCCCATTTGGTAAACGTAGGCCATATCACCCGTATAGACCCCTATGAGAAAAACAACCATGTGGCCCTGCTTAAAAATGGCGAGCGGATCAGCGTAAGCCGGGGCGGCTATCAAAAACTAAAAGAACTGCTACAGCTTTAAGTTGGGCCTGGCCATGCTATACACTGATAACCCCGTCCCTAAGCGGGGTTTTTTTATGCCCGCCCATTTGCTGCTTATTGTTTAACTTTCAGCTACTTATATAGCTGATGGCCTCGTGTTCCACTCCGCCTGTGATATTTCCGTGATACTTAGCCTTTAAATTCAACCAGCAAATGCCTCCACTAATGAAAAATGTGCTGATCATAGAAGATGATCCCGATATCATTGTCTTACTCCGCATCCACCTCGAAGATCTTGGCTGTACTGTGTCTGAGGCCCTCAATGGTAAAATGGGTTTTGAAATGGCGCGTGAGGGCAATTTTGACCTTATTGTCCTCGACCTGATGCTGCCGGGCATGGACGGCCTTACTGTTTGTCAGAAATTAAGAGCCCTGGAAATCAACACTCCGATACTGATGCTGACCGCCAAGTCGGAGGAGTTCGATAAAGTAATGGGCCTGGAATCGGGGGCCGATGATTACCTCACCAAGCCTTTTGGTATCCGTGAGTTTATTGCCCGGGTAAAAGCCATGTTCCGACGGGAGGAACTGCGCCGTGGTGAAGGCGAGCCGGATGAATCAAAGGCTCCCTTTATCCGCTATGGCGAACTGGAAATTGATTTGGAAAAACGCAAGGTAAGCCTGGATGGGAAGCGGGTGTCCCTCACCCCCAAAGAATTTGACCTGCTAGTGCTCCTGGCCGGTAATCCCGGTGTGAGTTACGATCGCGATCAGTTACTCTCCACGGTTTGGGGCTACGAATTCAGGGGCTACGAGCATACAGTAAACTCCCATATCAATCGCCTGCGGGGCAAAATTGAGCCCGACCTCCATCAACCGCAGTACATCCTCACCACCTGGGGAGTGGGTTATCGCTTTAACGATGAAATCTAAGCAGTCATGAAAAGTCTGAAGAGTACCTTATTCTGGCGTATTTCAGCCGTGTTCCTGCTTATTCTTATTTTGCTCGGGCTGGCCTATGTTACCATTACGGCCTATTCGGCCCGCAAATATTTCCAGGAGACCACCCAGCGGCTTAATGCTCATGTGGCCGAGGAAATGCTGAAGGAGGTTAACCCTTTTGTTAACGGTGAGATCAACCAGGAAGCTGTGGGTAAAATCATGCACTCCATGATGGCGGTAAATCCTTCGTTGGAGGTGTATTTGCTTGCACCTGATGGCCAGATCCTGAAGTATGTGGTGCTGGAGAAGGATGTTCATCTAAGCCGTATCAGTCTTGGGCCGGTAAAGCGATTTCTTAATGCAGAAGGCGAAACCTATGTGTTGGGTGACGATCCCCGAAATCCCGGTGGCCAGACAATCTTCTCCGCCAGCGAGGTACGCGAAAATGGCGAGTTGCTGGGATATGTGTACATGGTGCTGGCCAGTGCCGAGTATGAAAATGTATCGGAGGCACTTCTGGGGAGTTACTTTTTGCGGATCGGTACGCAGGCCTTCATTATTACCCTGGTGGGGGCTTTTTTGATTGGCTTGATTTTGATTGCCATACTCACGCGCAATCTGCATAAAATTATCGTTACCGTCCGGAAATTTGAAAAGGGCGATTACCAGGCCCGTATCCCGGTTAGAGGGAACAGCGAACTCAGCCAGCTTTCGCGCACCTTTAATCATATGGCCGATACCATCCTCCATAATATTGAGGATTTGAAGGAGGTTGACCAGCTGCGCCGGGAATTGATCGCCAATGTATCGCATGACCTCCGCAGCCCCTTGTCGGTAATCCATGGCTATATCGAAACGCTTTTGATCAAGAATGAAGACCTCAGCCCTGAAAAGCGGCAGGAATACCTCGAAGTGGTTTTGAAAAGCAGCGGACGCCTCAAAAAACTGGTGGCGGACCTCTTTGAGCTTTCCAAACTGGAGGCGCGCCAGGTGGAAATCAAGCGCGAGAAATTTAATATCAATGAACTGCTGCAGGACACGGTACGGCAGTACCAGCTCATGGCCGATGAAAAAGGAGTGGAAATAAAAACCGAGCTCGAAAAAGACAGTATGGCCGAAGCCGATATCGCCATGATCCAAAGAGTGCTGCAAAACCTGCTGGACAATGCGGTAAAATACTCGGAGGAAAATTCCAATATCAGAGTTTGCTCCACTGAAAAGCAGGGGAAACTGCATATTTCGGTAGTGAACTCAGGCGCCACTATTCCCAATGAGGAAATTCCTCATCTCTTTGATCGCTACTACAGGCGCGGCCGCGACACCGGGGACAGTACCGGCTTGGGTCTGGCCATTGTCAAGAAAATCGTGGAAATCCACGATGGTGAAATTGAGGTAAGCAGCTCTGCGGAGGACGCCACCACTTTTACAGTGATTTTGCCAGCCGCCTGAAGTGATATAAGCTTTAGTTTTTTGTGAGGGTTTCGTGACATTCAAAAGGGAGCTTTGAAGGAAGAACTTCAAAATCTCAGAACCATGACACGTATTAAAATATGGGCGCTCAGCCTTTTTTGCCTGATCGCTGCTTCCTGCGAAAAGGAGGACGACGATGATAAACACCCGACCAATAACACCAAAACCTTCACGGTAAGCATCACCAACCAATTTGAGGCGAAGGACTTTTTCCAGAGTGGCATCTTCAATACTCCCGAAGGCGCTTCGATGCCAGGCCCAATTGGCCCCGGCGCCATGTTTGGTGGTACTGCCTATAAATTTCAATTCCAGGCCGCTAGCAATCATAAACTTTCGCTGGCCACCATGTTTGTGCAAAGCAACGACTGGGTGCTGGCCAGCGGGGCTTCCGGCATAGCCCTTTACGATGGCAGCGGCAATCCCATTGGCATGGGCTCACCCATGGACGTTACTTCACAAATTGGACTCTATGATCTCGGCACAGAAGTGGATCAAATACCTGGTGCCGGTTTGGATCAGGCCCCGAGACAAGCGGGAGCCAACACTGGCGCCCCCGATCCCAATACTACGGTGCGCATGGTTAGTGATGCCAGCCTGCCCGCTATTGCCGATGTGATCAGGGTGTGGGTAGAGTATATGGGCGACAATACCTTTGAAGCTACTGTAGAGGCCACTTCTACCGCCAGCACCCTTATGATCCCTGGTGGTGGCAGTGTGCCGGTGCCTCTCTCACCCGGTGGCTACGCCGTGCATGCCGGTGAAAACCCCTTCTTCACGGTAGGAAGTGAAATTCCCGATAATGGCATGGAAGCCATTGCCGAAGACGGAAATCCTGCCATATTTGAGAGCTATGCTGCTGATAAAACCGGCTACCTTAGTGGTTTTGCCCCCGGAGTTTACGCCGTGCATAGCAGTTCGGTAATGCTCTTTATGGAAGGAGAAGCTGCACCAGCCGGACTGGAAGAACTGGCGGAGGACGCCAATCCCATCATTATCGACGGCAGCCTTGAAGGGGTGGATGGCGTAATGACCCATGGCATCTTCAATACTCCCGTTGGCGCTGCTAGCCCGGGACCGATTGGCCCCGGCGCCAGCTATAGCTTCAGTTTTGAGGCCGAACCCGGCGATTACCTCTCTTTCGCCAGCATGATGGGCAATACCAATGACCTGTTTATCGCCCCCTCTGAAATGGGTATAGCCTTATTTGAAAATGGTAGCGCTATCTCAGGGAATATCACTTCGCAGGTGCTGCTATGGGATGCCGGTACTGAGGTGAATGAATTTCCCGGTGCGGGCAGCAACCAGGCCCCGCGCCAGCCCGGCCCCAATTCAGGAGCGGATGAAAACGCTACCGTCAGGCGTATTGCCAACGTAAATGATGGCTATACCTATCCGGCGGTCACTAGCGTCATTCATCTTCACATCGAGGCGAACTGATAACCCACTTTAGAGTTTTGGTTGGTTTTTCGTTAGTGGGCCATTGCCTTTGCAGGTGGTGGCCCCTTTAATGGTTTCGATTAATCAAAGTGCCTGAAGCTGCCAAATGTCATTTTTTTAGAGCCGTAAAGGGGGCAATTTTGTAGGAAACAAGTCAGCATGAAAGAGCGAAAACTTAAACCGGAAAGTCTGATGATGTCTTACGGTTACAAGCCTCATTTATCAGAAGGGGCCCTGAAATGTCCAATATTCCAAACCTCTACCTTTTGTTTTAAAACTGCTGAGGAAGGCAAGGCCTTTTTTGAGGTAGCATATGGCTTGCGGGAGCAGGAGCAAGATGAGGAAATGGGCCTTATATACAGCCGCCTCAATAATCCCGATTTGGAGATTCTGGAAGACCGGCTGTGTTTATGGGATGGAGCTGATGATTGTGCCGTGTTTGAAAGCGGCATGTCAGCTATTACCACTGTGCTGCTGGAGTTTCTCAGGCCGGGAGACTTGTTGCTCTACAGCACACCGGTATACGGTGGTACTGATCATTTTATAAAGGAATTTTTAGAAAAGCTGGGTATTTATACTCTCGCCTTTACGGCCCAGGATAATTCAGCCGATATTATTGCCATGTTGGAGGCCCACCCCCAGGGCGATAAACTGGCGATGATATTTGTGGAAACCCCTGCTAATCCTACTCTTGATCTCTTTGATATTACGGCTTGTGCCAATATTGCCCGGCGCTATTCGGCCAATCGCGAAGAGCAGGTTTATCTGGCCGTGGACAATACCTACTTCGGTCCCCTTTGGCAACATCCCATTAAGCATGGCGCTGACCTGGTGCTCTACTCTGCCACTAAATACATAGGTGGTCATAGCGACCTAGTTGCCGGAGCTTGCCTCGGCAAGGCGGGTCTTATGAAAAGAGTGAAGAGCTTAAGAAGCTTTTTAGGCAATATGGCTAGTCCTAACACCGCTTGGTTACTTATGCGTAGCCTGGAAACCCTGAAGGTAAGGATGGAGCGACAGGCCCTCAATGCGGAGGCGGTGGCGGACTTTTTAATGGAACATCCCTGGGTGGAAAAACTCTATTACCTGGGAGATGCTAATGCCAAAGACGAACGCCAGCAGCGGATCTTTGACCGGCAGTGTGAATCGGCCGGGGCAATGATGGCTTTCGACATTCGCGGCGGAGAAGCGCAGGCTTTTGTTTTTCTCAATGCCCTCCGGCTCATCAAACTGGCAGTAAGCCTGGGAGGAACGGAATCTCTGGCAGAGCATCCCGCTACCATGACTCATGCCGGGGTTGATAGTGCTTTACGAAACCAATTGGCCATCAGTTCAAAAATGATTCGCCTCTCTATTGGGGTGGAGGATGCGGATGATCTTATATGGGATCTGAGCCAGGCCTTTAAAGCGGTGGAAGAGCAAAGTGCCATGGCTCAGTTGGCGAATTAACTCAAGGTAGCATCGCAGAAGGTCATAAAGATTTGGCCATAGTTGATAGAGGGGAGTAATGAGTGCCGAACCTGCGGGTAAAATGGCCGTTTTTTGGCTAAATAGATATTATGTTCAGCTTGTTTAAAAGGAAAAATGAAAAGGAAAAATTGCAATCGCAATATGAAAAGTTGCTGAAGGAGTCGCACCGTCTTTCTACCATTAATCGCGCGGAAAGCGATAAAATAGCAGCCGATGCTGATGTGCTGGCCCGCAAAATTGAAGCCATGCCTTAAGGCTCGAATGGCAAGCAACAGGGTTGTGCTCCTGTGGGTTAAGGGCGCTGGGCATTTTCAATACTGGGGTTTCAGCGGTCTCCAGCCAACGCTTTCCGCTTGCGATGGTCTCAGTCTGTGATGGAAATACGCTCCAAAAGTCCGAAAGTTGGTTATGCCTGGTTTCGGATATTTTCAGGTGGTCAGGCATATTGATGGTGGTGAGAGCGAAAGACTTTTTAAGCAGAGGTCTTTCGATGTGCACCAGTTTTTCCAGCATGGCCAGTGAGGAAGTTTCGGCAGTATACAGTATGGGGTAACCTTTGGGATTCCAGCGGCCGCCATAGATTTTGCGCCCCTGGCCGCTGAGGTCTTTCGCCCGGGCCGGGCTGCTTATGCGATAAACGATCATGTGGCCACAGCCCACTCGATGCGCCCCAAAACCTTGATTACTTCCTGCAGACCTTCGTAGGTATAAAGGAGATCAAGTGGGCGATGATTGCCTAATACGGCCACCTTTTGCTTAAGCCAGGCGCTCACATTAGCAGCACCTCCACCCAGGACGGCCTCGGCCGTTTCGTAAAGCTCATTAAGCTTGAGTAACTTTTCGGAGACCGGTGGCGGAAGCATTTGCCCTTCGGAATAGCGCTGCATGGTACGAGGTGAGATGTGGAGTATGGCGCCCAACTCCTGGCGATTGAGACCGCTGTGCTTTAAAAAATAATTGAGTGAGCTAAGGGGCAGACCCCGGCGAATGAGGGCGATACGGGCCTGTAAGCCATAGGCTGGCATGGGCTCGTTTACCTGCCTGGCACCCCCGAGGTAGCTATAGCTTTGGCCATATTTCTCCTCATTTTCACTCATCACTAGCGACAAATGCCTATCAATGCACGAATTTTGTCCCGGGTTTTCAATTACTTTTCAAAAATATCAAGCCACCACCTGCATCCTGGCAATCGGCTCCAGTAAGTGCATGGCGGCATCTACCGTCTTTACATTACCAAAGCTGAGGTACAGCTTATTATTGCGCTCCTTCATCTGTGCCTTAGGCTGATCCTTAAGGTACATCAGTACCCGCTGGAACTTGGCACTCTGGAAATAAGGCGAATCCTGGTCGGCGATAAAATAACCGATCAGGCGCTCCTGCTTCAACACAATTTTCTCAAAACCAATCTCCTTACCCAGCCAGCGCAGGCGCACCGAGTTGAGCAACTCCTTCACCTCTTCGGGCGCGGGACCAAAACGGTCTACCAGTTCTTTTTCAAACTCATCCAGTTCGCCCGGGGTCTGTAAGCTATCGAGGGTCTGGTAGAGGCGCAGGCGCTCTTCCACTTTGTTCACGTAATCATCGGGAATGAGGATCTCCAGGTCGGTATCTACCTGGGTTTCGTCGATAAAGTCCTTCTTCTTCAGGTCTTCAGCGTAGAGGTCGGCAAACTCAGCTTCCTTCAGTTCCTCGATGGCTTCAGCCAGGATCTTCTGGTAGGTGTCAAAGCCGATGTCGGAGATAAAACCACTTTGATTGCCGCCCAGCAGGTCGCCCGCGCCACGAATTTCCAGGTCGCGCATGGCGATGTGGAAGCCGCTGCCCAGGTCGCTGAATTGCTCGATAGCGGTAAGGCGTTTGCGCGCCTCTTCGCTAAGGCTGCTCATCGGTGGGGTCACCAGTTTACAGAAGGCCTTTTTGTTGCTTCGCCCTACGCGGCCGCGCATCTGGTGCAGGTCACTCAGCCCGATCTGGTGGGCATTGTTGATGATGATAGTGTTGGCATTAGGCACGTCCAGTCCGTTTTCAATAATCGAAGTGGCTATCAGCACATCAAACTCACCCTCGATAAACTGCAGCATCAGTTTCTCCAATGCCTTGCCCTCCATTTGCCCGTGACCGATCCCGATCTTGGCGTCCGGCACCAGGCGACTAACCATACCTGCCACTTCCTTGATGTTTTCTACCCGGTTATGGATAAAGAAGATCTGGCCACCGCGGCTCATCTCGTACATAATGGCATCACGCAGAATCTCCTCGTTGAACGGTACCAATTGCGTTTCGATCGGGTGACGGTTTGGTGGCGGCGTGGTCATCACACTGAGGTCACGGGCCTGCATCAGGCTGAACTGAAGCGTACGCGGAATCGGGGTGGCAGTGAGGGTAAGCGTGTCCACGTTTACCTTCATATTCTTGAGCTTGTCTTTCACCCCCACACCAAACTTCTGCTCCTCGTCGATGATCAGCAGGCCGAGGTCTTTAAACTTCACGTCCTTACCTACCAGGCGGTGGGTGCCGATAATAATATCGATCTCACCGCTTTCCAGTTTCTTCAGGATTTCCGTCTGTTCCTTGCGGCTACGGAAGCGGTTGAGGTATTCCACATTGGCTGGTAGATCCTTCAACCGCTGGCTGAAGGTTTTGTGGTGCTGAAAAGCAAGGATGGTGGTGGGAACCAGCACCGCTACCTGCTTACTGTCGGCTACCGCCTTAAAGGCCGCCCGCACCGCAATTTCAGTCTTGCCGAAGCCTACATCACCGCACACCAGGCGGTCCATCGGCATTGGCGCTTCCAGGTCGGCCTTTACCTCAGCAGTGGCCTTTTCCTGGTCGGGGGTGTCTTCGTAAATAAAGCTGGCCTCCAACTCGT
>CAZUCA010000043.1:23115-29345 GCA_964619125.1 uncultured Owenweeksia sp. | reverse complement strand
CTTTCAATAATTTCAAACTGGCGCTTGATCTCAAAGTCGATAGCGCGCTGTACGTTGCGGAAGGAGTTGAGGTTTTTCACCTCTACCTTGGTGCCGAATTGCTCCTGGCCCCGGGGGCGGATGGAGATGTTTACATCGCAGCGCAGGCTGCCTTCCTCCATATTACCATCAGAAATCTCCAGGTAGCGCACAATACGGCGCATCTCGGTGAGGTAGTTGTAGGCCTCCTGGCCGGTACGGAAATCCGGCTCCGACACAATCTCGAGTAGTGGTACCCCGGCCCGGTTAAGGTCGATCAGGGTGTTGAAGGGATCGATGTCGTGGATACTCTTACCACTGTCTTCCTCCATATGGATACGGGTAATACCAATGTGCTTGGGATTGCCGTCGGCATCCTCAATCTCAATGCTGCCGCCGTTGCAGATGGGGGTGAGATGCTGGGTGATCTGGTATCCCTTGGGCAGGTCAGCGTAGAAATAATTCTTGCGCGCATACTCATTGCGCTCCCTGATACTGGAGCCACAGGCAATACCCAGCTTTACGGCACTTTCCACTACCTTGCTGTTGATGCGGGGCAGGGTACCGGGGTGACCCAGTGAAACGGGGTTGGTCTGGGTGTTGGGCATGGCGCCATAGGCGGTAGCATCGGAGCTGTAAGCCTTGCTCAGGGTATTGAGCTGAACGTGTATTTCGAGTCCGATAACCGGCTCGTATTTTTTGAGAATATCTTCCATCATACGGATCGCAAAGAAACAAAATAAAGATGGCGCTTCAAATGATTTAAAAGCCTTGCCGCTGGCTTTAAAGCGCCTTAAAACTGGCGGATGTGTTCGCGCAGCCGCCGCAAAAAACTCTCCCCTTCCTCAAAGAGTACCTTCATTTCCATAGGCAGGAAGTATACCTGCTGCCAGAGACTGGCCTCCACACGTCCTTTTAGCCGTACCCAGTCTTTCTCGGTGGTGAGGATGCTTTCACCTTCCTTTAGCCTTGCCTGCATGGCGCGGATGTCGCTATCGCTGAAATGGTGGTGGTCGGCATAGCGTTGCTTGCTTTTCACTACAAAGTGAGCCTCACATTCCTCTTCAAAAAGTTGAGGATTGGCAATGCCGCTGATCAGGTGAACGGGGCTGCCATTGGGCAGTACTTTACCTTTTTCGTTACGGGCCGGTTCGTAAGTGAGAGTGCTGAAATACACCTCCTGGCCGGGCTTGGCCCGCAGCCGCTGGCGCCAGCTATGGCGGTCACCTACTGTCATGTCAGGTGGGCATTTGGTCACTAGAATGGCCTGGGCCCGTTGCCGTCCCCGCGCGCTTTCACGCAGGTTACCAGCCGGTAGTAATTGATCGCGAAAAAAGGGTTTTTTGTAGGTGGTGAGGAGCAGGTAAAAGCTGGCCTCCACGTAGCGGTGCTGGTAGGCATCGTCGAGAAGGATAGCCTCCGCTGCCTGCTGCTCCAGCAGAGCGGCAATGCCCAGGCTGCGCTTTTCGCTCAGGGCCATCGCCAGTTTCGGAAACTTGTGAAACACCTGGTAAGGTTCGTCGCCCATGGCGCTGGCCGGGGTATTGGCAGTGGGAAGGAGCAGACCCCGGGTATTGCGGCCATAGCCACGACTTACCACGCCCCATTCAATTTCTGGGAGCCCGCGCAAAATAAACTCCACCGCCGGGGTTTTGCCGGTACCGCCGGTACTGAGGTTACCCACCGCAATTACCGGCACTTCAAAGCGCTGTGATTTAAGTAAGCGATAGTCGAAGGCGCGGTTGCGCACTTCGGTGATGGCGCCATACAGCAATGAAAATGGCCACAACAACTGGCGCCAACTGCTATTTTCCTCTTTGTCGTCCATCCCTTAGCGGTTGATTTTTTGCTTGAGGTAGGCCAAAATGGCGCCAGGCTCATGAGGGCTGAACCACTCAATATCCTTATCGCGTCTGAACCAGGTCATTTGCCGCTTGGCATAGCGGCGGCTGTTTTTCTTAATTTCTTCAATCGCTTTCTCGCGGCTGATCTCCCGTTCGAAGTAGGGAAACCACTCGCGATAGCCTACGGTTTGCATGGCGTTGGCCTCACGGTACACCTGCAACCTACGCGCTTCATCCTCCAGGCCATTCCTGAGCATCTGGTCGACCCGCCGGTTGATGCGGTCGTAAAGTTCAGGGCGGGGCAGTTCCAGGCCAATTTTCAGGGTATCAAAACTCCGTTCGGCTTTCCTGCCGCTGCGAAAGCTCGAAAAGGCTTTACCGGTGCCGCGAATCACCTCCAGGGCACGCAGCACCCGTTGCGGGTTCTGCCGATCAACTTCCTGATAGTATTGGGGGTCATTTTCCTCCAGCTCAAGGAGCAGGGGTGGCAGCCCCGCCTGCTCGTATTCGCGGTTCAGCTCCAGGCGGAGGCCGGCCGGTACCGAAGGTATGTCGTCAAAGCCCTCACAGAGTGCTTTCATATACAGGCCACTGCCGCCTACCAATACCACCAGATCCTTGCGGCTGAATATTTCCTCCAGCACTGCCAGCGCTTCAATTTCGAAGCTACCGGCATTGTAGTCGTCTTCCAGGCTGAGATGTCCTACCAGGTGATGGCGCACCTGCTCCAACTCGGCAGCACTGGGCGGAGCCGCCCCGATTTGCAATTCCTCAAAAAACTGGCGGGAGTCAAAAGAGATAATTTCGGTTTCGAGGGCCTGCGCCAGTTCAATGGCTACCCCCGTCTTTCCCACCGCAGTGGGACCACAAATAAAGATGGCGGTCTTTTTCACAGTTCGTGTCCACAGGTTTTACAAAATACCGCGTCGTGTGCGTGCTGGCTTTCACCGCAGTTGCGGCATTTATGGGGTTTTGACTGACTGCCATGCGCTTTGCTCATCTCTGAAGTTACAATGCCGGTGGGTACGGCAATAATGCCATATCCCAGTATCATAATGACCGAAGCCAGCGCCTGCCCCAGTGGGGTTTGCGGCGAAATATCGCCATAGCCCACCGTGGTGAGGGTTACAATACACCAGTAAACGGCCACCGGGATGCTGGTAAAGCCATTGTCAGGACCTTCCACTACGTACATCAGGGTACCACTGATAAATATTACACACATTACCGCCACCAGGAATACGGTGATTTTGATGCGACTGGCCCGCAGCGCGCGTGAGAGCATTTGCGCCTCGCCCAGGAAGCGCACCATCTTCAGCACCCTGAAGACCCGGATGAGCCGGAAGCTGCGGATAACCAGGAAGTATTGTGCGCCCACCAGGATCAGTGCCAGATAGGTGGGGATAATGGCCAGCAGGTCAATGATGCCATAAAAACTTAAGGCGTACTTGCGCTGGCGGCGCACTATCATCAGGCGGATGACATACTCGGCGGTAAAGATGAAGGTGAAAAACCACTCCAAATATCGAAACAGCTGGCGGTGATGTGATAGCAGGCTAGGCACACTTTCCAGCATTATCGCTACCAGGCTGGCCAAAATGGCCACCAACAGGATCAGGTCGAAATTGCGACCGGCCTTGCTGTCCGATTCAAATATTACATCATACCAGCGGGTGCGCCAGCCTTCTTCTATAGGGCGATTGTTTTCACTCACAAATCACGTTTTTTCAAAATGGCATATCCGCCCAGGGCAAAAATAAGGGTATAGAGAAAGGTAAGGAAAAGATAGCGTAGCCGCACCGCTTCCACCGATTCAGTGCCGAGCATGCTATCGAGATTAAACAGTCTCGTAAAGGGCTGCAGGATAAGTTCGCGCGAAGGGGCGGTAGGCAAATAGGTGCCGGCGTCCGGGCTGAGGTACTTATTCATCAGCAGTCCCGCGAGCGGTTCGGCGATAAAATAATAGGCCAGGATGACGATAATGCTGATGGTACTGCGCTTAAAGAGCAGGGTAAGAAAAACGGCGAAAATCATGATGAAGAGCACCTCGGCAAAGAAGGCAAGCAGGTAGTCTGCCCGGGCCAGCAGATTAGGCAGGGTGAGCTCATCGTTGTAATCTATCGCTAACACCAGCCCGGTAAGGGCAATGATCACCGTGCTGAGCAAGGCAAATAACAGGGCTGAAAGGAGCTTGGAGGAGTAGTATTGCTCAAGGCTCAGTCCGTCGATTATGTTTTGCCGCATAGTGCGGTAGTTGTATTCGTTGCTGATAAAGTAAATCAGGATAAAAGTGGGGATCAGCTTAAAAAATCCGGAGACGTAGGTGATGTTTTGCCAGAGGAAGGGGAGCTGGTAAAAACCGGCCTCACCGAAGGTTTTCATTTGCAGCATCGCATTTTGCCCGGCGCCACTGCTTTGGCTGATGCTGATGAAGCCAAAGGCGGTGATCAGCAAAACCATACTCAAAATGTAAAGGGCCATGCAGAGCCAGAATACCCGCGAACCCTTTAGCTTCAACCATTCTATTTGCAGTAGTTTCATGAGGCCGAGATAAGGTTGAGGAATTGTTTTTCGAGGCTGTTTTTGCGGAATACCAAATGGTCGGCATAAATGCCCTGCTCAGCCAGATGACGGTTGATGTCGGCGGCGCTAAATGGCCGACTGAGCATCACCTGGAGCAGCGCTCCTTCCTGTTGGATGCCCTTCACCGCTTCATGGCTTTTCAGCACCTCGTACAAGCGGCTATTATCCGCGGCACTCACCTCAATCACGCCTTCCTGGCCGGTGAGTTCGGCCACCGGCCCTGAAAAGAGCTTCCGGCCCTCACGCAGCACCGCTGCATGACTACACACTTTTTCGACCTCATCGAGCAGGTGGCTGGCCAGGATGATGGTAATTCCCTGTTGGGCAATTTCCTTTATCAATTCCCTGATTTCGGCTATACCACGGGGATCCAGACCATTGGTAGGTTCATCCAGCACCAGTACTTCCGGCTCATTGAGCAGGGCCGAGGCAATGGCCAGGCGCTGTTTCATGCCAAGGCTGAAGGTTTTGAAGCTGCTGTTGGCCCGGGCCGCCAATTCCACCTGCTCTAGCACCACCGGGATGCGGGCAGGGTCGGCCTCTTTGATACGGGCCACGATCTTCAGGTTTTGTTTGGCACTGAGATAAGGGTAGAAGTTGGGGGTTTCAAGGATGGCACCTATCTTTTGCTTGGTGGTAAAGCCCAGTTTCCTGCCCATCCAGCGAAAGCTGCCGGCAGTAGGCTGCAGTACCCCCAGTATCATACCCAGGGTGGTGGTCTTGCCGCTGCCATTTGGCCCCAGTAAACCATAAATGCTACCCTTTGGGATGTTTAAGCTAAGTTGGTCTACCGCCCTGAGTTGACCATAAACCTTAGAAAGTTGGTTAATTTCGAGAATATTTTCCACTGAGTGGCTGATTAGGTTGGGTTTAGGAGCGCTTATTTTTAATAAATTTGGGAGAGCCGCGGTATTAACGAACTAAACATCTCTCCTATGGACATCACCAATATTCGTGAAATTCCCTTGATTGAAAAAGAAAATGTGGAAACATTGCGCTTTCCGGTACAGGACGTTCTGCGTGACAGGCAGTCGATGGCGGATAGAATTGTGGCCTTACATCACGCTACCAGCCTGGGTAACCTCAATCACCACAAAGTGACCATTGTCTTTGAAGACGACGGTGGTCTGAAGCGGGTAAACACCACCATCTGGGCCATTACCTCCAAAAGGATAATTCTGAAAAATAACCGCACCTTACCGATCAATCGCATCCACTCGGTGCTGATTCACTAAAACCAGTCTTCTTCCACATCATAGGGATCCTCACCCTCGTCATCGATGGTTTCATCATCGAGGTCGTTATCGGGGGCATCCATATTTTTTTCCGGTGCATCCTCCGGGCGGTGGCCCAGCATACCCAGTACATAGGGGTACTGTTTGGAGGCTTCCTCGTCGCGCTCGTCGCGAAATTCCAGGTAAAAAGTCCAGAGGTTGAGATAGTCATAAACATATAACATGCGGTCGCCTATCTCGCTGAACAGCTCGCTGAGCTGCAACTGTTCCTGGGCGTTTTTGCCACTGTTGGGGTCGTGGTCCATCATGCTGATTTCCTCACCCTGGTTCCAGTCTTCATCACTGCGGAAGAAAGATGACATCTCACCAGGGTCGAGGTCGTTGCCGACGCCGGATGGCGATCAGCGCCAATATTACGTCCAGGTGCGTGACGCGCTGCGCGGCGCCGGCGCCAACCCGGTCACCGCATCGCAGGCGTTGGCGGTGATGGCGGTGCTGGAAGCGGCCACGCTGGCGGCGGAAACCGGCGTAACCCAAACGCTGCCGCTCA
>CAZUCA010000043.1:20771-23105 GCA_964619125.1 uncultured Owenweeksia sp. | reverse complement strand
GTGCAGGTCGAATAGGGTGTTGTCAGGTTGGATGCCCAGGTCGCGGATCACATCGTCCTCAACATCCATAATGATGCGTAGTACCAGTATCTTCGCCATAGTCAGGTTTTAGGAGAGAGCCCCATTTCTGCTGCCTTGATCAGCATGAAGCGGCGTGCCTCCTCGTGGTTGTTTTTAATTACTCCTTCTAAG
The DNA here is from genome assembly GCA_964619125.1 of uncultured Owenweeksia sp. Taxonomy (GTDB): domain Bacteria; phylum Bacteroidota; class Bacteroidia; order Flavobacteriales; family Schleiferiaceae; genus Owenweeksia. Next base: position 22,913 of record CAZUCA010000043.1, on the reverse strand, counting down.
ATAGCTTCTTTTATGGCTTCCTTGAGGATGCCAATTTCGCGGCCGGGCTTTAAGGCAAAGGTGTCCATGATTTCCTGGCCATCCACCGGCGGCTGAAAGTTACGTACCGAGTCCGCTTCCTCCACCTCCTTAAGGCGCTGGCGTACTTCGGCAAAATTGCGAAGAAAACGCTCCTTTTTGCGCTGGTTTCGGGTGGTGATGTCAGCCTCACACAGCAGCATCAGATCGTTGATGTCGTCGCCGGCATCAAAGAGCAGTCGCCGGGCGGCACTATCGGTGGCGCTCTCCTCGGTAATTGCTATCGGGCGGCTGCTTAGTTTCACAATCTTCTGCACGTATTTGAGCTTGTCGCCCAGGGGCAGCTTCAGGCGCTTAAAGATCTTATAGACCATTTTGCTACCTACAAATTCGTGGTTGTGAAAGGTCCAGCCGGTGCCTTTTACAAATTTCTTGGTAACCGCTTTGCCGATGTCGTGAAAGAGGGCGGCATAGCGCAGCCATAGATTATCAGTGGTTTCGGCAATATTGTCAACCACTTGTAGGGTGTGGTAAAAATTATCTTTGTGCAATTGGCCTTCTACTTCCTCTACCCCTTTCAGGGCTATAATTTCGGGCAGGAAGTACTCCATCAGGCCGGTTTCATAAAAGAGCCGCAGTCCCACGGAAGGCTTAGTACTCAGCATTATCTTGTTGAGCTCGTCACTTACCCGTTCCACACTGATGATCCTTATGCGCTCTTTGGTATCACCGATGGCATTAAGGCTAGCCTCCTCGATGCTGAAGTGGAGCTGGGAGGCAAAGCGAATAGCGCGCATCATCCTCAGGGGGTCGTCGGAGTAGGTGATATGGGGATCGAGGGGGGTGCGGATAATTTCGTTGTCGAGGTCGGTCAGCCCGTTGAAAGGGTCAATCAGCTCCCCGTAGTTTTCGCGATTAAGAGCAATGGCCAGGGCATTGATGGTAAAGTCACGCCGCTTCTGATCGTCTTCCAGGCTGCCATCTTCTACAACAGGTTTGCGGCTGTCGCGACGGTATGACTCTTTGCGTGCCCCCACAAATTCCAGTTCAAAATCCTGCCACCTGAGTTGGGCGGTGCCGAAGTTCTTAAATATGCTCACCTTGCTACGTCCCAGTTTGGCTGCAACCGCCTTCGCGAGCTCAATACCACTGCCTACCGCTACAAAATCGAGATCCTTTGGCTGCTTGCGCTTGAGGATGCGGTCTCTTACGTAACCCCCTATCACATAGGTTTCGAGCCCCAGCTCATCGGCGGCCTCACCTACGGTTTTAAAGATCTGATGTGATACGAATTCCTTCAATCTTTTGGCTTTAAGCTGGGGTAAACACTTTTTCGGAGTAGATGGCCATTACGATAATGGCGATCAGCACCAGGTAAATAAAGATATGAATGCGTTTTACCCGCTTTTTGATCGCAAGCTTTTCGCCTTGGTCTTTATCCAGTGGGAGCGGGTAAAGCATTGGAAACAGCAGGAAAGCTTGCCAGCGCTCAGCCCGGGCCTCGGCGTCGGTAACATCAAAACGGACGATGTCGATGATTTTTCCGGCTTTGCGACTTTTGCTCAGCCGCAGGTACTGCAATTGCAGACCCGCTTTAATGGTAAACAGTAATATCACCGCCAGCAAGAGCAGGATGGTGATTACGATAAAAAGGGCTTGTGCAGACATGCGGTTTTTTTGCGGAGGGCAAAAGTACGGAGTTTAGAGGGGCGAGCAAATTAACCAGCTACTTCGTGATATACGGCGAGCACCTGGCGGGCCATATTTTCCTTACTGAAATGTCGGGCAGTGTCCCTGGCGGCTTGCGCCAACTCATGCCTACGGTCTGGCTGTTGAATCAGTTCAAGGCAATGATTGGCCAGTTCCTGCGGCTTTTTTACTCCTCCGAGTAAGCCGTTAAGGCCGGGTGTGATAAGCTCAGGGATGCCACCGGCAGCGGCAGCCACTACCGGCACCCCGGCGGCAAAAGCGTCAATTACGGTGGTGCCCAGGCCTTCCTTTTCCGAGGGAAAGAGCAGGATGTCCAGTGAAGGCAGCAATTCAGCAATATCCTGCCGAAAGCCGGTGAAAGTGAAATGATCAGCCAGCTTTTTGTGTTCAACCAGTGCCATGATTTCTTCCTTT
>CAZUCA010000043.1:0-20761 GCA_964619125.1 uncultured Owenweeksia sp. | reverse complement strand
GCCGACCGAAACCGAGACGGAGTTTCTCGATCTCCTTTTGGTCGCCATCGCCGATAATGAAAAAGTGGACCTGCTGGCTTTGGTCCAGGATCAGTTTGGCGGTATTTACAAAGGTGAAATAGTCTTTCTGTTGGGTGATGGCGGCGACATTACCGATCAGAACCAGCGAAGGGTCGATATTAAATTCCTCCCGCAGGCGATTGCTAGTGAGGTTGAATTTTTGAAGATCCACCCCGCTGTGTATCACGATCGATTTGGAGGGGTCCCGGAGGCTCTGGTCGAGAATGCGTTTCACCTCTTTGGAAACACAGATTATGCGTTTAATTTGGGGGTAATTGTACTTGAAGCGGGAGGCTTTGCTGTTTTTTACCGGGTAATCCACACGGCGGTGCAATACGATCGCTGCCTGTAAACCAAAAAAGCGGGCCGCCATCACGGTAAAGCTGTGGGCGTGACTGTCGTGGGGATGCACAATGCTGGCCTCCTCCTGGCGGGCAATTTTGGCGAGCTGATAGGCAAAACCCAGGTCGAGGGAGCTTCTTTTGGCCAACGCCCGGCAGGCAATACCCTCGCGCTGACAAAAAGCTTCCATCCGGCTTTTTTTACGGCATACCACCACCTGATTTACCCCTGCTTTGCGCAGTTCCAGGCAGAGGTAGGCAATTTGTTGTTCGCCACCCCGCCAGCTTTTGGGGGTGCTTACATGCAGTATGGTCATTGTTGCTTTAGTTTTTCTCCCTGCTGAATGCGCCATATTTTCAACGCCCTGGTAAAGAGATAGCTACTGTACTGAAGGGCCAGTACCAAGCCGATCTTGCCATCGAGGATGCCGAGCTTGATGAAGTACTTTTTTACAAATCCCAAAAAGGGTTTCATCACCAACTGAAAGAAACCTACCGGTTTTACCCGTTGGGCCCGGTCGTAGGCGCCCCAGGTGGAATAGCGGTAGCTTTTGGCCAGGTAGTGGTCGAGCCCTACATAGGTGTAATGGTCGAGCTTATGCTTGAGATATCCCACCTGGCCGTTTACGATCATCTCCGAGTGCACGTGCTTCTCTTCATAGCGGGCCTTGCTTTTGCGGAAGAGGCGGATCACCTTGTCGCCCTGCCAGCCACTGTAGTTTACCTGATAGCCCATCAGGTAATTTTGACGGTAGATCCAGTAGGCATCCTTGTCAGGATTGCGGAGCACCGCTTTTATTTCGGCCTCCAGTTCAGGGGTAACCCTTTCATCAGCATCCACCAGTAATATCCATTCGGTATTAGCCTGGGGGATAGCCCAGTTTTTTTGCGACGCGGAGTTGCCATACTCGCGCTGGACGATAAAATCAGTGTGCTTGCGTGCCAACTCCACGGTGCGGTCGCTGCTGAATGAATCCACTACCATCACCTCATCGGCAAAGCTGACGCTTTTCAGCACCGCTTCAATATTGTGTTCTTCATTTCCGGTGGGGATGATGGCCGTGAGTTTCTCCATATCAGACTTTCAAAGCTTGGTAAACGTGCATCCAGCTTTCGGCAATGCGCTGGTCCGTAAAATTGCTGGCAAAGGTATGGCCTGTTTCTTCAAGTTGATGGCGCAGCTTGCCGGAGCGCCACAGTTTCAGCATGGCCTCATTAATATCATCCTGGTTAAGGGGGTCTACCAGCAGGGAACTGGGGCCTGCTGCCTCGGGCAGGCTGCTGATATTGCTGGTGATAACCGGGGTTTCGCATATCATGGCTTCCAGTACCGGGATGCCAAAGCCTTCAAAAATTGAAGGGTAGATAAAGAACTCCGCCAGGTGGTAGGTACGGGCCAGGTCTTCATTATCAGGAATAGCGGGAGTAATGATTTTGTCGCGTACCTTTTGATAGCGCGGACGGGAGAGCAATTCTTTCCAATAGGAGGTGGGGCGTCCCACAAAAACCATCGGGATGCCGGTGGCTACCACTGCTTCCAGCAGCTTCTTCACTCCCTTACGCTCTTCGAGGGTGCCCACAAACAGGCCAAAGCGTTCGGGTAATTCTAGACGCTCGCGGGCATCACTAAGCTCATCGGCGGTATACTTTTTCCAGAAAATAGGGTCGCAGCCCTGGTAGATAACTCTTACCTGCAAGGGGTCGAGTCCGAGAAACTCCACCAGGTCACGCTTGGTCTGCTGGCTGATGGCCACCACCTGGTCGGCCCGGCGACAGGCAGCCTTCACCTTTTTAGCGTAAATCTTCCGGTCAATGGCCTTGTAGAGATGCGGATAGCGCATAAAAATCAGGTCGTGCACGGTAACAATAGAAGGGATATTCTTCTTGCGCAAACCGGCTGGTAGTTCGGCGCTAAGGCCGTGAAACAGTTGTACTCCGTCTTTTTTAGCGCGATCAGCCAAAAAGCGCTGCCGCCAAAGGTTGGCATACAGCGGGTTTTTTATAGAGGGCAGCCGTTCTTCCACTCCCGGTAAATATTGCCCGAAGGGAATTTTGGCTTCCGCCGGATTATAGAGGATATATTGATTTTCGGGATAGTTTTGGGACAGCGCACGAATCAGGTTGCGGCTATAGTTACCTAAGCCACTGGCATTGTGAAAAGCGCGTTTTGCCTCATAGCCGACAATCATAACTCAGGCCCGGTCCACACCAGGTAACCATTGTTGATTATTCCCAGGGGCTTGCCGCGCATCTTCCTGCCGATAAAGGGAGTATTGTGGGAGTGGCTTTCGATCATGTCCTTTTCAAAAACCCACTCCTGGTCGGGGTCAAATAAGGTAAACTCTGCCCAGCTTCCTGCTTCTACCCGGGGGCACTCAAGGTTGAGTACTTCACGGGGATGGATGCTGATGCAGGCAATCAGGGTTTCCAGGTCGAGCTCATCACGAATGGTTCCCAGTCCGCCAAAAAGGGTTTGCAAACCGATCATGCCCCAATCGGCTTGTTCAAATTCACACTTCTTATTTTCAATATCCACCGGGCTATGGTCGCTGGTGATAACTTTTATAAAGCCCTGCTTTACCGCTTCCAGCAGACGCCTACGGTCTGATTCGCCCCGCAGAGGAGGTAAAAGCTTGTAATTGGTGTCATAGTCCGCCAGTTGTTCATCGTTGAAAAGCAGGTTGGCGGCGGCCACGTCGGCGCTAAGGTAACAGCCATCTCTTTTGCCACTTCTCAAAATTTCCACCGTGGAAGCGGCCGAAATATTCATGACATGGAGCCCGGTTTCGGCATAGTCAGCCAGGTGCAGGTCACGCATTATACTTACTTCCTCCGCCAGTTCCGGTATACCTTTTAAACCCAGGTAAGTGCTGCTTTTACCTTCGTGCATCTGGCCTCCCCGCGAGAGATTGCTGTCGAGCGGCAGCAGGTGCAGCGGTGGGGCAAAGGTTTTGGCATAAAGCATAGCCAGTTTGCTGACGGCGGCATTGCTGATCGGTTTTTTGCCGTTCGAAAATCCTACCGCACCAGCCTGGAACATATCGTACATTTCGCTAATCTCCTCACCGGCTAGTCCACGTGTGATACTGCCATAGGGATATACATTCACTGGCTCTCCTTCGCTGCGCTGGTACACATATTCAATATCGGCTTTGCTGTCGATGGGCGGGTTGGTATCAGGGCTAAGACCCACCCCGGTAAAGCCCCCGGCAATGGCGGCGTTGATGCCCGATTTAATATCTTCACGCTCTTCGCGTCCGGGATCACAAAAATTAACCCGTAGGTCAAACCAGCCCGGGCTGATGTGAAGGTTTGGCTGCTCCAGCAGGCGGGCTTCGTCGTCCTCGATATTTTCGGCTACCTGCTTCACCTGTTCATTTTCGATCAGGATATCAACCTGCTGGCGGTGGTGCGGTGAAGCGGGGTCGATTACCCGTACTTTTTTGATCAGGATCTTTTCTACGTTGGCTTCCATTATTTCCAGAGTTTTATCAGGGCAATTTCAATTAATAAAAATAAAAGAGCGGCGGCAATAAACCATTTCCACAAGGAGGTGCCACGGTAGCGGCGGCTGATATCAAATCCTAAGTCGGCGGTATTGGCTTCCAGTATGTCGGCCTGGGCAATACCCAGTTGTCGAGCCAGCTCTTCGCTGTCCATAAAGCGCCAGTCACTTTCGGGCCCTGCCACATTTACCGCAATCTCACCGCGTTTAGTGTCAGCACTATATACGGGGTAAATGCCAGGCTTCACTTCGGTGGGCAGGTCATAGAGCTCCACTTTGTTGCGCAGGCGGCGCTGGGGAGGAATAAGTTCGTAGTTATCAGCGATCACAATTTTCAAGGCCTGTTCTTTCTCCTCACTGAGGGGGTAAACCGGACCGTCGTTGCTGCCGGCCAGGGTGTAAAGGGCGCTGGCACTACGGCTGTAGAGGGCAGCGTTCAGCAAAATGGGCACCAGGATGGGGTGACGCAGCAGCTGGCTGCTCTCCAGATCAGCGGTAAAAAGTATCAGTGAGCCTTCCTTTTCCGGGATACGGCTTACCAGCGGGTCGCCATTTTCGAGACTCACCAGGGGATATGAGCGCCCGTTTTGATATTGATAATAAGAACTTACGGTGGGTAGGGCACTACGTTGCGGTTCATTGGCAAATACCTGCTCAAAGTGGGGATCACGAAAGTGAATTTCCGCTCCGCGCTGTGTTTGGCCCTTGCCGTTGAGGGTGCTGTTGCTGAGGCTCAGCAGCGCCTTGTTAACGGCTGAAATGTCGTCCTCAGGAGTGATCAACACCAGGTTTTTACCTCGCTCGAGGCTGGTGCTTAGCTGTTGTATTAAGCCACCGGGCATTTGGCGGGGCTCATCGATTACTACCAGGTCGTAGTCGGGAATACGGCTGTAATCAAGTTGGTTTAAAGGCTGGTAGCTAAGGCGGAATATGCTGTCGCTAAACAGCTTGGTCAACTCCTGGCGGTGGGCATCACTGCCGCTAAGTAGAATTTCCAGCGGTTGATCTACTGCATAGCTGAAGTAAAAGCGATTGTCGAAATATGGGGCACCGGCATCTAAAATAAGCTCTCCCCGGTAAATGCCAGGTTTGTCGCTTCGTAGTCCGAAAACCACCTCCGTTGATGAATTTGGTGGCACCTGCACGTTCCTGGCGCTTTGAAGGTCGCCTTCAATCATTAGCTGAAGGTTGGCGCTGGTATTGTCGCTTTTACCTGAATGACTGAGACGCAGGTGCAGATCCTGATCAAATCCGGGTTGCAGTACCGGGCGTTCGAACCAAAGGCTGTCGATGCTGAGGTTGCCACGGTTGAGCATATCCTGCACCGGCAGCAGGGAGATTTGCCAGCTTTCGGGCAGCTCGTTTAGGTTTTCGAAACTGCTCTTCTGAAAATCGGAGATCAGAAAGGCTTCCAGTTTAGCCACCTTTTCTTTTTCCTGGAGCGATGAAATTCGCTTTACGACATCCTGTCCACCTCTGAAAGCATATGATTCGCGGATCTCGTCTACCAGTTCAATTGCCTCAGCCTTGCTGTAATAGCGCTGTTGGCGGCCCAGAAAGTCGTTGGTGAGAATTTGTACGCGATAGCCCTGGGGTAGTGCCTTTATAATTTCCACCGCCCGGGTGCGGGCCTCTCCCAGGGGTGAGCTTTGCTGCGGGCCGCTCATCATACTGGGGGAGTTGTCTATATAAATACTGGCGTGGCTGGGAGGCTCCTGCTCGCTGCGATCGCCGGGGATAAAGGGAAAGGCAAAGGCCAGCACCAGCATGGCGAGAGCCAGCATCCGTGCCATCATTATCAGTAGCTGTCGCAGGCGGTTGATGTTCTTGGATTGCTTTACCACCTTGCGGAGAAAGCGGGTATCACTAAAGTAAAGGGTTTTATAACGCCTGAAATTAAAGAGGTGGATCACCAGCGGTACAGCCAGTGCAAACAGCGCCCAAAGAAATTGCGGATGCAGGAATTTCATTAAGAGGCAAAGATATACAGATTAGCGAGTGAGGAAACAGTTTTTAACTGAGAGGGCTAATCGCGGGTGAGAATGGCGCTTCAGACCGAAATTTCTGGCTTTCGCATACCCAATATCTCCCGGCAAAACTCAATTATCTCTTTTTCCACCACCTGCCAGTCCTTTGATTTGATGGCAGAAGCAATTACGTGATGCCCGGGGCTGGGGAGGGCCTTAATCCGCTTCAGTGAATCGGCGGTGCCCAGGGCTGTATGCATGGGAGGTATTGCGCTCACGTCTACAATCTGATCCTGCTCATCCTCATTTTTATAGTAATATAGATTTAGCACCGGGCATTGCACTGCGGCAAAGGTGGCCTCCGTCATGGTGGTTTCCAGTAATTCTTCCAGTTGTACGGTAGCTTCGGCGGGGTAGAGGGTATCCCAATAATGGGGAGCCATTTTCTCCTCGTGATGGATGCGGCGATTATTGCCCCCGTAAACCAAACGGGCAATCTGTAAGCCCCAGGGATCATTGAGAATGAAGGCGGCGGGATTTTTAATACGGATATTGGGGGATAGATTGATCAGGGCTGTTACCTGATCGGGAAAGCTAGCCGCTAGTTTCAGGGCAACCGTACTGCCGGTGGAAGTACTCATAATTATCACTTTTCGGCCCATCTGACTGGCAATAGCCAGCGCTTCTACAGCCGACTCCCAGTAAGCCTCGGCAGTAAAGTTTTGCAACTGATGCCTTTGGTAGCCATGGCCTGCCAGGCGTGCCAGGTACAGGTTCTGATGAAAATAAGCGGCTACCTGCTCATTCACCGGGTATCCTTCGCGGTGACTGGCCGAAAAGCCATGCAGGTATAAAAAGACATATTCGCTGGTCTCATATTTTTCACCGGCCCAAACAAAGTCAGCCTGGTTGCCGGGGCGGAGGGGCAGCTTCTGCTCCCGTTCATTGATCATAGCTTCGGTAGCCTGCAATGAAGCCGGTAGGTCGGGCCATTGTTCCTTATAGTGGGGAGTTTCCGGGGTGGGCCCCAGCCAAAAGCCCAGCAGGAGGGCTGCAAATAATGCTATTAAAAAGAGCCTCTTTTTCACTTTTTAACTTCCGTGGCTTGCTTCAGGATGTAGTTGAATTCATCCACATTGGAGTCATTCAAATGCAGGGTGCCGGTAAAGGTGGCCACATCGTCAGTTTCAAAGTGCCGTGGCTTGCCTTCAAATTTCAGGCTCATTACACTTTCAGGGCCGGCGCCACCACAAAAAAAGCAGGCGCTGAAGGGGTAGGCTGAAAGGGCGTACAGGCCACCTTCCACATCAAGGGGGATCACGTAACCTTTTATGATCACTTTTTTACCATCCAGCTTTTGCACCTGTTCTGAAAACAGCGGGTGCAGGTACCAGGCCTCGTAGTCCTCATAGTATTTATCTTCAAAATCAACCTTCGCCAGCAGCTTCCAGTCTATAATTTTTGCAGTACCCGACTGAGCCATGCCCAGGGAAGCGGTAGTCATCAGGAGCAGGAGTATCAACTTTTTCATCATCCGTGAATTTCAGCATTTTGAAGGATAAAAAACAATCCCTGTCCGTTTCGTACCAGTTTTAACCTTCCTTTTATCATCAGGTATTGATCAGTTACAAAGCGTCCGGGAGGCTCAGCGAAGCGCAATTCTATAACGGTTTCGGGGCCCGCATTTCCGCAGAAAAAACAGGAGGAAAAGGGATTTTTGGAAAGGGCATATTTCTGGGCTTCCACATCGATGGGGATGAGGTAGCCGGCAATGGTCACCACTTCATCTTCAAATTGCTCTTCGAGGATTTTAGGAAAATTGGGGGTGTAGGTAGAGTTGATCCCATCTTCCTGAATATCGTAGGTGGTCATGGCCAGTATTGGCCATACCAGTTTTTTCTGGCCGGAGGCGCTCTGCAGTAAAAGGGCCAGCAGAAGGCTGAAAATTAATTTAGGCATCAGCGAGGGTTTTAGAAATATCGAGACGATAGGCCCGGATAGCTGGCAAAAGTGCTGCCAAAAATCCCAGGGTCAAAACAGCCGGTAGCAAAAGTAATTCCTCCCTGCTTATCAAGTCAAGATCGAGCTGATATTGGTAGCTGCTTGAGAGCATCTCTGACAGTGCCAGAAAGCCAAGTTTACCAAAGACAAGTCCGAGCACATAACCGATAAAAGCGATGATAAAGCCTTCCAATAAAATGATGTAAAACAGTTGCAGGCGCCCGGCGCCCATACTACGCAATAAGGCCAGTTCATGGCGCCGCTCCCGCAGCGATTTAAAAAGGGAGATAAACACGCTGATGGCCGAAATCACCACAATAAGGATGGCCAGCGCCCGCAGGGTGGCCACTCCATCAGACATAAGGCCGTATAAGCGATTGTATTCAATGGCAGGAAGGGCGGCCTGCATATTGGTGTTTTCATTTACCATCCGGGGCAGCATCAGGTTGCCCATAGCACTTTTAAAGCTGATAAGGCCAGCCGTAATTTCCCGTGGGTGTTCAGAATGTTCCCCGCTGCCATGCTCCTCCTTGTGTTCATGTACAGCCCATACACTTTCCACACCAGTGAGAATAAGTTTGTCGATAACCGTGCCGGTGGGTGCGAGTTTTCCTTTTACCGTATAGGCAAAATCCTCGTGTTGCTCAATGCTTTGCGACACCCCGTGGCTGCTGTAAATTTTTGCGCCCAGCTCCAAAGGTTTCAATTTATCCACCGATGCGCCGATAACCACTTCACCAGGTTGTTGCCACCACCGGCCCTGGCTAAGCTGAGCCTGGTAGCGCATAGGATAGGAGGTGTCGGTACCCACTATTCTGAAGCCCTGGTAGTTGTCGCCATAGGCCAGGGGAATGGCTTTCTTAACCATGGGATGGCGACTGATTTTTTCAAATTCCGACAGTTCGATATTGCCGGTAGGGGCATCGATATGGTATACGCTGCTTAGTACCAGTTGCAGGGGGCTGCCCTTGGCGCCCACTACCATATCTATACCGCGGATATTGCGGGTAAATTGCTCATCAATTTTTTCAGAGGCTGACATCAGTAACACAATGATGCCAGTGCCAAAAGTCAGGAGCAACACACTCAGGAAGCTTGAGAGAGGGTTGTGCCGTACGTTGTTGAGGCTGATTTTTGAAAGCTTCATGCCAGCAGGTTTTTTATCGGCTCAAAGGTAGCTGCTTACAAAGTAAAGGGAAGAATTTTTAGCAGAGCCCTTAGTACAGCAGGCGGGCGAAAGTTAATTTAACCGGAGCGATGATGGTGCCTTCTAAAGCTCAATAAAATGAGTGAATGACGATTTAAGGCGGTGATCGTGGGTTACCACCACCAGGTTGGCATGATGTCGCTCAGCAGTTTTTAATAGTAGTTCCGCCACTATACGGGCGTTTTCATCATCAAGGGCACTGGTGGGCTCATCAGCCAGCAGCAGGGCCGGGTTGCAAAGCGTGGCTCGGGCAATGGAGGCCCGTTGTTGCTCTCCCAGGCTAAGTTCTGCCGGGCGGCTGTTGAGCTTGGGCAGGAGATTCATTTCGTCCAGTATCTCTTTAACCGCCGCTTCACTTTGGCTTTGCCCGGCCAGCTTAAGAGCCAGGAGGAGGTTGTCCTTAACACTAAGTGATTTCACAAAGTAAGAGCGCTGAAAAACAATGCCGATATTCCGGCCACGAAAGCGATCGAGCTGGCTGGCGGGAAGTTTAGCGATGTCCTTCTTATTGATCACTATCCGGCCTTCAGAAGGGCGCAAAATTCCCCCCAGCAAATGCAGCAAGGTGGTTTTGCCTTTACCGCTGGGGCCAAGTATAAGCAAATGCTCATTATCTTCCAGCTGGATATCGGGAAACTGAAAGCGGTTCTGCTTGTTGTATGCAAAAATTAAATCCTGTGTTGCCAGAGCCATAGGGGTGCAAATCTAAACTTTAGAAGCATGAGTAAAAAAACATTAGTAGTAGGTGCCAGTCATAAGCCGGTGCGCTACTCGTATATGGCAGTAAATATGTTGCGCTCCTACGATTACGATACAGTGGCCCTGGGAAAAAGAGCCCGGAAAGTAGAGGATTGGGAGATTATCAATGGTCAACCGCCGCTCGAGAATATTCATACCATCACCCTTTACCTCAATGCCCAAAATCAGAAAGAGTACTACGATTATTTTTTAAGCCTGAGTCCGAAGCGGGTGATATTTAACCCCGGGGCAGAGAATTACGAACTGGAGAAAATACTGCGGGCAGAAGGCATAAGTACTGAACGCGCCTGTACCCTGGTGCTCCTGCGCAGCGGTCAGTATTAGTCAGTAGGTGTGTCGTTAAAGTTGAGGGCCAGGTTGTTTTTGCGGTTATTCAGGTAAACCAACACCTGGTTACCCACAAACTGCATTTGTTTCATGCTGAAGCAGGCACTGTCGGTAAGGAGCATCTCGCATAAGCCCGGATCTTCCACTTTTAATTTCAACAACACCTCCGGGCGGTTGGCTTCCTGGCCGGTGTTTTGCCATACCATTACCCGGCGGCCTTCACGGCAACCACTGTATTGATATTTGAGGCAAACACAGTTTTCCACCAGGCGGTAAGAAGTGATGGTGGCTGGAATATAGCGGGCAGTATCCTCAAATTCATCTGCTTTAATAAGGTCATCACAGTGAAAGGGCTCTGAAATTCTGGAGCCTGGATTTCCGTTGGCCGAATTGACCGAACCGGCATTTTGTGAACTGGTGCAAGCCAGCACCATCAGGGAACTAAATAAGAGGAAGGCTTTGAGCATGAAGTTATTGATTGAGAATTACCACTTTGCTGGTCTGCACCTTGGCGCCATTGCTGATGCGCAAGAGGTAAAAACCCGCTTGTAGTCCTTCAACCGGAATTTGTCGCTTTTGGTTCGGTATGACCCGCAGTGGCACACTCTTCACAAGCTTGCCATTAAGCAGAAAAAAGTCAGCCTGTACCTCATCCGTTATCTGACCAAAACCTTGAATGTTTATATAACTATCACTGGTAATGGTAGTTACTTCAAAATTGAGAGTGTCTTTAAGACCGTTTGGGATGGGGTCGTTTTTATAAATACCGGGCATTATTTCGGGAGCCTCCCCCAGGGGGTCGAGCCATGGTGCCAGCTGGTTAAACTCATCCGTGCCATTCGCACTCCAGCTATAGCTGAATTTGCCGAATAAATCCGAGTTTCCGGGCTGGGAGCAACTTGCCAGGCCTCCGGTCAACATGCCATTAATATGGCCGGCTTCATCGAGCAGCGGGCAGCCGGAAGAACCGCCTTCGGTTACGCCCTTGCCATTAGGGGTAGAAGACCAGTTCAGCTCCCAGTGGGTATCAGGCACAATGTTTTTGATCGAAGAGCTGAACGGGGCTGACTTAAAGGTGGAAACCTTTTTAATATCCCCCACCGGGTGGTGAAAGCTAACCCCGGACTGCGGCGCCTGACCGGAACGGTTCCAGCCGGCGAAATAAGGGTTATTTAATTGGTCAAAAGCGGCCTGGTTACTGAGCTCCAGCAGGAGAAAATCACTGCCAAAGTCACCGCCGTTGTCGTCGCTGCGCGCCACCAGGCGTGCTCCCCTTATCCGGGTGAAGTTTACTTCCGATTCGGAAGCGGGATTGTTACAGCCGGATGACTCATAGTTGAAGTAAAACTCCCAGGCGTTAAAGTCACTGGCGGAGGCAAAATCACCAAAGGCCATGGCACAGTGTTCGGCCGAGATAAGATAGGGGTGATGGTCACTGAGAGTATTGTTTATTAAAGCGCCACTGCAATAGCCGATATAATTGCTTATTTTAAGGCTTATTTTCACCACACTTTTCTGTACATCTCTGAAGTTCTTTCCCTCCTCACAGTTTGCATTTATTTCACAGAAATCTGCGTCACCAAAACCTGTCAGAATTTTATCAATCTTTTTTTGAAGGCTATAGCCCTCTATTTTTATCGGTAATTTACTAGTCTTATTGTATACTAATTTTACACCTTCGTTGTATACCTCTGAACTCCAGTCTTTCCTGAAGTTATCTGCCTGGGTGAGGTAGTGAGATTCCCCGGTGGCGAGGTCAATAAAAGTGATGGTGTCATCGGCGGCCAGGGCTATATCGCCGTAGTAAAGTTTCAAGGCGAGTTCAGGGTTGTAAAACACCAGTGATCCCTGGTTGAGGGGTTTTTCAATAGGGTAGTAACGGGCGTGAAAAGGAATGTAGGAAGCCTGGGTGGCCGAGTCCAGTTCCTGCAACACCTCCCTTTCGGTGATTTGTGCCAGGCGCGAGAAATTGTCGGGTGATTCCTGCTGGGCAGGCAGTATAAAGCCCAGCAACAGCAAGGAGAGTAGGAAACAGGACCGGGTGTTTAGCATCACGAAAGTAATCTTTGTCTCAGCAGGAACTCCAGCTGGTCATTGGCCCGCTCAAGCTTCTTGATGAGTTCTTTATTCTCTTGTCTAAGATAGAATACTTCGTACGCAGTTTCAATAGTGTTCTTTAATTCTTCCTCATGCCAGGGTTTGGTGAGGTAGCGATACACCTGTCCTTTGTTGATAGCATCAATTACCGCATTGATATCTGAGTAGCCGGTAATGAGGATGCGCATTGGTTCCGGATCAATCTTCTTGACTTCCACCAGCATTTCAATACCGGTCATATTAGGCATACGCTGATCGGTGAGGATGATATCGATCTTTTCTTTTTTAAAAATTTCTAAACCCTCAGCTCCTGATTCTGCGGTGAATATTTTAAAATCACGTCGAAAAGTAGCCTTAAATGAATGAAGGTTGTGCACTTCATCATCCACATATAGTACATTTATTTTTTTACTCATGACTTTGAGGGGAGTTAGAAATTTGTGGCCAAAATAAGCGATATTTTTGAACAAACTATTATTTTCGGGGACCCTAAAGGAGCACATTTCATGCCTGACAGCACTACCTCCGGCAACTTCTCTGATCTCTTGAACTCTCTCTCAGTCTGCGATTATGAAAGTTACCGCCCTATTATATTAAACCCCGTAAAACCCGCTGATTTTCAGGAGTTAAACACGCTGATGTCTGACAGGAGCCCCGTGCTGCATCGGCAGTTGGCCAGCCAGCTAAAGGAGCTGATTAAGATCAGGACCCCCCGCGAGAGGCTCACTAAAGAAGAGCTTGATCAGCGTTATCAGAGCTGGAAAAATGAGCATGACCCCGATCTTTACGGTCGTTATGTGTACTATCCCTGGAGCAATACCCTTGTCCATTTGTTGGGGCCGGAAGAGTTTGTGGAACTGCGCACCTCCCGTAATAAATACAAGATAAGCCAACAGGAACAGGATTTGCTGGCTCAAAAGACAATAGGTATTATTGGCTTGTCGGTAGGGCAGTCGGTAGCGCTTACCCTGGCCACCGAAAGACTTTGCGGACACTTGCGCCTGGCCGATTTCGACATTCTGGAGCTAAGCAATCTCAACCGCATTCGCAGCAGCGTACAGAACATCGGTCTTGAAAAAACCTTGATGGTGGCCCGTGAAATCGCGGAAATTGATCCTTATATAAGGGTTGATTTATTCAGGGAAGGTGTAAATTCGGCCAATTTGGAGGCTTTTATGGAGGGTGATAAAAAACTTGACCTCTTACTGGAAGAGTGTGATTCCCTGCCAGTGAAGATTGAAGCCCGCCTTTTGGCTCGCCAGAAAGGAATACCGGTAATAATGGATACCAGCGATCGGGGGATGATTGATGTAGAGCGCTTTGATTATAATAAGAATTTGCCTGTGCTGCATGGCCGGGCGGTGGAAAGTATGGATGAATTGGCTTCCTTATCGGAGGCTGAATACACGCAGCTATTGATGAAAATGGTGGACTTTGACAATATTTCGGAACGCCTGAAATACAGCTATGGAGAAATTGGGAAGACCCTGACTACCTGGCCTCAACTGGCTTCGGATGTTATCAGTGGTGGCGGCTTTGCTGCTAAAATATCCCGCCTTATTCTCCTGGGCTATGAGGTTCCCTCCGGCCGCTTTTATATTGAACTGCCTCCCGCAATGCAACTAAGCGTTAATATAACAGAATAAGCTGGCTTAATGATACGCTTAAGAGCTTTCCGGGCGATTGATGATCCAGAAACCTGTCAGAAATTTATTGACGGCCATACCCGGGTGCTGTCCAGTGTAGGGGTTACCAAAGTGACCTCCAACAAGGACGACTGGGCCAGCTGGGATTGCGTTTTTCCACTGGTGGTGGAAGATGTGGGTACCGGGGAGGTATTGGGCGGAGCACGCATCCATGCCTATGACGGCAAACATCCGCTGCCTATTGAGGATGCCACCAGTTATATGGACGATAAGGTGGTGCCTTACCTGCAAGGTCTCTCCCGTAGTGGTGTAGGTGAGGTATGTGGCCTGTGGAACAGCCTGAAAGTGGCCGGCATGGGCTTCGGCAGTATTTTTCTTTCGCGGGCATCAGTGGCGTTGGTCGAACAAATCGGCCTGCAAAAACTGACGGCCCTATGTGCACCCTACACCGTGAAACCAGCCAGGATGTTTGGCTATCACGTAGTGGAGGAAATTGGGAACAATGGAACTTTCTATTATCCCAAGCTTGACTTACTTGCAACCTTTATGGCTATGGAAGATACCATCAGCCTGCCTAATGCGCTTTCATCCGAAAGGGAAAAGGTGATGAGCTTAAGACAAAACCCACTGGCCCGGGTAGTGGAGACATCCCGGCACGGCACAGTGGAGATTGAGTACGATCTGAACCTGGGAGATCAGGATGTCAAAAAGTTTCACCTGCAATTTTGAGGGCGGCTGCCAGTCAATAAGCAGTTGCCTATTAAGTGTTTCCCCGGCGGAGACTGCCAAGAACCAAGCTCTGAAACCTGATAATATTGCTATACTCAAACAGACGTTGTGAAAAATCTACTGTTGCTATTTTTTGCGCTGATCAGCTTCGCGCTCAGCGCCTCGGAGTCCGATGATGGATTCAGGGTTTATTATCTCACTACCTCCGATCTGGTAGAGGAGCCCGAGATTCTTCTTGATCATTCCGGTTTTGTGGAGAGCCAGGCCGAGGCTTTGAACTTTGCCAATACCGACGAGGATATCTGGCTGAAAATGACCCTCGATGCCGCAGAAGATGATAAGTTTCTGCTTATCGACAACGCCACTATCGATACCCTGCAGTTTTATTTTTACCTCAACGGCGAAAGGCAAAGCAGCTTTAGTACGGGCGACAATTACAATTACCAATCACGCGATATTGATCACCCCCAGTTTATTTTTAAGTTGCCACGGCATCCGCACACTGAAGCCGTAGTGCTGATCAGGCTTAAGAGCCGTGACCAGCTCTTTTTGCCTTTACAGGTTGAAGACAGTAAGAGGCTGGCCAGTGAACTCTCTCGTTTCAACCTCATAAAGGGCCTCTACTATGGGATTATCATAGTGATGTTCCTTTACAACTTTGTCATTGCCTTTATTACCCGTGACGGTAATTACTTTATATACTCCCTTTTTATCCTTGCTATGGGTCTGGCGCAGGCCAGCCTCGATGGCTTTACCTTTAAGTACTTTATGAGTGAATCACCGCGGCTGTTTAACCACGGGATTATATTCTTTAGTGTTGCGGGCGGGGTACTGGGGTCACTCTTTACCATTCGCTTTCTGCAGGTTCGTACCTATGCTCCCAAATGGCTGGCGGGGCTTTATGTCTTTATCGCCGCTTATGCCATGGCAGGGGTTTTTGATTGGATTGGCATGAAGTCGGTTTCAAACCTGATTCTCAACGTATGTGGCCTAACGGTAGGAATTTACATGCTGTTGCTCGCCGGGGTGATTGCCACCCGTGGTTATCGTCCGGCCAACTTTTACCTGATCGCCTACGTGAGTCTGGTGGCTGGACTGCTGATTTATGTATTTCGCTTTATAGGCCTGGTGCCGATGAATACCTTTACCAATAATGCACTGGCCCTTGGTAATGTGTTTCAGATTATCCTCCTGTCAGTAGCCCTGGCTGATCGCATTAACCTCTTGCGCAAGGAGAAGGAAGAGTCGCAGGCCGAGGCGCTGCGGGTATCGCGTGAGAATGAGCGTATTATCCGCGAGCAAAACATTTTACTGGAGCACAAAGTGGATGAGCGCACCCTGGAATTGCAGGAGGCCAATGAAGAATTGACCGTAACCCTGGCCAACCTGCGCGACACGCAAACCCAACTGGTAGACGCCGAAAAAATGGCATCACTGGGTCAGCTTACCGCCGGCATTGCCCATGAAATTAACAACCCGATCAATTTTGTAACCTCCAATATCAAACCGCTTAAGCGTGATCTGGAGGAAATGTATGAGATTGTGGATGCCTATGCTGCCATTGAAGAGCCGGATGTGGAAGAAGGACTGGTCAAAGCCCGCGAGTTATTGGAAGAGCTCGACTACGAATACCTCAAGGAGGAAATAGCCTCCCTGGTTGATGGTATTACGGATGGCGCTGACCGTACCTCCGAAATTGTAAAAGGCCTGCGCACCTTCAGCCGCCTTGATGAGGATGTGGTAAAGAAAGCGGATATCCATGAGGGGCTTAATAGCACGATGATTCTACTGCGCAGTAAAACTAAGGACCTGGTGGAGGTAGAGCGGCAGTTCAACAGTGAGTTTCCCGAGATCGAGTGTTTCCCGGGTAAGCTGAACCAGGTGTTTATGAATATGATCAGCAATGCCATTTATGCGGTTAAGAAAAAACGCTATCAGGAAGACGAGAGTCCGCAAATCATTCTCAAAACGGAAGGGGATAAGGATAATATCAAAATCTATATCACTGATAACGGCATCGGGATGACCGAGGAAACCCAGAAGAAAATATTCGATCCTTTCTTTACCACTAAGGAAGTGGGAGAAGGTACCGGCCTGGGAATGTCGATCGTTTATAAGATTATTGAAAAGCATCGCGGCCACCTCGAAGTGCGCTCTGAACTAGGCCGGGGTACAGAATTTATAATAAATTTACCCGTGCGACAGCCAAACGAATTTGAATGACCAATACTATAAAGAGTAAGAAGATCAAGGTACTATATCTTGATGATGAGGAAAATAACTTAAGGTCTTTTAAGGCTGCCTTCCGTCGTGACTACGATGTTTACACTGCTCAGACCTCTGAAAAGGCATTTGAAATTGTAAAATCTATTGGTCCGGAGGTAATTTTTTCTGATCAGCGCATGCCCGTCACTACCGGGGTGGAATTTTTTAATGCGGTGCGCCAGATTTTTCCTGATCCGGTACGTATACTGATCACCGGTTATACCGATGTTAACGATATCATCGAGGCCATAAACAAGGGCCATATTTACCGCTATATAACCAAGCCCTGGAGCGAACAGGAGATTCGGGTGGCTATTGATAATGCCTACGACATCTATCAAACCCGGAGGGCGCTGGAGCAAAAGGTGGAGGAACTGGAGAAGAGCAACCATGAACTCAGCAGTTTTATCTACCATGCTTCCCACGATCTGCGGGCCCCGGTGGCATCCACCCTGGGATTGGTACGGGTGGCCAACTATGAGGTGAAGGATGAACTGGCAGTGGATTACCTGCAGAAAATAGAAAAGAGCACCGAGCAACTGGACCGGCTCATCTGCAATATCATCGACTTCTATAAGAATTCACGCCAGCAGGCTTACATTGAGGAATTCCAGTTTTCGGAATTGATTGACGATGTGGTGGAAACGGTGCTTAGCCACCAGGGCTCTGATGACGCCAATATAGATGCCGAGATTAATCAGGATGGTCCTTTTAAAGCCGATACCTTTCGCCTGAGAATCATTTTCGGGCACCTGATCAGCAATGCCATTAAGTTTAAGAAGCCCGATCAGGAAAAAGCGCGGGTAAAGATCAGCATTAACTCCAGCAGTGATGATGCCCACATCCAGGTTGAGGATGAAGGGGTAGGTATCCTCAACGAGCATATGCATAAGGTTTTCCAGATATTTTTTAAAGGAAACAACCAGGCCAGCGGCAGTGGTATAGGCTTGTATATTGTAAAGGAAGCCCTCGATAAAATGAGCGGCAGTATTGCCGTAGATTCCAAACCCAGTGGCGGTACCCGTTTTAGTATTAAAATCCCCAACCACCTATGACAAAAGAAGAGGTGCACAGGTTGATGCTGGTCGATGATAATACCACCGACCGCTTCATCCACCGCAAACTTCTTCAGATCTATGGTCTGGGAGAACAAATCATTGAGCACGACTCAGGCAGGTCGGCCCTCACCTTTTTGCGCGAAAACCGGGGCGCAGCCGAAAAGCTGCCCCAGGTAATATTACTGGATGTGCTGATGCCCGAAATGAATGGCTTCGAATTTTTGACGCACCTCGAGAATTTTTACAATCAGCTAAGCCTTAAGCCGGTTATTTTCATGCTGAGTTCCACCGATGACGAGCGCGATCTGCGGCGGGCACGCAACAGCCACATTGTACAGAAAATGCTGCGCAAGCCCTTTGCGCCAGAAGCCCTGGCCCACGCCCTTAAAAAAGTTTAGTACTCAGACTTGAGGTGAAACTTGAGTTTGTCGTATTTCTCCCTGGCCATATTCAGGCTGAAGGATGAATCAGCCAGATACACCAGCCGATCCTGCTTATCGCGGGCCAGGTAGCGATACTTGAGCTTTTTAAAATCTTCCAGCTGTGCGTCGTCCTCACTTTCTACCCAGCAGGCCTTATGGGCCGGGTAGTTTTCATAAGTACACTTGGCACCGTATTCATGCTCCAGGCGGTACTGAATCACCTCGTATTGCAGGGCTCCAACGGTACCAATAATTTTACGGCCATTGCTTTCAAGTGTAAACAACTGGGCTACCCCTTCATCCATAAGCTGATCTACCCCCTTATTGAGCTGTTTGGCCTTCATGGGATCGGCGTTGTTAATAAAGCGGAAGTGCTCCGGTGAGAAGGAGGGGATACCTTTAAAAAGTACTTCCTCACCGGCGGTGAGTGTATCACCAATGCGAAAGTTGCCAGTGTCATGTAAGCCAACAATATCACCGGGGTAAGCGGTGTCCACCACACTTTTTTTGGAGGCCATAAAGGCGGTGGGGTTGCTGAATTTCAATGATTTACCCTGGCGTACATGCAGGTAATTCTTATTGCGTTCAAATTTTCCCGAAACCACCTTCAAAAAGGCCAGGCGATCGCGGTGCTTGGGATCCATATTAGCATGGATCTTAAAAACGAAGCCGGTAAACTTGTCTTCAGTAGGTGCCACCACCCGGCTGTCGGTTTTCACCGGCTGGGGCTCAGGGGCAATTTCCACAAAGCAGTTGAGCAATTCCTGGACGCCAAAATTATTGAGGGCCGAGCCAAAGAATACCGGCGACAGCTGCCCTTTAAGATATACCTCCCTTTCAAAGTCGGGGTACACTCCCTCCACCAGGCTCAGGTCTTCGCGCAGCTCCGCTGCGGCTTCCGCGCCCACATACTGCTCGATGGCCGGGTCGTTTACATTTTCAATCTGGATACTGTCGGCAATTTTTTGCTTTTGTTGCTCGGTATAGAGCTGCAGGTTTTGTTCCCACATATTGTATACTCCCAAAAAGTCGCGCCCCATGCCAATGGGCCAGCTCATGGGGCACACATTGAGACCCAGCTTCTCTTCAATCTCGTCCAGCAGGTCATAGGCATCCTTACCTTCACGGTCGAGCTTGTTGATAAACACAATGATGGGAGTGTCGCGCATGCGGCAAACCTCCACCAGCTTTTCAGTTTGGGCTTCCACCCCTTTAGCCACGTCGATAACCACAATTACACTGTCTACAGCGGTGAGGGTACGGTAGGTGTCTTCCGCAAAATCCTGGTGACCAGGGGTGTCCAATATGTTAATCTGCTTGTCGCGGTAGTTGAAACCCATTACCGAGGTAGCTACCGAGATACCCCTTTGCCGCTCAATCTCCATAAAGTCGGAGGTGGCGCCTTTTTTAATCTTGTTCGACTTAACGGCACCGGCCTCCTGGATTGCCCCACCATACAGCAGGAGTTTTTCAGTAAGGGTGGTCTTACCGGCGTCAGGGTGAGAGATAATGCCGAAAGTCCGGCGTCGCGCTAATTCTTTGCTAAGTTCCTTCATACTAATTGGCCGGCAAAAGTAAGAATTGTTACTATTTAAATTTTCGTTTATACTTTTGCAGCTATAAGTTGAACAAAGCCGTTCACGCTCAGGTTTCTTAAACGGACGCCCTCAGTTATGCAGACGAAGTACTCTATTAAGGACTTAGAACACCTCTCCGGAATAAAGGCACATACTATCCGTGCCTGGGAAAGCAGGTATAACCTAATAGTACCCTGCCGTACTGATACCAACATTCGCTACTACCTGGATGAACACCTCAAGAAGATTCTCAATATTGCGGTGTTGGTGAAAAGTGGCATGCGCATTAGTAATGTGGCCGACCTTGATACTGAGGAGATAAGGGCGGCGGTGATTGATGCCGGACGTTACGACGGCAATTACAATTCGCAGATCAACGCCCTTAAAATTGCGATGCTGGAGTACGATGAGTACCTCTACGACAATATCTTTAATAAGTGTCTTATCCAGTTTGGTACCGAGGCAACCCTGAATAATATACTGGGGCCCTTTATTAAACAGATTGGAATTTTGTGGCAGGTAGGGGCTATCAACGTAAGCCACGAACACTTCATCTCCAACCTGATCAAGCAAAAGCTCTTCAGTATTATCGACCAGGTGATTATTCCACCCCCCGGTAAGGAAAAATTGAGTTACCTTCTCTTTCTGCCTGCCGGTGAACTGCACGAGTTGAGTCTCTTATACCTTTATTATTATCTCAAGAAGAACGGGCACCGGGTAATTTACCTCGGCCAGTCGGTGCCGATGGGGTATGTAAAGGAAGTTGCAGACAAATCACACATCGACCGCTTTATTTCTAT
>CAZUCA010000042.1:0-29699 GCA_964619125.1 uncultured Owenweeksia sp. | reverse complement strand
CTTATTTTCGCAGACATGCAAACTAACAGCCATTATGATCATCACTGACTTTATGCCCTTCAATGGCCAGCACTGTGAAACCACTGCCACCGGCAGCCTCCTCCGGCAGCTCGGCATTGAACTTTCGGAACCAATGTTGTTCGGACTGGGTGAGGGACTAGGCTATATCTTCTGGAATATGAAGGTGATGGACTTTCCATTTATCGGCGGCCGGGTAAAGCCAGACGTGCTCACCGAAAATATTTGTCGCAACCTTAAGCTGAATTTAGAAGTAAGTGAAACCTCCTCCGTTAAAAAGGCCTGGCAAAACGTAAAGGAGCATATCGACCAGGGCACAGCGGTGGGCCTGAAGCTGGACTGCTACCACCTCGATTACTTCAGCAACAAAATCCACTTTGCCGGTCACTACGCTTCCATTTACGGCTACGACGAGGAGTTCGCCTACCTCAACGACACCAACCAGCAAGGTCGTGATGCGCGTACCAGCCTAAAGAGCCTGGCCCTGGCCCGCAACGAACGCGGCCCCATGGCGTCCCGCAACCGCTCCTACATCATCACTAAAAATGGTGAGCTCCCTGAGTTGGGCCCGGTAATCAGACATGCCATTTATAACAATGCCAAAGAGTTTTTAAACCCTCCTATCAAGAATATAGGTTACAAAGGCATCCTGAAAACCAGTACTGAGATCAAAAAGTGGTTTGACAGCAGTAGCGATATTAAAAGCGACTTCCAGACCAGCGCCTCGCTGATGGAGCGGGGTGGTACCAGTGGTTCCCTTTTCAGGAATCTTTACCGCGACTTCTTTATGGAGAGTAGCGAGTTGCTAGGTTCAAACGAACTCTTACAAGCCAGCGCCGAATACGATGCCATTGCAAAGCTTTGGAAGGAAGTGGCCGACCTCTTTGATAAAATTGGCGAGACCGAAAACCGGCAGTACGTCGATGAAGCGGCGGAAATCCTGGTGGACTTGTCGGGAAAGGAAAGGGCGGCTATGGAAAAGCTACTGCAGGCTACGGCCTGAAACATCCGGGGGACTAATAATGATCCTGAGATCCCACCGTGTCCACCATAAAGTGGGGTCCGCGCCCGGGAATTTCTCGCCGCGGTTGTTGCGAGCCTATAGCTAGCGGCTCCCGACCCAGGTCAGTCTTCGTACCCGTTAATTCAAATTTTGACCACAGAAATACTAGCTTTGAAGCTCGCCATAATTTTTAACTAATAACCTGTACCATGGCCAAAACTCAGGACGAACGTATCGCCGTAATGACCTTTGCTTCGGTATACCCTCATTACGTCAACAAGGTGGAAAAGAAAGGCCGCAGCGTAGAAGAGTTGCATGAGGTAATTAACTGGCTAACCGGCTTTAACGAGGCCGAGCTGGAAAAACTGATTGCCGAAAAGGTGACTTTCGCAGAGTTTTTTCAGCGCGCCACCCTCAACTCCAATGCCAGCCTGATCAAAGGGGTGATTTGTGGATACCGGGTGGAGGAACTTGAAAATCCCCTTACCCAAAAAGTACGCTACCTCGACAAGCTGGTGGATGAGCTGGCCAAAGGCCGGAAGATGGAGAAGATATTGCGTACAGCCTGAGAGCATACCTTTCGGCCTCAGTGCAGCGCCCACAATAGCTATATTTAGTAGTACATCAATTCAGAAATGAGCATCTACTACCGCCTCTTAAAACCAGCTGACCGCCTCCCCTACCGGGCCATACGCCTGGAGAGCCTGCAGGCCTACCCCGGCAGTTTCTGTGCCCGCTACGAGGAACAGTCGCTACTGCCCCGGCTCGCCTTTGAAAATTATATTGCAGAGGAAATACGTGATAAGTTTATCGTGGGTGCCTTTGACAAGCAGCAACTAGTGGGTATTTGCGGCTTCAGCCGGGAGAGTGAAGTCAGCGGAGAAATTATTCAGATGTATGTACAATCCCATTACCAGGGACAAAAAATAGGACAAAAGCTGTTAGCGGCCACAATCGAAGAAGCGCGCCAACTGGAGGGACTGGAAGAGTTAACTCTGGGAGTGATGATCGGCAGCACCCCGGCCCGGCGCCTTTACGAACAGGCCGGTTTTGTGGATAATGAAGCCGCTCAAGCCCTGCAGAGCAGTGTACCCCAACGCATGCACTTAAAGCTGCAACCCTCTCAGGCATGACCTTTTCAGCAGTTTTGAGATTCAGGCTAATTGCCAAATGTATGAGTTAACCATAAAGACTTTCAGCGCTTTTACCTCCCTCCTTTAAGCCAGCGCGTTTCACCCCTTTTATTGTCGTATTCGCACTGCTCAAATCACAAGAGGTTTAACGAAATTTGTAGAGCCCCCGGCAATCGTCAGGCTTTTATTAATCGCGGTTAAACTGGAACCACATGAGAAAAATCACCGTTCTGTCCATGATCAGCCTCGACGGGGTACTGCAGTCACCCGGCGGACCCCTGGAAGATCCTGAAAACGGATTCGCATACGGTGGCTGGGTAGCTCAGTATAGCGATGAAGTTTATGACGAAGTAGTAACCAAAGAATTACAGCCGGCCGATTATATTCTGGGGCGTAAAACCTTTGATATCTGGGAGGCGTACTGGCCACAGCACGCCGAGAATTGGCCGGGTATTAATGAAGGAACCAAATACGTGTTTTCTCACAGCATGAAGGAGTCGGACTGGCAGAATTCGGTCTTCATCAACAGTGTGGATGATATCAAAAAACTGAAAAACTCCAGCGGTCGCGACCTGCAGGTTTGGGGTAGCGGTGAGCTGGCGCAACTCTTATTCCGGCACGACCTGGTGGATGAACTGCGGCTCAAAATTCATCCCTTAACCCTGGGTAAAGGCAAGAAGCTTTTTGCCGGAGGGCCTATTCCGGCTGCCTTTAAGCTTACGGACAGTATCACCACCCCCAGAGGGGTTATTATCGCCAATTACCAGCGGGCCGGCAAGGTGGAAACCGGTACCATGGGCGACTTATAAAAACCAAATGTTAAGTAGCATGACTAAGGTTAAAGTAGCGGCCTTTTCCGTTTCTGTGGATGGCTTTGGAGCCGGTGCAGACCAGCGCCTGGAGAACCCGCTGGGGCTTAGAGGGGAAGAATTGCACCAATGGGTATACCCTACCAAAATGTTTCAACAGATGCAGGGTAAAGAGGGTGGCACGGAAGGCATCGATAATCAATTTGTGGAGCGATCCTTTGACAACCTCGGCGCCTGGATTTTGGGACGCAATATGTTTGGTCCTGTCCGGGGCCCCTGGCCCGATGAGGAGTGGAAAGGCTGGTGGGGTGACAATCCCCCCTATCACGTACCGGTTTTTGTGCTAACCCATTACGAGCGACAAATCCTGCCGATGGAAGGGGGAACCAAATTCCATTTTGTGACTGCTGGCATTGAATCGGCCCTGGAGCAGGCCCGGCAGGCGGCCAATGGTAAAGATATCCGCATCGGCGGTGGCGTGGCTACTATCCGGCAATATTTAGAGGCGGGACACATCGATGAAATGCACCTGGCTCTTTCACCGGTTTTCCTGGGTAAGGGCGAAGCCTTGTTCGCCGGCATTGATTTACCGGCCCTCGGATTTACCGATATCGTGGCAACGGAGGGCGAAAAAGCAACTCATCTGTTGCTCAGGAAAAAGTAATCTATTACCAATGAGAAAACTGGTTGTCGCCAATTTCGATTTCTTTGACTTTGAACTATGTGAAATCGAGATGCAATAGATTGACACACTCCGCCAAATGGGTTTCAGCGGTGAACTGCCCAACATCTGGCCCGGGCGACTTAAAGGGCAGCACTGACTTTTTCTGCTACATTTCCTCAGGCCGATTGAATACCTTAGCACTGGCCGGCAGGCCCCGGACTGCCGGCGTTTGTCATAAAAACTAAATTGAAACTCACACAAAACCAACCGGGATAATGCAATTAATTTATGAAAATGAGAAACTTTACTCTGCTTCTTGCCTTCGCCCTTTTCAGTCCACTTTTAAGGGCACAATCCGCTCCTGAAATAATATTTAATGAGAAAAAGGAGGTTTGGTTGAACGGCAAAATGATCGACCACGGCACCACCATGGAAGAGCTGACCGCCCTGCTGGGGGAGGCGGAGGTTCACAAGGAATATCCCACCGGCAAGCTAAACTACCACTATCCCGACCTGGGTATGGCGGTTCACATCGTTAATGGCCAACTGCTTTACCTGGGCATGAATTTCAACTGGGACGGCGATGAGCGCTTTCCTGAAGAGCGCTTTACCGGCAAATTAAGTATGGGTAAGGTGGTAATTAATGCCGAAACCAGCCCGGAGGTAATTGAGGAACTGACTGTAGTGGAAATTTTCTGCCCCATCCCCGAAATGTGTATGACCAAAGACCGCGAAGCCCAAACGCCGATTATGCTTGGCTTTAAGGAGGGCAAAATTACGCAGATTGGCTTTGAGTTTCACTAAATGAACTTGGCAGAACGAAAGTCCTGTCTGCCTTCATCAAATAACATAGGAGGGGAGTACCGTAAGAAAGACTAAACACTTCTGGCGGTGCTTCCCTTATTTTTATTTCAGATAATTTAGAGCCATTAAACCAATCTTATGAAACCTAAAAACAACCACATCAACTACGTGGAATTCAGGGCCAGAAACCTGGAAGCCGTAAAGCACTTTTATAGTCACGCCTTTGGCTGGAAGTTTACCGACTATGGTCCTACTTACACCGCCTTTGCCGACAGTGGCCTGGAAGGCGGCTTTGAAAAATCGGAAAAGCCGGTTATCAATGGTGCCCTGGTGGTACTATATCATAAGAATCTGGCCGATATTAAAGAAAAGGTGGTCGCGGCCAAGGGAGAAATCTCCAAGGATATTTTTTCCTTTCCGGGAGGACGCCGCTTTCATTTTGTAGACCCCGCCGGTAATGAACTGGCGGTGTGGTCAGATCAATAAATCAATACTTAACCAAGCCTCACGCTATGAAATTCCTGGCACTGGCCTGTTTTGGCCTAATGATCATTGCTTGTCAGCCCCAATCTGATGCCCCCTGCTCTAAATACAAGACTATGATGATCAGGGCCCAGGGCGAGGTAGAAACCCTGCCCGATGAGGCCAGCTTCCAGCTCAGCCTCAATTGTCTCGACAAAAGCATCAAGCGTTCCAAACAGTGCCTGGTGGATAAATCAAATGAACTGACCGACCGCCTGAAGGAACTCGGTATTGACGGTGAGGATATTCTCACCACCGCGGTAAATCTCAACAAGAGCTACACCTGGAGCCGCAACAGCCGCATTTTTGAAGGCTATCGCAGTACCACCACCATGTACGTCACGGTAAAAAATCTCGACAAGCTGGACGAAATCTACACCGAGCTGCTCGAAAACCGCAATCTCGAGCTGGGTGGGTTAAGCTATACCCACACCAAGATGGACAGCCTGCAAAACGAAGCTTACCTGAAAGCACTACAAAATGCCCAAGGCTTAGCCGATAAACTGCTGGGGGGTCTGCCGGAAAAGGAAAGTGAAGTCCTGAAGATTGGCAATGTGGAAATTAGCTCTTCGGTACCTCAGCCCGAAAGGCCAAGTGATGAAATGGAGGTGATGCAGGAAACCAAAATGGCGGTCCGCAAACAGTCAGTAGCCATAAATAAGGGCACCGTGCTAGTAAACGCTACTCTCTACGTGGAGTTTCAAATCGATTGACTACACGAGCGCATTCATCCTCAAGCACCATAGGGCAGGGCTGATTAGTCGCAGATTGAACAACTTTCCCTACAAAAGTAATACTAGCTATTGATTATCAATAAATTAAATTAATAGTTTATCTCACTATTCACTACCTTAGGGAGCCCAATCAAAAGCAAGAACTGTTGCTATGCCTGCAACGCGTCGCAAATTGGCCCAGCTATCACTGGGTATCAGTGCGCTGGTATTCTTTACCGGCGGTATTTATAGCCTTACTGATGGAACGGTTGAATACGGCGTTTTTCAACTGCTGGCCGGGGCCGTAAATTTAATTCAGCTTTCGAGCTGGCCTGATTCTGGCGAACAAAGAGCCATGGTGGCGTTCACCTTTATCCTCAACGTGATAATTGCCCTTACCGTAGCCTGGGATTACTACCAGCAAGGCACCCGCTTTCTTCATTTTGCCTGGGTTTTAGCCGCAGTTTTTTCGTTGGTGGGCATGTTGGTCTTCCTGTTCAGGGGCGGTAGC
Source organism: uncultured Owenweeksia sp. (assembly GCA_964619125.1). Classification (GTDB taxonomy): domain Bacteria; phylum Bacteroidota; class Bacteroidia; order Flavobacteriales; family Schleiferiaceae; genus Owenweeksia. The sequence goes on along the minus strand of CAZUCA010000042.1, from coordinate 23,522 downwards.
CGGCCAAGCAGCGATTATGGGCTGCGCAAAGAGTAATGATGAGAGCAGGCTCTTTAGAGGTTGCGTAAACCTTCTTTGGCATAGGGCCGCGGCCCTTCCTCACTGCCGGTCTTTTTAGCTTAAGAGAAAATATTTAGGCTTCCATGGCTGAACATATTTTATCGGCCCGCTATATATTAAAATAGCAGCCGTACTATGAGTGTCGACGCCTATATCACCATCGGGGTAATTGTGATTTCTTTTATCCTTTTTGCCACTGAGGTATTTTCCATTGATTATGTAGCGCTGGGCATTATCGTAGTGCTTACCACCACTGGCGTGCTCACTCCCGAAGAAGGACTGAAGGGCTTTGCTAATGAAGCTACCCTAACGGTAGCGGCCATGTTTGTAATCAGTGATGCCCTGCTCAAAACCGGTATTATCAAAAGCATTGCGCCGCTATTAATCCGGCTTATCCGCTGGAATTATCAGCTGGCCCTGGCTACCATTATGACCGGCGTCGGCGGGCTATCGGCTTTTATCAACAACACCCCGGTAGTAGCCACCCTGATTCCGATAATTACTGATGCCACCCGTAAAACCAAAACCGCTCCCTCGCGATATCTGATCCCCCTTTCCTACGGTGCGATTTTCGGTGGCTGCTGCACCCTGATTGGTACCTCAACCAACCTCCTGGTAAACGGTATCGCCATAAAAAGTGGCATGGAGCCGCTGAAGATGTTTACCCTTGCGCCACTGGGACTGGTTTTTTTCGCCTGCGGCACCCTGTATTTATTGCTGGTTTCGTGGCGGTTGCTGCCCAAACGACCGGTAGACCTCGATATCAGCGAGGTTAATGTAAAGGACTATTTAACCGAATTGAAAATCCTGAAACCAGATTCGAAAAAGCCTGCCACCCTCAGTACCATTTTCAGAAAAGACGGAATGGAAGTAACGGTTGAGCAGGTGAAACGCGGTGATAAAATAATCAGGTACCCGGCCAAGGAATTCGAATTAGCGGAAAATGATCACCTGCTGGTGCGGGGTGAACGGGAAAAGATCAAAAACCTGCTGGAAAATGAATCCCTGATTATTTCCGATCAACTGGGTACGCGTGACTTCGCCGATGATGAATCGAAGCTGGTGGAGATTGTCATTCTTCCCAACTCGCCACTGGTCAACAAACGGCTTGCCAATACCGACTTCCTGCACCGCTACCGGGCGAAGGTGCTGGCCATCCGGCAGCGGGGTACCGAACGGCTTGATGACCTTACCCGGGTTCGTCTCACTGCCGGCGATATGCTGATGCTACAAACTACGGAGCTGGGTCATAAAATGTTGATCAGCGCCCAGAGTGGTAATAATTCCCCTTTTGTGTCATTGAGCACTTACGAACTTTCCAATTTTGAAAAGAAGAAATTATTCTTCGTACTGGCTATTCTGGTGACGGTGGTAAGCCTGGCCTCCTTTGAGGTTTTGCCAATAGTAATCGCCGCGTTGGCTGGGGTGGCCGTGCTGGGGTTTAGCCGCATCATCAGCATGGAAGAAGCCTACCGCGCTATTGACTGGCAGGTGATTGTGCTACTGGCCGGGGCCCTCTGCCTGGGTGAAGCCATGTCTAAGAGTGGGGTGTCGGAGATGATAGCCAGTTTTATGGTAGACAATGTAGGACAACACTGGGGTCCGGTGGCCCTTATTTCCGCCCTTTACATAACTACCTCGCTTTGTAGCGAGCTAATGTCAAATAACGCCGCTGCCGCCTTGCTCACCCCCATTGCCATTTCCATCGCAGTGGCTTTCGACAGTAATCTTCTGCCCTTTGTACTGGCTATTGCCTTTGCAGCCAGCGCCAGCTTTATGACGCCGATTGGCTATCAAACCAACACCATGGTTTACAGTGCCGGTAACTATCGTTTCGTGGATTTCGTTAAGGTGGGAGGGCCGCTTAATCTTATTTTCTGGCTGGTGGCTACCCTTCTGATTCCGGTCTTTTATCCTCTGTAAGCTGCTCCTCGATACCAATGGCATTGTAAAACTTCTTCAACTTATTGCGTAATACCAGATAGCGGGTAAAGCCATAGATAAGAAGGAATACACTGACGCCAAAGGCCAGGTAGCCGGCCCACTGCAAATTGGAAAAGGTTTCCACTTCCAATAGTCCGATTCCCCCCAGGATAAGGTAAAGCGTAGTACGCAGGTAGGCGAACAAGGTGCGCTCATTAGCCAGGGTAGTGCGTTGCATGGCGAGATAATCACGCAGAATTATTTCTTCGCGGGTTTCAAAGGGGCGAACAATACGGCTGGGTTTCAGGCGCTGAAAGCTCCTTTTAACCAATTGTTTGGGCATAGTATGAGCCAAGTTAACAATCTTACAACAGAAGAGCAGCAAGGTGGTTTGTGGGGACTTTACACCGCAGTACCTTTGAAAACTGAATATGGTCAACGCCAGTAACAAAATTATAACCCGCAAGAGCGAGCTTCAAAAATTACTGGCACCCTGCCTGCTCGCCTTGCAGCAAGAAGATCTGGGATCAGCCCTGGCTCTTCTGGAGCAGAATATTCTCAATCAAAAGGTTAAGTTTCCCCTGCTTGAGCTGGCGGGCCGGGAATTACACCAACAGCTGGCAGAAAGGGATCAGCTGGTATTTTGCGACCGCCTGGCAGCCCTCCATAGCGAAGGCGGCAATGTAATTATTGGTATGATCCTGCAGTGCCGTATTCCTGCTGATTTACAACAATCAATTACCAAAGCAGCAGAGTATATCGCGGCTGGTGAAAAGTGGTATGTTTCGGATATTATCGGCGAAAGAGTGTCCGGCTGGGCCCTGTGGAAACATCCGGCACCAACCCTGGCTATGCTTTCTGAGTTAAGCCGACACCCCAGTATTTGGGTGCTGCGATCAATTGGCTCTGCCGTGCACTTTGCCACCAAAAGAGGGCTGGAGGCACCATCGGTAGTCAGGGCTTTTGAAATTTTACTTAGGTTGGCCAACCATAAGGAAAAGCAGGTTAAAACCGGTATCGGCTGGGCCGCCAAAACAGCAGTGAAATTTCACCCCCAGCTGGCTGAGCTTTACCGGGAGGAGATTCAAAATCAGGCGGCCACCGGTCAGTGGTTTCGCAGCAAAGTAAAAACCGGCCTGGCCCGATATGAATATGCCAAGGGAAATAGAAGTTAAGAGCATTCTCAATAAAAATAAGCGGCGTGACCCCTGCTTCCTGGATGACTATACCCTCAATCCCTATAGTGCCTGTTCCTTTAACTGCCTCTATTGCTATATAAGGGGCAGCAAGTACGGTGAGCATATGGAACGGACGCTGACCGTGAAGGCCAACGCTCCTGAACTGCTTCGCAAGCAATTGAGCCTGCGGGCTAAAAAATCGCAATTTGGCTTTATTGTAATGTCATCGGCAACGGATCCTTACCTGCAGGCTGAAGCCGAAACAGGAATGACCAGACGGTTGCTTGAAATCATACTCGAATTCCGCTTCCCCCTGCATATCATCACCAAATCGGCACTGGTAACGCGTGATCTTGACCTTTTACAGCGCATTAATAAGGCAGCTATCCTGCCCCCTGACCTGCAGCATAAACTAGCAGGTGGCTGCCTGGTCAGTTTCTCCTTTGCCACCCTCAAAGATGAAGTCGCCCACATTTTTGAACCCGGCGCCACACTCCCCTCCCAGCGTTTATTGACCCTGACCGAGGTAAAGAATGCCGGCCTGTATACGGGGGTTAGTTTGATGCCCCTTCTGCCCTTTATTTCCGATACGGCAGAGCAGCTCGAAAATGCTTTCATGACCTTTTCCAGCCTTAAAGTTGATTACCTGCTACCGGCCACTCTCACTCTTTTTGGCAGCGGCCGCTCCGACAGTAAAACCCTAGTCCTCAAAGCGGTGGCAAAACACTTTCCGGAGCTGCTTCCTCGTTACCAGCAGTATTTTGCCAGTTCACAGGGAATGCCGGCCTATTATAAGTCGGCGTTTGAAAAGAAGGTGGCTGCACTCCATCGCAAATATCAGTTGAAGGCGGGCATCATTTAATTAGTGAACCCAGGCTTTGATGCCAGGATTGTTACACCATGCTGGCTGCTGAGGCATATTTTAACAGCAGTGCCCTCAGTTCTTTCGGTTCCAGCGGTTTACTTAGAAAGTCATTCATCCCGGCCGCCCGGGCTTTTTGCCGATCCTCCTTAAAGGCGTTGGCGGTAACAGCAATTATGGGAATTGGCTGCCGGTAGTATTTCTGGGAAGCGCGAATAAGCCTTGCTGCCTGCAAGCCATCCATTTCCGGCATCTGGATGTCCATAAGGATTAGATCATAATCATAGCTCTCGAATAAATCAACCGCCTCCTTACCATTATTGGCCAGCTCCCACTCAACGCCCAGTTGCTCCAACATCAATGTCAATACCTTCTGGTTGACAACATTATCTTCAGCCACCAGGATTTTCAATGACACTGACTCCATAGCTTCCCCTTTTTGGCGCTGACTGCTCCGGCCTCCCTTAGTCCCACCCACTTCAAACTTCACCATAAAGCTGAAGGTGGAGCCCTGGCCGAGAGTGCTCCGCACCTCAAGCTTTGAATGCATTAACTCCACCAAGGCGTTGGAAATGGTAAGGCCAAGACCGGTACCACCGTATTGACGGGTAATAGAACTATCCGATTGCTCAAATGCCTCAAACAGTCGCGCAACCTGCTCCCTGGATATTCCTATGCCGGTATCGCGAACTGAAAACCGTAACTTCTGGAAGGAACCGTCGTATTCTATTTCTTCCACCATCAATTCCACTTCCCCTTCCTCGGTAAATTTGAGGGCATTATTAACCAGATTGATCAGAATTTGCTGCAAGCGCAGGGGATCTCCCATAATCATCCGCGAGGTATCGCCCTTGGTGATTAGCTTCAGTCGTACCCCCTTTTCCCGGCTCTTGAGTTCGAAAATGCGCATTAGTTTGGCCAGGTCGCTATCAAGGTCAAACTCGGTATGCTCTAACTCCATGCGCCCGGCATCAATCTTGGAATAATCCAGGATCATATTAACCAGGTCCAAAAGGTGATTGGCCGAATATTCCATCACATCCATAAACTCAAGCTGATCCTGGGCCAGCCGGGTGCCCTTCATGGCATGCATCATTCCCACAATGCCGTTTAGGGGGGTGCGTATTTCGTGACTCATATTGGCCAGAAACAGCGATTTGTATTGAGATATTTGTTCTGCCTTGGCCTTATCCTCCTCCAGGCGCTGCATCGATTGTTGAAGCTGTAGTGCCAGCTTTTCAAATTCGCGATTGAGATAATACACTTCCCTGGTGTTAGGAGTAAAGCGCTGATGCCGCTGCCCCAGAAACCCAGAATCCTTAAAGGACATAACCCGGCGGTTCAGAATGCGGATATCGCGGGTGAGCACAGCCGAAAAATACAGGCTCAGACCAATGGCAACCAACAGCCCCAGCGCCGAACTTACGTAGAGAATAATCTTGCGTTGACGGTGAATGGCGTCAATTTGCCGCAAGCTTTTTCCCTGCAAACTTTGCATACCGGCGTCAATATTCCTTATTACCGTATTTACGTCCTGGTACAGTCCTTCCTCGCTGGTAATCCCCAATTTATACTGCAGCGCTACCAGCATGTTAAACTCGCGCTGATATTTTTCCAGCAGTTGCCGCCCCTCTATACTCAGGCCCGCTTTACTGTGCAGGCGGTTGCTGAAGGCATTAAAACTATCCACGTACTTATAATCGCATCGTCGGAGAAAATCCTTTTCGAGCCGGCGCAATTCCAGCCATTCAGCAGGCTCCAAAGCACCACTTGCCTGCAGCTGGTGGGCTGTTTGCCGCATCCGCCCCTCGGTGCCATAGTCCACATAACCTCGCTTTTTGAAGGTGGCCACCAATTTTGCTACCGAGTCCTCCAGCTGTTTGCTGCCCTCAATAAGCCTGCTAATTTGATTGTGATGATTAATTTTAAACTCCGCCAGGGCACTGTTAAGGCTTACCAGCCGGAAACGCAATTGCCGGTTTTGTTGAATAAAGAGGCTTATGCCAGGCTCACGGCCACTGCGTTGAAATTCATCGCTGCGGTAACCACGAATCAGAAAGGACTGCAGATGACGGTTGTTGGAAATGAAATCGTTTCGCACCTCACTGATTTCAGACGAAAGCTTATCGAGCTTTTCCCGCTCAGCAGTGATAAAGAAGTAGCCAATGATCCATGCTAAGAGGATCATCTTCACCAGCAAAAAACACATTAATACCCTGCCCCTGAATGAATCAAAAGCACCAGACCATCTTGCCATTCCAAATGTTTCATTAGCCTTAGCGGCTTCCCCTAATCACCCCATATGCACGAAAATGAAAAGCCTCATTTTCACCATTGGCGACTGATAATCTTCCCGGTTCTTGTTCTGACGAGCACTGGCAGGCAATAAGAATATTAGTAGAGTTTCCTATGGCGCTTTCGCCCCGCCAGTTGAACCAGGGCCGGCAAGGTAGCTAATAGCCTCCATTAGGAGGCTTCCTACAAATCAGCTGGCAGCTACGAGCCCACTGCTTTATAGCGGCAGTTGTCTCCGGCGCAGGGTCAGCGCCAACAGAGCCCGGATAGCTGGTACCGGTGGTAAGGCCTTTGTAACTCTGGTAACCTTGTGTTTTATCATTTCTTTACACCTTTGTGCCGTCAAAACATAAGACATCAACTATGAAAATAGAGCAGATATATACCGGCTGCCTGGCACAGGGAGCCTATTACATTGAAAGCAACGGTGAAGCGGTGGTAATCGACCCCTTGCGTGAAACCGCGCCTTACCTGCAAATGGCTGAGTACAATGGTGCCAAAATCAAGTATATACTTGAAACCCATTTCCATGCCGATTTTGTGAGCGGTCACCTCAGCCTTGCCAAAGAATGTGGTGCCCCCATTATTTATGGTCCGGGTGCCAAACCGGCATTTGAAGCTACTATTGCCGAGGATGGCCAGGAGTTACAGGTGGGAGATATTAGCATAAAGGTATTACACACCCCGGGACACACACTCGAAAGTACCACTTACCTGTTGCGGGATGAAAACAATAAGGATCACGCCATATTCACCGGCGACACCCTCTTTTTAGGGGATGTTGGTCGCCCTGACCTGGCCCAGAAACAAGGCAGTATCACTAAGGAAGACCTGGCGGGAATGTTGTACGACAGCCTTCGCCACAAAATCATGCCTCTGGCCGACGAAGTTATTGTTTATCCCGGGCATGGCGCCGGATCGGCTTGCGGCAAAAACATGATGAAGGAAACTGTAGACACTCTTGGCAATCAGAAAAAGATGAACTACGCCCTGCGCGAGGATATGAGCCGCGAGGAGTTTATTCGTGAGGTAACCGAGGGCCTTAGCCCACCCCCCGGCTATTTTCCACTTAACGTAAAAATGAACCGCGAAGGCTATGACCACTTTAATGAGGTGCTCGACCGTGGCCTGCATGCCCTGGCGCCGGATGACTTTGAACAACGCGCGCAGGAGAGCGGAGCCATCGTTCTTGACGTCAGGCATCAAAAGGATTTTGTAAGGGCTTTCATACCCGGCTCAATCTTTATTGGCCTTGATGGCACTTTTGCCCCCTGGGTGGGCGCCGTGCTTAAAGACACCAGTCGCCCCATTCTACTGGTTGCCCCGGCAGGTCGCGAGGAAGAAGCAGTAACGCGCCTGGCCCGGGTAGGTTTTGATCATGTCCTCGGATATCTCGCCGGTGGAATGGAAAACTGGCAGGCGGCTGGAAAAGCGGTCGACAGCTTAAAAAGTGTTCCGGCTACAGAGCTGGCACAGGCACTGGAGCAGGGCCATCCCCGTATTGTGGATGTGCGCAAAGAAGGTGAATACAACAGTGGCCACATTGACGGAGCCCAACTTCTGCCCCTCGATTTTCTGGAAGAACACAAAGAGGATATCCCCCGTGATCAGCCCTTCTACATCCATTGTGCCGGTGGTTATCGCTCGGTAATCGCCGCCAGCCTCATGAAAACCTGGGGCATTAGCGCTATGACTGACGTCGCCGGAGGTTTTAAGGCCATACGCGAAGCCGGAATTGATATCAGTAGTAAGGAATGTACGGCCAAAAGCTAGCATTAATTGAGTAGTACACCACAGAACACCTCGGTTGCCCCCGGCCTGGGGGCTTCCTTTTTAGCAGCCATGCTGGCCTATTTAGTGAGCATGTATGTGCCCAACCTCAGCGCCACCCTCATGGCACTCTTGATTGGTATTGTGGCCGGCAACAGTATTTTGGGGAAACCCAAGCACCAGGCCGGCATTCGCTTTACCGAAAAGTATGTGCTGGAAGCAGCTATTGTCCTGATCGGATTTGGCTTTCAGCTCGAATTATTGCTGCAGCTGGGCTGGACCGTATTTGGCTGGCTGCTTTTTTCGGCTGTGGCCGTAGTGGCCTTTGCCGTGTTTATTGGGCGCTGGTTTGGCACCTCCGGACGCTTTAATGTGCTGCTTGGTGCCGGCAGTGCCATTTGTGGTTCAGCCGCCATTGCCGCCACTTCCCCCCTTATCAAGGCTAATGAAGAAGAAACCGGTTTGGCCCTTACCCTCATAAACCTGCTGGGCCTCATCGGTATTGCCGTACTGCCGGTACTGGCCCTGAGTTTTGACTACAGTGCTCTGCAGTCGGGTATTTTAACCGGAGGGGTATTGCAATCTATGGGACATGTGGTAGCGGCGGCATTCTCCCTCAATGAAACCACCGGCGAAGTCGCCACCGTGGTAAAAATGGGACGCATCGCCTTGTTGGTGCCCTTCCTGCTCCTGGTTTATTTCAGGCAGCGAAAGAAAAGTAAGGCCAGCACCGCGAAGCTGAAATTTCCGATTTTCATCGCCCTCTTTATCGGGGCGGTTGCCATTAGTCAGCTGGGGGTTTTTCCTGAACGCTGGTCCGCAGGATTGGCTTCAGCCGGTGACCTTCTGCTGGTAGTGGCCATGGCTGGCATAGGCCTGAAGATCAGGGTAAAGCCTCTTCTAAAAATCAGCAGCAAGGGCAGTGTAATCGGATTGATCGTATTTTTACTGCAAATTATGCTGCTGGTGTCACTACTCAGCTTGCAAAGCCAATGAGCGGATGAAAGCTACAGTAAGCAAAATACGCCTGTTTAACTGGTCATTAGCGCGGGTATTACGCCTCCTACTGGCCATACTCTTTATGGCAGAAGCCATTTTCGGGGAGTTTTACCTGCTAATCCCCATCAGTCTATGGCTCGGCTACGATGCCTTTCGCAACAGTGGCTGTGGCGGTAATCAATGTTAGTCCTTTTTATTCGCAAGGAGTTTTAAATTTGGGGATAAACCCATTCCCATGCTCCGGAAGCTCAGCCTCCTTTTTAGTTTGTGTATATGCCTCAGCCTTTATGGCCAGAATGACGAGGCCCGCCAACACCTGCGACAACTGAAAAACAGCATGTTGCTGGTGCGGCTTCAAACCAAAAGTATGTCCATTGAAGCCCTTGAGGCCCAAGGCCGGCATAAACAAGCAGAGGCATTGCGCGAAAAACAGTATCTCGAAAACAAGGAGGCCGTACTCTCCTTTCGCAATAATTTTGACTTTTGCCCGGTATACTTTTTCTACTCCTCCGCTTCCGATAACATCCGGGAGGGAAAGTTTGAAGGCCAGCTCTTCAACAGTCACTTTCAACCGCTGGAGCTGGCAGAGAAACCCGACACTTTTTTTACCGCCGAATTTGGCGCCACCCCCAGGATGGCCATCGAGGGCCTGATCATTATGGACCAGGAGATGCGCCCCCTGGATCCGCCCTTCCCCTTTTTTCAGCGCAAACACATATTTTTCAGCCTGGTAAAGCTCAGCAAGGCCAAAATCATTGCCCGCCTCAATCACCGCTTACACGAGACCTACCAGCTGTGGTATTAGCGCCTGCGCTTTACTTTCTGGAGCGTTAATTGCGACTTAGCGGCGTGGTTGCCAAAGAGGTAGAATAAAATTCCTCCGGCCAGGTAGGCCAGCATATCCCACCAATCCCTGGTATGACGGGCATTGCCAATGGGTAAAATGAGTTCGAAAATAACGGAATACCAGATGACATAAACCAGCACATGCCAGGCACTGAAGCGATAATGGCGATTGCGGAAGGTAAATTGCTGCTGGATAAAAAGTGCGAAGCCTAACACGATGGGGCCGGCCAGCACATCATCGAGGTATGAGGGAAGCCAGCTGAAAAGGTAACCCATCCGCTCCATGATCTGATTAAGCACAAAGAGCAAGAGGCAAAGCCAGAAGAATGGACTCAAAAAGCGCATGGTATTATCCGGGGTATTAGCAGTGGTGACGGCCTTAACAACACTTTAACCAACAAATTATACTAATTCAAGGTTAAGCGCTTTGTATATTCGCAACCTTTAAGGAATAGTTGATGCAGCAAAAAATCAAAGGCTTTTCTAAGCTCAGCAAAGAGGCAAAGATAGAATGGATTGTCGATCAGTATTTTGACAATAAGGAAGAAGCAATCAATTTGCTTAAGAGTTATTGGCATGAGGAGGCTGACGTACAAAAGCTTCACGATGAATTTATTGAGAATACCATCAGTAATTTTTTTACCCCTTATGGGGTGGCCCCCAACTTCCTTATCGACGGTAAGTATTATGCCATTCCCATGGCCATTGAGGAGAGTTCAGTGGTAGCGGCTGCCTCCAAAAGTGCCAATTTCTGGCTCGAGCGTGGTGGCTTCAAAACCGAAATTATCGCCACTACCAAAATCGGACATGTACACTTTATGTACAGCGGCGCTGTGGAGAAGCTCCGCAGCTTTGTGGAAGAAATAAAAGCTGATTTTTACCGCGACACCAATGATCTTACGGCCAATATGCGCGGCCGGGGCGGAGGTATCCTTTCCATCGAGTTGATCGACAAAACAGACCAGCTCGAAGATTACTTTCAGCTGGAAGCCCGCTTTGAGACCTGCGACAGCATGGGTGCCAACTTTATCAACTCCTGCCTGGAACAATTCTCAAAAACACTGACCACCGCCCAGGCCAATGATCAGCGCTTTAATGCCGATGAAGCGGTGCAGGTGGTGATGTGTATTTTGAGTAATTACACTCCTGAGTGCATCGTCCGTGCTGAAGTAAGCTGCAGCATTGATCAGTTGGCTGAAGGCAGTGGCATTTCGCCTGAAGAATTTGCCCACAAGTTTGAAAGAGCGGTTAAAATTGCGGAGGTGGAGCCCTATCGCGCCACCACCCACAACAAGGGCATTATGAACGGCGTGGATGCTGTAGTAGTGGCCACCGGTAATGATTACCGGGCCATAGAGGCTGCCTGTCATACTTACGCCTCCCGTAATGGACGCTACAGCAGCCTTACCCACTGTGAGGTTAAAGATGGGCAGTTCCGCTTCTGGATTGATATGCCGCTGGCCATAGGCACCGTGGGTGGCCTTACCAAACTGCACCCCATGGTTCGTTTTTCACTGCAACTGCTCAACAAACCTTCGGCAACCGAACTGATGTCCATCATCGCCTCCAGCGGGCTGGCCCAGAACTTTGCCGCCCTGCGTGCCCTGGTAACCACTGGTATTCAGAAGGGGCATATGAAAATGCACCTGCTCAATATCCTCAATCAACTGGAAGCTACCGAGGCCGAAAAGAATACCATCGTTGAGTACTTTAAAGACAATGTGGTTTCTCACTCCGCTGCGGTGCGTAAATTCTGTGAATTGCGCGGCATAAAAGATCCTTCGCGCATACTGAAAGACTAAATGAGGCGACAAGATAGTTTCTACGCTCACGGTAAGCTTTTGCTCACCGGAGAATATGCTGTGCTCTCTGGCGCGGAAGCCCTGGCCATGCCAACTGCCAAGGGGCAAATATTGCATTACCAGGCCGGCAGTAATGGTTTGGAATGGCGCAGCTATAGCCAGAATGATGACCTCTGGTTTTCGGCCCGCTTTGATGCCGGGGGCAAGATCATCAATAGCAGCCATGCCGACACTGCCCATCAATTGCAACGCCTGCTGCAGAAGGCAGTGGAATGCAGCGATCGCCCCTTTCCCGGTGGAAAAGCATCCACTCACCTTGAATTTCCCCAGGACTGGGGCCTTGGCAGCAGCTCAACCCTGTTGCACCTGGTGGCACAATGGCTGGAGGTTGATCCAATGAAATTATTTTTTGAAGTGTTTGAAGGCAGTGGCTATGACGTGGCCTGTGCTGGTGAAGCAGAACCAATTATTTACCAACTCTCTCCACAGCCGCAATGGCACAAGGTCAAGCTCCCCGATTGCTTCAAGGAAGTGATTTTTGTGCACCTCAATACCAAGCAACGTAGCCTCCCTGAAGTTCGCCGTTTTAAGCAACGTCAGCAGGATCCTGAAAAAGTAAAAGCCGTTAGCAAAATGAGCCGCCAATTCCTGCAGGCCCCAAACGCTGCGGAGCTTTGCCGCCTGATCGATGCCCACGAGGCCCTTATGAGCGATTGGATGGGAATTGCACCGGTAAAACAAAGACTCTTCAAGGAGTTTAAAGGCAGCGTTAAATCATTAGGAGCCTGGGGAGGCGACTTTGTGATGGCACTGGGCGAAAACAGCCGGGATTACTTTCAAAACAAAGGCTATAAGACCATTCGCAGTTTTGAGCAAATGAGCCTCTAAAGCTCTGTCGCACCCGTTGCACTAATTCATCAGTCTGCACAACGCATATTTTTGATAACTTAGAGAATTAAGTGTCATTTATTTGTTGTCCTATCCTGATGAAACAAGTTTACCGCTTATGGTTTCTTATAACTTTCTTTGCGCTTGGGTTTTCGGCCCATGCCTCTCATCTGGTTGGTGGTGAACTCAGTTATCGTTGTGTGGGCAATAACAATTATGAAGTTAAGCTCGTCATCTACCGCGACTGTTTCAATGGCATCCCCCCTCTTGATCCCAGCGTGGCTGTCTCCATTTTTAACTCGTCCAAGCAACTGGTTCAAAACCTACTAATACCTCTTGGTCAGGTGAAATCCCTGCCGCTGCAGGCTCCCAACAATTGCTCCACCCTGCCCACTAATGTTTGCACTGAAAAAGGTATCTACCTCGATACCGTGTACCTGCCCCCGGTTGCCGGCGGATATGTGATCGTTCACCAGCGCTGTTGCCGCAACTATACCATTACCAATATTAATAACCTTACCGAAGACAAGGGCAGTACCTTCACTACCAGTATCCCCTCCAATGACAGCACCTGCAACAGCAGTGCCCGCTACAACAGTGACCCCCCGGTGGTACTTTGCCTCAATCAAAGGGTGGATCTGGATCTTAGCGCCAGCGAGCAGGATGGCGATAGCATCTACTACGAATTATGCTCAGTACTGAATGGCGGGGGGCGAAATTCAGGGATAGGAACCAGTAGTCCCGCCCCAAACCCTGCTGCTCCCCCTCCTTATTTCCAGATTCCCTTTACCTCCGGATTTTCGAGCAGCTATCCCATTACCAGCAATAATCCTGCTTTCAGCATTGACCCGGTCAGCGGGATTCTCAGTGGTCGTCCTACCGCCGTTGGTCAGTATGTATTTGCCATCTGTGCGCGTGAGTACCGCAATGGCGTGCAAATCAGCACTAACCGGCGCGATTTTCAGTTTAATGTAAGTCCGAACTGCCAGCTCATTTTAAGTGAAATTGAAGATCAGTTTTTAAACCCGGTAAATATTTGCGCTGGTAAAAACATCTATTTTACCAGTATCAGTATGAACGCCAACAGCTACTTCTGGGATTTTGGCGATACCCTGGTTACCACTGACACCAGCCGTTTGCAAAATCCCAATTATTACTATCAGGATACGGGTGTATATGAGGTAATGCTAGTGGCTGAACCCTATACGGCTTGTGCCGATACCTCCTATAAAATTTTTCATGTTTATGACTCTACCAATGTCTTTTTCAGCTTTGATGGGCAACGCTGTTTGACTGGAAACAGTATCAATTTTACCACCGGGGGGCACTTTACTACCAAGGCCGAGTTTGAATGGGACTTTGGCGGAAGCACTAATGTTGGCACCTCAGAAACCGTGAAAGAGCCGAAGGGCATCAGTTTTGACCAGCCCGGACTCTACTATGTCACGGTAACGGTAGATGATGGTTTTTGCACCGCCAGTTTCACCGATACAATGCGCATATATCCCGATCCCGTCTTTACTGAAACAGTGGTACCATCAGAGGGCTGCATTCCTTATGAAGTTAGTTTTAGCGACCAATCTGAGGCGGCAACGCCCATTACCCACTACTGGAACTTCGGTGATGGTTTTGTATCATGGGAACCCAATCCCACTCATGTTTACACCACCCCCGGCACCTACACCGTTAGTCATGTGGCCAAAACAAGCCAGGGCTGCCTCGATTCTGCCCGTAACATATACAGGGATGTGATTAAAGTAAATCCCCTGCCCCATTCTGCTTTCCAGTTAGATAATGATGAGCTCAGTATTTATAAGCCTGATGTGAAGTTCTACAACCGCTCCACTGATCATAACTCCTCCGTAACTATGATCAGTGATGGCCGCGAGTTCAACAACCTGGTCGAGGAGAACATCAGTTTCAGCGATACCGGTCATTTCATCCTTACCCATGTAAGCTACAATCAATTTGGCTGCACTGACACCCTGCAAGACACGGTATATGTGGGTACCCCGTTCAGATTAAACATACCCAATGCCTTCAGTCCCAATGGAGATGGCACCAACGATGAATTCAGTTATACCATCACCAATGTGAGGGATGTACACTTTGAAATCTATGATCGCTGGGGCAAGATTGTATTCCAGTCTGACAACGCCGATGAGAGTTGGAACGGACGGCTAAAAAACCGGGGCAAACTATTGTCGCAGGGTGTATATAGTTATATGCTGATAGCAAGGGTGAAGGAAAATGGCTATACCCTCAGGCGCGGTGGTTACATTACACTGATAAGGTAAGATAGCGCCCGGCTATGACGAATACGGCCAGGCACAGCGCTACACTGAGAAGGACATTGATCAGCAGTAACAGCCACTGCCCATGTTGCAGCAGGGCATAATTTTCATAGCTGAAGGTGGAAAAAGTGCTGAAGCCCCCACAAAAACCAATCAGCCAGAAACGGCTCCAGAATTGTAACTCCAGCGGTGCTTCCTGCTGCTTCAGGCTCAGGGCGTGAAGGATAAGCACCATCGCTCCACAAGCCAGGATATTAATGAACAAGGTAGCCCAAGGCATGCGGGCCACGCCCAGTGATGATATCACCATGCGGGAGAGCCCGAAGCGCAAAATGCTTCCCAGTCCACCGCCTATAAAAACTGCCAGCCAGCTCATCGGGGATTATACCTAGTATTAATAAGCAGGAAAATGCGATAGCTGATCCACGCGCAAAACATGCCGTAAACTGCTCCTCCCAGTATATCAAGGGGATAATGTACCCCCAGGTAAATGCGACTGTAGCTTACTAACACTGCCCAGCCCAATAAATAAGCCCAGGCATAGCGAAAGGCCGGCCGCATTAGCAGTCCCAGCAGGATAGCCAGACCGAAGGTATTGCTGGCATGACTGGAAATAAAACCATACTGTCCGCCGCAGCCTTCTTTTACTTGTCGCATCCGGCCAGCCAGATCTGCTACATGGCAAGGCCTCAAACGCTGAAATTGCTCTTTAAAAAGCCACACACTGCCGCTGTCGGTAAACACCACATTGAGCGCTATTACCAATAGTGAAAACCAGAAGGCCCTTTTGTCACGGGCCCGGTACAGCAGTACCAACAACAGCAGGTACAGCGGTATCCAAATTTCGGTTTCGGAGACCCATAACCAAAAAGGATCCCAATCTTTTGTTCCCCAGCGATTAAGCCACAGAAAAAGTTCAGTATCCCAGTTAAGCAGTTCTGTCATCAGCGTTAAGATCTTGCCAGATGCGGTCCTTTAATCGCTCCAGCCCAAAGCCACTCACCGCTGAGATAAACATCCACGGTAGTCCTTCGGGCAGTTCACTTTTCAGTAGTTCTGCCATTTCAGCCCTCAACTCGTCGTCGAGCATATCGGATTTGGAAATGGCGAGCAGTCGTTGTTTATCCAGCAGTTCCGGATTGTACTTCTGCAGTTCATTCAACAGTATCTGGTATTCTGCCGCAATGTCATCAGCATCGGCAGGCACCATAAACAGTAGCATGCTATTGCGTTCAATATGGCGCAAAAAGCGATGGCCCAGACCCTTGCCCTCAGACGCCCCTTCAATAATACCGGGAATATCGGCCATTACAAAGCTGCGAAAGTCGCGATAGGGAACGATGCCAAGGTTGGGCGTTAGGGTAGTAAATGGATAGTCGGCCACCTCGGGTTTAGCCGCTGTAATAGTAGATAAGAGGGTGCTTTTGCCGGCATTGGGAAAACCTACCAGGCCAACATCAGCCAGTATTTTCAGCTCCAGGATATTCCAGCCCTCAGTGCCCGCTTCACCTGGCTGGGAGAAGCGCGGAGTCTGGAAGGTGGAGGACTTAAAATGAACATTGCCCAAGCCACCGCGGCCGCCATGGCGCAAGGCCTTCTCCTGCCCATGCTCGGTTATCTCAAATAGAAACTCATTGGTCTCACCATCGCGGGCTACTGTTCCCAGTGGCACCTCGATAATCTCATCTTCACCCTGGGCGCCGGTCATTTGCTGGCGGGCACCATCACCACCGGCGCTGGCTTTAATATGTTTGCGAAATTTGAGATGGAGCAGCGTCCAGAGCTGATTGTTACCACGCAAAATCACGTGTCCACCCCGTCCTCCATCGCCGCCATCGGGACCACCTTTGGCGGTAAGGCGGTCACGCCGCAGGTGCGAAGAACCCGAGCCTCCTTTACCGGACTTGGTGTAGATCTTTACGTAGTCAACAAAGTTGTTATCAGCCATTCACCGTTTCAATTGCATTTTGCAGGCGCTCTGAAACTTCATCAACAGTACCCAGGCCATAAACCTCACTAAACTTGTCATGACGCTGGTAGTACTTCTTGAGGGGATAAGTTTCTTTTTCATAAACTTTAAAGCGATCACGGATTACCGCTTCGGTATCGTCTTTACGACCTCTTTCGAGCATGCGCCGCGTAAGTTCATCCTCATCCACATCAAGAGCCAGCACCAGCGAAATAGGAGCATTGTGCTCACCTAATATTTTATCAAGGGCAATGGCCTGCTCGGTGGTACGGGGAAAGCCATCAAAGATAAAGCCTTCAGCCCCGAGATTATTTTCAACCTTATTTTGTACCATGCCCACCACTACTGAGTCGGGCACCAGTTTACCGGCATCAATCAGGCTTTTGGCCTCCATACCCAGGGCAGTGCCATTTGAAATTTCAGAACGAAGAAGATCCCCGGTACTCAGGTGTACCAGGTTGTATTTCTCGGCTAAAAGCTTTGACTGGGTACCCTTGCCCGCACCGGGAGGTCCAAAAAGAATCAGATTCAACATCAATAGTTGGATTTTTGTAGTAAATGCGTAGAAGGCGCGAAAATACAAAATTAATGCTGCCGGATTGGCCTAGGCCCTTTGCCCCTATTTGCTATTTTAGCCGCTCAACTCACTCCCTATGCAAAACATTTACAGCGTCATAATGGCCGGCGGCATTGGAAGCCGCTTCTGGCCTGTTAGCACCCAGGAATTCCCCAAGCAGTTTCACGATATCCTGGGCACGGGCGAAACCTTGATACAGCAGACTTACCGGCGCTTACGCCAGATTTCCGAAGCGGAGCACGTACTGGTAGTTACCCATAAAAATTACGTGGAGCTGGTGGCAGAGCAACTGCCCGAATTGCCGCGCAAAAACATTATTGCCGAGCCGGCGCGACGCAACACTGCGCCCTGTATTACCTACGCCGCCTATCGTATTGCAGCCGAAGATCCTACCGCCACTATGCTGATTGCCCCTTCAGATCACCTTATTTCCAACGATGAGGAGTTTACCCGCATAGCACGTTTGGCGGCCAAAGAAGCGTCAGGCAGCAAAATGCTCTTTACCCTGGGTATAAAGCCCCACCGCCCCGATACCGGTTACGGTTACATCCAGTTTGTGGACCTGCAGGAAGACCCCAACAGCGAAGTGAAACTGGTAAAAACCTTTACCGAAAAACCAGACCTGGAAATGGCCAATAAATTTCTTGAAAGCGGTGACTTCTTATGGAACAGCGGCATTTTCATCTGGTCGGTTTCCACTTTCATGCACGAGATTAATGAGCACCTGCACGATCTATATACCACTTTTGAAAGCGGGGCCGACAAATTTGGTACCGATGAGGAGCGCCAGTTTGTGGAAAAGATCTACCCCGCTTCCGAAAATGAGTCTATCGATTATGGTCTGCTCGAAAAATCGCATCATGTGTATGTAA
Source organism: uncultured Owenweeksia sp. (assembly GCA_964619125.1). Lineage (GTDB taxonomy): Bacteria > Bacteroidota > Bacteroidia > Flavobacteriales > Schleiferiaceae > Owenweeksia. Next base: position 5,187 of record CAZUCA010000042.1, on the reverse strand, counting down.
TCCCATCCAGCTTCGGCTGGAGTGACCTAGGTACCTGGAGCAGCCTGCACGAACACGCCCAGCGCGATGAAAACAATAATGCCATGCTAGCCCAACGCGGTGTGCTTTACGATACCCAAAATTGCATGATTAAAGTACCCTCGGAAAAACTGGTAGTGGTAGAAGGGCTTGACGGTTTTATTGTGGTGGAAGAGGGTAACTCACTGCTTATTTGCCATAAGAAAAATGAGCAGCTCATCAAAAGCTTTGTACACGACGCCAAGCTGAAGTACGGCGAGAATAATCTTTAGTTAAGCGCTTTTTTATAGGCGGCCAGGGCTCTTTCCCTGGCCTCTTTATGATTTACCATGGGCCCGGGGTAGTCATCGCTGCCGTACTCGGGCACATACTCTTTCACATATTCGAGTTCGGGATCAAATTTTTTCAATTGCAGCTCAGGATTGAAAATGCGGAAATAGGGCGCCGCATCCACACCACAACCAGCCGCCCACTGCCAGCCACCAATATTACTGGCTGCCTCGTAATCGAGTAATTTTTCGGCAAAATAAGCTTCACCCCAGCGCCAGTCGATCAGCAGGTGCTTGCTAAGGAAACTGGCCACCAGCATGCGGACGCGGTTGTGCATGAAGCCAGTGGTATTGAGTTCGCGCATACCGGCATCAACCAGGGGAAAGCCGGTTTTACCTTCGCACCAACGTTTAAACTCGCTTTCATTGTTGCGCCAGTTTAGGCGATCGTATTTCGATTTAAAGTTCTCTGCGAGGGTATGCGGAAAGTGATAGAGGATCATCTGATAAAAATCCCGCCAAATCAGTTCATTAAAATATGTTTCATTTAATTCCCTTCCCTGCCGGGCCAATTCGCGGATGCTGATGGTGCCAAAACGCAGGTGCAGACTGAGCCTGCTGGTGCCTTTTTTCCCGGGGATATCACGGGTTTTATCGTAGCTGGCAATCAAGTCGCGGTCAATCTTCCGGTCGGGGTAGTCAAAATCCTCCGCCGCAAAACCGAGATCTTTAAGGCTCGGCGCCTTGAGCTTTTTACTGCTGTAAAAATCGTCCGACTTTTTCCGCTCCGCAAAGGATTGCAAATCCTTTGCGCGCAGCACCTCTTTGTATTGCCGCATATAAGGGGTGAAAACCTCGTAAGGCTCACCATCTGATTTCAGCACTTCATTTTTTTCGAGTAGTACCTGGTCTTTATAGGCCTTGAACTCTATGCCTTCTTTTTGCAAGAGTTCATAAACCTCCTTATCGCGTTGGCGGGCATAGGGTTCATAATCGCGGTTTGCATATACCCTAGCTATCGCCCATTCCCCAAGCAAGCTTTTAAAAACTTCAAGCGGCTTACCGTGGCGGATGATCATACTGCTGCCCCATTTTTTCTCCAGCTCTTCCTTAATAGCCAATATTTCCTGGTGAATAAACTGTACCCGCTTATCGCGGGGATTGTCCAGCTTTTCCAGAATTTCACTGTCGAAGATGAACAGGGGCATAACCTTATACCCTGAATTAAGGGCATGATGCAAGGCCGCATTATCGTGCAGGCGCAAATCTCTCCTAAACCAAAACAGGCAAATCTTCTCTTCCATAATGCTGTTTGCCGCTCCTCGCGTGGTCGCTTCTAAGCAGGGTACTCTACAAAGTTGCGCGGCGTTTCATAGAGGGTGACCTTTAATTCCAGCTGCCCCCCGATATGCGGTCGCAGGTAGTTGTAGATCACAATGGCAATATTTTCTGCAGTGGGATTAAGGCTCGCAAACTCAGGCACCTCTTCGTTTAGATTCTTATGATCAAGCCGCTCTTCCACCTCCCGTCGGATCAGGTCGGCCAGTTCCCCGAGATCAGCCACATAGCCGGTATCAGGATCCACCTCACCTGTAAGAGACACCAGCAACTCGTAATTATGACCGTGATAATACGGGTTGCTGCACTTCCCAAAAACCTTTTGGTTTTGCTCATCGCTCCAGGCCGGGTTATGCAGGCGGTGTGCCGCATTAAAATGTGCTTTCCTATTTACTCTGAGCTTCATGCATGCGAGGTGATTTCGCTGCGAAAGCGGTCAAAAATAATTTTAAACCACTCGGTATAATCAGCAGGGTTTTCCACCAGGTCACGGTTTAGCTCATCCATGCTCATCCACTTCCAGCTGGCGGCTTCCTCGGGGTTGAGCCGGGGAATACCATTGAAATAGCCCACAAAAAGGTGATCGTATTCGTGTTCGGTAAGGCCGTTTTCAAACTCAGCCCGGTACACAAATTCAAACATTTTGCGCATCTCGCAGTCAAAACCCATTTCCTCCTGCAGGCGGCGATGAGCTGCCTCCTCCGGGCTCTCACCTTTACGGGGGTGACTGCAGCAGGTATTGGTCCAAAGCCCACCGGAGTGATATTTATCAAAGGCCCGCTGCTGCATCATGATGTCGCCGGCCGCATTCATTACAAATACCGAAAACGCCCGGTGCAGCAATCCCTGTTCGTGCGCTTCCATCTTTTCCATCAAGCCCAGTTCATTATCCTGTTCATCTACCAGGACGACTTTTTCCACCATTTCTTAAAATATTGTGCTACAACAAGTTGAAACTGTGCCTTACGTAGGAGCTCAGCAACAAGCCATACTTATTGTGATTTGGAATTCGTACCCGCTGACTGAGTATTACCTCGGCTGGGGTAGCTTTGATTTTTTGAAATAAGGCGTAATAATAGACATATGCCACATAAACTCCAAAACGGGCTTTGCGGGGTAGCTTCAAAATACCCTGAAAGCCCCGGTGAAAATCGGCTTCTATATCCTCTTCAATCAATGATTTACTATGGTCGTTGAAGTCGCCAATATCAATACCGGGAAAATATAATCTGCCCAGTTGCTGGAAGTCTTCATTGAGGTCTCGCAGGAAGTTGATTTTCTGAAAGGCCGACCCCAGTTTCATCGCTTCAAACTTCAGTGCCTCGTATTGACTTTGATTGCCGTAACAGAATACCTTGAGGCACATTAGCCCCACCACTTCGGCGGATCCCAGGATATACTCCTCATAGTCCTGCCGGCTATAGCTCTGCACCGGGTCAATATCCATTCGCATACTGGCCAAAAAGGTATCGATCAGTTCACGGTCAATATCAAAGGTGTTGACGGTTTCCTGAAAAGAGTTTAAAATGGGGTTAAGACTGATACCACGGTCAATGGCGTCATAGGTTTGCCTTTGAAAATCATCAAGCAAAAAACGCTTATCGTGATCGTGGAAGGTGTCTACAATTTCATCGGCGAAACGGACAAATCCATAAATCCCATAAATATGCCGATGCAATGATTTATCGAGAAACCAGATCCCCATTGAAAATGAGGTACTGTAGGTTTTGGTCACCATTTTACTGCTGCGGTGCGAAATCCGGTCAAATAATTCTTTCATCTGAGCTAGCCTTAGGTTGATACATCTTTATAATTTCATTGGCTACAATTTTCCCCGAAATCAATGATGGTGGTACACCTGGGCCTGGCACAGTCAGTTGGCCGGTATAAAAGAGGTTGGTCACTTTTGGGTTGCGAATTGAGGGTTTCAATATAGCAGTTTGCCTGAGGGTGTTGGCCAACCCATAGGCATTGCCTTTAAAGGAGTGGTAATCGTCTATAAAGTCACTATGAGCATAGGAACGCTTGTATACTACCCGCTCACGAATATTTTCGCCACAGAGTTTTTCCAAGCGGCTCATCAGCAAGTCATAATACTTTTCTCGCAGGGTAGTTGAATCCTCCAAACCGGGCGCAACCGGCATCAGCAAAAAGAGGTTTTCATGCCCCGGTGGAGCTACGGTACTGTCAGTTTTGGAGGGGCAGCACACGTAAAACAGCGGTTTGGATGGCCACTGTGGGGATTCATAAATCTCGTGGGCGTGTTCGTCAAAATCCTCATCAAAAAAGAGATTGTGGTGCTGCAGGTTATCAACCCTGCCCTTTACGCCCAGGTAAAAGAGCAAGCTGGATGGCGCCATCTTTCTCTTATCCCAGTACTCCTCTGTATAGCGCCGAAGTTCGGGCGCCAGTAGTTTTTGCTCCACATGATGATAATCGGCACCTCCTACAATAATGTCCGCGTGGTATTCGCCCCTGGCGGTGCGTACCCCCTGAGCTTTCCCATTTTGGGTGAGAATTTCCAACACCTCCTCCCCGCATCGCATTTCCACCCCTTGTTCTTCGGCTACCGTTACCATGGCTGACACTATCTTGTTCATGCCTCCCTGGGGGTACCAGGTACCAAGCGCCATATCCGCATAATTCATCAGGGTGTATAGTGCCGGGGTATCGGCCGGGGTGGCTCCCAGGAATAAGATGGGAAATTCCATTATCTGCTGTAGTTTCTCATTTTTAAAATGCGCACGCACATAACTGCGTACCGATTTAAAAAGATGCAGTTGAAATAAACCCTTAATTACCCGCCAATCGGCAAATTCCAGCAAACTATAGGCTGGCTTTTGCACCAGGTCATTCATGGCTACCTCGTACTTGTAGGCTGATTCTGACAAAAAGCTGCGGAGCTCATCACCCGCCCCTTTTTCAATACTCTCGAAAAGTTTAAGGAGATCTTCGAATTTGGCCGGCAAATCAGTGAGATCCTCTTCGCCAAAGTACACGCGGTACGATGGGTCAAGTCGCTGTAAATCATAGAAATCCTCTACCTGATGTCCGAAATCAGCGAAAAAATTATCGAACACGTCGGGCATCCAATACCAGCTGGGGCCCATATCAAAGCTAAAGCCATCAACAAAAAACGACCTAGCCCGTCCCCCGGGCTGGTCGTTTTTCTCTAATACCAGTACTTTAAATCCTTGTTTCGCCAGGTAGCTGGCCGTGGATAATCCGGCAAAACCTGATCCAATAACTATAACATCTCTACTCATTCAGGTTTTGCTACAATATAGGTTTAGCGGTAGTCGGCCAGTTTGGCCATCATCTTGCGCCGGGCAAGGAAAATCCGGCTTTTAACCGTACCTAGTGGAATACCAAGGATTTCAGCAATTTCTTCATATTTATAACCATTGTAGTACATCATAAAAGTCTCTACATAGGTCTTCTCCACAGAATTGATTTGCCTCATCATATACTCGTGGTCCACCGTACTGTCCGTTTTAACGGTCTTTTCAGTTTCCTTCATATTAATGAAGTACTTGTTGTCGGTGTCGTCAACGAAAGTATT
>CAZUCA010000041.1:0-30560 GCA_964619125.1 uncultured Owenweeksia sp. | reverse complement strand
TAAGGGTTGCTACTACTTTCTTAGCCATGTTTACTTAATTTCTTTGTGAACGGTCATACGCTTCAGGATGGGGTTGTATTTCTTCAACTCCAAACGGTCAGGCGTATTCTTCTTATTCTTGGTAGTGATGTAGCGGGAAGTTCCGGGCATACCCGATTCTTTGTGCTCAGTGCACTCCATGATAACCTGTACTCTGTTTCCTTTCTTAGCCATTGCAAATAACTTATTTGGTCAAGTAACCTTTTTCGCGAGCTTCTTTAATAACCGCAGAAATTCCTTTCTTGTTAATGTTCTTCAAAGCAGAAGTTGATACCTTAAGGGTTACCCACTTGTCTTCCTCGGGAAGGTAAAAACGCTTCTTGGTAAGGTTAACGTTAAACTTCCTCTTGTTCTTCTTATTCGAAAAGGAAACATTGTTGCCGGTAATCGCCTTCTTTCCTGTTAACTCACAAACTCGTGACATAATATTCTGCTTATTAATTGGGTCTGCAAAATTAAGAATTCTTTCAAACACCACAACACTAACTTTCAAATTTTTGTAGTTCGCGGCGCAGCATATCTAAAGCCATCAAACTCGCCCGCTGAATATTGCGGCTGCGGCTACGGCCAAAATTGAAGCACTTCGCTTTTACAGTCACTGGTCCTGCTACCGCAATCCATACCGTTCCCACTGGCGTATCATCGCTGCCACCTCCCGGACCGGCTACGCCCGAGGTGGCAATGGCCCAATCTGTGCCAAATTCGCGGCAGGCCCCGGCCGCCATTTCCTTTACCACCGCTTCTGACACGGCACCGTGCCGGAGCAAAGTTTCTTCCAAAACCCCCAAAACCGATTGCTTCAAGGCACTGCTGTAGGCCACCACGCCACCCTGGAAATAAGCCGAGCTCCCGGGCACGGCCGTAATGAGGCCGGCAATATTACCACCGGTACAACTTTCGGCCGTAGCCAGGTTTTGACCGCGCTCCTGTAAAATCTTTCCAACCACACCCTCCAGGCTTTCGTCATTGGTGCCAAAAATGATGCGACCTAAAATATCGCGTGCCCTTTCGGCCTGCTCCATCACCCTGCCCCTTGCTTCCTCCTCGCTACCGCTGTAGCAGCTCAGCCTAAGCCTTACCAGGCCGGGCGAAGGCAGATAGGCGAGTTTAATATCAGCAGGCAATTCATCTTCCCATTGTGATAGACGCTCGGCCAGCATACTCTCGGGCACCCCCTGGGTGAGTAAAGTATGATGTACCACCGTGCCCTTTTGCAAATTGGCCTTTATCCAGGGAATGATCTTTTTTTCCACCAGGCGCTGAGTTTCATAGGGTACCCCGGGAAGGGAAAAATAGTGACGCCCCTCTTTCTGAAAGTGCATACCGGCGGCCGTACCGATCTCATTTTCCACCAGCTCACAACTGCTTGGCAAGTAAGCCTGATCGCGGTTAGCCTGGCTGGGTTCCCGTCCAAAAGTGGCAAAGAGCTCCTTGATATGTTCAAATACCTCCTCGTGAAAAACCAGTTCCCCGTCAAAGTAGTCGGCCAGGGTCTTTTTGGTAATATCATCTTTGGTGGGACCGAGGCCGCCGGTCATAAACACCAGGCGGGTTTCGGGAAACAAGCTATCCAATGCATCGGTTATAGCAGCAGGCTCGTCAGCGATGACGCGCTTTTGTTTTACACTTATACCATTGAGGTTGAGATGAGTGGCAATAAAACTGGAGTTAGTATCAATCGTTTGGCCGATCAGGATTTCGTCGCCAATGGCAATAATTTCTGCTTGCACGGATCAGGTTTTGGACAAATGTACAGTAAAGGCCAGCTTCACAAAACCCCAATGCTTTGTTACTTTTAATATCAAAATAGAAAGCTACAATGCGAAATTTACTAATTGCCTTGTCCCTTATTTTCACCACCAGCTGCGATCAATTGGGCGGTATTGTGGAAAACTACCCCAGCAGCATCCCACCCACCGAAGCCGAAATTGCCGCCGGCATTCGCCAGGCACTTGAAATAGGGGCTCAGAATTCGGTACAGCAGGTATCGCAGGTCAACGGCTTTTACACTAACCCCAAAATACGTATCCCCTTCCCACCGGAGGCTGAGGAAGTAGCCGAGAAAGCCCGGGAACTTGGCCTCGACAAGCAAGTGGACAAATTTATTGAAACCATGAACCGGGGAGCCGAAAAGGCCGCCGCGCGCGCCACCCCCATCTTTATAGATGCTATTAAAGGTATGACTCTGCGGGATGTGTACGACATCTGGCGCGGTGAGGATGACGCCGCCACCCAGTACCTGCGGGCCAACACCATGAATCAGCTCAAGCAGGAGTTCAGGCCCGAAATAAAAACCGCCCTTGATCAGGTGGAACTCACCCGTTACTGGAATCCTATTATCACCACCTACAACAACCTGCCCTTTGGGGAAGATGTAAATCCTAACCTGGACGAGTATGTGCTGGAAAGAACCCTGGACGGGCTGTTTCACGTCATTGCCCTGGAAGAGGAAAAGATTCGTGAAGATCCGGTGGCCCGGGTTACCGATCTGCTCGAAAAAGTGTTTGGCTACCTCGATGATTAATCTTCGTCATCGTCGGAGCCGCCAAAGATCCGCTTGAAAAGGCCTTCCTTCTCTTTTTCTCCCTTCACCTTACGCCCTTCCTCCTTGCGGAAAATGCCCTTGAGATCATCAAAGAAGGTATCTTCCCTGAAGTCGGGGCAGTCAAGCTGACTAAGGATGTATTCATCCGGAGGAGGGAAATTGCTGAGGCAAAGTTTTTTGAGCTCTTCATCAACGCAGGCCTGCCTAAGGGTTTCACCTACAATAGGCAGTGCCATGGCTGAGCCACTACCGTAGCTACCACTATTAAAATGTAAGGAGGGAGAGCTTGCCCCAACCCAGGCCCCGGCTACAATACCAGGGTTATAGGCAATAAACCAACCATCGGAATAATTCTGGGCTGTCCCGGTTTTTCCGGCCCAATCGCCCTTTAGTCCGTATACCGTCCGTAAGCGGGTGGCGGTTCCTTCATTTACCACCCCCTGCAGCATTTCATTCATAAGGGTGGCGGTATTCTCACTAAGCACCTGGCGGGGTGCAGCGCTCCTGGCGAGGTAAATTGTATCACCGGCCGCATTCTCAATGCTATTGATGATAAATGGATTAATTCTATTACCGCCATTGGCAAAAACACAGTAGGCCCTTAGCATTTCCCACAGCGACACGCTCTCAGTACCCAGTGCGATAGAAGGGTTGTCATCAAGCCGGGTTTCAATACCCATTTCGCGAGCCTGTAATACTACGTTGCCTACTCCTGCCGCAAAGATGGTTTGCACGGCCGCCACATTCACCGATTTTTTCAAGGCACCGGCCATGCTGTAGCTGCCACCATAGGTATTGTCATAGTTGCCGGGCGACCAATTGTCGTAGCTCTCATAAACCCGCCGGTCATTGGAAATATAGTCACAGGGATCCACTCCACGCTCCAGGGCGGTAGCATACACAAAAGGCTTAAAGGTGGAGGCTGACTGGCGCTTACTGAGAACATGATCGTAAGGCATAAAACGAAAATCACTACCCCCCACCCAACTCAGCACGGCACCATTATCAGGGTTCATCGCCAGAAACCCACCCCTGAGCAACTTGAGGTAATAGGCCACCGAATCGCGAATGCTGAGCTCCATCAGGGAATCACGCCCGGCAGCATATACCAGGGTAGGATGCGCTTTGCTGAGGTAATAATTCATTGAGTCTTCTGACAAATCGCGCCGGTTGAGATTTTTAAAAGAGCGGCTGCGCTGCAATTGCGCCTGCAATAGTTCGGGGTAGCGCTGCCACAGGTCTACTTTGCGAAACTGCCGGTCAAAGGCTTCCTGCAATTTGGCCAGGTGGCTGCGCATGGCCCTTTCCGCTTCCCGCTGCAGGGCAACATTCAGGGTAGTATGTATCACCAGGCCATCCTGGTAAAGATTGTAGTCCTCGCCTGCTTCTTCCAGAATTTTCTGGGCCTGCTCCCGCACCTGGCTGAGAAAGTAAGGGGCCCTGGCATCATTTACCAGATTCATGTAATCCAGTTGCAGGGGTAATTGGCTCAGGCTGTCGTATTCCTCAGCGGTGAGGTAATTGTACTTAAGCATCTGCGCCAGTACCACATTGCGCCTTCGCAGCGAATTTTCGGGATTAAGTCGTGGATTGTAGTAGGAATTGGCTTTTAGGATACCCACCAGTACCGCCGCCTCTTCAATATTGAGCTGTAGCGGGCTTTTGCTGAAAAAACGATTACTGGCCGTTTCAATTCCGTATACATTCTCGGAGAAGGGCACCGTATTGAGATAGAGCTCAATAATCTGCTCCTTGGTATAGAGATCTTCGAGGCGGTTGGCGAGAATCATCTCCTTGGTTTTGTTTACCGGCATAGTAAGGAAGCCGAAGCTGCGCCGCCCATAGAGGTTCTTTGCCAGTTGCTGGGTAAGGGTACTGCCACCACCAGCACTCTCATCTCCCAATAAAATAGATTTCACCACCACCCGTAACATGCTGCGCTTGTCTACCCCCTCGTGTTCATAAAAGCGGGCATCTTCAGTAGCAATCAGCGCATTGACCAGATGAGGTGGCAGTTCTTCAAAAGTGGTATTGGTGCGATTCTCCGAAAACAGGCGGCCGATCATTTGTCCGTCTGATCCATAAACCAGGCTGGCCTCAGCATTGCGGATCTCGGTAAGTTCCTCACTGGAAGGCAAGGGACCAAAGGCCTCGGCCTTCACCAGAAAATAAAAAGACACAACACCTATCAGGGCCAGCAGGCCCAGGGCTAATAAAGTAAGAAGGATTCGTTTAAGCAGCTTTCTTGGCATCAGGGCAAATAAAAGCTAAACAACGAAGATGGCAGATTAAAGTTGTCAGATTCGCTTCATCTGGTTTTTCAGCATCTTAACCTGATCGTTAAGCATACCGCGCTTATCGAGCTTTTTCACCTCAGTGAGCAGCACCTGTGCCTCGCGCTTACGACGTTTTGCCAGCGCGATACCAGCCAGTTGCAATTTGGCCATCGCCTGGTCATGCTTTTGGCGCAAACCGGTACTCAGTGCCTTCCTGATCAGGGTTTCCGCTTTGCCAATCCCCCGTTGAGACTCAATCATTCCCTTCAGCATATACCAATAGGCCAATTGGCCGCGTACCAATGATTTTTCAGGATTCTTAATGCGGTTCAAGGCCTTTTCGGCTTTGTCGAGATTGTTTTTGCGCAGATGCCAGAAGGCAATGATGATATTTTCATTGCGGAAGTAAGTGAGAAGCACCAGGCCAGCCAGCAAGAGCCACATTATACCGTTGCCGATGTTTACTTCAACAAACTGCCAAACTGATAAAGCCAGTAAAATAGCACTAATGCCCAGCCTCAAAATCTTATTGATCATCTGATTGCTTCTTTTTTTGAGCGGGCAAAGGTAGTAAACCCAATGCTTGTGAGTGGGTGGAAGTGGAACTTATTGGAAAGCCTTACCCGATTTCATGGCCTTCTCGTGGGCCGCAATCAGCAAGAGACACTGCACCAAAATAAGAATAGCATAAAAAATCAGCTTCCCCGAATCCTCTGCCCCTCCCTCGTAGGGGAGAATACCAACAAATAGCAGCAGCAATAATATGGGTGCGCCGATCACTGTATAAGTTTTCATGGCTTAACACATTAAAAATTAGTGTCATTAAAATACAACCTTTTTGAAAATGCGACAAGGCCGGCTAGGGGGGTACCCAAGGAATTTACTAACCCATTATGCTGATAAAACAGCGAAAGCCAGGCAGGCGACCCGGGAGAGGTGATTTAAAATTTAGCGGTAAGTTTCAGGTTGAGCAGGCGTCCGGTGAGGTAGTTGGGTACGGCATACTCATTGGCCGTACTGATGTCTTTCACCCAGAGGTAACTGATAGTATTGGTGGTTTGCAGCAGGTTAAATACCTCCAGACTAACCACCAGGCTACGGAAGGCATTCACAAAGCCTGATTGGTAAGTTTTACCCTCTGTTTTAAGCACCTTGCTAAAGCCTATATCCACCCGGCGATACGGTGGCAGGCGCCGGTTGCGTTCCTGGGGAGTGGCCTGGGGAGGCCCAAAGGGCAAGCCCGTTCCTACCGCCAGGGTGAGGCTCACTTTAAAGGTGGGGTCTCGGGGCAGGTAATCCTGGAAGAAAATCTTAAAATTAAAGCGCTGGTCAGTAGGACGGGGCAGGTAGCCAGCGTCGTCACCCTCAATATCCTCCTGGATGGTCATCAGTGATAAACTGGCCCAGCTATCCACTCCTTTTACAAATTCGCCATTAATGCGGTAATCAAGCCCGGTGGCAAAACCTGTGGCCGAATTCACGGCCCGGTAGCGGATACGCACATTATCCAGGTCATAGGGTATAAGGTCGTTGAAGTGCTTGTAATACAGCTCGGTAACCATTTTAAAGGGGCGATTCCAGATGCGCAACTGGTAGTCGTTGCCCAGTACCAGGTGGAAGCTTTGCTGCGCCTTTATATTCTCATTAAGACCACCATCAAGGGCGCGCATTTCGCGGTAAAACGGCGGCTGATAATACAGGCCGCTGGCGAGGCGAAACACCATATCGGAGCGCCACTCGGGTTTCCAGCTCAGGCTGGCCCTGGGGCTAATTACATTCTGACCGTTGAAAGTCCAGTAGTGAGTACGGATGCCCAGGTTCAGGTAAAAGTCCTGCTGCCACTTCTCTATCAGCTGCGATCTTTCGAGATAAGCCATCACCCGGCCACTCTGCACCGCGGCCTCACTGCTAAAAGATTCAAAGAGCTCCAGTGAATTTGGTTCACCCCTTTGGGGAATCAGGGTATCGGAGCCGGGCTGCCCAAAATATTTCACATTACCGCCATAGGGTATATTGTAACCGGCCGAGTCAATCATCTCCCACTCGTGATAGCGGTCTATGATATCTTCCAGCTGAAATTTAAGCCCCCAGCGCCAGCTTAGCTTTTCACGATCGTACAATCCGTCATGTGAAACGTTGGCTACAATGGCGTCGAGGTTGTTGCGGGCATAATTCTGGAACCCCCCGGTACCCCGGATAAAGCTGATTTCGCCAAACTCATCACTACCGAGGTTATTATTCAGTTCTCCCAGACGATAAGCTCCCACCACATCAAAGTACTCCTGTTCGGTAGTTTGAAAACCCGAGGTGGTAAAGCGCAACTCAAGCTGCTTATTGGGGCGGTGTACGGCGGTAAGGGCGCCAAAGCGGGTGGTAAAGTCGTAATCTTCCTGGCCATCAAAAAATACGGTCAGGCGCAGGGCTTCCTGCAGGGTACCAAAGTCGGTTTCCCTGGTCTCGGGAATCACCTTGTAGAGATTACGACTGTAGTTGCCCAGGAAACTCAGCTCCCATTCGTCGCTGAGGTAATAGGTGAGATAAGTTTGAATATCAGTAAAGCGGGGGCGGAAATCAGCCCGGGTATCGAGGGTCCCCAGTAGCAACTGATTGGTGCGGTAACGGGCGCCTACCATTGCTGACAGGCGATTATTAAAAATTTTGTCTTCGAGGGTAAGGCTGCCCCCCAGCAGGCTGGCTTCGGCAGTGGCAGCAAACTGCTGGGGCTGGCGGTAGGTGATGTCCAGCACCGACGACATTTTATCGCCATAGCGGGCTTCAAAGCCCCCGGCCGAAAAGTCGACATCGCTCACCATATCAGAGTTCACAAAGCTCAACCCTTCCTGCTGGCCGTTGCGCACGAGGAAGGAACGATACACTTCAATGCCATTTACGTATACCAGGTTTTCATCAAAATTGCCACCCCGTACCGAATATTGAGAGCTGAGCTCATTGTAGCTGCTCACACCGGGAAGGGTTTTTATGATGCCTTCAACGTCAGAACCGGGACCTACAAATACCTCAATGTCTTTAGCAGAAATGCTCACCTGGTTATCAAAGCGGGCTTTGCGGTCAACGATATCAATGTTTTCAAGGATATTGGGAAGAAGGCTGATTGTTTTATCAATACGCAATCGCTGCCCCCTTGCTATATCAAAGCGTACGGTGTCAGGCACATAGCCAAAGCTGGTAAAATACACAATGAGCTCCTCGCCATAATTTACATCGAGCTGGTAGCTGCCATCGCTGCGACTGAGGGTATAAAACTCCCCTACCGTAACCTTCACCCCGTCTACGGGGTTGCCATCGTCCTCGGTAATGGTACCAAAAATGGTAGTGGCTGATTTTGATTTAGTTTCCTGGGCTATTGCTCCCGCTGAAGAGAAGAGCAGGCCGAACACCGCGAGGCGGATCAGCATTTTATGCATCAGTGCTAATTTCTTTTGCGTGGAGTTTTAGAACTGAAATCTCCGTTTTTAATTGCCTCAAAAAACTGAGCCCAGGCAAATGGATTTGTAAAAGACCCCAGGATTGCCGAGCCGGCATTATCGTAGCCCTGGTAACGACCGAAGTTGTAGATGTCGGCATTCTGAGACTGAATTACATAATCCTGAATTTCTTCCGGGCTGTAGCCCATCGCATAAGCGCGATCTTTAAGCTCCTGAATGGCCAGGTTGCGTTTGGCGATATCCTCATCGGTGGTAGGAATGCGCTTGCGCATAAACTCCTCATTGAAGCGATCAGGCGTAGGCCAGGGATAGAGGGTTACCTCTTCGAGTACGGTGGTATCCCAGTTCATTACAATGCGCGCCAGGTACTCCTTCTGTTCGAGGGTATCAGGAATAAAAAGCCGCTCCTTTTTAAAGCCGATGCTACTAAAGATAACGGTGTCGCCGGGCAGGGCGGCAAAAGAGAAAAAGCCCTCGGCATCGGTCATACTGCCACGGTTACGGTTTTTAACCACGGCGTGGGCAAATGGGATATACTGGGGGATGCTGTCGGCCGTCATTACAATACCCGAAATTTGAACAGGCTCTTTTTGCTGAGCCTTAAGCTGGCTAAAGCAAAGGCTGCAAAAAACTACGGCAAACAGGCTTAGTATCTTCTTCATGAGTTCTAAAACGATCAATTGAGCAAAAGTAACATACTAATCAAAAGATCAGCCGATAGCTTTTTGTTGTGGAATTATTCTTCTTATCACTAACAGTGAGGGTGAGTTCATGCTCCCCGGGCTCCACATTTAAGCCTGGCAAGTCAGCATAAAGGAGGTCATTTTTGGCATCGTATGCAAATAAAACCCATTTACCATCAATGGTACCCCGGTACTCATCAATTCCGCTAAACTCATCTTCGATGTACACATTTAGCCTGGATTTACCAGCCACACTGCTGCCATCCCCAAAGTTCAGAGCCTTAAGCCGGGGTGCTACCGTATCAAGCACTACCGCAAATTCACCGAATTGGCGGGTGCGCCCCACTACATAACCGTCTTCATAATATCCTCCCTCATAATCGATTATTTTTCCTTTTTTGATGCTGGCAATAGCCAGTTTACTGCGGTCGCCCTGGTAATTGGCCTCTGGTTTTATTCGCAGATTATAGTATTGGTGTACGGGAATTTCTTCCGAGCCAAGGCGATGTACCGATGACAGACAGTCATCACAAGCCTCCTTTTTTTCATAATCAAAATACACATCGCTGTACAGCGCATCGCCGGCCAGGGAAAACTGAAGGAGATCGTTTTTAAAGAAATTGGGCTGACCAGACTTAAAGATACTGGCGGGCTCAGGAGTGTCCAGATTCTGACCGGCCGGTGATGGCTGCAATAACAAATCAAATTCGAGGACGCTTTCGTTGCCGGCCGCATCTGTAACCATCAGTTCCACCGGGTAGATGGAATCCGGCTTCAACTCGGGCAGGTTCATGCGGGGAGTGTTGTGATAGCCCGAAAAATTGTTGAGGGGATCCAGATAGAGTTTATTAATGGTACGACGACAACACTTTTTCTGGGCGTAGTCGATATGGCTATTAACATAGCGGGTTTCGGCAAAGGCAAAAGTTTCCATAGTGAAGCGGTAAATCACTTCCTTGCCGATGCAGAGCTTTATGCTGTACACGCCATTGCGATTGGCGTAACCATCCTGGCGGTCGAAGGTGGTGATGCCGAAGGCCGGCTGATGGCGCACCTCAACCAGGCTGCTGCCACTGAGAGAATATTTACCATTACCCTCTCGCAAAAGATCGAGGGTTTGGGAGCCCACCAGTTCCTGCCCGTCAAACTCATAAACCTCCAGATTGTAGAGGTCAGGATGCTGATGATCGGCTACTTCGAAGCCAAAGAGCAGGGGGTTAATAATCTTTTCGGTGGCTGTACTGCGCACTTCAAAGTGCAGGTGTGGGCCCCCGCTGCCACCACTGTTGCCCGACAGGGCAATCAAGTCTCCCTGCTCATAGCTGAATTTTCCCGCCGGGGGAAATAATTCCACCGCAAACTTCTCCTGTTCGTACTGTGCCTGCCGTACATATTCTTCAATTTCGTCATTGAAGCGCTGCAGGTGGGCATAAACGGTGGTGTAGCCATTGGGGTGGCGCAGGTAAAGGGCGTTGCCAAAACCGTAAGGGGAAATTTTGATGCGCACTATATCACCTTCGGCAGCAGCTACCACCCGTTGCCCCTCGCGGTGCTTGGTTTTGATATCCATGCCTGAGTGAAAGTGATTGCCTCTGATCTCTCCAAAGGTACCGGAGAGGTAGAGTGGTATTTCGAGCGGAGAACGGAAATAGTCCTGGGGATATTCCTGTGCCAGGACACTAAAGCCGAGCACATTAAACAAACACAGCCAAAGCCAGCGCAAGTTTTGCATGAAGTAGTGGGATTTTAGAATTTGTATTGATAAAAGACGACCACGAGCGGTAAAAATAGGCAGAGTATTGCCGGGGCCCAAAAAGCCCGACTTGATTGTGTGCAATTGCTTCGTAACTTTGTCCGTGGGTAAATTCAATTTATGCCGGATATTGAACAACGTCTCACACATCTGCAAAATCTGTGCTACCGTTTGGTAGAGGCTTTTGAGAATGTGAAAAATGAGAAGGAACGGCTGCAGGCCGAATTGCAACAAGTACAGGAAGAAATAGACGGTAAAAATCATAAATTGGAATTACTCGAAAGTGAACTGAAAAATGCCCGCCTGGCCCGGGGCCTGAACCCCGGCAGCCCGGAAGACACGGAGCTGGCTAAGGCAAAGATCAGTTCACTGGTGCGGGAAATTGACCGCTGCATAGCATTATTGAATGAGTAGTTCAAAAGAATTTTTGAAAATAAAAGTATCGATAGCTGACCGGGTGTACCCTCTCACCATCAAGCCTGAGGAAGAGGAGCAAATTCGTTCAGCCGCCAAAACCATCGACGGCATTCTCAAAAAATATGAAGAGGGATTTGCCGTTAGGGATAAACAGGATTTGCTGGCCATGTGCTCATTGCAACTGGCCTCGCGCCTGGAAGTTCAAAAAGACAAATACCTGGTGGATGCCAATAAGGTGAATTCCCGGCTCAACCACCTCGAACAGATTCTCGAAACTGCTATAAAGCCTTAGTTCTTTACATACCCTATTTTTCCCGCATCGATTCAACGAATTTGCTAAACTCAACGCTAATATAAATAAGAGTTTAGCTCGGGCTTTCTAGGCCAGGCCGCCTTGTAGCGGAAGGCCGAAATTGTCTGGTAAACTCTGATCTTGTCTGAACGGAGTTTAGACAAAGCTTGAATTGGTGCGGGTTTTTTTTTTTAGTTAATAACTTAATACCACCATTATAAATGGAATTAATTCTGACCGGAATTATAGCTGCGGTGGCTGGATTTGCCATCGCTTACCTCGTGCTGAAGTCGCTCGAAAAAAAGAAGGCATCAGCCATTATTAAGGAGGCCCAAAAAGAGGCCGAAACCATCAAAAAGGATAAAATCCTGCAGGCCAAGGAAAAATTTCTGGAGCTCAAGGAAGAACATGAAAAAGTGATCAACCGCAGGGAGCAGAAGCTCAATGACCTGCAGAATAAGATTAAGGATCGCGAGAGCAAAAACAAAGATCGCTTTGAGGAAATCAAGCGCAAGGAGCGTGAAAACAGTGAAATGCAAAAACGGCTGAGCCGTCAGCTGGAGCATTACGAACGCAAATCGGAAGAGCTTGAAAAAATGCACCGCAAGCAGGTGGAGCAACTGGAGGTAATCAGCGGTCTCACCCCCGAAGAGGCCAAAAACCAACTGCTTGACGCCCTTAAAGACGAGGCCAAAACTGAAGCCGCTTCCTTTATCCAGGAAACGATGGAAGAAGCCAAACTCACTGCCGGCAATGAGGCACGTAAAATTGTTATCCAGAGTATTCAGCGCGTGGCTACCGAGCAGGCTATTGAAAACAGCGTGTCAGTTTTCAATATTGAAAACGACGACGTTAAAGGACGCATTATCGGGCGTGAGGGTCGCAATATCCGCGCTCTCGAATCTGCTACCGGGGTGGAGATCATCGTTGATGACACCCCCGAAGCGATCATTCTCTCCTGCTTTGACCCCGTTCGTCGCGAAATTGCCCGCCTGGCCATGCACCGCCTGGTAACCGACGGCCGTATTCACCCTGCCCGCATTGAGGAAGTGGTGAATAAAGTACGTAAACAAATTGACGAGGAAATATTTGAAGTGGGTAAGCGCACCACTATTGACCTCGGTATCCACGGCCTCCACCCCGAACTGGTGAAAGCAGTAGGACGAATGAAATACCGCAGCAGCTACGGCCAAAACCTGCTGCAGCACTCCAGGGAAGTGGCCAACCTCTGTGGTATTATGGCCGCTGAGCTCGGTCTCAATGCGAAACTGGCCAAACGGGCCGGACTATTGCACGACATTGGTAAAGTGCCGGATGAGGAAAGTGAAATGCCCCACGCCATCCTGGGCATGAAATGGGCAGAAAAATACGGTGAGAAACCTGAGGTGTGCAACGCCATAGGTGCTCACCACGACGAGGTGGAAATGACCAGCCTCATATCGCCCATCGTGCAGGTATGCGATGGCATCAGTGGTGCCCGTCCCGGTGCCCGTCGCCAGATTGCGGAGTCATACATTCAGCGTCTGAAGGACCTTGAAAACCTGGCCATGGACCAGAGTGGTGTAAGCAAGGCGTACGCGGTACAGGCTGGTCGTGAGCTGCGGGTAATGGTGGATTGTGATAAAGTGGACGATGCCAGCGCCGCCAAAATATCATTCGATATCAGCCAGAAAATTCAGAATGAGATGACCTACCCCGGCCAGGTAAAAGTTACCGTGATCCGGGAAACGCGGGCAGTGAATATTGCCCGTTAAGAAACTTACATACAATCAACTGTAAAAAAAGCGCCCTCAGGGGCGCTTTTTTTTATTGCATCAGGCAGTTAAAAAAAAATGACATATTTGCCTCACTAAATCGAAACAACTATGCTGCTATCCTGTCCATCAACCACCCGGGCTTTATCCCTGATCTTTCTATCAGTTTTTATGTATTTCAACGGTTTTGCCCAAACGGAAATTGGGGAAGCGGTTATCAGTATGAATAATGGGAAGGTTGTATCGAGCTATGTAAAAGTGGACCCCGATGAGCTTAATTTTGTAATTATCAAAAATGAGAAAGGTCAGGAGCAGCTTATTGATATCAATAAGCTAGAAAACATCCGTTTTGACAACGGCTCCAAATATATTAGTCACAAAGTAAGCAATAAACCCAGTGCGCAAGTCAGGTTGTTTAAGGCCGTGGTAGAATCGAAAGGTGGTATCAACCTGTACGTACGCTGGGAACCCGGTAAAACCTTCTATGTTACCAAGGGTGACTCCATCTACAAACTCGAAAACAACGAGGAAATCGTACTCCGAAATGAGGGTGAGCCGACCAATGCCGGTAAATCAGGTCATTTTAAGCGTTATGACTATGCCTACGCCAAGGTATTGGGGGTGTTGATGGGTGACCGTGTTGATCTGGCCCAGGACATTCAGAAAACTGAATTGAGTGAAAGAGACCTCACCAGATTGATCCTCGACTACAATAAGGGCGAAGTGACTTACCACCTTGCCTCAGGCAGTCGATTGAAATCACCTCCCAATAACCTAATTTATGCACAGGCATCAACCATAGGCAGCTTCTTGTTTTATGCCCCGGGAAAAATAGGTACGGGCTTCTCAGGGGGATGGCACTTCTATCCCCGTGCCAATGGTCGTTTCTCGCTTAAACTGGGCTTTGAACATGCCACTTTTCAATTTCTTAGGGAAGATTCATGGACCGGCAATGCCTATGGTGCGGATATAGTAACCACCGGTCTTAGCTCATCGATGCAGTATGAATTTGTAAAACGTAGCGCATTTCAATCCTATATTGGCATGCGGCTTTTTGACCTCAGTCAGTTTAACGAAACCTACCGGGGGGAGAGCGAATCATACCTCATGGCTGTACCACGCCTGAGCCCTTGCCTGGGCCTGCAATTTATAGTAAATGACCGCCTTGCTGTTTATGGTGAAGTCAACCATATACTTCAAATGGGTTCCATCTTCAGGAGTGCCAGCATCGGAGTATCATATGATTTTGGCCGCGTTACCCGCTTCTAATCACCAGCAACAGCCATGGACCGAATCCTGACCACCACCCTGCTATTACTCTACGGCAGCTTTCAACTTTGTGGCTAAATCAATAGTGGAGAGGCTCAGGTTACCTTTAACAATGGTAAAAAAAACTTTTTCCTGATATCAGAGGAGGAACCTCGGAATGGCCGTCAATCACCATTACTTCTGATAGTACCAGCGGGCGGAAAATCGTCCTAGAGGAAGTAAAGGAGTTTTGGCTGAGCTTGTGGTAACAATCACCGGTTTAACCCTCATGTTAAAGTATGATTTGATGCAAGATGCCCAATACGAAATTTTTGCAGGCGTAAAACCAGTGGATTTAGTGTCCGTAAAACCTAGCTATAGTTATTTGGACAATAAGCCTTAGCTCATACTTTTTTTCCCTGCAACCCTATATCGGGATAAAGATTAGGGCAATTAAGAAAGTTGCTATCTATTCTCAATTCAATAACCTGTTGAACCTTGATCTATTGGGAAATGGCAACATCGGAATTTCGGTAGATAAAATCTAGCTTAATAATCACTGAGGCCGCTGTTTATTCGTCCGTTAGCGCTACCATCATTTCCAGGGCTGAGGCAATCATCCTTTCTACTGTTTGTTCGGGCTTTACACTGAAAGTACCGCTGTAGCGGTTCGCCAGAATAGCCGAAATACTAATCGCTTCGTGCCCCAGCAACCTGGCTAAACCATAGATGCCAGCGGTTTCCATTTCGATATTGGTTATCGCCTTTCCTGCGATCTCTGACCGGCTTAAAAGCTGGGTGAAGTCCGCCACCCGGGCCGCACTGGTGACATTCCGGCCTTGCGGCGCATAAAAACCCGGGGCGGTGAGGGTGACCCCACGCACATCAGCCAGCTCATTGAAGTGATTCAAAAGCTTTGCCGAGCCCTGGCTGTAATATGGTTTGGGTAGCTTTTGCCAGCGCTGGTCGCTGTTCACAAGCGCGTCCACTGCAGTCTGATCTTCGTCCGATTGGTAAAAATGCAGCAGGCCGTCCATGCCCACAGCAGCGTCAGAAATAAGGATAGAATCAACATCAATCTCCGGCCGCACCGCTCCGCTGGTGCCCAGCCTGATAAAGCGATAGGGAGCTTTCTCTCCCGCCATCTCCCGCAAGGCATGCAACTCATTAAAAACGATATCGATATTATCGGTACCGATGCCGGTGGAAATTACCGTAATGCGCCGGCTGCGATAGCTACCGGTATGGGTTACAAACTCCCGCCGCTGCCGTTTGAGTTCCAAATCGTCGAAGTGGCCTGTAATCATCGGCACCCGGTCCTGATCTCCTACGGTGATAACCAGCGAACTAACTTCTCCAGGTTTTAAAGCCAGGTGGTATATACTGCCATCTTCATTTAGAATCAATTCAGAACTCTTCATATCCTTTTTTCCTTTGCTTGAAAAACTATATTTGTGGAGCAAAATAAATCAATATGGCTGACAAACCCTCTGTTATCTTAGTACCCATCGGATTTTCCGAACAATCATTAATGGCCCTGGATCAGGCAGTAATTTTTGCCAAAGCCATGCAGGCCGAAATCACTTTACTTACTGTGATTAATGACGATTCTGAAATCCGCAAAGCTCTGGATGTAAAAGTTAAGGACCAGGACATACTGCGCGAGCAGGCCAAGAAAAAACTGGAAGAGCTGGCCCAGGAGTATTCCCAAAAATCGGGCGTTACCATTGAAAGAATGGTAGCCAATGGGGTGGTATACGAGGAGATAAGACGGGTGGCCGATCTCCTTGATGCCGAACTAGTGATAATGGGCACCAACGGCAAGCCTAGTAATTTACGCAAACGCTTTATCGGCAGCAACGCCTATCGCACCGTCACCATTGTAGAGGCTCCGGTAATCACTATTAAGGGGGTCCGCAATATCAACCGTATCGATACCATCATCTTCCCACTGGTATTGGATCGTCGCAGCAAGCAGAAAGTAGGCCCGGCCTTGCACTACGCCCGCCTTTTTAACGCCAAAATCAAGGTGGTATCGGTATTGAAGGATGCACACGAAGAGCGCGACCTCAATGCCAACCTGCGCCAGGTACATAAATTTATTACCGAGCACGGCGTGGAGTGCAGCACCGAATTGCTGAAGCCCACCGAAAATAAGAGCGTGGTGCGCAACACCCTGTACTATGCCTACGAAAATAACGGCGACCTTATTATGATAGTAGAGGATGACCGTGAACGCGACATTACTGATTACTTCCTGGGCACAGATGTTCAGGCAATGATATATCATTCCGAGATTCCGGTGATGAGCATTACCCCTACCAATGTGAAGTGGCAATCAATGTGGGAAGCAATATAGCTCAACCACTAAATTGAATTGACAAGCCCCGCCCTGCCAGCGGGGCTTTTTTATTAGCGGGAAACCTCCGGCACGCGGTATACCGGGTAAAGGCGATGACTGCTTTCGTAATGAGGGCTGCGGTAGTAGAGATAACTCAATGCCGCGTAGGGATTGGCGGCCTGCTCAGGGTGGTCCTTCTTCCACTGTTCGAACTCTCTTTGCAAGGCCGGCTGAGCTGCCAGCATTTCGGCAGCCGTTTCTTCAAAAACATAGGCCGAAAAATATTCCTTTTGCTGAAAAATGGCATCAAAGAAATTCCAGCGCAGGTAGCTATCTACTGCTACTGGTTCCAGGGTATTGAGCAGGTAACGGCGCCCAGGCTGATCGGTGGGAATAAGCCAGTCTCCTTTGCGGAAGGAACGGGTTCTGCTTTCAGTGTGAACCTTAAGATCCTTTATGGGAAAGTGTCCTTCATAGGGATAGTCTGCAAAGCTGACCTCGTCAATGTGGTATTCCTCCACTTTTATGCTCGTATCCGCTGACATAGGGATCATGGCTACATTATTGGATTGCAGGCGTAGAACCACCTGGCGCCAGGCGGCGGGCAGCACATAAAAATCAGGTACCACCGCACTATCAACTGCTTTGAAGTCATTATAATACTGCAGCTCAATTTCACGTGGCTGCGAAGAGAGGTACTGTAGGCGCTTACCATTGTATAACTCACTATCAGTGAGGTTGTAAGCATAACCCTTAAAACTTAAGCTGGTGAAACTACTGCTGTCCAGCTTCCAGTTAAGGTCAAAGTTGCGGCGTGCCAGGTCAGCCTCTATGGCCCGGGCCTTATAGCTTTGCAAAGCCTTATACTCCTGCATCAAAAAGTGGCTGATCAAATTCAAAAAACTATAAGTGGCCTCCACCCGGTCCGCATAGGGTTTCAGCATATGGGCTTCGGTGATAAATCCAATGGTATTAAAGAGAGCGGTATAGCCACTGGCGTAGCGTGGTGACTCCAGGAAACCGGCAAAGCCATGGTCCGGCACCGTACCAAAAACATTAACATAAGGCGTCATCTCCCAGCCCAGGCTATCCATCGAGCGATATAGGTATGGCTCTATGCTTTCAGTCATATATTCGGCCAGCACCGGGTTGAGCTTATCCTTTTGGGTGCTTATCAGGCTCATGGTATACTGATAGTCGGCCCCGTTTGAAGTGTGAGTATCGACAAAAATATGCGGTTGCAGTGCGTGGAAAATGGCGTAAAAAGACAGAGTATTCAGGGCATCGGCCTTTATGAAATCACGGTTCAGGTCGAGGTTTGTGGCGTTACCCCGAAAACCATACTCTTCCGGCCCATTTTGATTGGCGCGGCTATGGCTGTTGCGGTTCAGGGCTCCCCCCACATTGTAAACCGGGATTATTGCCAGTAATACCGAATCCGGAATTTGCTCTTGCAGCAAGCGGTCAACCAGCTTCAAACTGGCATCAATGCCACAGCTTTCACCAGGGTGAATACCATTATTAATAAGCAGTACCGCTTTGTTTTTCGCTATTTCGGGCACGGAAAGTTCTGCGTCGCCCAGCTGATTGGCAATAAGAAATAAATGAAGAGGCTCCCCGGCATCGGTCCGGCCCACTTCTATCAGGCGGGCGTTGTTAAATTGGTGGTCATAATAGCGGTAAGCTTCCAGCACCGCAGGGTAGCTCAAAGTTTTGTTTTGCTTGTATTGCAAGGATGGCTGAGCACTAAGCGATGATACCACCAATAGGAAGAGTAAAAATCTGAACATAAAAAAACCCTGAAAGATTCAGGGTTCAAGTTACATTTTAAAGCTTTAGATCAATGGATCACCACTTTGTGTGAGCCCATGTTTTGACCACCCGAAGTCATTCGCAGAATATAATTTCCCGGCGGGATGTCGCTTATGGGAACTTCGAAGACTTCATTTGCGGCCTCCGATATATGATGTTTTATGCGACGGCCATCAAGGCTGAATAAGACCACTTCCAGTTCTTTCACTCCTGGCATTTCAATGAAAATGGTATTTAGGGCAGGCAGTGGATAAAGTGCAGATACAGCGGGTGACATTTGCGGCAAGCCGATATCCGAAATAACCGGCAGAGGTATAAAGTTGCCCCCCCGGGGCAGTACCGCAAATAAACCAAACTTTGCCACCACGGTCGGTACGGTGTCGCCAAGATCGTATTTCAGGGTATCTAAAAAGCCCGATGCCAGCAGCACCATACTTGAGTCACTCAAATTAAGGGTAGACAGCGGTGCCTCATAAGAAGCAATATGCTCGCCATTGGCGGCATCTTTCACCAACAATTCATAGTCGCCGGTGGGCAGCTCCAGAAATTCGGAAAACTCTCCATAAGCGAGCGTATCGAGAATGCTGTTCATAGGTAGGGTGAGTTCATCCACCACTACATCCGGTGCATCAACCGAACCGTGATAAACCAGAATATCGGTGTTTCCAGACTGCATGGCCATCTGCCGGCTGCCATGGACTACAATCTCAAATGGTTCCAAGGAGTCGAATGGTGCGGCACTTACCAGCCCGGTAGCTATAGCCACTACATTGCTGTCGGCATCGAGATTAAAGGTATGCTTGGCGAATGCCAGCATAGTGTCCTGGCCACCCAGGGGCAGGATTGAAATATCGAAATTAGTCTGAGCGGGAACTTCCAGATAGGGCGTAGCAGTGCGAAAATGCAGGCTGTCAATCAGTTTGGTGTCGTTGTACCAAACTTCCACAATTTCGGTAGCCAGTACATCACCGCTATTGTGGATTATCTGGATTTCGGCCGTTTGGGCCTGGGAAATACTTAGGCTTAACAAGCCAATAAGGAGGGTAGTTATTTTTTTCATCGGAGATTTATTTCATATCATCATCAGTCTCTGAGCTCAACAGTACCGCTGATTTATTGTTCTTTTGCGATTCTTATAAAAGATTGTTTTGTATCGCCTTACACACGAGCAACTGGTAAAAAGTGACATTGAAGCGGTCTGGCGTTTTTTTGCCGACCCCCGCAACCTCCAAAAGCTGACCCCGGGCCAGCTTACCATGGAGCCGCGCGACGATCTGCCTGATGAAATGTATGAAGGCCAGCTCATTAGGTACAAAATACGCCCCCTGGCTGGCATCAGTCTACCCTGGACCAGCATGATTACCAGCTTGAGCCCGGGCAGCCATTTTATTGATGAACAGGTAGAGGGTCCCTTTAAATTCTGGCATCATGAGCACCGCTTCGAAGCGCAGGGCTCAAAAACATTAATACAGGATATCCTTCATTATCAGCTGCCTTTCGGCATTGTTGGAAAACTTTTTCACCCCCTGCTTGTCAGAAATAAACTAAACCAAATATTTGCATTCCGAAAAAGGCAATTAAATGAGCTTTTCGGAAAACCCTATTCAGAGCAATGAAGACTCTTTTTGGAATTGACTATGGCAGTAAATTGACCGGCAACACGGTGATCGCAATCTATAAGGACAATGAAATTGTCTTTATGGATGTGGACAAAGGAGTGGATGCCGACAACTTCATATATAATGCTGCGGAGCATTTTCGGCCTGAACTGGTATTTATTGATGCCCCGCTGTCACTGCCGGGTGTATATGCCAACCTGAGCGGGTTTGACAACTATCACTTCCGGGAAGCGGATTTGGAACTCACTGCCATGTCCCCTATGTTTTTGGGTGGGCTTGCCGCTCGGGCCATGGAGCTAAAAAACAGCCTGGAAGAGCTGGGGCTTAAAGTAGTGGAAACCTATCCCCGCATCAGTGCCAACCGGCTCAAACTAAAGACCCAGGGGTACAAGGGCAGCCTTACCGGCTTAAAGAGCTGTGCCAAAACCATAAAAGAGCGCCTCAATCCCCGCTTAAAAATGGACCTCAACGACATCCGTACCTGGCATCACCTGGATGCCCTCCTGGCCTTGATGAGTGCCATGAATTTTGACCTGGGTAAAAGTGAAGCCTTTGGTGATGCCCGGGAGGGCCAGATTGTTATTTAATACCCTATGGCAAAGTCCAACGACGACAAGACTCAGTTTATCAATCCTATTGATCGTGATAAGGTAACCGAAAATCCGGGTACCTTGCCCTATGCGCATACGGTAGGCAGTGCGGTGATAAAACCCGGAAAACAAGGGGTGATACGCAACCGGTCTATGGCCGCTATGCAGCAGCAAACCGATATGCAGCTGCAGCAGATTAAAGAGCAAATTGAACTACTGGCCCGGCAGGCAGAAGCGATTCAGCAGCGCAAGGAACTCTCACAGCACATTTACCAGGCCCGGATGAGTTTTAAGCCTGAGATCAACCAACTGTACCACCTCTATCGCAATGAGGAGGGCCAATACGTATTATCGATGATAGCCCCTGCCGAATGGGGCTCACGCCCCCGTTTTAAGGAATTTGTGTACTCAGTACGCTTGCTGGCAGATCACACCTGGGATGTGGTGGAGGCTGAGGCTGATTAATCAGCTTGCTGGCGATCAACCAGGCGGAAACCTTCGCTGTGCACATTTACAATCGCCACCTCTGAATCGTGCCTCAGGTGCTTACGCAGCTTGGCCACGTAAACATCCATGCTGCGCCCGGTAAAATAATTATCGTCCTTCCAGATTTTGCGCAGCGCTTCAGAACGGCTTACCAACTGATTCTTGTTCAGGGTAAGCAAGCGCATCAGAGCTCCCTCCTTGGGGCTCAGTTTAATGTCTTTTCCCTCAATGGACAAAGTGCGCAGCTCACTGTTGTAAGTATACTTACCTACTTCAAAGAGCTTTTGCTCCTCATCCTCGCTTAGCGTACGACTGCGATTGAGCACCGCCTTTATTTTGTAAAGCAGCACCTCACTGTCAAAAGGCTTGGTAAGGTAGTCGTCGGCGCCCACTTTAAAGCCATTCAACACGTCTTCCTTCATGGACTTTGCGGTTAAGAAAATCAGTGGCATTTCAGGATCCACCGCCTTGATTTCACGCGCCAGGGTAAAGCCATCCTTACGTGGCATCATCACATCCAGTATACACAAGGCAGGATCAATACTTTTAAATACCTGCATTCCTTCTACGCCATCCTTGGCCAGGTAAATTTCAAAATCATTGAGTTCGAGGTAGTCGCGCAGCACAGCACCGAAATTGGGATCGTCTTCAACCAGGAGGATGGGTTTGGTTTGCATAGGGATTTACAGGTTTTAGTTATCTGCTAACGGTAAATAGAGGTAAAAAGTGCTTCCCTTACCCTTTTCGCTGTTCACCTCAATTTTGCCGTCATGGGCCTCCACTACACCGTGTACATAGCTAAGGCCAAGACCATGTCCTTTAATATTGTGGATATTACCGCTTTCCACCCGGTAGAAGCGGTCGAAAATATGTTTCTGCTCTTCCTTGCTCATGCCTATACCCCTGTCGCTTACAATCAGAATAAAGTGCCGTTCTGAGCGCTCGGTAAACACTTCGATATGGGGAACGCCTTTCGAGTATTTCAGGGCATTGTCAAGCAGGTTTATTACCGCATTCGAAAAGTGATTCTTATCCATTTTCACCAGGGCGCCTTTATCCCTGAAATGAGTTTGTAGCTGACCCTTGCGGCTTTCAAGCTGAAGGTGGATATGCTTGAGGCAATCCTGCACCACCTCGGTGGCCGGTATAGCCTCTACTTTAAAGTCCATTTCCTTTTTATCCATCAGTGCCATGCGCAGCACCCCTTCCACCTGCATATTCATGCGGTTATTTTCCTGCCTGATAAGTTCACTGTAATATTTCACCCTTTCCTCATCCTGCAACACCTTCGGATTTTTTAGGGAGTCAATCGCCAGGTTAATAGTGGCTATCGGTGTCTTAAACTCATGGGTCATATTATTGATAAAGTCCGTCTTGATTTCGCTAATGCGCTTTTGCCGGACCGAAAAACTAAGGGTACGCCCAAAGGTGTAGATCATCGCCCCGGTGAAGAGCAGGCTCACTAACAAGGTTAGCCAAATACTGCGCAGCAGGTAATTGGTTTCACCGACAAAACTCACCTTAAGGGTAGCGCGGTTAAAGAAGTCATTGGGAAAGAGGGCCGCCTGATGAAATTCATCGGTGGAATCGGGCTCCACCCAGCCTTCACTCACAAATACTGCCTGGTCATCTTCCTCCACTTTATAATGAAAGGGCAGGTCAATGCCTGATGATTTAAATTCATAGGTAAGAATACTATCGAGATGACGCTCGCGTACCCGCGCCACCACACTACCCTGACTGCGGTCAATTGTACGCAATACCAGCTGGTTAAAAATGCGGTCCATGGTATTGAACTTTCCCTGCAGTTTCTGCCGGTCCGCAAATGCTACCCGATAGCTGGTATCCTTGGTGGAGTAATACAGGCCCGGCAGTTTTTCAGTTTGGTTTTCGTACACATTGATCGAATCCTCGCCCAGGCGGATGGCAACACTGTAGGTCCCTTCAGCCGTTTGGATGCGCAAGGAACTGTCGCCACGGCCTTCAATACCCATCATGGGGTTATCAGATGAGTTAAAAAAGGGCTCAAGCTTAATATTATCACTTAGAAAATTGATGGCCTCAAGAGTCTCCAGCCGCAGGGCCACACCTTCCATGGCGCGCGACACCTCCTGGTCAAATTTCTCCTCCTCGAGGCGATAGGCATTGTTGAGCCAATAAGCCTGAATACCGGTCACCCCCAGCAGGGAGATCGTCATCAGGGTAATAAGCCAGTTCAGGCTTTTTTTGGAACCGGTAAGTCTCATCTTCATGTCAACACAAATGTAGCTGTCGCAAGTCCAACGCCGCTTTACTTTAACGTCGTTTTAACAAAAGCCATGCAACCCTTAACACTTAAGTACCTGTCATAGAGGTATATTTATAGTACGAAAACATAAAACCTATGAAAAATGAAAAACTTAGCAAGCACCCTTGCCCTTTGTGGGGCCCTGGCAGTCGGGAATCTGCCGCTGTCCGGCCAGGCAAACAACAGCCTTAGTTCCCCTGACCTTACTCCCCAGGATATTATAGTAGATGTATACAACGATATTATCAAACCGGTTTCTACGCCGGAGGTGGTAAACGCCAGTTTTGAAATGTTTCCCAATCCCTGCCAGGATTACCTCATCGTGGACTTCAGCGAAGAAGGCTGGCGCGAACTGGAAGTCTACAACCTGCTGGGCGAAAAACTGCGCAGCTATATTTCCAAGGGAGAGCGTGCCCACCTGAAGGTGGAGGACCTCATCCCCGGTTATTACTTCCTGAAAATTAACGATCAGGTTTTCCGCTTCCAGAAGACTTAAAGGCGACCATCAGCTCCAACTCAAAACAGAAAAGGCGGGATAAACCCGCCTTTTTCAATTATTCTTAACTCCCATTAAAAAATATAGCTCAGGGAGACAGTAGGCATAATAGGCAGTTGATTTACCCGCTTATAGTCATCGCGATCGTAGTAGAAGATGTTCTCATAGTTGAGAATATTGGTAGCACCCGCTGACACCTCCAGCATTTGATACTCATTTATTTTCAGGGTCTTTTGCAAGGAAACATCCACCCGGTGGTAATTGGGCAGGCGCTTGGTGTTGAGATCCCCATATAGTACATCCAGTTTACCATTGCGGGTGGTGTAGTCATAACTCACCTCGGCTTCCCCAAAGCCATCTATAAACGGCTGTTGACGATAGAAGGCCCGCGTTGGGGTAAAGGGAAAACCGGTGCCAAAATTATAGCGAAGGCTGGCTTCCCAACTATTGCCCTCGCCAAAGATGTAGCTGGCCACCATATTCAGGTTGTGGCGGCGATCAAAGAAAGGGGCATATTCGGTAATGCCATCATTGCGGGTAACCTTTCCGAGCGAGTAGGCCACCCACAGGTATTTACTTCCGCTCCGGTACTTGGTCAGGATGTCTACACCTCTTGCCAGGCCTTTCTCTATGATGTATTCCGATTTCAGAATAGGGTCAATGTTGGGATCGGGATTATCAGGGCTGTAGATTTGGTTGCGATTAACATTGGTGAGTTGGCTGAAATTTTTCAGGTAGCCTTCCACGTTCACGGTAATCTCATCACTCAATTCAATTTCGGTTCCCAGCACCACGTGTTGCGCCTTTTGCAGGGAACTGCTCACTTCTTCGCCATCAAATTCCAACCTTGAGCCTTCCGGGCCGCTAAGAAAACCATAGAAAAGGTTAATCACATCACGGTCGGAATTGGTGGCAATGAGGTTTTGGGAGTATAGTCCCCCGCTCGCCTTTATGCGCAACCACTCGTTGACGTTGTACTTCACCCCCAGGCGCGGCTCAGGGCTAAACTCGCTTTGCGAGGCATAATAATGCAAGCGCACACTGGGTTCAAAAAGAAAGCGGTTTGCTTTAAACTTGTACTTGGCATAGGTACCCAGTTCCACCGTGTTTTCGGTAACCTTTGAGCTAATCCCCACTTCTTTATCGAGTTCGAGGTGGGTGGTGTAGTTGATGATTTCCATCCCGTACTTAAACTCATCGTTATCGCGCAGGAAGTAGGTGAAATCAAGGCCAAAATTACCGCTATTCACACTGCTGAAGTCCCGCGAATCCACATTTTCAATCGAGGTGATTTCATATTCAGAGAGAGCTAGATCACCTTCTATCAACACCGATGATGAACTGGGCACTGCAGTAAAGGCGATACCACCGCCGAGGCTATTCCAATCGATAGTGTTGTCACCGCCAAATTTCACCCCGTCATCAAAGGAAAAGCCGTAGGCGCTGATCCGGCTGCCGTTATCACTTTGGGCGGTAAACTTACCGTAGATATCGGTAAAGTTGAAGGGCAGGCCGTCGTATTCGGTGTCGATATAGCTGTAGAAAATATCGCTGGTGCGATCGAGATAAGAGGTTTTGGCGGAAAATAAAAATGAGCTGGCCGCCCGTCCCCTTGCGTCCTTTCGTCCCAGGGGCGTTTCCAATAATATTTTGGAGGTATAAGTACTGGCCGACACCTTGCCACTAAAGCGGCGGCGGTTGCCATCGCGGGTACGGATATCCATTACAGCCGAATTGCGACTGCCGTACTCGGCATTAAAACCACCGGTATACACATCGGCACTTTGGATAATATCGGCATCAAAAACCGAGAAGAAACCGATGGAGTGAAAAGGGTTATATACCACCATACCATCGAGCAACACCAGGTTTTGAATAGGTGCACCCCCTCGAATGTAAAGTTGCCCCCCCTGGTCACCACTGGTTACCACACCGGGTAGTACCTGGATTGCCTTGATGATATCGGCATCGCCACCCACTGAAAACTGGCGGATCTCCTTAGGATCAAGGGTGGTCTTACTGATCAGCACCTGGGTTTCACGCTCCTGGCGCTCGGCATTAACCTCTACCCCTTCCAGCATTTCACTGGCTTCTGACAGGTATATTTTCTGGGAGGCTATACGACCGGGCTGAATTTCCACCGGCCGCACCACGGTTTGGTAGCCCACAAAAGAAACTCTGAGCTCATAATTGCCGGGAGGTACATCGCTGATAAGAAAGTAGCCCTGATCATTGGCCACTGCGCCATAATTGGTACCTACCAGGGCAATAGTGGCAAAGGGAATGGGTGCCTCAGTTGCTTTTTCATAAACAAAGCCCCTTACTCTCCCCTGCTGAGCGGAAGCGGTCAAGGCCAGGATTGATACTATAAAGCTAAACAGGTAATGTCTGGTCATTCGTCAAAATTTAGTGGCCCGGCCTCGGCGGGCCATTAGGCATAAACGATCTTAAATAGCAATTCTTTTAATATTTCACCATCGGGAGATGAGGCATTGCCCACCCCCTTTGAACGGCGGTCAGCCTCGCGAATATAACCGATAATGCGCGCCAGCTGCTTGAGGTCATACTTAGTGGCACCGGTCTGATAGTCTTTCACAAAGTAAGGGTTGACCTTAAGTAAGGAAGCCAGGCCCCTGGGCGTCTTATCCCTGGCCTGGTGTACAATCATCAGTTTGGTAAAATAGGCAAACAACGTACTCACTGTAACCACCAGGGGGTTGTCCTTGGGGTTGGCAGAGAAGTATTGTTGAATTTTTATCGCTTTCACGAAATCTTTAGTACCCAGAGCCTTGGTGAGCTCAAAGTTATTGTAATCCTTACTGATGCCTATGTGGTTTTCCACCACCACCTCATCAACTTCTCCCCCTTTGGGCACCACCAGTTCGAGTTTGCGCAACTCACTGCTAATGCGTCCCAGGTCGGTACCAAGGCTTTCAGCAATCAGTTGGCGTGCTTTCATGGTACAGCTATAGCCACGTTCCCGGAGATGACCCTCAACCCATTCAGGCACCTGGTTGTCATATAATTTTTTTGACTCCAGCAGGGCATGGCCGTTGCTCAGAAGCTTATAAATTTTTTTGCGCTTGTCGAGGGTCTTGTACTTATAGGCCAGTACCAGCACCGTACTGGGCATCGGCTGGGCCACATAGCTTTCGAGCTCCTCAATCTTCCGGAGCTGCTGCGCTTCTTTAACGATAATCACCACCCGGTCTGACATCATGGGATAGCGCTTGGCTTCTCCCACCACCGTCTTTACATCCACATCGCGCCCGTAGAGCACACTCTGATTGAAACTCTGCTGATCTTCGGGCAGGGCATTTTTTTCTATAAAGCGGGTAATCTCATCAATAAAATAAGATTCATCCCCCATCAGGAAATAAATGGGGCGGTACTTACCGCTTTTAAGTTCATTAAGAATTTCGCTGTACTTCATGGCAAAGGCTTGCAAAGGAAAGCTTTTGCCTGCAAAATTGAAACGCCGGCACGGCCTTTTCGCAAAAGCCCAATACCGGCATTTGAGAGCACGGCAACTTGGCTACCTTTGCGCCATGCACAAAAACCTGGTAAAGCTTAACCTGCCCGATGCTCCCCTAAAACTGGCACGTAAAAATGGCCAGATAGTGGTATGGGACAACATCCGCAAAAAGCACCTGGTACTGACCCCTGAAGAATGGGTGCGACAGCATTTTGTGCACTTTTTAATAAACCGGGGCTACCCTGCCACCGGTATTGCACTTGAGGGTGGCTTTCAGCTCCACCAAAAACTACAGCGTAGCGACATTCTGATTTACCGCCAGGGCAGCGCCCGTCTGTTAGTGGAGTGCAAAGCACCTCAGGTGCCGGTAAGTCAAAGTACTTTTGACCAGGCCTCACGCTACAACCTGCATTACCAGGTACCCTACATTGCCATTACTAACGGACTGCAACATTTTGTGGCCCGGGTTGACAGTGAAAACAAATCGTACCACTTCCTAAAACAGTTACCAGCATTCGATGAGCTTTAATCAGATCCATCTTGCCAAAGGCAAAAAAAAGGCCCTTCAGCGCCAGCACCCATGGGTATATAGCGGTGCTTTTAAGCAAATCCCCTCCCACCTCCGGGAAGGTGAGGTGGTGGAAATCCTGGACGAGAAGGAGAATTTTCAGGCCCTGGGCTTCTTTCATCCCGGCCGCATTGCCGTGAGGATACTTTCCTTTGAACCGGTGCATGATATTAACCTCCTCATTACTCAGCGAATTAGTGAAGCCCTCGCTTACCGCCAGTACATCGGAGTATTAGATCAGAGCGGCACCAGCTGCTGCCGACTGGTATTTGGTGAGGGCGACCTGATGCCGGGACTGATCGTGGACCGCTATAATGACACGGCCGTAGTACAGCTGCATCATAGTGGCTGGCAGCCCTACCTTGAAAATATCGCCAACGCCCTGGTGCAGCACCAATGGATAAACCAGGTATACTGCAAACCCACCGCTAAAATAGAGGCTGCCGGGCAGTTACAAGGATGGTTGATTGGCAATGGCGGTGAAAGCATAACCAGCGAGCATGGGATAAAATTCAAAATTGACTGGGAAGAAGGGCAGAAAACAGGCTTCTTTATAGATCAGCGTGAAAACCGGCGTCGGCTCGGGGAACTCAGTAAGGGACGAACGGTATTAAACACTTTTTCCTACACGGGGGGCTTTTCAATTTACGCCCTCATGAAGGGAGCCAGCCGCGCCGTGTCAGTAGATATTTCAGAAGCGGCGGTACAGCTGGCGCATGAGAATGCCATCCTAAATGAAGTTAGCGATAGGCACGAAGCGGTAGCAGCCGATGTATTTGACTACCTCGATAAGATGGGGGATCAGTTTGACATTATTGTGCTGGACCCTCCCGCCTTCAGTAAAAGCAAACGCACCACCCACAAGGCAGTACAGGCTTATAAAAGACTGAACCGGGCCGCCATCCATAAAATTAAACCGGGAGGTCTGATTTTCACTTTTTCCTGTTCGCAGCATGTGGGAAGCCAGCTTTTTGAAGATACCGTGCGTGCTGCTGCCATAGGCTCAGGAAAAACTGTCAGGGTAATGGAAAAACTGACACAACCGGCCGATCACCCGGTAAACCTCTATCACCCGGAAGGGGAATACCTCAAGGGACTGATCCTGAGAGTAGACTAAATAAAAAATCCCCGAACCGAAGCCCGGGGATTCAAACTACTACTATCTGGATTAGAGATTTTGCAGGAACTGTACCAGTTGTTGCCTGCTGACAGTACTAAAGGTTAAAACTTCCTTGTGGCTCTGCTGAATGACGGCCTGCTGAATACTGTAATGAATCTGGCTCTGCTGGTAGCTCACCCCCACAAATACCACCGCCAAACCAACCGGTAGCCGGTAGCCTGACGAAACTGTGAATACTTCATCAACCGAATCATACCAGGTAGCCACTACTGAGTTGATAGAGGGAATATATACAAACACCTTGGTATTACTTTCATTGAAAGCATCGGGAACGCATATCTCAAAATTGGTCAGGGGCCGGGGGTCATTGTAGAAGTAATCGCAGTTTATCCAGTTAAAAAGGCTATCGAGGGTAAAACGGTAGTAATTCAGGGTATCAAACACGGGGTTATTGACACTGTCGTTTTTGGCTATGCCTGAACTGTCGATAGTCACCGGATTATTTACGGGCAGCCAATCAAAACTGTCACCATCACCAGCTCCGGCGAAGAGGGCCATCTGCGAATCGATGTAATCGGAAGGCATTTTAAACCGGATGCTTTTCCCTTCCACCAGCTTCAGCTCCCGTCCGTTTTGGGTGGGCCTGAAATACAACTCACCGCCACTCGCTAAAATGCGCCCACCGGAGGTAGTTGGTTTCTCAGCCAAAATCATATCGGCCGCAGTATAGAGCTCCCTGAGCTCAACGGTAATATTGCCACTAACCACCAGGCCGTTGGTGGTTTTAAAAGCCCCCTGGGGAATATCGATTAGGGTACCCCCCTCCCCAATAATTTGGCTCTGTTCGTAGGTGCTTATATAAAAGTACTGAGTGGCGGGGGCCAGCTCACTAAATATAATTTCCAACTCCTGAACATCGGTACGCTGCCAGTAAGTAGATTTATTCTCATCGGTCTCACAGGCCGCAATGAGCCAGCTGGCACTTAAGATGAGTAAAAGATTTTGGAGGCCAGGGAAAAGCTGCTTTTTCATGTCGATAGGGATTTACAGGGTGATTCTCAATAGATTTCAAATCAGTTTACAAAATCTCCTTCAGGCCAGGGCAGGCTCTGATTTACAGCCATATTTCAACCAGTAAAAGCGGCTTATTGAAGTTTACATCTACGCGGCGCCGCAAAATCAATTAAGAGGAGCCAACTAAAATGACTATCCCTTTAGCAGTGTCATCAGTTTTAAGCAATAAGGCTATTAAATTTTCTAATACCAATTCAGCTAACCGTTTAAATTAAAAACTTAAACCACTAACCCTCAGT
>CAZUCA010000040.1:0-31209 GCA_964619125.1 uncultured Owenweeksia sp. | reverse complement strand
TCGTAGATCAGGGCAATGGCGCCTTCTACAATACCGTCTACCGGAATATTGCGAATGGCGGTGATTTCCTTTTCGATCAGGTCTTTAATCTTGCTAGTGATCATGGGCTGCGAATAATTTGCCGCAAAAATAGGGGTTAGTAGTGAGATGCTAGTAGTCAGATCTGAGACCAGAGTAATCAGTGCTATTTGGAGGAGAGTATTATCGTTGCGAAATTAGCTTTGGCCCCACCCCCGGCGCATGCCGCGCCACCCCCGCCGCGGGGGACCGTTTAGGCTGAACTGAGCGAGAAAAAGAGTCCCCGCTGGCGGGGGTGCCTGAAAGGCGGGGGTGGGGCCAAATTCCTTAACTTTAAGACATGTCCTCCCGTCATCATCACTACAACCCACGGCTTCGCAAATACGCACACCAAAACCGCCACAGTATGAATCCTGCGGAAGCGACCTTGCGGAAGTATGTATTGCCGGCTGGAATAATGATGGGTTACTTAAAGCAATGGAAAGTAGGGCGAGGTGACTACAGAGTATCAAGTATTAGGCAAAAGTAATTTGGCCAGGTCTAAGTCGTAATACCTGAAGCCTGATACCTAATTCTTGATACCTAATTCTGTGTACTCCCTACTCAATACTAGCTACACCCTACTCAGTATTACTGCAGATTTCCATCCACCATATGCAACTGCCGGTCGGCAAGGGTGGCCAGTTCGGGGTTATGGGTAATGATGATGAAGGTGCTGTTGAACTGGTCGCGCAGGCTGAAGAAGAGGCGGTGCAGTTCCTCGGCGTTTTTGGAATCGAGGTTGCCGGTGGGCTCATCCGCCAGTACTACCGAGGGGTTGTTGATCAATGCTCTGGCTACTGCCACGCGCTGCTGTTCACCACCGCTAAGGGCATTGGGTTTGTGGTCCATGCGCTCCTTGAGTCCGAGAAACTGTAGTAATTCTATGGCCCGTTTTTCAACTTCCGCCCGCGGTGTTTTGGCGATATAGCCGGGGATGCACACATTTTCGAGGGCGGTAAACTCAGGCAACAGGTGGTGAAACTGAAAGACAAAGCCAATATTTTGGTTGCGGAAGCGGGCCAGCTTTTTCTCAGAAAGTTTAAAAACATCTTCCTTCCCGATTTTCAGACTGCCACCGTCCGGCTTTTCGAGCGTGCCCAAGAGCTGCAGGAAGGTGGTCTTGCCGGCACCGGAGTCGCCCATAATCGATACGATCTCGCCGGGCTTAGCGGAAAAATTAATACCCTTCAATACCTGGAGGTCGCCGTATGACTTGCTAATCTGGCTGGCTTCGATCATGAATTACAATTTGAGCTCAAACCTACAACAACTTAAAATAGTTTTTTCACCCGGTTGTAATCGAGGAAGTAGGTGAGTCGCAGACTCAGGTTGTTTTGGGTGGGGGCGGCAAAGAGCTGATCGATATTCTGCAGGTAACTGGCTTCGTAGGCATTGGCATTGGCGGCCACCACATGGCGGTACAGCACCACCATTTCACTACCGGGGGCAAACCACCACGAAAACTTTAGATCGATATTGAGGGTGTTGAAGTTCAGGTCATCCTGCAGATCCACGTCACTGCTAAGCAGTTGACCGTTTTGCTGCAGAGCAAACATCTCCTCGTAGTAAAGGCCGGTCCAGAAGTGGCGGGCTACCAGGCTAAGGGTTTTGGTGTTGTCAAACACAAAACGGGCATCAATGGCATTACTTACCGAATACACGTCCCGGCGGCCGAAATAAACCTGATCATCGGCGCTATAGGCGTAGCCATAGTCATTACTACTGTGACTGAGATTGATGTTAGGCACTGCAAAAAAGTGATCACCTAGGCGTAGGCGGGGCGCCAGATTCAGACTATACTGGTCACGACCGAAATTTTGCCAGTGCTCGTAGTAAAAATTGGCATCCAGGGCGAGGGTAGTGCGGTAATCGGTGCTGATAAAGGCCGAGACTGAAAACTTTTGATCCATTTTAAAGAAGTAACCAGGCGTGCGTGGCTCGTAGTAATCATAGGAAGCCACCGGGTTCCAGGTGATGGTGCTTCCCCAGGCATTAAAGTCCTGATCGAGCCAGAAGGGAGCAAAGCCCAGGTAAAAGGTTTCAAAGCGGCGCGGTTCAAAAAGCGATTGGTGAACCGCATAGAACTTATAGCTGCTGCGGTTCAAATTACCGTGGGGTTTTATGATGCGATACTCCACTTCACCGTAGTGCTTCCATAGATTGTTGCGGGCCAAAAAGCCCATGTCGTTGGGATCGTAGGTTTCGGTTTTCACATCCTCAAACACGGCCCATATCCAATTGCCGCTAATATCACCAAAACGGGCGGTAGCTTCATAGCCGCTGCTATTGATGTCGCTATAAATTTTATCACTCCGCTTAAGGGAGGCCTCGGCCAGGTAATTCCCCTCAAAGAGGTTTAATGACCCCAAGAGGCCGGCTACATTGGCATCATAGGCAGCCCCGGAGCGCAGTACGTTAGTATTGACAAAACTGAGGGAACTATTGCGGTTAAAGCGCTGGTTGAGTACCAACATATTGTAATTGGTGAGGGGTTCCAGCAGTTCCCGTTGCTCTACGCCGTCAGCATCGGTATAGTTGGCATAGCTCTCAGCGGTAATGGCGTTGAGAACGCCTATGCCCAGGTTGCCTTCAGTGCGCCCGGAAATCTTGCTGGCATTGAGCAGGCGGGTGTATTCAGTTTGCACATCCACCACTCCCGAATCATTGAGGCTGGTGTTACTGATATTTTTGGGTGCACCACCGATGCGGCGGGAGTAAAAGATATCGCCAATGGTAAAGAGATCGGTACCCTCGGTAAAGAACTGCCGGTTCTCATCAAAGCGGTTTTCAAAGGGGGAGAAGTTCACAAACTGCTGGTCAAAGGCCACCTGCCCGAAGTCGGGGATAAGGGTCATATCGAGGGTGAAGCTCTCATTGATACCGTATTTAAGATCCATACCGCCATTGAAGTCGTAGGTGGTATTGCCATCATAATTATCGGCATAAGTGGAGATATAGGGCATCAGTGACAGGCGCACCGGCGGATCGATCTGCTCCATATTGGTGAGCATCCCACACTGGTATTCCCAGCGGTATCCCAGGCTCCGATCGATATAGTTCCATGACCACAGGGTGCGATTGCGGCGGATGGATCGCAGCATGTTGAGGCCCCATTCCTTATTCTGGGTTTCGGGAAAACGCAGCGCCATATAGGGGATCCGAAGCTCTACCACCCAGCCCGAGTCATTGATTGCCACTGCACTTTCCCACACCGTATTCCAGCTGGCATCCTCCCCAAACTCGGTAGTGCGGCTGTCGGCTTGCACCCCCGCGGCAGTTACTACAAAATTAAAGTCGCTAAGGCCGTCGTTATAGGGGTTGATAGCAAACATAAACCAGTCGTTATTCTGATCGTAGTCATCGCGCTGGGTAAGTTGGGTGAGAATGCTGTCGGGGGCATTATCGTTCAGCATGGCCCCAACGTA
The DNA here is from genome assembly GCA_964619125.1 of uncultured Owenweeksia sp. GTDB lineage: Bacteria > Bacteroidota > Bacteroidia > Flavobacteriales > Schleiferiaceae > Owenweeksia. The sequence continues at coordinate 27,724 of CAZUCA010000040.1, read as the reverse complement.
GATGGCTTCGTCGCTGTAAAGCACTTTTACCCGGGTGTTAAATCGTGCGGGGATGGGCTCACCATCACCGGGCTGCAGCATATGGAAACCACCCGCTACCGGCACCTGACCCTGCCAGATAGCATCGTCGAGTTTACCATCTACTTTGATATCGCCACTCACTTTTTGGGCGCTAAGGTTCTTACAAACCGGCTGGGCCATGGTGATAGCAGATGCAAGAATGAACAGTATGCTAATAAGAGACTTCATAAGGTTGGGAAAGAATCAGCAGAAAAGGCTAAGCAAAGGTAGATAAAAGGGCGGCAAAATTTTCGCCAATTGCCGCAGACCGCTATTTTTGCCGCAGCTAAAATTACATGGAAGAAATCAGGGGGCGGCGATCGCAATTTCAAGTTTTGCGGTCAAAAGCTTCTTAATCAACAAAATAAAACGCAAAGATGAATCTTCACGAATTCCAGGGAAAAGACATATTGGCCTCTTACGGGGTAAACGTTCAGCGCGGTATCGTGGCCAGCACTCCAGAGGAGGCGGTAGATGCAGCCCGTAAACTGAATGAGCAAACCGGTACTGAGTGGTGGGTGATAAAGGCCCAGATACACGCCGGTGGCCGTGGTAAAGGCGGCGGTGTAAAGCTGGCCAAATCACTGGACGACGTTAAGAATATTGCCGCCGAAATTATCGGTATGCAGCTGGTAACACCCCAAACTTCCAAGGAAGGTAAAAAGGTGCACCAGGTGCTGGTGGCCGAGGATGTGTACTATCCCGGTGAAAGCGAAACCAGCGAGATTTACATGTCAGTACTGCTAAACCGTGCCAGCGGTCGCAATATGATCATGTATTCTACCGAAGGTGGTATGGACATCGAAGAGGTAGCCGAAAAAACGCCTCACCTGATTTTTACCGAAGAAGTTGACCCGGCGGTAGGTCTGCAGGGATACCAGGCGCGTAAAATTGCCTTTAACCTGGGTCTGAGCGGTAAAGCCTTTAAGGAGATGGTGAAATTCGTAATGAGCCTCTACAAGGCTTACGACGGTATCGATGCCTCCCTTTTTGAAATCAACCCGGTACTGAAGACTTCTGACGACAAGATCCTGGCGGTGGATGCCAAGGTAACCCTTGACGACAACGGACTTTTCCGTCATAAAGACTACGCCGAGCTGCGAGACAAGCGTGAAGAGGATCCCATCGATGTGGAAGCTGGTGATGCCGGTCTCAACTTCGTAAACCTCGACGGTAACGTAGGTTGTATGGTAAATGGTGCCGGACTGGCCATGGCTACTATGGACATTATTAAAATGGCCGGTGGTAATCCCGCCAACTTCCTCGACGTGGGTGGTACGGCTGATGCCAAGCGGGTAGAAACTGCTTTCCGCATCATCCTGCGCGACGACAAGGTGAAAGCTATCCTGGTGAACATCTTTGGGGGTATTGTACGCTGCGACCGCGTGGCCCAGGGTATTATCGATGCCTACAAGAACATCGAGAATATCAACGTGCCTATTATCGTGCGTCTGCAGGGAACCAACGCCGTTGAAGCCAAGAAAATGATCGACGAAAGCGGACTGGAAGTGCATTCAGCCATTGCCCTCCAGGAAGCAGCCGACAAAGTGAAAGAACTGGTAGGCTAACAAGCCCCTGATTTCAATATTGCGAACCCCGGTTAATGACCGGGGTTTTTTTATGGCGCAAAAGATTTCAATTTTGCAGGATGGCCAAGCAAGAGGACCCTCTATATTTTGTAGCAATAGTTCCGCCCTCGCCGGTGCTGGAGGAAGGGCAGGAGTTAAAGGAGTATTTTAAGGAGCGCTACCAGAGCAAAGCCTCCCTCAACTCTCCGCCCCATATTACCCTGCATATGCCTTTTAAGTGGCGCGACCTTAAAAAGGAGAAATTGATAGCGGTACTGGAGCAGCTCGCCGATGGTCATTCTCCCTTTAAGATAGAACTAAAAGGTTTCGGGGCTTTTACACCCCGGGTAATTTATATCGGGGTAGAGCAGAAGCCTGCCCTGATGAACCTGCAGAAGGATGTACAAGCTTACTTCCAGCGCCAATTGAAGCTGATGAATGCCAATCACAAGCAAAAGGCCTTTCATCCCCATATTACCCTCGCCTTTCGCGATTTGCGTAAAGTGGCTTTTTATGAGGCCTGGCAGGAGTTTAAGGAACGCCAATACCAGCGTGAAATAATGGTGGAGGAGATTGTGCTCTTTAAGCATGATGGTAAACGCTGGCTGGTTGATAAAAAGTTTCCCCTGGCAGGTCAAAGCTGACAAAAGTCATATAGCTTTTATAGCGCCAATCGCTGCGGAGGCGCTAAATTTGCGCCATGCAATGGAAAAAACTATCTAAGGAGGCCATCAAGGAGCGCGTGTTTAAAGCGCTGGATGAAAACCGCAATTACGATTCTGATTATATCCTGGGCATTCCCGGCTCATACCTCGATACCGAGCAGTTTTACCGGGATGCCGATTTCCTTGAGAATGCGCCCTACCTCAAGACCTTTATCAACAACCCTAACCATATCGGCTGTCATACCCTTACCGAAGACAAGGGGGAGGATCTTTTCAGGGGCACCCAAAAGCTCGAAATTGAGCTGGTGCGCCTGGTGTCAGAAGAGATCCTGCGAGCTGAGCCTAAAAGCATTGATGGCTATGTTGCGCCCGGTGGCACCGAGGCCAATATCCAGGCCGCCTGGATTTACCGCAACTATTACCGCAAAGAGATGGGGGCTGCCAACCGCGAAGTTGGTGTTATTTTTTCCAGCGATAGCCACTATTCATTTTACAAGGCCTGCAACCTGCTCAGTCTTACCGCTATACCGGTAGCGGTCGATTTTGAAAGTCGTCAAATGCCGGCCGCGACCCTGCGTCAACAAATAAAGGAGGCAAAAGAAAAGGGAGTGAAATACCTGGTGGTAATCGCCAATATGAGCACCACCATGTTTGGCTCGGTGGATGAACTGGAGGCCAATCTCGCCGTGATCCGCGAATTTGACATGCCTTATAAAGTACATGTGGATGGAGCCTTCGGCGGGTTTATTTATCCCTTTACCGATCCGCAAAATCCGCTGGATTTCAAGAATTCCGAGGTGACCTCTATTACCCTCGATGCCCACAAAATGCTGATGGCGCCCTACGGTACCGGTATGTTCCTAATTCGCAAGGACTGGATGCATTACTCTGCGACCGAGGAAGCCCAATACGTCCAAGGTCTCGACTATACCATCTGCGGCAGTCGCAATGGCGCCCAGGCGGTGAGTATCTGGATGATCTTGTCCACCCACGGACCTAACGGCTGGCGCCAGAATATTCACAGTCTGATGAATGAAACCGATCGCCTGTGCAATGCCCTTGATGATTTGGGGATGCAGTATTACCGCAACGCCAATATGAATATTATTGCCATTAAGGCGCAATATGTTCCTGACGATATTCCGGGTCGCTACCGCTTAGTGGCTGATAACTTTGACGATCCTAAGTGGTGGAAGATTGTGGTGATGCCTCACACCAAGGGTAAGGTGATCGATCACTTTATAGCAGACCTGAAGGCCAGCTATGCCAGCAAGTCTTAAAAGTCCCAGCCTACCCCGGCCGAGATTACGATCATGGCCTCAAAGCCGTCGTAGCCGCGGAAGTCGATTTCGTCATCTACCTGCAGGCTTTCATCTACCGGACCACCCCAAAGACGAGAGTAGTAGATGCCGGCAGCGGTAGTTTGCGTGATATAAAAGTGTTCACCGGTTTTGATAATAAAACCATACCCCAACGTAAGGGACTGGAAGTATTCGGTGGTTTTGAAGTGAACATTTTGGTAGCTATCTATCGCCGGTATATAGGTATTGGCCGTCCATTCAGTGCCGAAAAACTGGGTGGTGGTTTCCAGCTCAAAATGTTGATCGAGAAAATCCAGGGCCGAGGGCACTCGCAATTGGTAGGCCACCGAAACTCCGGTAAAGGCAAAGCCATAAGGTTCATTGCGGGCCTCACTGCTGTAAAGCTGAAAATTGGGCGCTATCCTGAGGTTGTGAAGCCCCCGGCCAAAGGTGAAGCCGGGTTGCAATACCGTGCGTTCACTTGACTGGATGCGGTAATTGCGTAGCAGTAAATCTGTTTTATAATGCCTGGGAGTAGGAGTATTCTGCCCCAGCAAGCTAAAACTCAGGACAGACAGCAGGGTGAAAAAGAGATTTTTCATGTTATTCAAACAACTCATACATTATATCTCCATCGGTTTGTTCCAATTTCAGGCCGAGTAAATGGGCCACAGTAGGGGCAATGTCAATCTGTTCGCGGGGTTCATCTATTACCACTCCTCTTTTAAAATCAGGACCGCTGGCAAAAAAGCTGATGTGGGTACAGCCTGAGCATTGATCGCCGTGAAGCTTAAAGCCTGAACCGATTTCATCTAAATGTCGGCCATGATCATTGGTGATGATAAATGTGGTGTTGCCGGAGTAATGCGGCTCACTGCGCAGGTATTTGAATATCTCCCAACTGAGGCTATCTGTCTTTACAATCGCATCAAGGTATTGCGGCCAGGCATCCTGGTGGCCATAGTAATCGGGTTCGCGAAAGTTGATCAGCATTAAATTGGGCTGGTGCTTATCAAGCACTTCGATAATGCGTTGGAAGGTCTCATGATCAAGGCGGTCTACCGCATCAAAGGAAGGCAGAAAACGGCCCCGCCATTCAAGATTGGCGGTATTAGTAAGAACCTGTAATTTCTCTTTACTGGTTATTACCCAGGCCTTTTCCGGCGAGTTACCGGTGTGTTTAAGCCAGTGCTGCATCAGCGAGGGGTAGGAGGGGTACTGGTGCCCGTTGTTGTCCAATTCCTCATAAACGCCGGTGGAAACGGCGGTGTGCCCCGGAATGGTTTTGGTAAGACCAAAGTTGGCAAAGCTGCGGTTAAAGCAACCCCTGGGGGCCATTTCATTGGCTAACTTGGGGATATACTTCTTGAGGGGATCTCCCCAGGTTTCTGAAAAGCGGGGGCCATCTATTACGATGATAATTACATTCTCAGTACGGTAATCATTGCTCAGCTGTAAACTGTCCGTTTCCGGGATTTTTTTACAGCCAAACAGGAGCAGTACTGCCATCAGGTAATACTGATTGATGCGGTATCTGAGGCCGCTGTAATTCATTTTAATAGTGCTTAAGATCTATTACCACTGTTTTGGCAGTGCTAAGCTCAAAGGCAGCATCTTCAAACCTGGGGCGCGACATGCCTTTTATGGCATCATTGGATAGTCCTACCGGCTCCTTAGGAATGCCCAGGAAATTTTTCTCCATCTCGTCATTTTCGTCCTCATCCTGGTAAATGGCCACCGCATACTCTCCTGGCGGCAGTTCAATGGTGGCAGTGGTAATTGGCCGTACCGCCTTCACCTTCAGCGCCGTGTAGAGATCGTCATCACTCATAAAGTCGTGCTGCTGCTGATAGAGTGCTATGTTAATGGTGCCATCGGTGCTGCGCACATCCTCCACCTTAATAGATAACTTCACCTTGGCAGGGCCCTCCGGCTGGGCCGAAAGCAAAAAGCCGGATAGCAACAATAAATGGAATAGAGCCATCTTTAACATAGAGAATCTGATTAGTAGTAATATAAACGAAAAGAAGCGGAAAAGTTTGCCCTTTGAATGGCCGGGCCGTGAAACTTTGGATAGTGAAGCAAAGTTAGCTAGAGACTAATTAAAAGAATACTCACTGCATTATGACGCTTTCTTCGGAGGTTGAGATTTTATTACAATTAGGCTTAGCGGCAATTTTAGGGGGCCTGGTGGGCTTTGAACGTGAATGGCAGGAAAAACCGGCCGGCCTGCGCACCAATATGCTGATAGCAGTGGCCTCAGCCCTCTTTATTTCACTGGGCCGGGTAGTGGTGGTCGATTTCGAAACCCTTATCTCAGATCAGGCTTCCGGAGTGGACCCGATCCGGGTGTTGCACGCTATCATTGTAGGGGTGACCGTACTGGGGGGAGGCACCATTCTCAAGGGGGTAGATGGCGGTGAGATTAAATACCTTACCACCGCCGCTACCATTTTAATGGCCTCTGCTATTGGCATCAGTGTAGCACTCCGTCAATATTGGCTGGCCGTGGGAGCTACCCTTTTGGTACTAATTATCAATCGCCTTTTTAGCTACCTGGGGGATCTTATCAATAAGAAAAACAGGCAACGTCATAAAAAAAGCCACTAAATCAGCTTTTAGAGCTGCGACCAAATATGAGATACAATATGGCCCCCAGAATAGGGAAGAATATGATTACCACCAGCCACAGCGTTTTGCTGCCGCTGCCTGTAAAGGTGCCTTTAACCACATCATAAATGGCATAAATCCATAATATTATGGCGATGACAATTAAGACGAGACTGATCGTGAAAAATTCTCCCATAAATTTTTTAGCGTTTCAACAGTCCTGCCGGTATATAGTTTGAAAGCGCCATACTGAATGGCAACTGCCGCACCGGCAAAGTGTCTAATCCCTTTTAAGCAATTCCTTATCGATAGCTTCCTTCAAAGATGCCTTGGGCATGGCCCCGCGCTGCATCATGGGGGATCCTTCCATCGGGATAAACAGAATAGAAGGGATACTTTGAATTCCGAATATGGCGGAGAGTTCGCTTTCCTTTTCGGTATCTACTTTATAAATGGTAACATCCCCATCATATTCATCGCTCAGTTCTTCGAAAATCGGTGCTACCATCTGGCAGGGACCACACCAATCGGCATAGAAATCTATTACGGCTGGTTTCTTTCCCTGAAATTTCCACTCTTTGTTTTTGGTATAATCAAAAACTTCCTTTTTGAACTTATCGCTGGTCAACTGTACTGTAGCCATTTTTCTGTATTTGAAATCACAAATTTATATGGGAAGGTCGGTCCAGTTGGTCACCATAGTTACAGTTGAGCCCCTGATTAGTTCTTAACGATCCATTTACTGGCAATAAAACTTCCGTTCTCATCCACTACCAGCAATACATACAGACCCTGGGACAAGCCCTCTATTTTTTGCTCACCAGCCAGCATATGTGCGCTGTATTGCCATAACAATTGCCCGGCGTTGGTATAGCAATAAAAGCGGGCGGGCCGGGGTAAATTCTGAAACTTTAGCAGGCCCTGGGGCAAAAAGTCAATACGCGGCTGCTCGTTGGTAGTGGTGACGATGCCCAAACTGGCCGTATAGCAAGTATCACTGCCAGGCAGCAGGTAAATCTTTTGGTTGTTTTGATGGGCGCATTGCAACTCTACCAAGGTAAGGGCATTACCAATCACCGCCGGGGTGTTTATAAGCGAAGTGGCTCCGATGCCTTCAATCCAGTAAGTATGGGGGTAAATGCTGCTGCTGTCGAGGGCAGAGAGATAAAATACCCTTCTGCTGATGTTCTGAAAATTGCGGGGAACAATGCTATCCAACCGGTAAGGACCGTTATGAGCCGCGGCCGGTGAATAGGGGTTTTGTACTTCCATAGTATCACCCGGAAGCAGGGAAAAATCGTAAAGCAGGTACTCGGGCTCCTTAGGATCGCTACTATACATCTTAAAGTATACCCGGCGGCTGAGGGTATCTTCTCTCAGAAAGAAATTTTTATTAAAGTGGAAGTAATCCAGCACTTTATAAGTCTTCCCATGGTGGATGGTGTCACCAGTCGCAATATAGTAGTCATACAGGCAACTGCTGCTGTCATAACAGTTTTGGACCAGCCATTCGGTAGATTGACCTAACATGGGGCGGTAGCTGTTCTGTGCGGTAGCAGGCCCCGCAAATAGGCAGCTTAAGGTGATAATTATTAGCAGTTTGTACATTGCCAACAGTAAATTTAGCTTACGAAATTAAGCGAAAAGATTTCTCATTCTTAGTTAGCGGAGGTCACAGCTCTCGTCGTCCAGCTCCGTTTCAATGGTGTAATGCGAGAATTGATAGGAAGACAGTTGCTCCTTAATAGCTTCCTTGGTTTTAATGATTTGCTCGAAGCTCTCAATATCGCAGAGCTTCACATGAGCAGTAAAGACGTGGTGCTCACCGTCGAGGGTCCATAAATGGGTGTGATGGAGGGACTGTACATGCTTTACTTTAAGGATGCGTGCTTTTACCTGCTCGAGGTCTACACCAGCGGGCTTAGCCTGCAGAAAAACGCTGATGGTATCACCCAGGCGCTTTACCACATTGTAGAGTACGAAGAAAGTGATGGCCAGCGAGAGGGCAGGGTCGAGCCAGGGCAAATCCCAGAACAGCATCACTACAGCGGCAATCAGTACCGCTACCCAACCCAACACATCTTCGAGTAAATGCCAGCTTACCACTTTTTCGTTGAGTGACTTACCACTGCGTAATTTCCAGGCGGCATAACCATTTACCGTCACTCCAACCACTGCAAAAATTACCATGCCACTGGCGTTGGGTGTAACCGGTTCGGTCAGGCGCTTAATAGCTTCGCTGATAATTATTACCGACCCCGCCACCAATACCAATCCGTTGATAAGTGCTCCCAGTAAGGAAAAACGACGATAGCCATAGGTAAAGCGCTTACTGGCTCCCTGCTGTGATTTTCTGTTGAGCCACCAGCTCAATCCGAGGGAAAGGCTGTCACCCAGGTCATGGAGAGCGTCCGAAAGAATGGCCACGCTATTGGTAAACAGGCCACCCACTATTTCGAGCAGGGTGAAGCCCAGGTTTAGAAAAAAAGCCAGGCGCAGATTTTTGCCACTGTGATGGTTATGATGATGTCCGGACATAAAAAACCTTCAAAAAGGGATTACAAAGATCGAGCACTTTGGTTTTTGCTAATGGTAAAAGTAATGCCAGGTTCACCCATTAGGTAAAGCTGTAAAACTTTAAATAAATTGGCTGTCGGCTATTCATTCTTTTTGAATTGAGAACATGAGCAATTAAGTTGGACCGATTTACCTTAAGCATAGGACTGGGAACCCTGCTGATCTTCGGCATTGGTGGCATTGTGCTGATAGAGTGGGTGCAGGAGCGCAGCTATGTGGAGGTGTTTCTGCAAGGCTGGGGTATTGGATACCAGCTGGCTGCCGGATTTATTGCCGGATTGGCCGGGTCAGGCCTGGCACTGCTGATCATTACGCGACCCTTTTTTAAGGAAGAACGGAAGGACTACTACGAACTTATAAGCTCCCGTCTGAACCTGAAACTACCGGTGATTATCTTTCTTTCCCTCTGTGCCGGTGTGGGGGAGGAAATTTTCTTCCGGGCTGGTTTGCAACCCCTCATTGGCTTACATCTCACCTCGGTAATTTTTGTGGCCCTGCATGGTTACCTGCAATTGACCAATTGGCGGGTGGCCCTGTATGGCTTGGCCATGCTGATGGTGATAGTCGGTTTTGGGTATCTCTATCACTATACCGGCCTTTATACGGTAATGATGGCCCATAGTATTTTTGACTTTGTGCTGTTTATACATATTGCCTATAGTCAGGATCCGCAGGCTGCTGCTCAGGACAGCGACCTGATTGAAAACCGCTCGCCATCACCGTAGAGGTACTGGCCCGAGGTGCCCAGGGTATCGATCAGAAAAAGATCATCCACTCTTCGCAAATGGTATTGAATGGTATGACCCACTACCTGAATAAATCCCGGTAAAGGATTGCTCAACAAGCTAGGTGGGCGCACCCACAGAGGACCCTGGGTAATGTCGTTGCCACTGGGATCGCGGTTTGGACCGGGGTTAAAGGCAAAAACTTCAGGATGGCGATTAAACAACTGATTGAGGGAACGCTCAGGATGATGGTGATCAAGGCCTTGATTTTGAGCCCAGGTTTGGGTGAGCCCGGCATGGGTAAAAAGTACGTTGGCCTCACGGTGACCGGCCATTAACAAATTAGATTCCCGCGCCTTAGACAGTTGATCAGCGATAATGTCAGCGGCGGCTTCCTGAAAGCCGGAGTAACGTCCTTTACAAAATTCAAAATAGTGATAGTCGTGGTTGCCAATTAGGAGTATCACCTGTTCGGGCTGGGCTAATTTGAAGTCTACCAGCGCCCGGAAATTTTCAATTTGCCTTTGGGGCGCGAGCTTCTCATGGCTGTCGAAGAAATCACCAATAAAAATGATCTTATCGGCTTGCTCTTTTGCTACTATTTCCTGCCATAGCCTGCGGCCATGTAAGTCACCTATTGCCAGCCAGCTCATACCATTGGAGTTTGCTTTTCCCTCTTAACACAAAGCAGACTAATAAGCTCAGGAAAAGCTGGTTAGCATGAAGGGAAAGTGATAAAAATCATTTAAAAACCAGCCTGACCTTTGTAATTTTATGCTTCCCGAAAAGGGTTCCTGGAATTCTGACATAGAGGGGCACAGGCTGCCATCTACCGTAATTATGTGCTGCCTTAAGGGCTTTGATCTAACATTCTAATTTCTTTTGCCATGGCACAGCTAGCAAAAAGGAAAGGCAATGGAGGATTGACAACTTCAATGCCTAGCAGTTTTGAGGACCTCTTCAACTTCGACCGTTTCTTTACTGAACCGATGCGCAATTTACCGCGCCTGACCAAGGTTCCCGCTACCAACATCACCGAACTTGAAAACGAGTATCTGGTGGAGTTGGCTTCACCGGGCCTTAGCAAAAAGGATTTTGAGGTGGAGGTAAACGACAACACCCTGGAAATTTGTGTGGAGAAGGAGGAAGAAAGCAAGGAGGAAAAGGATAAGTACACCCGCCGGGAGTACGACTACCGTTCCTTCTACCGCTCCTTTACCTTACCCGAAAATGTACAGGCCGACAAAATCAAGGCTGAGTACAAGGAAGGAGTGTTGAAGGTGCATCTGCCCAAGATGCCTGACAGCGGCAAAAAGCCTATGAAGCAGATCTCTGTGGATTAAGGCTTAGCCTATTGATAACCTTAACCCAGGGCAGGATCAGCATCCTGCCTTGTTTTTTGGGAAAGTACTATTCGATCCATTTCAGGGCGCGCTTCAGGAGCTGAATAATTAATACCGGCATTAAGCTGAAGGGAAGGATGACCCACAGTTCTGACAGGGCCATAACATCTAAGGCCAGAGCCAGGCGTACCGGTTCCAAGGCAAAAGCAGCCACTGATAGCATTATACAGAAGGCAAGTGCCATCCATAGGTGAGGATTGCGGGTTACTTCATTTCTGAGCAAGGAAACCTGGCGAGAGGGCAAATTGAAAACGTTCCACAGCTGGGCGAGGATCAGGGTGTAAAAAGCGAGGTTATTAATATCGCCTGCACTCAGTTGGCGTAGGCTCTGGGCATAAACAACCAGCCCGATAATAGAGGCGGTAATCGCCATGCCATACACCAAAATGGCCTGCCATAGCCGCCGGGGTATAATGGGTTCACCGGCCGGACGGGGAGGGCTCTGCATTATGCCCGGCTGGCCATTGCCCATCCCCAGGGCCAGGGCCGGAAATACATCGGTAACGATATTGAGAAATAATATTTGCAGTGGCAGCAGCGGCATGGGCAGCATGAGAAAGGAGGCGGTGGCTACAATCAAAATCTCAGAGATATTACAAGACAAGAGGTAAACCACAAAATGGCGGATATTTTCAAAGATAATCCGGCCTTGCTTTACGGCGGTTACGATGGAAGGAAAGGCATCGTCTTTAAGAATCAGGTCAGCGGCTTCACGCGCCGCTTCTGTGCCCCGGATACCCATGGCGATGCCAATGCTCGCACTGCGCAAGGCCGGGGCATCATTTACCCCATCGCCGGTCATTGCCACGGTAGCCTGGTGTTTTTTGTACTGATTCACCAACTCCAGCTTTTGAGCGGGGCTCACCCGGGCAAATACCGCCGTTTGCGATAGCTCCTGCCAGGGTGCATCTTTTTTTAGTTGCGCGCCAGCTATAACCTGATCATTTTGGTTATGGCTAATACCGGTTTGAATGGCAATATTACGCGCCGTTTCGGGATGGTCGCCGGTTACCATCACCACCTTGATGCCCGCTAGCTGGCAACGTTTTACGGCCGCTTGCACATCCTCCCTGGGCGGGTCCAAAAAACCAATTAAGCCAAGCAGGGTCCAGTCGTGACTGAAATCGGCGGGTTTTTCCAGGTAATGGGCATGAGCTATTGCTAATACGCGCAATCCCCCGGTAGCCATTTCCCTGGCCTTTTCCAACCATCGCTCCCTTCCGTTTAAAGCCTGGCTGCCATTAAGGCCCTCAAAGTCGTTACAACGCTTCAGTATTTCTTCCGGCGCTCCTTTTACGGCAAGCAGGTAAGCTTCGTTGGCGCGATGGAGGGTGGCCATAAATTTATGGTCAGAATCGAAGGGTATTTCGGCCTGGCGTGGAAATTCATCCTTTAAAGCTTGTGCATTGGCTCCTGCCGCATAAACCATCTTCAGCAGTCCCACCTCCAGGGGATCACCAGCCGCCTGCTCCGACCGGTCCGCCCGGAAAGAGGCATTGTTGCATAAGCTGGCCACCCGCAGCATTGCGTCCAATCGTTTATCCCGGGGCAATGCCTTGAGGTCTGCCAGGCGAAGATCCCTTTCCGCAAGGCTTATCAGGCTGGCTTCCATGGCATCTTCAGTGAGGGTGCCGGTTTTATCGGTAAAGATGAGGTTTACTTCGCCCAGTGTTTCAACGGCCGCCAGATTTTTCACCACTACCTGCTGCTGCGACAGTCGTAACATGCCCCGCGCCAGGGCAATGGTGGCCACAATGGGTAGTCCTTCAGGAATGGCCGCAACCGCCAGGGCAATGGCTGTTTCTATTACCAGCAGTATATTCCCATCCCGCCAAATGCCGATCAGCGCAATAATCACCGCTAAAATCAGGGTAAGAATAATCAACTTTTGGGTGAGGCGATTGAGCTTTTTTTCGAGCGGGGTAATGTCTTTCCTGGCCTCCTGAACCATTTTACCAATCTGTCCCAACTGAGATTCCCGGCCGGTGGCTACCACCAGGGCGTGCCCATGTCCGCGGGTAATGATTGTCCCTGAATAGAGCATATTGCGGCGATCGGCCAGAAGGGTATCAGCCGGTAGGGCAGCGGTATTCTTCGACACCGGAACCGACTCCCCGGTCAGGGCCGACTCTTTCAGGGCAAGGTTACTGGCCTTGAGCAGGCGGGCGTCGGCCGCCACAATATCACCAGCCTCCAACTGAAGGATATCTCCAGGCACCAGCTCTTCGGCATCAATTTTCAGGCTATGTCCGGCGCGTATTACCCGGGCCGAGGTTTTGGATAATTTTTGCAGCGCCTGCAGTGAACGTAAAGCCTGCCACTCCATAATCAAGCCAATCAGGGCGTTGATCAGGATAACCAGGGCAATGGCAATGGCCTCCACCCAATCCTCAAAAAACAGCGATACCAGGGTGGCCGCTACCAACACCCACACCACCGGCGATTTGAATTGGGATAAGAGCACCTGCCACCACTTTTTAGCCGGCGCTGATTCTATGCGGTTAGGGCCATAGTGCAGCAAGCGGTGACGGGCCTCTGCCTGGCTAAGCCCTTCCTCTGCATTGCTCTTTAATTGCAGCAGTACCGCCCCCACCGTTAAGGCATGGGCATTATCACTAAATGCAGGGGGGTGGTCAGGCATGGGCTTAATAATCGGCTTGCTGTATTAAAGATAGAATAACCGCGATTATGAGCCTATACTACCGGGCGGTATAGCCCCCATCTACCAACAGAGTGCTGCCGGTAATAAAAGAGGCCTGCTCTGATGCCAGGTATAGCACCGCATTTCCTATTTCGGCAGGATCAGCCGCTCGTCCCAGTGGATGCATCTTGTCCATTTGCTCTTGCGCGGCAGGGTCGCCCTTGGTAAAACGCTCCAGCATGGGGGTACGCACGCCGGCAGGACACACCGCATTTACCCTGATGTTTTGTGAAGCATATTCGAGGGCAGCATTTTTGCTAAGGCCAATAACCCCGTGTTTGGAGGCCACATAGGCCGGAATACCACTTGAGCCAACCACCCCGGCAATAGAAGCACAATTTACAATTACCCCGGCCAGAGATTCCAGCATCAGCGGGATTTCAAATTTCATGCAGGCCCAGATACTCTTAAGGTTGGTGGCAATTACCCGGTCAAAATTGGCCTCACTGCTATCCGCCAGCGGCCCTATTTCTCCTTCAACCCCGGCATTGTTGTAGGCAATATCCAGTCTTCCATAGTGCTTTTTGCAGCTGTTGATGAGGTTCTCCACCGCCGTTACGCTGCTGATATCGCAATGCTGAAAATGACATTCCACCCCGCTGTCGCTAATTTCCCTGGCGAGCTTTTGTCCCGATTCATCTTGAAGGTCGGCCAGCATCAGCCGGCAGCCTTCGCCGGCAAACAGCCGGGCAGTAGCCATGCCAATACCCGAGGCGGCCCCGGTAATCAGCACTACCTTATTTTTTAAGTCAGAATACATCTTGAAATAGGCTTTAAGTGGTACTTGGTGCTTTGCGGTCAGAGGCAGTGGCAGCTTGCTGCTCCTCCGCTTTCTTAATATTGGCGATACCCTGCAGCAGCGCATCCGGGTTAAACGATATACTGTCTATACCTTCCTTTACGAGGAATTCAGCGTATTCGGGAAAATCGCTGGGGGCCTGGCCACAGAGCCCGATCTTAATCTTAGTGTCATGGGCTGCTTTGATTACAGTTGAAATCAGCCATTGCACCGCGGCATCGCGCTCGTCAAAGAGATTACTTACCAGGCTCGAATCCCGGTCAAGGCCGAGCGTAAGTTGTGTGAGATCGTTGGAGCCGATTGAAAAGCCGTCAAATATTTGGGCGAACTCCCGCGCCAGAATTACATTGCTGGGAATTTCCACCATAGTGTAGATTTCCAGCCCTGCTTCTCCCTGTTTCAGACCAAAGGTGGCCATCTGCTTCAACACTTGTTTTCCCTCCGCCACGCTGCGGCAAAAGGGAATCATTAGTTTCACATTGGTGAGACCCATTTCATTGCGCAGCTTTTTCATGGCCTCACATTCCAGGCGAAAGCCTTCGCGATACAATTCGTGGTAGTAACGTGACGCTCCTCGGAAGCCCAGCATCGGGTTTTCTTCTTCGGGTTCAAACTGGCGGCCCCCTAGTAAATGGGCATATTCATTTGACTTAAAGTCGCTCATCCGCACAATCACCTCTTTGGGGTAAAAGGCAGCCGCAATTGTGGCTACACCCTGGGCGAGGCTATCCACAAAGTAGTCGGTCATATTGGAATGGTTCTGCGTGATCAGGGCAATTTCCCGCTTTAAGTTCTCATCCTGCAATTCATCGTAGCGCAGCAAAGCCAGCGGGTGCACCTTAACGGAGTTATTTATAATAAACTCCAGCCGCAGCAACCCGATGCCGTTATTGGGGAGAAAGGAATACTTGAAGGCTTTATCGGGGTCACCGAGGATGAGCATCACCTGGGTGCGGGGCATGCTAAAGTCACGCAGATCCAGGCGATCCACCGTCCAGGGTAATTTTCCGCGGTACACCTTAGCAGTTTTGCCCTCGGCGCAGGAAACGGTGAGAAGTTCACCATCCTTGATTTTTTGGGTGGCATCCCGGCAGCCTACCACTGCAACCACCCCTAGTTCGCGCGCTACAATGGCGGCATGGCTGGTGCGGCCACCCTGGTCGGTAATAATGGCCGCCGCTTTTTTCATAATCGGGTCCCAATCGGGACTGGTGATACCGGTCACCAACACATCGCCCTCCTTCAGTTTATCCGCCTCCTCCGGTGATTGTAAAATACGGGCCCTGCCCGAGGCAATTTGCTGGCCAAGTGCAAGGCCCTCCACAATAACTTCACCTGCTTGCTTTAAGTGGTATGAATCGAGCTGGTAGGATTGCTGACTGGCATGCACAGTTTCTGGCCGTGCCTGTACGATGTAGATTTCACCGGTAAGGCCATCCCTGGCCCATTCAATATCCATGGGACGATGATAGTGTTGCTCAATTTTGAGGCAGCTTTGCGCCAACTCCAAGGCTTCCTCTTCGCTTAAAACAAAGCGGTGGCGCAGGGCAGGAGGGGTCAGCTTATTTTTTACCCTTGCCCCTGTCTCACCCTTATGATCATAAACCATGGTAAGCTCTTTTTCGCCCACTTTCCGGGCAATCAGGGCGTTTTTGCCGGCCATCAACATGGGCTTGAAAATCAGGTATTCATCTGGTTTTACCCGGCCCTGCACGATGTTTTCACCTAACCCCCAGATGCCATTGATTACGATCAGGTCCCTGAAGCCAGTATCGGGATCAAGGGTAAAGGCCACCCCCGAGCAGCCACGGTCAGAGCGGACCATTAGTTGTACACCCACCGATAGTGCCACTTTGAGATGATCGAAGCCGTAGTCGCTGCGATACTTAATCACCCGGTCGGTAAAGAGGGAGGCAAGGCAACGCTGGAAGGTGTAAAGTAACTCCTCCTCACCGCTAACATTGAGGAATGACTCCAGCTGACCAGCAAAACTGGCCTGGGGTAAATCCTCGGCGGTGGCACTGCTGCGCACCGCCACGGCCACTTGATTATGGCTGTCGCAGAGCTGACGGTAGGCTTGCTTTAAATCCTGCTCAAGCTCAGGCGGAATAGTGGCGTGGAGCATTAGCTGACGGAGCTGATGCCCGGTAGCAGCCAGGTTGGAGAACTTTTCCAGGTCCAGTTGGGCGAGAATCGCCTGGATTTGCGGTCGCAAGCTATTGTGATCGAGAAAATGCCAATAAGCCCTGGCAGTGGTGGCAAAGCCCGCCGGAATTTTGATACCCTTTCCGCTGAGGTGGTGGTACATTTCGCCCAGGGAGGCATTTTTGCCCCCCACTTGCGCAAGATCTTCCTTGCGGATTTGGTCTAATCTTAAGATATACCCATACATGGCTCACCTTAATGTAAGGCTACAAGTTCGCCAATATCAGTGGGTTAGGAAATGATTTTTATCATTTCAACCTGCCGGTAAATTGGAAATATATGGGATAACTGCAATGCTAATCATCTTCTATTCCTCGGCCAACTTTTTAACCCGGGCAAGGGCCTTGGGCCAGGTGGTATTGAAGTAATCCACATAGTCGTCCACAATGTCCTGCTCTACTGTGAGGGTGGTTTTGCCGTCACTTTCATTAAGGCGGTAGGTTTCGAGGGTGCCCTGCCATTTCCGGGCTTCTTCACCGTCAAAATCTTCCACGCCTTTGCTGATGGTACCCTGGTGCTCAATGCTTAGGAGCTCGTAAGGCTTATTCTCCTTTATCAGGCTTATCATGCCATCGCCTTCGGGCGATTTAAAATAAATGCGGCTGCCTTTATCCCAACTACCCTGAAAGTGTGAGCCGGGCATAAATTCAGAAGCCCATTCGCGATAGCTCTGCTCCCCTAAGAGGGTATGCCACACCTTTTGACGGCTGGCATTAATGGTGGTGTTAAACTCAAGTCGTTGCATCAAACTGAATTTTGAGTGATAAAGGCTATGGCATGCCTTCAATAAGGGCAATAATGTTGCCATCAGGATCTTTAAACCAGGCTACGGCAGGGCCGCCTTCCTCGCCACGGGATATGCCTTTCTCGTTGGTTTTTAATTCCCCCTCATATTGTTCAAAAGTGATTCCCTTCGCATTAAACTGGTCCACTGCTTCCTCCAACTGAGTAACCATGAAATTGAGAACGGTAAAGCTGGCCGGCTCGTGATTTGGCTTGGGATAAATCATTACCCGCTGCTGATCCTTGAGTAGGAGCTCGATAAACCCCATCGGATTTTCTTTAAGCTCCAGGCCCAGTATATCATGGTAGAAGGACCTGGCCTGGTCGATGTTTTTGACGGAAAAGCTACTAAAGGCAGTACTGTTATTAAGCATGGTATCTGGTTTTTTTAGTTATGACATTATTGGGGAGCTGGCATTTTACTCTTGTCCATGTAGAGGACGTTCCAGCGGTGGCCATCGAGGTCGGTAAAACCACAGCCGTACATCCAACCCTCTATTTCGGTGGGCGGGCCGAAAACCTGCCCCCCGGCTTCACGGGCCTTACGAGCCAGTTCATCCACTTCTGAACGGTTTTCGGCATCGATGGAGATGAGCACCTCACATGCCTGGGAGGTATCGCAAATTTGCTGGCCCGAAAAATGGCGAAAGCGCTCATGGCTAACGAGCATCACAGGAATATCCTTGGTACTGACCATAATACCGGTAATGTCGGCCTGATCATCGGGCATGTCGTGAAGTTTAAAGCCCAGGCTTTTAAAGAATTCGCGCGCGCGTTTCAGATCGGCGACGGGCAGGTTTAGCCACAGTTCTTTAGTCATAGTAGTTATAATTAGGGCTGGGGCCGGCATTAAAAGGGGCGCCTCAAGCCCGGTTGCAATTATCTTAAACGGACGCCTTTTGGGGGACGGCCTCACGGATCAGCATCCAGGTCTTACCATATTTATCTACCAGTACCCCGAATTCATCGCCCCAGAATTTTACGCCCAGTTCATCCAGTATTTGGCCTCCTTCCGCCAGCCGGTTGAAACACGCCCCGATGTCGTCTTCCTGCTCAAAGTGCAGCATCAGCGAAACGTCATTGCCATTTTTGCGTTCTACCGGGCCGTCCATATCGCTGCCGTTAATTACGAAGTTGGGCAGGCTAAGGGTGGAATGAATAATATCATTCCGGCTTTCGGGAGGCATCTGATCAGCAATCTCAGATTCGCCAATGGTTTGGAACTCCAGTTCGCCACCCAGGCAACTTTGGTAAAAACTCAATGCCTCGCGGCAATTACCTTTAAACTGTAAGTAGGTTGAAAGTTTTAGCATTATGAGGGATTTTGGGGTTACAGGTTGTAGCTATAAGGTGTTAAGGTTTGAGAACTAAGCTATGAGCTCTGCTTTGTATTATGTACTTCACATAATCTCAGCGCCTTACTACTCAAAGGTAGTGGTAAAGGTTACAAATTAAGCTGGGTATTTCCGCCAATCTAAGCGGTTGATTACGACAGTTAAAGCGGCTATCTTTGATAGCAGCATCATCAATCGCCAGTGAACATTTCAGCATCGCCGGCTCAAAACATCCGCTTATGAAGCACGTCTCTATTTTAGTCCCAAACGGGCATTTCAGCCTGGTAAATGTGGAGGGCACGCATCAGATTCTGAGTTGGGTAAACCAGTTTCTGCACGGGAGCGGGCAATCCCCGCTCTTCGATTTGCATTTGGTAGGTCTTACCCCTACGGTAACTCAAAGCAGTGGCTTGTTTAGCATCAACCCCGATGTGCTTTTGGAGGAGGTTGGGCATACCGATTTGATCATTCTGCCGGCCATTCATGGCGATCTCCGGCAAAACCTCGCAAACAATAAGGAAATACTCCCCTGGATAATTAAAAAGTATAAGGCCGGGGCAGAGGTGGTGAGCCTTTGTATCGGTTCATTTTTTCTGGCTTCAAGCGGTTTGTTGAACGGGCGCTATTGCTCTACTCACTGGGCCTCCGCCAATGAGTTCCGGCGTTTGTTTCCCGAGGCCATTCTGGTTGATGAACGCATTGTAACCGAAGCCGATGGTATTTACACCAGCGGTGGTGCCTATGCCTTCACTAATCTGCTGATTTACCTGATCGAAAAATACGCCGGTAGGGAAGTAGCCATTGCTGCGGCTAAGGCCTTTATGATTGATATCGACCGGCACAGTCAATCTCCCTTTGTGATATTCAGTGGTCAGAAGGAGCATCAGGATAAGGAAGTATTGAAGGCCCAGGAGTTTATTGAGAAAAATTACCCCGAAAAAATAACGGTTGATGAGCTTTGTCAGCAGGTGAATCTCAGCCGGCGCAGTTTTGAACGCCGCTTTAAGAAGGCAACCAGTAACACGGCCCTTGAATATTTACAACGCGTAAAGATTGAAGCCGCCAAAAAGGAACTGGAGTCAGCCCGTAAGGGGGTGAGCGAGGTAATGTACGAGGTGGGCTACAACGATACTAAAGCCTTTCGCGATGTCTTTAAAAAATACACCGGCATGACCCCCATAGACTACCGCGGTAAATACAACAAAGCCATCAGGCAATCACAAGCAGCCTCACTCTAACCATCAACAAGCCTATGAAATATGGCCTCTTAACCAGCATGTACGCCCTGCTAAGCGCCAATATCGTTTTGGCTCAGCAGGATCCTGCCCGTCAATTTGATTTCTGGATCGGGGAATGGCAGATTGAACAGCAAATCAGGCACAGCGACGGCAGCTGGCTTTCGTTCGAAGCGACTAATGAAGTGAAATACATCCTCGATAGTACCGTCATTGCCGAACACTGGCAGGGAGAGGTCCAGTTTTTTTGGGATGCCATGGATAAGCCAGATAGCCTGAAGGGTTTTAGCCTGCGCTATTACGATGAAAAAATTGCTCAGTGGCGCATCTTCTGGATGGACAACCGGCATCCACAATTGGGCAATGGTTTTTCAGGTAGCTTTATGGGTCCTGGTACAGCAGAGTTTTTTCGTAAAAATGAAGAGGGCGAAAGCGTGGCACGGATTAGCTTTGCGGCTCAGGGAGCCGGTGAGGTGCTTTGGGAACTGGCAGTTCCGTCCGGCGAAAGTGACTGGAAGGTGGTTTGGAAGATGTACATGACCCGCAAGGGGTAAGGGAAAGGATAACAGTCATTGAATACGAGTCACGGAACGGCGACCACCGGTTCCGGTAGAGCAGTGGAGTAGGAGCCAGGCGCTGTGCTGAGCAGCTCGCAGAGCTTCAGGCAATTTACTTCCCAATTGGCCTGGTTGTAACCGGAAGCTTCCTGAAGTTTTACATTTCCCCCATCCGAAATCAGGTGAACCATACGGCCATTTATCATTTTTTTTACCTCGTCATAGGGCTGTGAGTGGCGGGCCCGATCGTGGGATTCTTTCAACTTCTCCACCCGGTCAAAATCTTCTGAATTCAATCCGCCCTCAGAATGGATAAGCTGCTGAAGAGTGTGGGTAATTTTTTGATTGAAAGGGCACTCGCACAGTCCTACAGGGTCATCACCTAGCAGGGCCACATTTTTAAGACCCTCGATTTTAGCATTTTCGGTGGTTTGTAGTTCCAGCAAGGTGGCAATGAGCCTTTTTTTCTCCGCCGTTTGCCACATCTGCCGGTCTTCGCGAATCAGGGTAGCCGCCAAATCAGAGTTCACCCCGGTCCAGATATTGGCTCCGGCCCATTCTCCCAGCAGGTATCCGGAAACAGAACCGATCAAAAAGCTCAGGTTATTTTTGAGGCCCTTCCAGGAGAAGAAGCGCGGCTTTTTGAGAGACTCGATTACAGAATAGGCGGAAACACTGATACCGGCGGTAGGCCCGATCACGGCCCCGATTTTCTCCACTATTTCATTATGGCGTGCGGTAGTTTTGCCCATGGAGCTGGCAAAATACTGCAGGCTATAGGTGAGGCTTTCATTAAACGATTCAATTGAATCGCTGTCAACGGAATAGTAGAAGCGGTAAAGGCTTTCAGAGGTTAGCTCAAAGTAAAAGCGATCACCAATTTTAACCACCGTCATCTCCCGGTAAAGCTTGTCACGGGCGGTTTCGGGCCGGTCACTCCAGCCATTGATAAATCCTACTACGGCAAATAGCAGGAAGGCCAATCCGAAGTATTTGGCGTATTCTTTCACATTACAGGTCAGGTGATTAAAGGTAAAGTTAGTTAAAAAAGCCACCGGTTTGAGCACTAAGTACTTACAGCCTATCAACTTATATAGCTGAATTTTTAACTTGCTTTTAGGATTTTATGCCTTAATGGCCTCCGGCAAATGTTTTACATTTGTTTTCTTTGCTTAACCCCTGGAGGGTGCCCGCTTAGGTGCTTTCCTGTCCTGCTACCATTTAACAAATCCCGAAGTTCATTTCCGCAATGGCAAATGACATCACAAAAATCGCGCTCCATGGTCAGGAAATTAGCTATTCTTAACCTGCTTCTTACATTTTTCAGTCTCAGTACGCTTGCCCAAGATCTTAGTTTAAGTGGCAGTGTACGCAGTAGCGACAATGAGTCGATTCCCTTTGTAACGGTTATGCTGCACCAGGCGGCCGACAGTAGCGTGGCCAAGGTCAATGTGAGCGATGGCAACGGCAATTACCGGCTTAATGGCTTGTTAAGTGGCCGTTATTACCTGGAAGCCCGCAGTATGGGATTTCGCCCGTATTTTACTGAGGTCATTGATCTGAATGAGAACCGCACTTTACCACTGATTGAACTGGAAGCAGCAGCTGAAAACCTGGCGGAGGTTACGGTAAAAGCAGACAAGGCCATGCTGGAGGTGTTACCCGATAAAACTATATTTAATGTATCGAGTGATCTGGCCACCACCGGTACCGACGGCATGGAGCTGTTGCGCAAAGCTCCGGGTGTGATTATAGATAACAACGACAATATCATCCTCGAAGGCAAGAGCGGGGTGATTTTTTATGTAAACGGCAGGCAGCTGCAACTGGCTGGCGAGGACCTGAATAATTACCTGAAAAACATCCAGGCCGACCAGATCGAGTCGGTGGAGCTCATTACCCAACCCTCTTCCAAATATGACGCTGCCGGAGCAGCCGGCATAATTAATATTAAACTGAAAAAGGACCTGCGCTTTGGCACCAATGGTACTGTTACCAGCAACTTTAGCTATGGCAAGTACGGACGCTGGCAAAACAGCCTTTCCGTTAATCATCGCAACCGCAAGTTTAACTTTTATGGCAACTATGCCAACAACCTCTATAAGCGCTATCATTTTTTTAATCTCAGGCGGCAGCAATCAGGGATGGTCTTTGACCAGAAATCGGAAACGGTTACGGAAGGATTGAGCCAGAACCTGCGTGCCGGCGTCGATTTCTTTGCCACTACGCACAGCACCTTCGGACTTACCCTAACCGGTACCCTCACTGATGATGAATCGCAGATGGATAATCGTACTCCCATAAGTGCCGTGGGTGCCGATACCCTTAGCCAGGTGCTGGTATCGGATAATTTTAATGAAGCCCGCAACAGCAATCTTTTTGTAAATGCCAATTATCGCTGGGAGGGCGCTGATGAGCAGAGCCTCACTATGGATCTCGATTATGGACTCTACAAAGGCAGACGCAACAGCTATCAACCCAATGTGTATTACAATGGTGCTGAGGATCAATTGCTGAGCGAACGTATTTACGAAATGAATACCCCCCTCAATATCTACATATTGTCAGCCAAAAGCGACTATGCCTTTCAATGGCTGGAAACCGCCATAGGTCTGGGAGCCAAGGCGTCGAAAGTGAGCACCGATAACAGTTTTAAATTTTACGATGTAGCCAGTGGCGATGCCAGTTTTAATGATGATCGCAGCAATGATTTTAGCTACGAGGAACAAATAAATGCCGCCTACCTCAACCTTTCCCGGGCTATTGGCAAGCTAAAAGCCCAGGCCGGCTTACGGGCAGAACAAACCATTTCCGAAGGACTTCTTAAATACCGCAACAGCCGTCCCGATAGCCTGGTAGAGCGGAATTATCTGAACTGGTTTCCCAGTGGGGGCCTTAGCTATGAACTAAACCAGAACAACAGCTTTGCCCTTACCTATTCCCGGCGCATTATGCGACCCAATTACGAAGTGCTCAATCCCTTTGAATATGTGCTTAATGAGCTGTCGTTTCGCAAGGGTAACCCCTTCCTGCAACCTCAGTATACTGACAACCTTAAGTTTACCCACACCTATAAATATACCCTCAACACGGCGGTGAGTTACAGCTATGTGAGCGACTTTTTTGCCCAGGTTACCGATACCGTGGATGCCACCCGCAGCTTTATCACCACCCTGAATGTGGCAGATCAGCAGGTGATCAGCATCAGCATATCTTATCCCTTTAAGGTTAATGACTGGTGGGATGTGTACGCCAGCGTCAATGCCTACCAGAATAAGTTTACCGCTAATACTCCCGGTTTTGAACCCCTCGAGCAAAAGACCCTCAGCTTTTATGGCCAAAACACTTTTAAACTCCCCGGCGAATGGAGCATGCAGTTAAGTGGCTGGTTTAATACCCCATCGGTATGGGGTGGTACTTTCAGAACCAAAAGTATGGGGTCTCTGGACCTGTCGTTTCAAAAGCGCTTTTGGGAGGATAAACTTTCTTTTCGCCTGGCCTTTTCTGACATCCTTTACACTTCACCCTGGCGGGCGGTGGGCGGTTTTAACGGCCTGCGGATAAACGGTACCGGCGGCCGCGACAGCCGTCAGGTAAGTGTGAGTCTTAGCTACAATTTCGGCAATCAAAAGGTAAAGGCGGTTAAACTCCATGAAGGGGGACTCGATCAGGAAAGTGAGCGGCTCTGACTACCCTCTTTGCCAGCCACTTTATGACAGCCTTGCTTCCAGCGGCTGAATGGGGGTGTTTCTTTTGTTATAATGAAAGATTCTGTAAAGCAGTATTTTACCTAACTTATGGGCGGCTTTAATCAAATCTTATCGTATGAAGAAGTTTGCCCTCATGCTGCTATGTCAAATTATGCTCCTGAGCCTGTCCGCTCAAACCGAGCCCTTTATTAAATCCCTGCGCAAGCTTAGCTATGGCTCTACATTGTTGGATGCCGGCATGCTTTTTAAGAAGGATTTCCCCCAGTTTAAAGCGGTGGTGCAGGGGCCAATTTTAATGGAAATCATAAGCGATCCGGATGATAGCACTAAGACCTATCGCGTGGAAGCCTACTTTCAGGTTTCAGAGGAAGGCCAGCAGTTGATCCAGCTTTATTATGTGGATAACCAACTTTATGAAAAGGGCGCCTATTGGTATTATCCCTCGAACTCCGGTACTGATATTTCAGAAGTGGAAGCGAAGTACCAGCGCTGCGTGAATTACTTTAAGTCTGATCACTTTATGATTCAGAAGGGTCATGGTGTGGCTCGCGGTAATGAAGTGAGCAGTAACAATGGTAAGAAGACCATTTTTCCACTGCAGGATCTTGGCATGGATAAAGCGCAGGGTGAAGCTGGTTACAAACTGCTTTACAATCAGTCCGATGGGCCCATGGGCTTTTGGGTGTATATGGAGGGGATGAATTCAATAAACCTCGACATTAACCGAAACTTATCACTGCCCGAAATGGCCCCTCCGGAAGTGACTTTTGCAGAATTGGAAAGTAGAATACGCCGGATGGACCAGCGTTAATAGGCAAACCCGGTAACCTCCGATAAAACCGCCGGCCAGCATGGGCCGACGGTTCTTTGAGGGTAGATGAAAATTTAGCCATGCACCTCTGTGGCATGTTCTTCCCTTTCCAATACTTCCGAAATTTCCTCCCGGCCTACTTCCGGGGTGTCCTTCAGTGACCAGCCGGTTTTAAGGCCGAGCACAAAGTAACCCAGGGCCAGAACGCCAATGGCAAAGATGGTATCGCCAATCACCCGCATCCAGCGCCAGAATTCGAGGGTGGGATCCTGCATAAACTCGGCACTGCGGGCATACCACAATCCATCCTGCACGCTGGCCCAGGTTTGCGCCAGACCAACCGGCAATACGCTTAGTACCACCATGGCCAGCAGGCCGATGTTAATGCTCCAGAAAGCAAAGCGGATCACGCTTTCTTTCCATTGCATATGTGAAGCCATACCCTTAAGGGCAAAAAGCATCAGGCCAATGCCGAGCATTCCATATACACCAAAGAGGGCCGTGTGGCCGTGTACGGGAGTAGTGTTGAGTCCCTGCATATAGTAGAGAGCGATAGGGGGATTAATTAGAAAGCCAAAGATGCCGGCACCTACCAGGTTCCAGAAGGCGACCGCAATAAAACAGTAGATGGGCCAGCGATAGGCTTTAATCCAGCGGGTGCTGCGGCTGATGGTTAGGTTGTGGTAGGCTTCAAAACCCAACAATACCAGGGGAACCACTTCCAGGGCACTGAAGGTTGCTCCCAGTGCCATTACTGCCGTGGGGGTACCGGTAAAGTAAAGGTGGTGGAAGGTTCCGATGATACCACCGGAGAGGAAGATAATGGTGGAAAAGAGCACCGTGGCCGAAGCGATTTTGGCACGGATTATTTCCATGCGGGTAAAGAGGAAGGCAATGACCACGGTAGCAAAAACTTCGAAGAAGCCTTCCACCCACAGGTGTACCACCCACCAGCGCCAGTATTCCGCTACCGCCAGGTTGGTTTGTCGCCCCCACATCAGGCCAGCCCCGTAAAAGGACGCAATGGCCACCGATGAAATAAGAAACATGATCAGCAGCTGGCGGCTGTCGTTCTTCTGCCTGAGCGCTGGCCAGATGGCACGGCCCATCAAAAAGAGCCAGATAAAGAGGCCGGCAAAGAGAAATATCTGCCAGAAGCGCCCCAGGTCTACGTATTCGTAACCCTGGTGCCCAAACCAGAAGTTGGTTTCCAGCCCCAGGCGTTGCATCACCCCAAACCATTGACCAGCCAGGGAGCCCACTACAATCACCAGCAGGGCCCCAAAGAGTATATTGACTCCCAGCTTCTGGAAGCGCGGTTCGTAACCGGAGACCGCCGGGGCAATAAAGAGGCCGGTAGCCAGCCAGGAGGTGGCGATCCAGAAAATTGCGATTTGCACGTGCCAGGTGCGGCTGATGGAGTAAGGGAGGTAATCAGCCAGGGGAAAGCCGTAAAGGGCAGTTCCTTCCACGCCGTAGTGGGCGGTTATTACGCCCATGATTACCTGCACTACAATCAGGGCACATACCACCCAGTAGTACTTAAGGGTGGCCTTCATGGAAGGGGTTGGCTTCAGGCCGAGCAGCGGGTCTTTTTGCGGCAGGTTTTCATAGTCTATTTCCTCCTCCTTATTGGATGCGTAATAATAGGCCAGCAGGCCAATTCCCGCTAACAGAATGATTACGCTAAAGCCGGTCCACAGAATTAATCCCGGGGTCGGCTTATTGGCCACCAGGTCTTCGGGCGGCCAGTTGTTGGTATAGGTGATTTCGGCACCGGGGCGGTTGGTTACGCAGGCCCAGGAAGTCCAGAAAAAGAAAGCGTTCATCTGTTCCATGCGCTCCACATCCTTAACCGTCAGCGCCGGGATGGCATAGGCATCACGCAGGTCTGCCTTGGCAGGGTCATCCATAAAGAGGCCCTGGTAGTGCCGGCTGATATGGGCAATCGCCTCGGCCCGCAGGGGGGAGATAGTGAGGGTTTTGCTATCGACATCATAGCGGTTGGGACGCAGTTCGTTTTGCAGCCGCTTTTGCAGGGCCGCCTGTTGTTCTGCCTCCAACTCATCATAGCTGATGCCGTAGTCGCTCTCGGCGTATCGGTTCAGCATATAAACCGCTTCGCGGTGGAGCCAGTCTGCCGACCAGTCAGGAGCTACATAGGAGCCATGGCCCCAGATGGTACCCAATTCCTGGCCGCCTATCGACTGCCAGATGTTCTGCCCATCCTTGATGGTTTGCCCGTCAAATACCAACTGTCCCTCATCGGTTACCACCTTGTCAGGAACCGGTGGGGCCTGGCGATAGATTTCCACGCCGTAATAGCCCAGTACGGCAAAGGAGGCCAGCATCACGATGATAAAACCAGCCCAGAGTCTACGATACTTCATACTTCTGTTTTTTTGATGATTGTATGTCAGCGGTCAGCTTCAGGGCCGGAAGATTGGTGGCACTGATAATGAACCACTTTGCAGGCGAAGGTAGTGGCCAGAAAAGGCCAGGAAATGATATTTATCAGATTAAAGGATAAAAATGTCCTTTTTTGTTTTGAGCTCTTGAGGGCCAGGAAAACTGACTGGATTTGTTCAATTATTTTCTTGCGACCATATAAGGGCGGATGGATAGCAAAGAGCCCCCCTATCCTAAGCCAATTTTACCGGAAATTCCTCACTGCTTTCTC
>CAZUCA010000039.1:0-31220 GCA_964619125.1 uncultured Owenweeksia sp. | reverse complement strand
AGTATGTAATCTTCATCATTATTATAATAGGGTTGTGGACCAAAGGTGTATATTTCATTGTCATAGCCCTTGATAAAATCGGCAAAACCGGCCTTTTTATAAATCTGGTGTTTACTAATCGCTTGTCCCTGGCCACTAAGGCTAAAGTGGCTTAGGATAAAAGCAAAAATCATCTGGTAAAGCAGGAACTTATTCATGACTGATAGTAGTTTATAGGGAATGGGACTTAATAACAGATGTATTTGAGAACCGAGGGAGAGGTTTTATTCAACCACTCCTTCCCTGATACCAGTTTTGTTTTTGGCGGTCTTTTTCCCGAGCTCTTGAGCCAGCTTTTCGGCCTCGCGGGCATGCAAGGCAGAGGCCTGCTTGTCGCGGTACTCTACTTTTACCGAGCGGCTTGGGATCCCGGCAAAAAGCCTTTTCCACCAAGGGTTTTTGGTTATCGCTACCGACCGGATATTACTATAAACTATATTGTAACTGCTAAAGGAACCATTGACTTCTACCGTGTCATCATGCAGAACGTATTTCTGCTTTTTCACCAAACTCACCATAGCGAGCCCATAAAATGGGGCAAAGCCCGCCAGCAGCAACAGTGAATCAAAGTAGTGCAATGCCATAAGCCAGGCTGCCACAAGCAGCAGATAAAGAATGATGGCGACTGGGGAAACGGAAGCGCGAAAAGTCATATTGGCAAATGGCTTTAAAAAAACCATGGCCGTAACGGGGGTGCTCCGGCCATGGTATGAGATTTAGTACAACAATTTTAAAGGGGAATGTTTCCGTGCTTTTTACGGGGCAGTTTATCGGCCTTGTTCTCCAGCATTTTAAAAGCCCGCATCAACTTACGGCGGGTTTCATCCGGACGAATAACTTCATCAATATAGCCACGGGCAGCAGCACGATATGGGTTGGCAAAAATGTCGGCATATTCCTGCTCTTTTTCCTTCAGCTTGGCAGCGGAATCATCGGCATTTTTGATTTCCTTTTTAAAGATGATCTCAGCGGCACCCTTAGCGCCCATCACCGCAATTTCGGCTGAGGGCCAGGCGTAGTTCATATCGGCACCGATGTGCTTGGAGTTCATTACGTCGTAAGCACCACCATAAGCTTTACGGGTGATCACCGTTACCCTGGGTACAGTGGCTTCGCTAAAGGCATACAGCAATTTGGCGCCATTGGTAATAATGGCGTTCCACTCCTGGTCGGTTCCGGGCAAAAAGCCAGGCACATCTTCAAACACCAGTAAGGGAATGTTAAAGGCATCGCAGAAACGCACAAAACGGGCGCCCTTGGTGCTGGAGTCAATATCGAGTACTCCGGCCAGGTAGGCCGGTTGGTTGGCAACGATGCCAATGCTGCGCCCACCCAGGCGGGCAAAGCCTACCACAATATTCTGGGCAAAATCCTTGTGCACCTCATAAAATGAGCCTTCATCCACAGTGCCGTCAATCACCTCGCGGATATCATAAGGCTGGTTGGGGTTGTCAGGAATGATTTCATTGAGTTGCTTGCGCGTTTCGTCAGCCTCCTGGTAGTCCATACGGGGGGGCTCCTCCTCACAGTTTTGAGGAACGTAGCTCAATAGCTGGCGGAGGCCATTGATGCAGGCGATTTCATTTTCGTAGGTGAAATGGGTAACACCACTTTTGCTGGCGTGGGTGGAAGCGCCCCCAAGCTCTTCGGAGGTCACCTCTTCGTGGGTCACTGTTTTTACCACATTAGGTCCGGTAACGAACATATAGCTGGTGTTTTCCACCATCATGATAAAATCGGTAAGGGCCGGTGAATACACGGCACCACCGGCGCAGGGCCCCATTATGGCTGAAAGCTGGGGAATAACGCCGCTGGCCAGGGTGTTGCGGTAAAAGATGTCGGCATAGCCACCCAGTGAAACCACCCCCTCCTGAATACGGGCGCCACCTGAGTCGTTCAGGCCAATAAGGGGAGCACCGTTCTTCATGGCCAGATCCATAATTTTTACAATTTTTTCGGCATGGGCTTCAGCCAGGGAGCCACCGAGCACGGTAAAGTCCTGGGCAAAAACATAAGTGAGGCGGCCGTTTACAGTGCCATAGCCTGTAACCACCCCGTCGCCAAGAATTTTTTGCTTGTCGAGACCGAAGTCAGTGCTGCGGTGGGTTACCAGCATCCCTATTTCCTCGAAGCTGCCTTCGTCCATCAAAAAATGGATGCGCTCGCGGGCGGTAAGCTTGCCCTTGTTGTGCTGGGCCTCTATTCGTTTATCACCGCCGCCTTTTTTGGCTTCCGCGATTTTCTGTTCCAGTAGGTCAAATTTTTCCTGCATGAGGACGGGTTTATCGTTGAGTTGTAATTTTATCTCTTGGGTTTCAGTATCTATTCTTCTGCCAGCGCCGCTTCCAGTTCCGGCGTCATTTCGAGGTTGTGGTAAACATTCTGCACATCGTCATCTTCCTCAAACTTGTCAATGGCAGCCAGTATTTTTTTGCCATCCTCCACCGCCAGCGGGACGGTAGTTTTTGGGATGCGCTGCAGCTCTGCACTCTGGGCCTCCAGGTTCATCTCTTCCAATTTGTGCTGCATGGGCCCGAAGTCCTCAAAATTGGTGGTGAGTATCCAGAAGTCTTCTGTCTTTTCAATTTCTTCCGCACCGCCCTCAATCAGTTCCAACTCTAACTCTTCGCGGTCGCGGCCCTCCATATTTTCATTGCTGAGGGTGAATATTCCCAGGCGGTCAAAGATAAACTCCAGCGAACCATTAGTGCCCAGGCTACCCCCTGTTTTGTTGAAGATGGAGCGCACATTGGCAACTGTGCGCTGGTGATTGTCAGTGCTGGCTTCCACAAAAACGGCCACCCCATGGGGCAGATAACCTTCAAAGCTAAGTTCTTCATAGCTTTCAGAATCGGCACCTGAGGCCTTTTTTATGGCTCTTTCAATAGTGTCTTTGGGAATATTGGCACCCTTGGCATTATTAATAGCCAGGCGAAGTTTGGGGTTGGTATCTGGATCTGCGTTATCGGCCTCTTTTACCGCAATATGAATTTCCTTCAAAATGCGGGTAAAGATCTTTGCTCGCTTTTTATCCTGGGCCCCTTTGCGGTGTTTGATGTTTGCCCATTTACTATGTCCTGCCATTGGTCAAACTCCTTTTGGGATAACAGCCTGCAAAGTAAGAGAATTATCACGGGGAAGGAAACCCCTTTAAAACAAGAAAAGCCCGGGGATTTGCCCCCGGGCCCGCAATTGGAATTTCAATGTAAATTAATCGCGCTGTTCGCCGCTCTTTCGCATTTCGTGGTAAGGGTGTTCACGACGCCTCCCGCGACGCTCATCGTGGATCTGCTGCAAGCGCTGCAACTGATCTTCGGTGAGGATTTCCGCCAGTTCTTTATGATGCTCTGCGCGGAGGGTCTTGCGTCTTTCCTTCAATTCCTTCATGGCCTCGGCCATACGTAAGTTTGACTTGTACACCGCTTGTACCTGATCTTCGCTGAGATTGAGCTTCTCCTGCATTTTGTCGGTCATTTGCCGGGCATGCTCAGCCGCTGCCACCTGCTTTCTGTGATCTTCCTGTGCCAAAGCCGGCAGGGCAAGAGCGGCGACTAAAGCCACTAAAACAAATTTTTTCATTTTATATTCTTTTCCTGCTTTGATGGCAATGGCCTTCAATGGTTTAACCGGGGGCAAAAAAAAAAGTCCCACCGGAGTGAGACTTCTTTAGGTTGGTAAGGGACTCTACATGTCCTTTTTATCGTGCATGCGACTATTGTGATACTTGGTTTTTTGTTTGTGCATCATTTTTTTGCGGACATCACCTTCCATATATTGGGCATATTGCTCATCGTTCAGCGTCTCGCGCATTTCTTCATCATACTCTTTTTGAATCTGCCCGCGAGTGTCATTATCATGTTCGGCCATATCCTCGTAAAACTCAAGGGTGGCTTCATAAACTTCCTCACGCTGATCTTCGCTAAGTGCCAGTTGTTCCGTCAGCATCTCGGTAATGCGATCGGCCATTTCGTTAATATCACTAGCCTGCTCATCAGCACTTTGAGCCATGGCTGCACTGCCTAAAAATACCGTAAAGGCCAGTGTCAAAACTTTCTTAATCATCGTGTTATTGGTTTTAAATTATATGCTCAAAACCAGTGATAGCTAAGAAAAGTTTAAGGACGGCTAAATTCCAACTCGGTTTCCACCTCTAATGAGAAGAGATTATTGAAGGTTTCGGTGAAGTTACCAGCGAAAATTTGCTGCTTGGGTTCGTTCACCAACACCTCAAATTGATAGCTTTCACCATCGTCGGTGGTTACGATCAGCATTTTCTCATCACTGGTGGTAGTCCAGCTGCCACTTCCTGAGCGCTGCACGGGGATGGAGGGAAATCCCATGACGCTGGCATTGAAGGAAAAGTTGAAATCAACCTCATGTGGATTGCGGCGCAATTCAAAGCTGCCGCTAACCTCGGTGCCATCCCCGGCTACGGGGAATCCAGCCTGAGTGGGATCCTGAAAATTTGGGATTACAGTACTGTAACTTACCGCCACCAGATCCCAGCTTCCTTCCAGCCGGTCTTCATAAGTGGGTGGGGCCTCATCACCCTGATCTTTCTTACAGGAAGGAAGAAGACACAAACTCAAAAGGACAATGGCAAATAATCTTTTCATGGTGGTTAAAGCTGCAAGTCTCGGAGAGAGAATACAATATCGGGAGCTTTAGCCGGATTCTCAATTATTTTAAGCAGTTTTTCAGCCACTTCTTCCGGTGGGCTCAGTTCTCCACTCTCCTTATACTGCCTGAAGCGCTCTACCTCTGGAAAGTCACTTTGGTCGTGCTGCCTGATTTCACCCTGCATTTCAGTATCTACAATACCCGGCGCTACTGACCAGGCTCTTACCTCGGGGTGGTCCTTCACCAGCACTTCAGTAAATAAATCGATGGCCGCCTTGCTGGCACAATAGGTGCTCCAGCTGGGAACGGGGTACCTGGCTGCACCGGAGGAGATGTTCAGTACGGTGCGCTGTTGGTTTTGTACCTGGCTCAAAAACATGCGGCAGAGAATAGCAGGGGCAATAGTATTGATCTGGAAGGCCCTTTCTATGCTTTCAGGTGCGAGTTTGGCCAGTGGTTTTACCTCACCCAACCAACCGGCATTGTTTACCAGTACTACCTCTTCCGCATCGTGATTGACATTGAAGTTGATGAGATGGTAGTTGTCATAACTGGCCAAATCATAGGGCAGGTGCCGGTAATTGGGGTGGTTAATGGTTTTACGACGGCTGATGCCACTCACTTTATATCCCTTGTCGAGGGCGGCTTCTGCGAGGGCCTTCCCGATTCCCGAGCTGGTACCGGTAATAAAAAACTGCTTCATAATGGCTTACTTGCAAGGTGGAAATTAAAAAGAATAGGTGGAGTATAAGGCGGCATCAGGTGTTTTTTAAGCCAGTGCCAGTGCCTGATCGAGGTCTGCCTTGAGGTCCTCAATATCCTCAATGCCGACACTCAAACGAACCAGTGAATCCACGATGCCACTTTTCAGGCGTTCCTCAATGGGGATGCTGGCATGGGTCATGCTGGCAGGGTGCCCGACCAGTGACTCTACTCCGCCCAATGATTCGGCCAGGGTGATTAGCTGGAGCGCCGATACTACCTTACGGGTGTTTTCGAGCGAATTGCCTTTTACCGTAAAGGAAATCATGCCGCCAAAATCCTTCATTTGTTTTTTGGCAACATCGTGGTTTTGCTGGCCTTCAAAGCCCGGCCAGTAAACCTGTTCTACCTTGGGGTGTGCTTGGAGGAAATGCGCAATTTCCCGTCCGTTTTCACAATGGCGCTGCATACGTACCGCCAGGGTTTTAATGCCTCTCAGCACCAGGAATGAATCCATAGGGCCGGCAATGGCGCCGGAGGCCTTTTGAATGAAGTACAGTTTGTCGGCGACCTCCTTATCCTTAATGGCCAACAATCCCAGCACCACATCTGAATGACCGCCGAGGTATTTGGTGGCGGAATGCATTACCAGGTCGGCACCGAGTTCAATGGGTCGTTGCAGGTAGGGAGTGGCAAAAGTATTGTCAACCGCCAGCAGGGCGCCGGCTTCCCTGGCTACCTGGCTCATCGCCTCGATGTCAATCACTTTTAACATGGGGTTGGTGGGGGTTTCCACCCAGATGAGCCTGGTGTTTTTATTCACCAGCTGCCGTACTGCGTCAGCATCAGCCATAGGGGTGAAGTGAAATTTGATGCCATATTTCTCAAAGATCTGCCTGAAGATGCGGTAGGAACCACCGTAGAGGTCATTGGTGGAGATAACTTCATCACCGGGCTTAAGCATCTTTATCACCGCATCAATGGCGGCCAGGCCACTACCGAAAGCCAAACCATAGTCAGTGCCTTCAAGCGTGGCAATGCTTTTCTCCAGGGCTCTGCGGGTGGGGTTGTTGCTGCGCGAATATTCATAGCCTTTATGTTCGCCGGGCGCAATTTGCGCGTAGGTGGAAGTTTGAAAAATAGGTGTCATTACGGCACCGGTTGACGGGTCTGGCTGCTGGCCGCCATGAATGGTAAGACTGTTGAACTTTAGGTCCTTCACTGACATCTGTTAGTGGCTTTAAATTTTGAGCAGGACAAAGGTAGTAAGAGGCAGGTTGCGCAAAACATGCGCTGTTGGCTGACTGCTGATTTGGCGGCAAAATACTGGTTCAGGTTGTTTGTCACTTGCGCCAGGGCTGCTGACCTCACTTCCTTGTGTAGCTTTGCGGACTTATTTTATAGCAATGTCATCAAAACTGCAGGCTCACCTGGCCTTGTTTTCTGTGGCTATTATCTACGGCCTCAATTATTTGATCGCCAAGGATGTAATGCCCCACTTCATAGAGCCGCGAGGTTTTATTCTGCTACGGGCTATTGGTGCAGTAGCCCTGTTCTGGCTTACGGCCAGGTTAATGCGGTGGGAAAAGGTGGCCCGGGCGGACCATGCCCGCCTGGCACTCTGTGGGGTGTTTGGGGTAGCGGCTAATCAGATAATGTTTTTTGAAGGCCTCAATATCACCACCCCTATCAATGCCGCAGTGATGATGACCACCAACCCGATATTGGTCCTGCTGTTGTCAGCCCTCATTTTGCAGGAGCGCATACGTTGGGCCCGTATACTGGGGATTGTCTTCGGGCTGTCAGGCGCAGTGTTTCTGATAACCCGGGGGGGTGAACAGGTAAACATTTTTAACTCTGACACCAGCCTGGGCAATTTGCTGGTCTTTCTCAATGCGGCCTCCTATGGGGTGTACCTGGTGCTGGTGAAGCCACTGATGCAGAAGTACGCCCCTATTACGGTTATCCGCTGGGTGTTTACCTACGGCCTACTTATTGTCCTGCTATTTGGCTTCAACCAATTCACATCGGTGCAGTGGCAGAACCTTCCGGGGCATGCCATCGCCAAAATGACCTTTGTGGTAATAGCTACCACTTACCTGGCTTACCTGCTCAATGTATTCGCGCTAAAGACGCTAAGCAGCACCACCGTGAGCTTCTATATTTATCTGCAACCGGTAACGGCGGCCCTGGCGGCAATTGCCCTCGGTAAAGATAAAATCACGCTAAGCCTTGTTATCTCGGCAATTCTGATATTTTTGGGGGTTTATTTCGTATCCTTCTTTAAAAGAAAATAGACGACCCTGCCTATGGCGCACTTATACTCAATGACCGGCTTTGGAAAAGCCATCCTTCAACTTCCCGCAAAAAAAATTACCATCGAGGTGAAAAGCCTCAACAGTAAGCAGATTGATCTCAACGTGCGGCTACCGCAGTTGTTTAAAGAGAAGGAGCCCGTAATTCGCCAGAAGCTGGCCGAGGATTGCAGCCGTGGAAAAATTGATCTCAACTTTTACTGCGAAGTTACCGGGGCCGAAAAAGCGCCCAAGCTTAATGCCCCCCTTATTGGTTCTTATGTGCTGCAGATGAAGTCCATAATGAAAGAAGTTGAGGTGCAGGGCGATATTTTATCGGCCGTTATGCGTCTGCCTGATGTAACCATGTCTGCTGAAGACGAGGTGGACCCGGAAGAATGGAAGCAGATTGAGGGCACCCTGCATGAGGCTGTGCAAAAGCTCAACGACTTCAGGGCAGATGAGGGCGATAAGTTGCGCCATGATTTGCAGTTTCGCATTAGCAATATCCGTGACGGCCTTGAGGGAATTGCGCCCTATGAAAAGGAGAGGGTTGACCGGGTACGAGAGCGTTTACAGCGCGGCCTCAATGAACTGAAAGAAAAAGGTGTGGACGAAAACCGCTTTGAGCAGGAGCTGATCTACTACCTCGAAAAACTCGATGTTACTGAAGAAAAGGTGCGCCTGCGCAGTCATCTTGATTACTTTGAGAAGCTGATGAACCAGGGTGGGCCTATCGGCAAGAAACTGGGATTTATCAGCCAGGAAATGGGCCGTGAGATCAACACCCTGGGCTCTAAGGCCAACCACGCCGAGATTCAGAAACTGGTGGTGGAGATGAAAGATGAGCTGGAAAAAATTAAGGAACAGGTACTCAATATCCTATAAGGCGGTCTAGAATTCGGTCGTGAGAGCCGCATATCTTATTTTTGCGGCTCATTCTAAATTTCTGAATCGTGTCAGATTCTTCCAAGGCTCCTACTCCCGGTAAGGTGATTATCTTCTCAGCCCCCAGCGGGGCCGGTAAAACTACGCTGGTCCGCCACCTGCTTTCACAAAACCCAAAGCTGGCCTTTAGCATTTCGGCTACCAGCCGTGAACCCCGTGGCAATGAGGTGGAAGGCCTCGATTACTACTTCCTCTCTCCGGAGAAGTTTAAGCAGAAGGTGCTCAATGGTGAGTTTCTGGAATGGGAAGAGGTGTACAGTGGCACCATGTATGGTACCTTACGCTCAGAAATAGAGCGGATCTGGGGTGAGGAAAAAGTAGCCATCTTTGATATGGACGTAATTGGTGGTCTCAATCTCAAAAGCCTTTATGGCGACAAGGCCCTGGCAGTATTTGTAATGCCCCCAAGCATGGAGGTGTTGGAGCAACGCCTGCGCCAGCGCAAAACCGACAGTGAAGACAAGATTCGTCAGCGCCTGGCCAAGGCACGCCGCGAAATAGGACGCTCTGACCGCTTCGACATTATTCTCGACAATAATGACCTGGCGAAAAGCAAGAAAGCAGCCGAACTGCTGGTGCAAGATTTCCTGGCAAAATGAAAAAGAAAACCGGACTGTACTTTGGCACCTTTAACCCGATCCATATCGGGCATTGTGTGATTGCCCAATATATGCTGGAGTATACCGACCTGGAGGAGGTGTGGTTTGTGGTAACCCCCCACAATCCCCACAAAAAGAAGAGCAGTCTTCTTGACGACTACCAGCGCCTGCACATGGTGCAATTAGCCCTGGAAGATTCCTACCAGTTAAAGGTGAGCAATATGGAGTTTGACCTGCCCCAGCCTTCGTATACCGCCACTACCCTGGCCCATGCCGTAGAGAAGTACCCCGATCACGACTTTGCCCTGATCATGGGAGCCGATAATTTGCAGACATTCCCCAAGTGGCGCAATTATGAGTGGATTCTCAATAACCACGAGATCTATGTTTACCCCCGCATTGAGGCCGATGGTGGTGAACTAAAGGACCATCCTAATGTGCACCTTACCGAGGCGCCTATAATGCAAATGGCTTCAACCTCCATTCGCGATGCCATAAAAGAGGGAAAGAATGTCAGCTTTATGCTGCCTCCCAAGGTGTGGGATTATATTGATCAGGAATTGTTTTACCGGTGATTGGTCCACAAACGCTAGTCTGAAGTTCATAGTTTACAAACGACCATTTGCAGTCAATAGTCAGCAGGCCATAGTTGAGAGCGGGAAGTTTGTGGGTTTGCTACGGCTTTAGCGCTACTCCGAAAATCTCTTCGAAGTAGTGCCGGGCTTTTTGTTTTACTTCTGCCATTGGCACCTCATGGCCCAGCTCGCGCTCGAGGGAGGTGACATCCTTATCAGCTATCCCGCAGGGAACGATGTTGGTAAAATAGCTGAGGTCGGTATTAACATTGAAAGCCCAGCCGTGCATAGTAACCCAGCGGCTGGCCCTTACTCCCATTGCGCAGATTTTACGGGCCCGTTCGCTGCCCACCTCCAGCCATACCCCTGTTTCTGAGTCGGAGCGTTCGCCTTGGAGGCCATAATCGGCCATCACTTTGATGAAAACCTCCTCCAGAAAGCGCAGGTATTTGTGTACATCAGGGAAAAAATGATCGAGGTCGAGAATGGGGTAACCCACCAGCTGACCGGGACCGTGATAGGTGATATCGCCGCCACGGTTGATCTTGTAAAATGTGGCGCCCGCCGCTTTCAGTTTGTCTTCATCGGCGAGCAGGTGCTCAATTTTGCCACTTTTCCCCAGGGTATAAACGTGGGGATGCTCACAAAAGAGCAAGTGGTCGCTGGTGGGGACCGGCTCCGTCCGCTTGCGGTTTTCCCACTTGTTGTTTACCGTAGTATGAAAGAGTTTCTCCTGGTAGTCCCAGGCTTCTTTATAGTCTATCAGGCCCAGGTCCTGAAAGTGGACCGTCCTTTTCAGAGGGGTATTTTCGATAACTCAGACTTTAAAAGATCAATGGATTTGATGTCCATAATATCCACCTGGTTGGCTTCAGAGAGATAAAAGGAAACCCAATCGCCAAAGTGTACCAGGTAGAGGCTGCGTTCGATGGCGTTGTCGCCTTTGCTCCACACTTCCTGGATCTGGCCGGCTTTTTCCTTAATAATCTTCTGGATAATTTCAATGCGTTTCTGGTTGCGGTCAAAGTCGCTCTTATTGC
This sequence comes from uncultured Owenweeksia sp., assembly GCA_964619125.1. Taxonomy (GTDB): domain Bacteria; phylum Bacteroidota; class Bacteroidia; order Flavobacteriales; family Schleiferiaceae; genus Owenweeksia. The sequence continues at coordinate 20,403 of CAZUCA010000039.1, read as the reverse complement.
GCAGGAAAATGGGTGCGTATGCCTCGTCACCGCCTTCCCAGCCAACCAGCTCGTTGTGGTTCATTTCGGGGATTTGGGCCTCCCAGGCGAGCATTTTAGCATTTTCATTGAGCTGCTGGCGCCAGCGGGCGGCCACGCCCAGGCCTCCGCTTACCGCGTAAACGATGGGCGTTTTTCCTTTCAGGTGATTGGCGAGGCGCTCGGCCTCCACCAGTATATCGGCTTCCTCGTTATTGAGAAGCTTAATGGCTGACTCCAACTGCTCCAGTACCGGCACCTCGGCTATGCCATAAAATTTGAGGTAATAGCAGAGGAAGGAAAAGGAATAGCCAAACATGCTGCGGGGCGGATTGCCACCCTGCATGCTGATTACGTTCAGATTGCGTTGTTGCGCCAGTTCCAGCAGTTCTCCACCGGAAGTAATACAGGCTACCTCAGCTCCCTTCTCCAGAGCCTTGTGGGTAGCCATCAGCGTTTCTTCGGTATTACCACTGTAGGAGCAGGCAATCACCAGGGTGTTGGGACCTACAAAGGCGGGGATAGCGTAATCCTTGTTTACCACCACCGGTACGGAGGCATCCTGGGCAGTAATCTCGGCCACAATACTGCCACCGATTCCTGAGCCCCCCAGGCCGGTAATCAATACATTTTGAATTTCGATAGAAGGCCGGTGAAAATCAGTATTTTGAATGGTGGTAATGGCGTCGGCAATATGCTGACTGAAATTGCTAATCAGATCTTTCACAGGCTATTATTTATAAGGGATCAAATCTAAGATGAAAATGCTAAGCGCAGCAGCGCTTTAGGTGAATAGTTCCAATCAACCGATATTAGGGTATAAGTGTTCTGTCTCTGCGATAGCAAGTTGCGGAATTTTGATAAAAGCCAGCAAAGCGAGGCTCATCAGCGTGTAAAAACAGGCAAGCCAGGGCCAGGTCGGCGCAATCTGGTTAAATATATGGCCAATGGTGGGGTACCAGCCACCAATCATGAACAGGGAACCCAGACTGCGGTTTGCCTGTCGTGGCAGGTAAAGCGGTACGCGCTTTAAGTGAAAGTAGTTGCGAATTACAACAGCAATAAAGGCGAGAAGAAATCCCAGGGTAAGCCAACCAAATTCAAAGGGCAGCCGGGGGGTAAGGACGAACCAAAAAGCTGTGATGCCAAGTGTGAGCAAAAATTGTGGCCAATCAAACTGGCTGATGATGGCACGCCCAAGCAGGCGCCAGGTCTTGCGCTCTACCTTTTTCTCCGCCTGATCCATATAGTGACGAAGTTGCCTGCGGCCGCCAAATTTGCGGTGCGCTTCCAGCAAGGCTTCTTTAAAGCTGATAGCTGGTTTGTCCTTTTCAATTTTTTCAACCGCGCTGGCAAAGTGATCTACTAATTCGGCTTGCACATCGCGATACTTGATGTCATTAAAGGCGAGATAACGGCGAATTGCTCTCAGTTTGGCAGGTTCCATTGCTATTGTTTTGCGGGTGAGCTAATCAGGTTTTGAACAGAATCGATGAAGTCGCGCAACTGGCTTAGTTTATCCTCACAGGCCTTCTTTCCTTTCGGGCTCAGCGCATAGTACTTGCGCACTCTTCCCGAAACCGGTCGTTTTTCGGTTTCCAATAAACCTTCCGCTTCCAGCTTATGCAGGGTGGGGTAAAGCGCACCTTCGGTAATCTTGAGGCGCTCATCACTAGCGGCGGTGATGCGCTGAATGATTTCATAGCCGTACATCTGGCCGTTTTGGGCCAGTAGTTTTAAAACCAGGGTGCTAAGCGTCCCCTTGAGCAGCAGCTGAGTTTTCATAGCCGCTAAGATACCCAAGAATCTTAAGTATGTCAAGGGAAGTCAGGCTGAGACAGACCCCGGTAATCAGGGAAGACAATGGCGGGCTGACGATGTCAGGCTGCTATGGCCGTTAGGGAAAGCTAGTTTTTAAAGACTTCTTTCTGGAAGAGCAGAAGCAGGCCTACCCCCACGGAGATGGCGGCATCGGCCAGGTTAAAGACGGGCCGGAAAAAGATAAAATAGTCGCCGCCCCAAAAAGGTAGCCACTCCGGTAAAAAGCCCCGGAACAGGGGAAAGTAAAACATGTCTACCACTTTGCCGTGCAGGAAGCTGGTATAACCACCGGCCTCGGGCAGGAAGCTGGCGACTTGTCCGTGGCTGTCGCCAAACAACAAGCCGTAGAAGAGGGAATCAATAATATTGCCTACCGCCCCGGCAAAAATCAGGGCCACGGCGGTAATGGCCACCGGCTTCACATTTTGTTTCACCAGCTTCTGGAGCCAGTAAAAAATACCTACCACTACAATGATGCGGAAGATGGTAAGCAGCGGTTTGCCATAGGCGCCACCGATCTCAGCCCCGAAGGCCATACCCGGGTTTTCGGTAAAGTGGATAATGAACCAATCGGCAATACGAAATTCCTGCCCCAGGTACATGTTGGTTTTGATCCAGATTTTTAAGGCCTGGTCGGCCAACAGTACCAGGAGGATAATAATAGTGGCTCTTTTCAAGTCTTCTTATTGACGGTTTTTGGCTTCGATACTAAGGGTGGCATGTGGCACCAGTTTCAATCGTTGCTTGTCAATAAGCTTACCTGTGACCCGGCAAATGCCGTAGGTTTTGTTTTCGATGCGTACCAGAGCGTTTTTAAGGTCGCGAATAAACTTCTCCTGACGGGAAGCCAGTTGACTGTTCGCTTCCTTGCTCATGGTATCACTTCCTTCTTCAAAGGCCTTAAAAGTGGGGGAGGTATCGTCAGTACCGTTGCTTTTATCGTTAGCATAAGTCTCCTTCAACAACTCCAGGTCGCGCACAGCTTTATCGATCTTCTGTTCAATAATAACTTTGAACTCCTTTAGTTCCTCATCAGAATAGCGAACTTTTTCTTTTTGTTCTGCCATGATTCATAGGTTTTTACAATGGGTTAACAGCTTTGTTAGCTTGGAACTGCAGCCAAATATAGAAATTAAATATATTCAGATTTTCCTTACGGAAATTGCGGTTTCCAGGCCGTCAAATTCAACAGGCTGACCATTTTCGAGGGCATCTACCCACTCGAGTTCGTTGGCCAGCGTTTCACTTTTTATATAATCACGATTGGCTTCAACCGCAGGTTTGAGCTCCGGTTCATTTTGCACCTTTAAATAAATGCGATCGGTTACTTCAAAACCGCTGTCTTTACGCAGGTTTTGCACCCGGTTTACCAGTTCGCGGGCCATTCCTTCATAGCGAAGTTCCTCGCTAAGAGTCACATCCAGTGCTACCGTAATATTACCTTCGGTAGCTACCAACCAGCCTGGAATATCCTCAGTGGTGATGTCAACATCGTCCTGGAAAAGTTCCACCGTTTGTCCGTTCACCTCCAGTTCTAGACTTCCTTCACGCTCCAGTAGGTCAATTTCTGCCTGCTCAAGCTGCTGGATTTCCGCGGCAATTTGTTTCATCATCTTGCCATAGCGGGGTCCTAGTTTTTTAAAGTCAGGTTTTATCTTTTTTACGAGTACTCCACTGATGTCTCGGAGTATTTCAAGTTCCTTAACATTTACCTCTGCCAGCACAATGTCGCGCACACTTTCTATCAGCTCCACCAGCTCGTCTTTCAGGGCTGGCACCATCATTTTCTGCAAGGGCTGGCGCACCTTTATGCTTTCCTTTTTGCGCAGAGACAGTACCATTGAGCTCAACTGCTGGGCCAATTCCATGCGCTGGTTCAGGTGCTCGTCGATTAGCTGCTGACGGGCTTCACTCAGATAAGTGAGATGTACCGATTCCTCCTTATTGCCTTCGGGCAGATGAGCGGACAGGTTCTGGTACAGCCAGTCGCCAAAGAAGGGTGCGATAGGACTCATTAGCTGACTGAGGGTGAAAAGGCATTCGTACAACGTTTCATAGGCCATTTTCTTGTCCTCATTCATTTCTCCTTTCCAGAAACGGCGGCGGCATAAACGCACATACCAGTTGCTGAGCTCCTCGTCTACAAAGTATTGCATGGCGCGGGCGGCACGGGTAGGCTCGTAGTCATCGAGACTTTTGCACACGGTTTCCTTTACTTCCTGCAGCCGGGAGATAATCCAGCGGTCGAGCTCGGGACGATCCTCCATTTTGCTAAGCTTGGCCGAATCCCAGGCAAAGTCATCGATATTGGCATAAAGGGCAAAGAAGCTGTAGGTGTTGTAAAGAGTGCCAAAGAACTTGCGCTGCACCTCGGCAACCCCCTCCAGGTCAAACTTCAGATTGTCCCAGGGTTGGGCGTTGGCAATCATATACCAGCGCACCGCGTCAATGCCGTATTTTTCTATTGTCTCAAAGGGGTCAATAGCGTTGCCCAGGCGTTTCGACATCTTTTGACCATTCTTGTCGAGTACCAAACCGTTGGACACTACATTTTTGTAGGCCACCGAGTCGAATACCATCCCGGCAATAGTGTGCAGGGTATAGAACCAACCCCGGGTCTGGTCTACTCCTTCGGCGATAAAATCGGCTGGATATTGTCCTTTGAAGATGTCTTCATTCTCAAAGGGGTAATGCCACTGGGCATAGGGCATGCTGCCGGAGTCGAACCACACGTCGATCAGGTCCGCCTCGCGGCGCATGGGCTTACCTTCTTTAGAAAGCAATACAATGTCATCTACAATATGACGGTGCAGATCCACCGTGTCGTAATTTTCTTCAGAGAAGTCGCCGGGCTGGAAGTTTTCCAGGGGGTGCTTGTCCATGAGGCCGGCTTTCACCGCTTCGTCACAAGCTTGCTTAAGTTCCTCCACACTGCCGAAAATACGGCGTTCGCTACCATCTTCAGTACTCCAGATGGGCAGGGGAATTCCCCAGTAGCGCGAGCGGCTCAGGTTCCAGTCATTGGCATTTTCGAGCCAGTTGCCAAAACGGCCTTCACCGGTTGATTTAGGCTTCCAGTTGATGGTTTTATTCAGGGCCACCAGGCGTTCCTTCTTTTCGGTTACCTTAATGAACCAGGAATCCAGCGGATAGTATAGTACCGGTTTGTCAGTTCGCCAGCAATGGGGGTAGCTGTGCACGTACTTTTCCACTTTGAAGGCCTTGTTTTCCTCCTTGAGCTTGATGGCAATTTCCACGTCCACCGATTTCTCGGGAGCCTCGCCCTCGGCGTAGTATTCGTTTTTCACGTATTTGCCACCCAGTTCGCCCATCTCCTTGCGGAAACGTCCCTGCAGGTCTACCAGTGGCACCGGGTTGTCGTTTTCGTCGAGCACCAACATGGGCGGCACAGCGGGACTGGCTTCACGCGCCACCTTGGCATCGTCGGCACCAAAGGTGGGCGCGGTGTGTACAATGCCGGTACCGTCTTCGGTAGTTACAAAGTCACCGGCAATCACGCGGAAGGCATTTTCAGGGTTTTCGTAGGGTTGTGCGTATGGAAGCAATTGCTCGTAGCGAAGCTCCAGCAGGTCGGCACCCAGGCCTTCCCACACCACCTGCCAGGGAATATTTTTACCGCTGCCGTCATAGTCTTCCAGCGGCTGGTCTTTCTGCTCTTCCTTAAAATATTTACCCACCAGGTTTTTGGCCAGCATTACTTTTTGTGGCTCGCCGGTGTACATGTTAAAAGTTTCCACCAACTGGTATACAATGCTCTTGCCTACCGTAAGGGCCGTATTGGAAGGCAGGGTCCAGGGGGTGGTGGTCCAGGCGAGGAAGTAAACCTTATCGGTCACCTTAACGGCGTCACCGAAAGTCTTCTCAAAACGCTCATCGCGCCGCATAGGAAATTGCGCAATCATGGAGGTGTCTTTCACATCCTGGTAGCAGCCGGGCATATTAAGCTCATGCGAGCTGAGACCGGTACCGGCAGCGGGCGAGTAAGGCTGAATGGTGTAACCCTTGTAGATCAGGTCCTGATCCCAAAGCTGCTTTAGCAACCACCACACCGATTCCATGTATTTCGATTTGTAGGTCACATAGGGATCATCCATATCCACCCAGTAGCCCATTTTCTCGGTAAGGTCATTCCAGGTGTCGGTGTAGCGCATCACTGCCTTTTTACAGGCCTCGTTGTATTCGGCCACCGATATTTTAGTGCCGATATCCTCCTTGGTGATACCGAGTTCCTTTTCTACGCCCAGCTCAACGGGCAACCCATGTGTATCCCAGCCAGCCTTGCGCTTTACCTGAAAACCTTCCAGGGTTTTGAAGCGGCAAAAAATATCCTTTATGGTACGGCCCATCACGTGGTGAATGCCGGGCAGACCATTGGCAGAGGGTGGTCCTTCGTAAAAGGTGAAGGAGGGCTTGCCCTCGCGGGTGCTGATACTCTTCTCGAAAGTCTTATTTTCTTTCCAGTACTCAAGAATCTGCTTATGGACCTCAGTGAGATTTAAGTGCTTGAATTCAGGATACTTGCGCGCCATGCAAAACTTGTTTAAAAAATGGCTGCGAAGTTAAGAATTCTGGCAGGCAAATGCTTGCTTGCCTACAAAGCAATTAAAAGTAAAAATACCAGGGCTGATTTAAGGCCCGGCGCGTCTTTTGGGTAGCGGCCATTTCGAAAGCGCTGTGAAAAATTATAGTTTTAAGCCTTCAAAGCGGCCATGCGCAAAGTAGTACTGTATATCGCCACCTCCCTCGACGGCTTTATTGCCCGCCCCAACGGCTGGGTGGATTGGCTCGAGAATCATCGTAACCCCGATCAGCTCGATTATGGCTACCGGGCCTTTTACGATAGTATTGATACGGTGTTGATGGGTAGTAACACTTACCGCGATATCCAAAAAATGGATATTGCCTTTCCCTATTCCACTAAAGAGAACTTCGTGTACAGTCGCCGTGCGGCGAGCGATAAGGATGAGCATGTTCACTTTGTGAAAAAGGATGTGAACGGCCATGTAAAGAGACTTAAAAAGATAAAGGGAAAAGATATCTGGCTGGTGGGCGGTGGCCGTATCAATGGTTATTTTCTCAAGGAGGGACTGATTGATGAAATGATTATCAGCACCTTCCCCATTGTATTGAACGAAGGCATCCGGCTTTTTGAAGGGGCGCAGGGCGATCACCAATTTGAGCTGGAGTCAGCCACTACTTTCAACACCGGCATTGTACAACTGAAATATCTGAAGAAAGGAGATCAATGAGAAATCTTTTTCCTGTACTGCTCATCCTGATGAGTAGCCTGGCTGCTTATGGCCAGGATTCCACCATCGTTATCGGCATCGAGCCATCGGAACCCTTTATCGAAATGGGAGAGCGGGGCCCGCGCGGACTTAGTGTTGATTTTTGGCAATTGGTAGAGGATGAGGCTGACCTGCGCTATGAGTTCAGGCAATATCCCACGCTGGCTGCCTTGTTGGCTGCGGTGGAGAGCGGCGAGGTGGATATGTCTATCAACCCCATAACCGTAAGTGAGGAAAGGATGCAGGTGATGGACTTTTCGCAGCCCTTTTTCATCTCGGGGACCGCCTTTGTGCGCAAGCAGAAAAGTATGTGGTACGGGGTGTTCAACAATGTTTTCAGCTGGCGTTTTTTTTCAGCGGTGGGTATTTTGCTGGCGGTGATATTCATCTTTGGCGCTTTGATTTGGTTTTTTGAGCACCGTCGTAATAAAGAGCAGTTTGGCAAGGGTATTAAAGGCCTGGGTGATGGCTTTTGGTGGAGCGCGGTGACCATGACCACTGTTGGTTATGGCGACAAGGCGCCGGTGACGCGGGGCGGTCGCATTGTGGGCTTTGTGTGGATGTTTGCCGCCATCCTGATGATTTCGGGATTAACGGCCTCTATCGCCTCGGCGCTTACCGTAACCAGCCTCGATGCCCAGCTCGAAGGAGTGGAAGATCTGAAGCGCTACAAAGTAGGGGTGGTGCGCAGTAGCAACAGCGCCAATTACCTCGGTCTTTTTGGAGTAGAGGCTGATAACTATGACAATATTGAAGAAGCCTTAAAGGCCGTTGACAATGATGAGCTGGAAGTGGTGGTTTATGACCGCCCCATTCTCAGGCACCATCTTAAACAGCTAAAACTGGATGAACTGGCACTGAGCAGTCAGAACCTCAAAACCGATTACTATAGTTTTGCTTTTCCGAAGGGGAGCAAATTGCGCGCTTACCTCGACCCCTTTGTGGTGAAGGCGCTCAAGAGCAATAGCTGGAGTTACCGCCTCAAAAACCTCAGTGAGGAAGATTAGAAGTAGTGTATTAAAACTTAACCCATACTTATACGGATGATGAAAAAACGAATTTTACCCCTCTTTACTGCTGGTTTCCTGATGGTAGGCTGTGGCCAGTCCAATCCCGAAGCCGGCGATGAAACAACCGGGCAGGATAGTCTGCAGGAGCAAGACAAGAAAGCGGAAAAAGTGGAGCCCAAGCTCACCTTGGCCTGGGAGACTGACACCATTCTTACCACCAATGAATCGGTGCTGTACAACCCGGCCGATGGTAAGTTATATGTGAGCAATATTGCCGGTCAGCCTACTGATAAGGATGATGTGGGTTTTATTTCCATTCTCAACACCGATGGCAGCGTGGCCGACATGAAGTGGGTGACCGGCCTCGATGCCCCCAAGGGGATGGCCATTAAGGAGGATATGCTCTATGTGACCAATGTGGACGAGCTCCTGGAAATAAAAATGCCCAAGGGTGAGATCACTACCCGCTGGGATGTGGATGATGCCGAGTTTCTCAATGACGTGGCTATCGGCAACAACGCCGTGTATTTCTCAGACATGAACACCGGCAAACTGCATAAGATGCAGGACGGCAAAGTGAAGACAGTATTTGAAGGACTGGAGGGCCTCAATGGTCTCGCTTTCCACAACGGTACCCTTTACATGCTCAGCAAAAGGGGCATGCTCTCAATGGGCAGCGATGAGAAGGTGCAGTCGATGAACGACCTGGTAACCGGTGGTGACGGACTGGTGGTTATCGATGACGACACCTTTCTGGCCAGCCGCTGGCAGGGTGAGATCTGGCTGATCGACGAAGGTAAAGCCACTAAGCTGCTCGACAGTTCAGCTGATGAAATTCAAACTGCCGATATCGGCTTTATACCTGAGCAAAACCTGGTACTGGTGCCCCGCTTTTTCAGCAATAAGGTTAGCGCCTATAAGCTGGAGTACTAAGCTAAAAAGTGAATTGTATTTTTAAAGAGTCGCTGTCTGTAAAGGAGAGCGGCTTTTTTTTTGCTACCTCAAACATCAACTGCCGCTCACAAGATCCGGTCAGATCCAACGGCAACTGCTTAAGGTGCAATCAGAAAATGTCAATTGCTATTCGCTTGTGGCAGTGTGGGCCAGGTCAGCCACAGCCTTACTCATTTTTTTCAGCTGTTCCTCCTGCTCTGAAAGCTGGTAGCTTTCGGAAAGAAGTAACGGGTCATGATAACCAATAAATACTCCTTCTGCGGTTTCGAAAATGAGCATTTTCATGGGGAGTTCCAGCCCCACGCGCGGATCGGATTGCATCAGGGGCGTGCCCATTTTCGGATTACCAAACATCACCACGGTAGTGGGCGACAAAGAGAGCTCCGCTTTGGAGGCAGCCCGTTGATGATCGATCGTTTCGAAAAGGTATAACCCTTTTTCTTTAATAATTTTTTCCAGTCGGGCCTGGGTTTCTCTGGCTGTAAATTCACTTTTTAGTGTGGTCATCTTTTGGGCGGTTGCCGCGAATCCTAACAGGAAAAATAAACTTAATATGATGGGTTTCATACTGAGGGTTTTTAGAAAGGCTTACTTCTAAACCGTAAACCCTTACCGCAGTTCTATGGCGGGCTCACTACCTCTGTGGGGAAGGGTTTCGGCAGTTATGAGGTCGAGTACAAATAGAGATGCCAGGTCGAGAGCCTGCTCCTCGATTGCGCTCGGGCTGACCTTAAAACATTAGCACTTTAAAACCCTGTCTGACTGGTTTCAGCCGGCAACCTTAAATCTATAAAACCCTCCTCTGTGTGCTGGCGCACGGGGCAGGCAACCCCGTCTGACTGGCATCAGCCGGGCAGGTTTACAACCTTAAAACTTTACCCCTTTAAAACTACAGCTTAAAACTACAAACTCGCCACACACTTCAGCTCAATGGCAATGGGCGTAGGCAAAGCAGTAATGGCAATGGTGGTGCGGCAGGGTTTGGGATCCACCTCTTTAAAGTAATCGGCGTAAATGCGGTTGAAGGTGTGGAAGTCGCGCTTCATATCCACCAGGAATACCTGGATGTCTACCAGCTTGTCCCAGCTGCTGCCGTGCTCCTCAAGGATCGCCTTTACGTTGGCAAACACCGAGTGCACCTGGGCTTCGAAATCAAAGCTTTTGAAGTTGCCATTGTGATCGAGCTCCAGCCCGGGTATGCCCGAATCATTGGCATCACTGCCGGCAATGCGCGGACCTACCCCGCTTAAGAATAAGAGTTCTCCCGCTTTGCGGGCTAAAGGGTACAGTCCTACCGGTTTTGGCGCTTTGCTCATGGCGTTAAATTTTGCCCAAAAGTAAGGGCAATAAAAGAAACCGTAAAATACCGGGATGGCACTTACTCAGTAATTCAAACTGCGAGTTTGATCTTTGATAGTTTTGGATTTAACTCCTCACCTTTTCCCCTCCCACTCGGCGTAAAACTGACGCAGAAAGGCCTCCATAAAACGATGCCGCTGCAGCGCCAGTCTCTTGCCGGTTTCGGTATTCATCCGATCCTTAAGCAGCAGCAACTTTTCATAAAAGTGATTGATGGTAGGGGCGTCACTTTTTTTGTACTCTTCCTTGGTCATATCCAACCGGGGCTTGATCTCAGGATCGTAAAGGGCGCGCCCCTTGTGTCCGCCGTAGTTGAAAGTACGGGCAATGCCAATGGCTCCAAGGGCATCGAGGCGGTCGGCATCCTGCACCACTTCCAGTTCAGGTGAATTAAAATCCTGGGGGTGATTGCCGCCTTTAAAGCTGACGTTCTCAACAATCTTTACTACATGGGCTATGGTTTCTTCCGCTACATCAAGTGACTCCAGGAATTTGCGTGCCGTTTGCGGCCCTACTTCTTCATTGCCCTGGTGAAATTTACTGTCGGCAATGTCGTGCAGTAAGGCTGCCAACTCCACTACCAGCATATCTACCTTCTCCTCGCGGGCAATTTCACTGGCCATTTGCCATACCCGCTCCACATGAAACCAGTCGTGACCACCTTCGGCTTGTGCCAGTTGGGTCATTACAAAAGCAACCGTTTCATTGATAATTTCCTTTCTCTCCATAAATAGTGTTAGCTCACATTTCCTTTTTCTGACATCAGAATTGCCACCGGCCTCGTGCTGGGGAATTCTGAGAAAACCAGGATCATGATAACAGTAATAGGCACACTAAGGATCATGCCGGTGATACCCCAAAGTGCTCCCCAGAATGAAAGCGCGAGAATAACAGTGAGCGAGCTGATGTTAAGGGAGTTACCCATCACTTTGGGTTCTACAATATTGCCGATCACCACCTGAATGGCTCCAACAATGATCATTACATAGAGCGCTGGCACCCAATCTCCGAACTGTAAAATGGCAAATATCACCGGAAAAGCGGTGGCTACCAGCGAGCCGATGGTCGGGATATAATTGAGTAAAAAGATCAGGAAAGCCCAAAAGGCAGCTGCTTTTACCCCGATTATAACCAGGGCGATATAACTCAAAAGGCCGGTCAGGAAGCTCACAAAAGTTTTGAGAGTGATATAACTGCTGATAGAACGGTCGATTTTATTGAGCATACGCTGCGAGGCCCGGTACTGGATTTCGGTGGGATAGATGGCTTTGAGTTTTTCGCGAAAGATGCTCTCCTCCAGCAGGAGAAACAACAGGTAAATGAGAATCATAAAAAGATCGCCCAGGATGGAAGTAAAGGCATTGAGCAGGGCCCTGAGAATATCGGCGTAGTCAAAATCATGTGCATAGTTTTCGGCCGAATTTAAAATGTCAATTTCCCAGCGTGCATTGATCTCCTCGATCATGTGAATAACATTGTCTTCGTAAGTGGGAAGGGATAAGGAAAGGCTGCGAATGTTGCTCTGCAGCATGGAGATCAGTAAAAAGCCCACTCCCAAAATCAAAAGGGTGGATATGGCCGTTTGCAACCAGAAAGGGCTGTGATTTTTAAACCAGCCAATTTGCCGCAGTCCCCGGCGCACCTGTTTGATGATAAACCACAGCAGGATAGCGAGGATAAAGGGTACCAGCACATCCATACTGTAAGAAAGGATAATGACCGAGGCCACTAAAATCACACAGAGATATGCTATTCTTCGCAGTTTCATAGAGCGCAGGCTCCGCTTAGAGGTTTGATTTCACCACTTCCTTGGTCAGAATTTCCTCTTCACCGTGCATCACTTTCAGAACATACACTCCATTGCGCAGGGGCGCGAGGTCAAAGTGCAGTTCATTGAGCCCGGCCTTGGCCTTACGCCTCAAAATCTGGTGCATGAGCCGGCCCTGGAGGTCAAAGAGGTAGGCGTCTATCAATTGATCACTCTTGAGGGTAAACTGGCTTACAAAATGGTGCTCCGCCGGATTGGGGTAAACGCCGCTGGCGGTAGTACTTACTTTTTGCTCCAGCACCCAGCTACCGCTCTTAGTACAGCCCCGGGCATCGGTAACGAGGTAACTTACGGTGTCACCATCGCAGAGGTTACTAACAATACCAATTTCGCCTTCACTAGCCACGCCGTCGAGCACAAACTTAAATGGGGGCGTGCCCCCGCTGGGCAGGAAGCGCAGCTCGCCGTTGCAGAAGACACTTTCGCCAATTTCAGCAGCCTGCACTATCAGGCTGCTACTGTCAGGTGAGCTCAGCTGGTTAATCCAGGTGCCATTGCGATGACCCTCCAGGCCCCAAAAGCCGGCGGTCCACACCTCACCGGGATGGTTGAATCGTGGCTGAATGCCAAAGTAATCGCCCCAACGCTCATAACTGTCGCTGTGGCGGTTTACGTAATCTTCACCTTCTTTCAGTCGTAAAAAGTCGGAATAGCTGCCATCGTTACCGCAGTAAAAAGTGCCTACCCCGGGGAAGTCGGTGAGGGAGGTATAATTGACCCCGATTATTACTTCGCGATCGCAGTCCTCATTCCCGGTAAAGGCCAGGTTGGGATAGCCCAGGTCAAGGCCGGGCTGGCGCAAAATATTGCCTGTTATGCTCATCTCACTGCTAAGCGGGTTTTCGATGTTGCCATGGTACACGGCTGCGCGTCCGCTGCTGAAGTCTTTGGTGGTGCTCACGTACTGAATCCAATCGCCGTTGGTAATGGCACCGAGCACCCGGGCATCATTGGTTTGCAGGCCTTTGGTAGGGTCGCTGGTGTCGGTGTCGGCCTGCAAGCCATTGGGCGGCACCCCATAGGGCAGGTCGCTTTGCCCCACCGTTACCTCCAGGCGGGTGTTGGGGTCATCCATACTGCCGTTGATGTTGAGCACAAAAATGCTGTCGTTCTGGATGTCGAAGTTGCGGTTGCTCAAAAAGTACTGCTCCCGGGTAAAAGCCTGGGTGCCCCGCACCGGGTGTAGGTTGCGGGTGTAGCGACCGTTGTAGCGGATGTCGTGGTAAAGGCGGTTGGGCAGGCTGTCGAGATTGTTGTAGCCGGCCTCTTTATCAATTTGCCAGATCACCGAACCATCAAAGCCCACCTGCCAGCTTACGTTGGGAATAATGAGGTTGCCGGTTATAAAGAGTTCATCTTCGGTGATATTGATGGCGGGGAAATCGGTCCAGCGGTTGTTGTCGAGCGGGTTACCGGGAATTTCGTAGCAATGCCAGGGGTCGAGGGGGTCCTTACTACTGCTGAAGCATACGATGATGTGGCTGGTGGAGGGCACATTGTCTTTGAGGAAAACCAGGATAAAGCGATCGGCATGCTCGTCGTAGATGAGCTTGGGGTCGTAAAAACGCCCGTTGATGTCAGGGGCCACCTGGGCGAGGCTGATGATGTGCTGGGGAAAGAGGATGGAGTCGTTATCGGCATCGTAGGCAAAGACGGCTGAGTTAATAGCGGCCATTACCACGCCATCATTACTTACGGCCAGGGTATTGTCATTGGGGATGCCGCCAAAATAATTCTGAATAAAAAGGCCATTAAAGCGGTCTTCGGTAATAGGAAGGCCATAGCCAACTTTAGGCTGAGGGGCACTGCTTTTTTTCTTCTCAATTGCTGCCGGGGCTTTTTGGCGGGGAAACTGTTTGTCGCTTTCAATCTTCTGACGCATCAGAAAAGATTTGTAGCTATCGCCATCAGGGCTTGGCGCTTCCAGGTGAATCAGGTCCGCATTAAAGGAGGCCTCCACTGCACGGGGCATAAAATCGTGGCTTTTTTTAATGCTTAGCCGGCGGGTGGAGTAATCAGTTTGCGCACAGAGAGCAAGGGAGAAAAGACTTAAAAATATAGAAGTTAAATACCTGGCCATAGTGAGGATCACATTTACTAAAAGGCTAAAATACTTCAAATAGCAATGAAGCCCCAATCAGATGGGCTGAGAGTGTAAACCTTTAACATTAGAAATTCGTCAGATTAAGTCATGGCGCTATTGAGTTTCAACGACAAGGGTATTTACTGTAAGCAGGCAGATGTGTATATCGACCCCTGGCGGCCGGTAAAAAAAGCGCTCATCACCCATGCCCACGCTGATCATGCCCGCCCCGGTAGCAAAAGTTACCTCGCCCAATTCGATTCGGTGGCCATTATGCGCTATCGCCTTGCTGAGGACATTGAGGTGCAGGGAGTGGCCTATGGTGAAATGATCAAAATCAACGGCGTTTCATTTTCCTTTCACCCTGCCGGTCATATTCCCGGCTCAGCCCAGATAAGAGCAGAGTACAAAGGAGAAATATGGGTGGTAAGCGGCGACTACAAACTTGGCGAGGATGGTATTTCAGACCCCTTTCAGCCGGTGCCCTGCCACCATTTCGTTACCGAGTCCACTTTTGGCCTGCCGGTATACAGTTGGAAGCCACAGCGGCTGATTTTTGATGAGATTAATGACTGGTGGCAGCAAAACCAGCAGGAAGGAAAGCTGAGCCTGCTGGGGGCCTACTCATTGGGTAAGGCGCAGCGCCTGATTAATGGTTTGGATAGCTCCCTGGGGCCGGTCTTTACCCATGGGGCGGTGGAAAATGTGAACGAGCTGTTGCGCGCGCAGAACCTGGCCCTACCCCAAACCGTGAGGGTAACTCCGCAAACCAGCAAAAAAGAGCTGGCGGGAGCCATGGTGGTCTGTCCTCCCGCCGCCATGGCTACGCCCTGGGCCCGTAAGTTGGGGCGCCACAGCAGTGGTTTTTGCAGTGGCTGGATGGCGCTCCGTGGTGCGCGCCGGCGCCGGGCGGCCGACCGTGGTTTTGTGCTCTCTGACCACGCCGACTGGCAGGGCCTTAATCAGGCGGTAAGAGATTGTGGTGCCGAAAATATTTATGTAACGCATGGCTACCAGGAGATTTACGCACGCTGGTTGCGTGAGGAGTGTGGTCTTAACGCCCAGGCGGTAAAAACCCTTTATGAAGGCGATAGCCCTGACAGTGCTGATCAGGAATGAGCCCCCCCGGGAATAAAGGCCAGTTTATCGCCTTTTGAAAAAGTGGGCATTTCGCGGGTGATCACCTGGGGGAGATCCTCATCATCGTCGGTTAGTTTAAAGAGCGGTATAATATTGCCCCGGTGGTGTTTTATGATTTCCTCCAGTTCCTCGGGACCTGAGCAGGGTTTGATAATTACGTTTTTCTGCTTGCGAATGGCCTGGGCCAGATAGAGGTAGTCCACCTCTCCGTTAAACAGCACCGTGTCAGGCAATTCCACATCCTTCATCTCCTGTTCTTTGCGGCTGCTGAGGCGATAGGTTTTCTTTTCCCCGAACTCGCGCTCAAAGTAGTTTACCGCCAGGTTGTTTACCTCACTACTCGAGGTCATCGCCATCAGGTGTCCCATGCGGGTGAGGTCAAGTTCATCAAATACATTGTCGCCCAGCACTGAGCCTTCATATACCTGGAAACCCTGCCGGGTGGCCTCCCTGATATTAGTTTTGGAAGTGTCGGCCAGCAACACCTCCACTCCCTGTTCGCGCAGAAAGCCCCCGATGAATCGTGAATTTTCATTGGCTCCCACTATGAGGTAGCCGGTGGGGTCATCGCGCTCCACCTTCAAAAGGCGGGCGATGGGTTTGGCCGTAGAACCCTGCAACACCACTGTGCCTACAATTATCATAAAGGTGAGGGGCAGAATGAGCTCGGCTTGTTCAGAGTTGACCGCAGAGCTCTGTTGGGTAAGTTGCAGGGCAAAAAGTGAGGCCACCGCTGCTGCAACAATTCCCTTGGGCCCCACCCACGACATAAAGGCCACCTCACGCCACGAAAAGCGTGAACCCAGGGTGCTAATCCACACGATAATCGGTCTTAACACCAATACCACCACTGCAAAGAGTATAACACTGTCCCAGCCCAACTTGGTGATTTGTGCTACATCGATACGGCTGCTGAGCATTATGAAGAGCACCGAGATAAGGATGATGCTGACGTCTTCCTTAAAGCTCAGAATTTTTTTCAATTCCTTTACCCGTACGTTGGCCAGGATAATGCCCATAAAGGTTGTGCTCATCAGGCCGGCTTCATGTGAGATAAGCTCCGCAAAGGTGAAGGCAAAAATTACCAGCCCCAACGCTACTACATTGTGAAGATAACCGGGGATACGGTTCTTCTGCAGGATCCAGCGCAGGAAAATAGCAGCAATCGCCCCCACAAATACACCAGCTGAGATGGTAATAAAGAACTCCTTGAAAACCTCCAGCGTGTCTTCATGCTCGAGGTGAGCTACCTGGATAAATTCGTACACCAATACCGCTATCAGGGCTCCCAGGGGGTCAATAAGGATGCCCTCCCATTTCAACACGTTGTTGATTTGCTCGTTAGGCCTCACATTGCGAAGAATGGGCGTTACCACCGTAGGACCTGATACAATTATGAGGGCGCCGAAGAGAAAGGCCAGGCGATACTCGAGCCCCAGCAGGTAGTGGGCTGCAAAGCCGCCGCCAATAAGGGTAATGATCGGTCCGAATATCAGCAGGTTTCGCACCACCCCCGCCTGGTGTCTTATTTCCTTTAATTTAAGGGTGAGGCCGCCTTCAAAAAGAATAACACCCACCGAAATAGACACGAAGGCAAAAAGGAGGTCACCGCTGAAAATTTCGTCGCCATCGAGAAGTTTATCGCCATAAGGGGTGAAAAAGGTAGACAAAGGCCCCAGGGCCAGACCTACAACGATGAGGGGTAAAATTGCAGGCACTTTTATTTTCCAGGCCAGCCACTGGGCTAATACACTTAGAATCAGTATCCCGGCTAATTCGATCATTCCATCCATGCAGAGCGGTACTTGTATTTGGCTAAAATATCTGAAAAAGAATGAATGTATTGCAACTGCTGAAGGTTCATGCCAATGAAAAATCAGTGCTGAAGCTTACTTTTGAGGCTTAAATTTTTTCCGAAAGGGATAAGTGAAAAAAAATTGCTATACTAAATAAGCAACAGCCAAAAAGTATGAAAATATATACCCGCAAGGGCGATAGTGGTGAAACTTCTTTAATCGGTGGCAAGAGGGTTAGTAAAACCGATCAGCGCATAGAAGCCTATGGTACGGTAGATGAACTGAACTCGATAATTGGTGTGGTACGCGATGCCGCCACAGAAAAAGAGTGTGATGACTTTCTCACTGCTGTTCAGAATACCCTTTTCACGATAGGATCTGAACTGGCTTCGGCCGGTGACAACAAAATGCAGCTGCCTGAACTTAGAGATACTGACATCGCCCAGCTGGAGGAGGAAATGGACCGGATGGAAGAACAGCTACCGGCTTTGAAAAATTTTATTTTGCCCGGGGGAGACCTGGCCGCTTCTCACGCCCATGTGGCCCGCACCGTTTGCCGACGGGCTGAGCGCCGGGTAGTGGCCCTGGCCCGGGATGAAGCAGTGGATGAGAAAATTATCAGGTACCTGAACCGCCTGAGCGATTATCTCTTTATGCTGGCACGATACCTGACCCATCAACACGGCGGGGTGGAAACAGCTTGGAAGACAAGGAGCTAGGGCTCTGTTGATCAAGTTTGAAGAAAGCCTTGGAAAAGTGTTGAGAAAATTTATTTTTGCAAAAAATTAAAGTAGGAATTTTATGTACTGGACCTTAGAACTAGCAAGCTACCTGAGTGATGCTCCCTGGCCAGCCACGAAAGACGAACTGATCGACTACTCGATCCGTACCGGTGCGCCACTGGAAGTGGTAGAAAACCTCCAGGCAATGGAAGAAGAAGAGGAGGAAATCTACGAAACCATTCAGGATATCTGGCCAGACTATCCTTCGGAGGAGGATTTCCTCTGGAATGAAGATGAGTACTAGCACTTAAGCGACCACGATATTCTAGCACCTGCCCCCAAAAGGCAGGTTTTTTTATGCCTTTATGAGCGTTTTTACGTTGCGCTCAATGGTCAGCGCCAGGTCATCGGTAGGCAGATCATTGCTGTCAGTACCAAAGGGATCTTCAATTTCCTCGGCAATCATCTCCAGGCTGGCCAAGGCATAAAAGGTGAAGACGGTTACCCCGATACATCCATAGCCCAGTGTCCCTACCAATGCAAAAGGCATGGTGATAATATAGGCGAAAATAAATTTCTTGATGAAAAGGTTGTAGGTATAGGGGATGGGGGTTTTCTTGATCCGCTCGCAGGCCCCGCAAATATCTGAGAAGGCGTTGAGATCGGTGAGCATAGCCAGGTAAGCGGCCTCGCTGATCTCTTTCTTCTGATATGCTTCCAGCAAACCGCCCTGCATCTGGGCAGCCAGGTGATTGGGAATATGGCCATCGGCCGGCAATTCCCCCTGAAGGTTTTCCGGCAGGGTTTGCAGTAGTTCTGCATTGTCCATATTGCGCAGGTGATGGCGCAAAACAGAGGCATAGAGCGCCGTTTGTTCTCGCATCCGCTGGCGGCGCTTTTCTTCAGTAATCGGGATAAAAGCGTTGATTTTTAAGGCAAAGTTGCGGCTTACATTTACCAGAGCCCCCCATTGTTTACGTCCCTCCCACCAGCGATCGTAGGCAGTGTTGGTGCGGAAAACCAATAATAGTGAAATGATAAACCCCAGCAGTGAATGTACCAGGGGGGTGCCCTTGTACTGAAGATCGCGGATCTCGATTTCAACATAGGCCACTGCGCCGCTAAAAACCGCCAGCCCAATGAGCACCCAGAAAAGTTTGCGAAAAGTATCGGCCTGGTGGAATTTGAAAATCAGGCCAAACCAGGCCTTGGGGTTGTAGATTACCATGTTGATTAAATGCTGTTGGTTGGGGGTAAAAATATAAAAGCCGGTGGTCTGGGGCTAAATTCCATTTAAAGATCGGCTAATCCGGAAAAAACAGGCTTCAGAAAATGTTGCCCCAACTGTAACTTTGAAGGTTTATTTTAAAGTCATTGATTTGTATACTGCGGCTTGGGCGGCAACTATCGGCCGGCTCCCCCTCCCTTGCGGTGGACCTGCCTTGTCAATTCGTCAGGCTTGCGGGGCTGGGCACGTTTTTCGTTCTTCGCTTGGCCGTTAATAATGGCTAAATTTGCCAACCCTATACAGACTAAAGAATTATGCTCAATAAGTTTTTGAATTCTCTTTTTGGATCCAAGCAAGATCGCGTGCTTAAGGATCTGGAGCCCCTGGTAGATCAGATCAAGGCCGCTTTCGACGCTCTTCAGAATATTTCAGATGAGGAATTACGGGCTAAAACCCAGGAGTTTAAAGGCCGTATTGCCGATAAAATCAAGGAAGAAACGGATAAGGTTGCCCAGCTGAAAGAGCAGATTGAAAAGGAGGAAGATGTAGAAACCAAGGAAGCACTCTATAACGAAGTGGATCAACTTGAGGCTAAAGCGCTCGAGAAAACCGAGGAGACTCTTAACGAAATTCTGCCGGAAGCCTTTGCCGTGGTAAAGGAAACCGCCCGCCGTTTTGCCAGCAATGAAAATATTAGCGTAACCGCCAATGAATTTGACCGCAGCCTGGCTGCCAAGACGGATGCGGTCGATATTGAGGGTGATAAGGCGGTGTGGCACAACAGCTGGACCGCCGCCGGCAATAAAATCACCTGGGACATGGTGCACTACGACGTGCAGCTGATGGGTGGTATAGTACTCCACCGCGGTAACATTGCCGAAATGATGACCGGTGAAGGTAAAACTCTGGTAGCCACCTTGCCGGTATATCTCAATGCCCTTTCCGGGCGCGGGGTGCACCTGGTAACTGTAAACGATTACCTGGCCCGTCGTGATGCCGAATGGATGGCCCCGATCTTCCAGTTCCACGGTTTGTCAGTGGCCTGCATCGATAACTACCGTCCTAACTCCGACGAGAGAAGACAGGCCTACCTGTCAGATATCACCTATGGTACCAATAACGAGTTTGGTTTTGA
>CAZUCA010000038.1:0-31556 GCA_964619125.1 uncultured Owenweeksia sp. | reverse complement strand
GAGCGGGTGGTGGATGGCGATACCATCGACATGAAAATCGACCTGGGTTTTAAGATGACTACCGAGCAGCGTATTCGCCTGCGGGGTGTCGATGCTCCTGAAACCTGGCGGCAAAAAAAAGATTCACCCGAATTTATAGCCGGTACCGCCTCCCGCGAATTCGTGGAGATGCGCCTGGCGGCCAACCACAATGAATTTATTATCCGCACCGATAAACTCGTTGGCGCCTACGGCCGCTATATCGGTGAAATAATTCTGGCCGATTCACAGGAAACCCTCAATGAGGAGATGCTGCGCCTTGGCCACGCCAAACCTTATAAATAGGGCATTACAACCCAGCTGCGAATACCTTAATGCCTTAAATGTGGTATAAAAGCTCCCAGTCATAATTATGACCTTATGTGGTGACAGTAGTAATGAATTTAAACCGCTGAAACGCAGCCCAGCCTCAATCCCCTGTCATTAACCGAGGGCAGTTTTGCTATCAGGGTGGCGGAGGAAAGCCTCTGATCCAATAGCATTTTTAGCAAGGAGGAGATTGGAATTCAGTCACTTTATGCCAAAAAAGGGGCGGTGAATGTCCTATAGCCGTTAAATACGACGTAATACAGTTATAGAATCTATTTTAAACCTCCTATTATGAAAAGATTACTACTTAGCTTAATTACCCTGATATTCTTTAGTGCCACGGCCATCGCCGGCACGGTGAATATTACTTACGCCTCCGATTCACTGAATTACTCTCCCTGCCAATTGCCACAACACGTAATGTTTATGGTCAACGGTAACACTACTGGTTACTCACAGGGCGATACCCTTGATGTTTATATTGCCTTTGGTGATGGGAACGATACCACTACCAATACCACCCTGTGGGGAGCTAGTGGTAATTTCTGGGGCTGGTCTCAGCACCAGTACACCATGCCCGGACTTTATACGGTAATGTATGTAGTAACTGCACCCGATGGGGCCAGCGATACCTTAGTGGTGGCCAATGAAGTGATTCTGGGTACCACCTGTGATAATGTGGACGGGCAGGTTTTTATTGATAATGACGCCGACTGTAGCTTCAGCAGTGGCGACCAGGCCTATCCCTATATGGGTGTGAAACTGATGCTTGGCAATCAGGTGGTACAGCAAACCTATACCGATACCAACGGCAACTACAGCCTGACCGCCGTAAGTGGTTTTAATTATGATGTGGTGCTGGGAAATACCTCCCTCAGCATTGCCTGTCCCTCTGGTGGTAGCCACGCCGTAGGCAGCTTGCCCGCCAATAACCTCGATTTTGCCCTGCAGTGCCCCAGCTCTCAGGTGGATATAGAAGCCCGCTACCTGGGAAATTTTATTGTGCCTGGGGTTACCCGTACCATTCTCTTTAATGTGCGCAACAAACTATGTACACCCGCCTCGGGAGTGGCTGCGCTTACCCTTAGTTCCAGTGTGACCTACGTTCCTACCAGCGGTTCTTACTACGCCACCCCTGATAGTATCAACGGTAACACGCTTTACTTCAGCTACAACAACCTCACGGTGTTAAGCGATATGGACATCAACGTACGGCTGAAAGGAGATACTACCCTTACGGTGAGTGACAGCGTTTGCGTGAGCCTCGCTACTTCTGTGGGCAGTAACGATGTGGATGCTTCCAATAATGTGATAGGACCTTGCCTGGAAGTTCGTACTTCCTATGACCCCAATATGAAGACTGTCTATCCCGCCGGTGAAAGTAGTGAAGGCTATATCAGGGCTGATCAGAATATGTTGTACACCATCCACTTCCAGAATACCGGAAACTTTATGGCCACCAATATCTTCATCCTCGATACCATTGATACGCAGGTGCTGGATTTGAATAGCCTGGAAATTGTGGACTTCAGTCACCCTATGGAATTACGGATGCTGGACAATGGAGTGTTGCGTTTCAACTTCAATAATATTATGCTGCCCGATAGTAATAGCAATGAGCCTGAAAGTCACGGCTATGTGAGCTTTACCATCGATCAGGCGGCCAGCCTCGCTCATGGTACCAAGATTGAAAACACGGCCGGGATTTTCTTCGACTACAACCCGCCCATCATTACCAATACCGCTCTCAATACTATCGATCTGTTTATCAGTATTGAAGAGCCAGCCGATGCGGCCCTGGCCGATATGTTCAGCGCTTATCCCAACCCTTCCACTGGCACTGTGTGGATAGAGATTAATAACAATGTGGGTAAGGCAGCATTAAGCATTTTTGACCTCAATGGTAAAAAGGTGCTAAGCCAAAGTGTTAACGGCCGCGAGCTGGTCAACCTGGCGCACCTGGCTAAGGGGGTTTACATCCTTCAGGTGACTGATGGCGACAGTAGCCAGCAGCGCCGTATGATAATAGAATAATGTTAAGATTAGTGTTAGCTGAACTAACCGCCGGTGCGAAAGTACCGGCGGTTTTTTGATTTGCTTAGAAACTAATCTCGTAGGATTTCAGCACCCGGTAACCCAAAAGGCCCTCTTCAAAATGATAACTGACGGTATGGTTTTCACGCAGGCTTCTACCTTGCCACAAGAGTCTTATGCCCAGGTATTCTTCGTAGGCGTTGTCGTCGAGGAGTAATAAGGGAGCTTTGTCAATTGATGGCTTGTTACTGTGACGAGTGTAAGTTCTGGTGGTAAGCAGTTGATAATGGTGCTTTTCAATAACCGGGTTACTTGAGAACACGAAGTTGATCAGGAAGATGAAATTAAAAACACCGGGTACAATGCCATAGGCATAGAGGGAGCGGGTATAGGCATTCTGAGGAATACCATCATGATATTTTACCACCGCAAAACCGGCAGCAATGCTCAGCAAGAGCAAGGTAAAGCTATACTCGAGGGGTACCAGGGTATGCATAACCACCTTGACAAAGAGAAACAGGTTAAGCCCACCGAGCGCGAAAATCATAAACGTCTTGGTGGTTATTATTCGCCAGATGGCTGAAAAAAGCAGGCTCAGCCGAATATTGCTTTCTGGTTTAAGTGCATTGCTCCAAACTTGAATTCCGGCTAATCCAAATACCAGGGTGAATAAAAAGCCAATTAAGCTGTCATGGGCAAGGCTCACTATTGGAGGTCCCACACAGGTAGCCAGTAAAAAGTAAAAGGCGAGGTTATCGCCAATAATATCCAGGGCCAGCTCATTTTTATAATAACTGCTGTTTTTAAAAGCGCGGTATTTCATTTGAGCGTGCTCCCGGGCGCGCTGCCGGGCCTGCTGCCGCCTTTCTTCTTCCCATTGCTGGTGGGTTTTTACCGGCTGTTGCGGTTTGCGATAGGCCTTTTTAGTTTCTGAATACAGCTTACCCGACTTGCGGGCGAGCAGGTATTCATAAGCCTCGTTGACCTCTATAAAGCGTTCCTCAGCATCCGGCTCTTTACTGATGTCGGGATGGTAAAGCCGCGCCTTTTGGCGGTATGCCTTCTTTATTTCACCCAGGCTGGCTTTGGGGGTGACGCCTAATACGTGGTAGTAGTGGCTGCTTGATGATTTCATGACTAAAAAACTGGCGGCAAATTAAGGTACTCAAAAGGGGTTAAATCAGGTAGCAAAATCAGTAGGTCAAAATAAGGCACTTTTTGCAATGGTGATTTTTGCATTTATCGAAGCCAAATAGTTGCAAAAGCTGCAATTGTGCCGCTTGCCAGGATTTAGCGCTGCAAGATTTGCAACTGAGGTGGTTTGCTGATGGAATCCAGTAGCGAAACCCGCCTGCGGCACCTGACTGCCCGTGATATACCGTAAGGCCAGCTCCTGGGCCCGCTCTAGCTTAGCACTTCCTAATCAAATGAATTAACTATGAAGCGAATTGCAATTACTCTCCTGATGCTGCTTCCCTTTTACTCTACCCTTATTGCCCAGGATGGCTACCAGTCTAAACCCAGTATTGGGGTAGTGGCTATAGATGTACAGGGCTTACAGTTGGATAACCTGGCAATGGGAAATCTGGTGCGCCTGGAACTGGAAAAAACCAAGCGCTACGAGGTGCTAGATAAATATGACGCCGCCTATGTACTGAAGAAGAATGATTTTAAACCAGCGGAAAGTTTTGGTAAACGGCAGTTGGTGGAAATCGGCCAGTTGTTGGAAGCCGATAAAATGTTAACCGGCTCGGCCGAGAAATTTGGCAATAAGATAATTTTCATTTTAAGGCTTATCGATGTGGCTTCTGAACGCATAGAAAAGACCAGTGTAAAGGAATACATCTACGACGAGCAGTATATCCAGCGCATGACCCGGATTTCGGTCAATGACCTGCTTGGTATTGAAACCAATGAACACGATGTAGACGTATTGGTCAATTTTGAAAAGCCCATCACCAGCTCCGAATCCACCCTTAAGCTCAACGGTCCCCGCTTTGGGATGCAGTTTTTCTCAGGTGACATTGCCGAGCGTCTGCGGGCGCCTAAATCTGAAGGCGGTTATAACAGCGATGCCTTTGCCTCGGTATTTGCCTACCAGTACGAGAAGCAATACATCAGCTCCGGTGAATTTCAGGCGCTTTTTGAATTTATCTTCGGAATAAACGGCATCGAATCGGGCTACACCACTCCCTCCCTGACAGTTTTAAATGGTATGCGCTTCCGTGGATGGGAGATAGGCTTTGGGCCTGTTTTTCGTCTCACCAAAACCGCTGAAGGCGCCTTTTTGGAAGATGGTACCTGGGCCCGGCGCGAGGAACTCACCAATCCCGAAAACTATGAGATAGTACAGGCTATCGATAGCCGTGGTTCGGTAAAATTCAGTACCGGGCTGGTGTTTGCAGCCGGAAAAACTTTTACCAGTGGCTACCTGAACTTACCGGTAAATATTTATTACTCCCCCACTCCTCAGTATGGCAGCGGCGTATTTGGCTTTATGCTGGGTTTCAATATTGCGAAAAACAGATAGGTAAAAATGTGTGTTGTTGTGTTCTAAGGTTGCCGGCCATTTGAGGTCGGCAGCCTTTTTTTATGGCAGCACCTCGGCTACCACAAAGATGCTTCCGCCGATGAAAATCACATCGTCGGCGAGCGTGTGTGCCCTGGCAGCTGCCAGGGCCTTCTGAACCGAAGAGTAAGACTTGCCCGATAGGCCAAACTGCACAGCCTGACGCTTTAAATCCTCGGCGTCGCGCCCACGGGGGATATCGGGCTTGCAGAAGTAATAGAAGGCCCCTTTGGGCAGCATTCGTAAAATGGCAGTGGCATCTTTGTCACCAACCATGCCCCACACCATATGCAATTGCCGGTAGCTCAGCTTTTGCAACTGATCAAGTACTGCCCGAACCCCGGCTTCATTATGGCCTGTATCAGTGATGGTCAGCGGGTTTTTATTGAGTATTTCCCAACGGCCGCGCAAGGCGGTAAGTCCTTTTACATTGGCCAGTGCGGCCGCTAAAGTGGCCTGCAATTGCCAGCCCTGCTTTTCCAGCTGCTGCACGGCACAAAGTACCGTTCTGATATTCTGACGCTGGTAAATTCCGGGCAGATCACTGCGAAGGTCTATATCGCGGTAATGCACCAGTTGCTCGGCATAGAGCAGGGGGGCCTTTAGTTTATGGGCGATTTCCTCGTAAACCGGCGTGGTCTCATCCTGTCTCTCCCCAATTACCACCGGCACTTCACTCTTTATTATTCCGGCTTTTTCCCGTGCTATTTCGGGTATTGAATTGCCTAAAAACTGGGTGTGATCGAGGCTGATATTGGTGATGATGCTGAGCTCAGGCCTGATAACATTGGTGCTGTCGAGCCGGCCGCCCATGCCTACCTCTACAATGGCAATATCTACCTGATGCCTCCTGAAGGCATCAAAGGCCATCCCCACTGTCATTTCGAAAAAAGACATTTCCAGCTTTTCAAAGTCCTGCTGTCTTGCCTCTACAAACTCCAGCACTTCCTCTTCAGCAACCATACTGCCATCAATGCGGATGCGCTCGCGAAAGTCCTTGAGATGAGGGGAAGTATAAAGGCCGGTTTTGTAGCCGGCCTTTTGAAATATGGCCGCCAGCATATGCGATACCGAACCCTTGCCATTAGTGCCGGCTACGTGGATGCTTTTGAATGTGTTCTCAGGATGACCGAGCAAATCCATTAACTGATGGGTTTTGTCAAGGTCGATCTTGTAATTGGCCCCGGGTCCGATACGCTGGTACATGGGCAGCTGGCTGTAAAGCCAGTCCAGGCACTGCTGGTAGGTCATTGCTTTTGGAAGTTGTAGATAATATAACCGATCTGGAGCGAGGGAGCTTCGGTGTCGCCTTCCCAGGTGGTGCGCAGGGCGGCCGCGCGGGCTTTATCAAAGAGGCAGCTGCTGGTAGTGGTTGTTGCGGCGCCGCTGGGTACTTTTTCACCGGGTATAGCCCTGGTTACTTTGCCGTTGCGGTCTACATAAATTTTTACCACCACCCGGCCCTGGTCATCACATTGGTATTCAGGTTTGGGCTTATTAAGGGCCTGGCGCCCACCCAGGAGGTAGTTGCCACCGCCACCACCGCCACCACCGCCAGTGGCGCCACCAGTGCGATTGGGGCTGTTGGGGTCGCCATCAGGGCTGCCCTGATCGCCGGCTCCGCCGGCCTCACCTTCGCCGCCGGCTTTGGCATCGCTAACCTTGCCGAATTTCTCGGCCAGTTTACGGGCTTTTTCGGCGCGTTCGGCTTCCAGGCGCTGTTGCTCCAGCTCTTCGGGGGTAGGCTTTTTTTCTTCTTTTTTGGGTTTTTTAGGGGGATCGGCCTTAGGTTTCTTTTCGGCAATACTGGGGGCATCTTCCAGCTCCTGAGTCATTGTTTGTTGCTCCGCTTCTGGTTCACTGGGGGTAGGGGTAACCACTTTCTGGGGTTGACTCTCAGTCTGCGGTTCGGGTTGCGATACCTGGGGCGCACCATCGGCCTGGTTGCCCATACCGGTTTCTGAAGTGCCGAAATTAATTACAATACCGTCCTCTGGCTTGGGCTCGAGATAGGTGAGACCAAAGAGCATGAAAAGAAAAACCAGCAGGGCGTGCACCACAATGGTGGTGATCAGGCCCCGGCGACGATCTTTATCTTTCCAGAGGTTGTTCATATCAGCGCGGATCTGTGGCCGCAATCATTTTAAGCTTATTGCGATAGGCAAGGTCCATGACCTTTACCACTTTCTCGTAAGGTACCGATTTGTCGGCTCTCAGAATTACCACGGCATCTTCTATGCCAGAAACCTGGCGCAGCACTTCCTTTTCAAGCTGGCTTTCGGCTACGATCTGATTGCCCACCGAAAATTGCAGGTCCGGAGAAATATTTACGGTTACGTCCTTGCGCTTAACGGTTTGGGCCTTGCTGCTGGGTAAAATCAAGTCGAGCGCCGAGGTGGTTACCAGAGTTGAAGCCAGCATAAAAAAGATCAGCAGGAGAAATACTATGTCCGTCATACTGGACATGCTAAACTCGGCACTTACCTTATTTCTGCGTTTCAAATCCATCAGGCGGGCTCGTTTAAGAGGTCAAGAAACTCTACCGAGTTGGCCTCCATTTTATAAATCACCTTATCAACCCGGGCCACCAAAATGTTGTATCCGATGTAGGCGATAATACCTACAGCCAGACCGGCTACGGTAGTGGTCATCGCTACATAAATACCTTCGGCCAGCATTTCAATGTCAATTTGCCCTCCTGCGGCGGCCATTTCGTGAAAGGCGAGGATCATCCCGATTACGGTACCCAGGAAGCCAATCATAGGAGCGGCGCCGGCGATTGTTGCCAAGGCCGCCAGGTTTTTTTCCAGGCCGTTCACTTCCAGCTTTCCGGTGTTTTCAATGGCGGAACTGATGTCCTTCAGGGGTTTGCCGATACGGGAAATGCCTTTATAGATCATGCGCGCTACCGGCGTGTTCTGGCTTTGACACAAAGCCTTGGCCGATTCGAGCTTGCCGTTGCTCACGTGATCTTTAATGTGATTGATGAAATTGGCGTCGAGTTTATTGGCGCGATTAATGGCATTGAGGCGTTCCACAAAAATGTAAACCGCAATGATGGATAGGATGAACAGCACCGTCATGATGATCATGCCTCCTACACCACCGCTGGTTACCAGCTCCATAATACTAAGCGTCTTCTCAACCGGTTCGGTCGCCGCCCCCGCTGTATCGGTGGCAACATCAATTTGCAGAAAGGGTATAGACATAGAGTTTACTTATTTCTTCCAAAGATAACGGTGCAGGTAGGTGCAGATTATTAGTTCACCCAATAAAAATTAACAATGGAAGGTTTACATCAGTGAATAATAGTATGTTGAAGAATGTAAGCGGCCGCTCCGGAAATATAACCGATCAGGGCCAGCAGTGAGATCTTTTTGAGGTACCAGCCAAAACTGATGCCCTCCAATCCCATTACGGCCACCCCGGCAGCGGAGCCGATAATAAGGGCACTACCTCCGGTTCCGGCACAGTAGGCCAGAAACTCCCAGAATAAGCCATCCTGGCTAAAGAAGTGACCGGCCACCGCACTGATGTCGTACATACCCATTGAGGCAGCCACCAGGGGCACGTTGTCCACCAAAGCCGATAGTAAGCCAATCACCATGCTCACCGTATATACACCAGATTTCTCAGTGGTGCCGATGCCGCTTTCCAGCAACCCAGCCATGTCACGCAATTGCCCGGCCGATTGTAGCGAGGCCACTGCCAACAGAATGCCGAGGAAAAACAGCACAGAGGCGGTGTCGATCTTACGTAGCACGGCGATAACGCTTAGTTTAGATTTGTCTTCCTTGTTACGACTGCGGTGCAGTATTTCGGTAATTACCCACAGGATGCCGAGGCTGAACATCATGCCCATAAAGGGCGGTAAGTGGGTGAAGGTTTTGAAAATTGGCACAAAGAGTAGTCCGCTCACACCGGCTATGAAAACAATTTTGCGTTCCCGTGGCGTGGTGGGGTCGGTGTAATATTCGAGGCTTTCTGATTTCAGAGGGCGTTTTACCGTGCCTTTCATCCTGAAGTTCATCACCACCAGGGGCACCAGTAAACAAACCAGGCTAGGAATAATGAGGTTTATAACTACCCCGGCAGCGGTGATCTGTGACCCAATCCACAACATGGTGGTGGTAACATCGCCAATAGGCGACCAGGCACCACCGGCATTGGCAGCGATAATCACCATTCCTGCAAATAACCAGCGATCTTCCTTATCGTTAATGAGCTTTCGCAGTAGCGAGATCATCACAATGGAAGTGGTGAGGTTATCGAGAGCAGCTGAGAAGAAGAAAGTAAGAATACAAATAATCCAAAGCAGTTTGCGCTTGCTGGTAGTCTTAATGCGCGAGGTAATAACCGCAAAGCCTTCATGGGCATCAATCAATTCAACGATAGTCATGGCCCCCATCAGGAAGAAGAGGATTGAGGCAATTTCGCCCAGGTGTTCCAGAATCTGAAATTCGGTAACGTAATGGGTTATCACCTCGGTTTTACCGGAGAGGTGGCCATCCTCAAAAAACATCTGTGAAATGAAAGCGGGGATATTGTTGAAGTTGACAATATCGTGGGCGCCCAGTACATAGATCGTCCAGCAAAGTACGCCCGTAATGAGGGCAGAAGCCGCCTTGTCAATACGGATGTTGTGCTCTAATGCGATGGCCGCATAACCGAGCACAAAAATGATTACCATTAAAATATACATAGCTAACTGCTTTTGAGGATAGAGTTTATATCAATTGTTTAAGGGCAATTTCGTAAGCCGTTTGAGTAAGCTCCTGCTTAGATTCATTGCGGGCATAGCACTTGAGAAGGGCATGCTTAATGGTGTTACTTACATCCATAAAAATGGCACGGTCGGAGATCTCCACCTCACTTTCCATCAGGTAGCCAAATACGCGGGCCATACCACAGTTGGAAATGAAATCGGGGATGCAGGCCACCTGGGCATCGGCGTATTCGCTGATGGGGCCATAGAATATTTCGTGATCGGCAAAGGGTACATTGGCACCACTACTGATCACCTCGAGGCCATTGTCTACCATCAAATCGAGGTGATGCTTGTTCACCAGGCGGGAGGCAGCGGCCGGAATAAAGATCTCAGCCCCGATGGACCAGATCAGTTCGTTGGCCTCCTCAAATTTCAGGAGGTTGTCAGCCACCAGGTAATTGCCGGTTTTGGCATTGTAGAGCTGACGAATTTCATCAAAGCTGAAGCCCTCTTCACGGATAAGGCCACCAACCCGGTCAATAATGCCCACAATCTTCACCCCGTTCTGAGCCAGGTAATAGGCTGCCGCAGCGGCGACGTTACCCCAGCCCTGGATGATGGCGCGTTTGCCCTCGAGCTTACCGCCGTAAATTTTATAGAAATGGCGTACCGATTCGGCGGTGCCGTAACCGGTAATGAGGTCGGCCACAGTGTGGTTTTTATCCCCACCAGGTGTAAGCTCACTGCGGGTTACTTCTGCCAGCACTCCTTCCTGCAGCTGCTTTATTTTAATGTCTTTGTCGCTGTTGGTGGGAGCATAGTGCCCTACCAATACTCCTTCCTGGGGATGCTCTATGCCCAGGTCACGGGTAATGGGAATTACCTCGTGGATTTCATCAACATTGAGGTCACCACCAGTACCGTAATAACTTTTCAATAGTGGGCGTACCGCCTTATACCAGCGCTCAAGCACACCGTCTTTACGAGGATCATTAGGATTGAAGTTAATACCGCTTTTGGCTCCGCCAATAGGAGGTCCGGCCACCGTGAATTTTATCTCCATTGTCTTGGCCAATGAAAGTACCTCATGCTCGTTCAGGCCCTCCCGCATCCGGGTGCCACCGCCAGCAGCGCCACCACGCAAGGAGTTAATAACCACCCATCCTTCGGCTGTCGTTTCACTATCGTGCCAGTGAAAAACTATTTCGGCTGGCTTGCTTTCGTATATCTTAAGTAGCTCCTTCATCTGAAAAATTAATTGGCGCAAAAGTAATAAAAGAGGGCAGCGGGCGGGGGTATAAGTTTCTTATATTATCAGAGCGAAGCCTTTAGCTGTAATAATGGCCGGCCGAATGATCACGGCTGGCACCGGTAACACTCGCCAGTACATTGGGCTCATGCCTTAATTTAAGCACTCCCAGCAGGGCAAAGGCGAGGGCTTCCTTGTAGTTTATCAGATCCTTATCGGGTACTACTATCTCAGTGTGGCAATGTGTTTTAATACGGTCAATCAGCCAACTATTGAAAACACCACCGCCGCTAAGCAGGCATTTTTTCAGCTTGTACTGATTCAGTACTGCTGCAATTTGTCGGGCACTGTGCTCAGTACAGGTGGCCAGCAACACCTGCGGAGGCAGATCTTTAAAAAGGGGGTAGATATGCTGATGAACCCATTCGGCACCCAGCGACTTCGGCGGCTTGCGGTTATAGTAATCGAGCTGGTTGAGCTGGTCTAAAAGCGGTTGGTCGGCCTGATGGGTACGGGCCAGCTCCCCATTTTTATCATAGTCCAGGCCGAGCTTTGCGGCCAGTTTGTTTAAGACAAAATTGACCGGGCAAATATCAAAGGCGATCCTTTTTTCCTGGTATTCAAAAGAGATGTTAGCAAAGCCACCAAGGTTGAGGCAGGCCGGGTAATCGCCAAAAAGCAAGCGGTCTGCCAGGGGTACCAATGGTGCGCCCTGGCCACCCAAAGCCAGATCCTGGGACCTGAAGTCAGTGATGGTGGCAATACCGCT
The DNA here is from genome assembly GCA_964619125.1 of uncultured Owenweeksia sp. GTDB lineage: Bacteria > Bacteroidota > Bacteroidia > Flavobacteriales > Schleiferiaceae > Owenweeksia. The sequence goes on along the minus strand of CAZUCA010000038.1, from coordinate 19,879 downwards.
ACGGCTGAAAATTTCAGGGCCGCCGCCCAGTTGGTAGGTGAATCCCTTGGCAGGTTGATGGTATAAGGTGTGACCATGACTGGCGATAAGATCCACCTCAGAGGCATTAATGCTGTGAGCTGTCATAAACTGCTGCAGGTAATCAGCCAACAGCTGCCCGTATTGCTGATTGAGCTGTAGCAATTGTTGGGCACTGAGGTCAGTTCTGAATTGAAGTTTGCCCAGCCAGCTTTGAGAGTAAGTCATGGTTGTGGCCCGGTGGATGGAATAGCTCCAGCGGTTATCCGTGTGTTTTAAGCTGCAGTAACAAAGGTCGAGACCGTCGAGAGAGGTGCCGCTCATTAATCCAATAACGCGGTATTCGCTTTTTAACATGTTTAGTAGCTAAGCATTACATTTGCAGTCCTTCCAAAAGTAAGATCAAAACATAAACAAAAGAGATCAATGAACTTTCAACTTACAGAAGAGCACTTAATGATTCAGCAGGCTGCCCGTGATTTTGCGCAGAACGAGCTGCTACCTGGTGTGATTGAACGCGACAATAAGCAGGAGTTTCCAGCTGAGCAGGTGAAGAAGATGGGCGAGCTTGGCTTTCTCGGGATGATGGTAGACCCCAAATATGGCGGTAGCGGCCTCGACACCGTGAGTTATGTGTTGGCGATGGAAGAGATCTCTAAAATTGATGCCTCGGCTTCGGTTATTATGTCGGTAAATAACAGCCTCGTTTGCTGGGGACTGGAAAAATATGGCACCGAAGAGCAAAAGGAGAAATACCTGAAGCCCCTGGCCAGTGGTGAAATTATTGGCGCCTTTTGCCTTAGTGAGCCTGAAGCCGGGTCTGATGCCACCTCCCAAAAAACTACCGCCATCGATAAGGGTGATCACTACCTGCTCAATGGCAATAAAAACTGGATTACCAACGGTGGCTCAGCTTCGGTATACCTGGTAATGGCCCAAACCGACCGCGAAGCCGGACACCGCGGGATCAACTGTCTGATTGTAGAAAAGGGACAGGAAGGTTTTACGGTAGGACAAAAAGAAGATAAGCTCGGTATCCGTGGTTCCGATACTCACTCCCTGATGTTTGAAGATGTAAAGGTTCCCAAGGAAAACCGCATCGGTGAAGAGGGCTTTGGCTTTAAGTTTGCCATGAAGGTATTAAGCGGTGGCCGTATCGGTATTGCTTCACAGGCCCTTGGTATCGCCAGCGGCTCTTATGAGCTGGCGCTGAAATACGCCAAGGAGCGCAAGACTTTTGGAAAAGAAATTGGAAAGCACCAGGCCATTGGCTTTAAACTGGCCGATATGGCTACTGAAATTGAGGCGGCTCGTCTCCTCTGCCTGAAGGCGGCCTGGTTGAAAGACCAAAAAATGAACTTCGACCGCGAAAGTGCCCAGGCAAAACTCTTTGCATCTTCCGTGGCTATGAAGACTTCAATAGAGGCGGTGCAGATTCACGGTGGCTATGGTTATGTAAAAGAATACCACGTAGAGCGCCTGATGCGTGATGCCAAGATTACCCAGATTTATGAGGGTACTTCCGAAATTCAGAAGATTGTTATCTCACGGGATATTCTGAGAGACTAAGCTTTGTCTTAGATGATTTTCAAAGAGCCATCACTACCTTGTGATGGCTTTTTTTTGTGTTGGTAGCAATATAAAAAACCATAATCGATGAAAGTAACGTTGATAAGTATCCCGGTGCGGAACCAGGAACAAGCCTTACGTTTTTATACGGAGAAGTTGGGATTTATAAAAAGGAGGGACCAACCCTTAGGGGGAGGAAATAGATGGCTGACCCTGGTTTCGGAAGAATGGCAGGATGGACCGGAGATATTATTGGAGCCAGCACCGCTGCACTTTGAACCAACTAAGGTGTACCAGGAGGCCCTGATGGAAGCCGGCATTCCCTGGACCCAGTTTGACGTTCAGGACCTGGATTCCGAATACGACCGACTAAGCAAGCTTGGGGTGGAGTTCAGTATGAAACCTACCCTAATGGGTGAAGTGAAAGTGGCAGTTTTCAATGACAGCTGTGGAAACAATATTCAGCTGGTGCAGGAGCTATAAAATCCACACTTGCCAAACCAGCATTGCACAATAGGCTTAGAGGTCATGTTTACCGCTCCGGTGGTCAAAGAAAATCGAGGCAGCGCTCGAGCTTCATGCCGCGGCTGCCCTTGATCAGGATCAGTTTATCGCGGGGTTCCTGCTCTTTCAAAAAGTTCAGCAGTGTATCGGTGCTATCCAATTTTAGCGTAGCCGCCTTGCTGGTTTTAGTTTTCTCAAACTCGCTCCCCACCAGAATCACTTTTTCAAAGTGATGATTTTCAGCGGTATCTACTATGTGCTGATGTTCTGCCGCGGCATGCTCACCCATTTCAAACATATCACCGAGGATGGCCCAACGGCTGGAGTGGGGGTATACTCCCAGGTTGTCGAGGGCCGCTTCCATGCTGCTGGGGTTGGCGTTATAGGTATCTACAATAAGTTGATTGCGACCGGTATCGTTAAACTGAGAGCGTTGATTTTGGGGCTGGTATCCCTCCAGTGCTTTTTTTACGTCGGCCAATTCCACTTTAAAATAGTGCCCGATACAGGCCGCAGCCGCCAGGTTGTAAAAATTATAGCTACCACTGAGCTGGCTGCCAATGGTATGTCCTTGCCACTGCAGGCCCACACTGCCTGGTGTAAGCTGAGCTGGCCTTGCTACTCTGAAACTGCAGTTTTCGGTGGTACCAAAGCTTATGGTTTCCAGGTCGTAGCTCTGCTCAGTTTGGATAGAGTCATCGCCATTGATAAAGGCGCGGCCATTGCTTTGGCGCAAAAAATCATAGAGCTCACTCTTGCCTTTTATTACGCCCTCAATACCGCCAAAGCCTTCCAGGTGGGCCTTGCCAAAATTGGTGATATAGCCAAAGTTGGGTTCGGCAATTGCGCAAAGAGTGGCAATTTCGCCCTGGTGGTTGGCACCCATCTCCACCACCGCCATTTCATGTTCGGGTGTAATGCTCAGCAGAGTTAAGGGTACGCCAATGTGATTGTTGAGATTACCCTGGGTAAAGGCGGTTTGGTATTTCTGCTGCAGAACGGCAGCGATCAGTTCTTTGCTGGTGGTTTTGCCGTTGCTGCCGGTAAGCCCGATAACCGGAATACTAAGCTGCCTCCGGTGGTGTAGGGCCAGCTTTTGGAGCGTCGATAACACATCCTTTACCAGCAGAGTGTTTTCACCTTCGTAGTCGCTGTTGTCAACCACGGCCAGGCGTGCCCCTTTGCCCAAGGCCTGTTCCGCGTACTTATTACCATCAAAATTATCGCCCTTCAGGGCAAAGTAAATTTGGTTGGGCGCTATACTGCGGGTGTCGGTTGATACTCCATCTGAGCTTAAAAATTGCAGGTATAAAGACTCTATTTCCATAAATCAAGCGGACTACTTATCGTATTGTTATGTGCGGCGGTAAAAATAGCGAAAGACCCTGCCATTTAACTATACGATTGAAGTAGCTGTTTATAAGCGTTGCCCAATTCTGGCCTTGGATGAAAAAAAGTAGCCCCTTCCTTTTACCGGAAGGGGCTAAGTGTCAAACCAAATTACAGAACTTACTATTGAATAAGTACTTTTTTCACCACTAGCTCGCCCTCTACCCGGAGACGAAGCAGGAATACCCCGGCGTGTCCGGCGAGATTGATGTCAAGCAGTTCACCTGCGCTCAAGGCGTGGAAGTTATAGCTGTGCAGTACCCGGCCCTGTAGGTCAATTACTTCAAGCAGGGCAGGGGCCTCCAGCGGCAACTGTGTCACCTTAAGCGTAAAGCGTCCACTGTTGGGGTTGGGGAAGAGCGCCATTTGCAGGCCTTCACCGCTTGATTCCTGGTTGTTTTGGCCGGTTTGCTTCTTAATTATTACCGGGTTACCCCCTTTGTTCAGATCGAGCCGGAAGGAGAACCCTCCTTTCATAGAGGGCCGGTTGCGTAGCACAACCACAACCTCGTTTTCGCCTTCCTTAAGGATTGAGTCGAGGCTGCCAGCCTCATAATAACTGAAGTCATCACCGCCCATATATGCGTTTACCGCATTGCCACCACTGGGGAAGTTGAGGCTGTGAGCCGGCAGCTGCATATTTTCCTTGGCAATCCGGTTTTCGCGGGCCAACAGATGCCCGTTGAGGTAAAATTCGGCCATGGTACCGAAAGTACTGCTAATACTGGCGTCGATACCAGCGCTGTCAATGAGTTCAAAAGTGCCACGGAAATAGCGAATGTTGTCATCGGCTTTGATAGGATAAGAGCCAGGCACCCGTTGAATGTACTCATATGAATGTACCTGGCCCAGTTCTACCGGGATGATGAAACTGCTGGAAGCGGGTAAGCTGCCGGGGCCACTCCAGTTGGGTACCCAACTGGGGGTGGCGTTTACTACCGTACTTTGGCGCCAGTTAATATCACTTACCATAAAATCAGTTAGCTCAGGGATAACCGGTTGATTGCTTTTGATGTCGAAGCTGAGGTTAAAGCCGCCCTGGTCATTCTGACTACTGTTGCGCAAAACCACGGTGATAACATTTTCACCTTGCTGCACTATGGAATCGAGATGGTAGTTGTTAACGAAATCAAAACTGTCGCCGCCATTGGCACCATTTTCATGGGTGCCATTGCTGAAAAAGATCAATTCGTGCTTGGCATTGGTATAGTTAGCCGGGGTGCGTTGCTCTTCACGTGCCAATAAATGACCGTTGAGGTAAAGTTCAATACCATCGTCCATCAGACTTCGGATGCGGAGGTGAATATTACTGTCAACATCCAGGTTAAAGGTCTTGCGGAAGAAATTGATACCCGGCCCACCTTTAATAATCTCGCTTCCTCCAAGGGTATCCATGGTGGTCCAGCCGTATGGCTGACCGGTGGTTACGGGGAGGCTGAAGCTGGCAGGGGAGGGTAGGAGCGCTGCCACACCCCGCCAGGGATATTGGTCGGCCGTGTTGTTAGTGGTGTAAGTACTCTTGCGCCAGGAGGTATCGGATACTATCAAAACCGTATCACCCGGCAGGTTGGCCGGGCTTACAATCACTTCTGTACTGTCATATACCGAGCAGCCCAGGTCATTGCTCATGCTTAGGTAGTAAGTGCCGGCCTGCGCCAGGGTGGCCGGGCCAAAGGCGGTGTCAGCAGCGGAGCTGCTAAAACCATTGGGACCGGTCCACTGCCAGCTCACATTAACAGCCGGATCAAAGTTGGCGTTGCTGAATAATTTGATACTGTCGCCTTCAAGATAGGGGCCGCTATTAGCAGGGTTGATATCAAGCGCAAAATGATAGAAATCACCGGCATTTAATGATGTGCAAATAGAAGAATTGGGGTCGGTGTGCAGATTGTCAAAAAGGGTGATAGCCGGGGTCCACTGGTTCGCTCCACCCGAGATGTAGTTGGCACCACTGGGGCTATAGGTTTCCAAAAGCGCGTCAACATTGAAGTCAGCATCGCAGCGAAATAAAAGGCGATTATTGATTTCCGTCAGTGCCAGGGGATTGTTGCTGTTGTCGGATACTTCGATAGTGAGCCGAACCATGAGAACCTGGGTTGTATAGTATCCTCCGGTGGTGATATAGCGATAAGCAGTGGCTCCGGTATAAACCAGCTTGCCGTTGGCCAGCTCTGATGAAGCCGGCGCCAGGGTAAGGTCAGCCATATTGCTGCAACTCCCCCCGGGAGGGGCCGTGTTGTAACCATTGATGACATCATTTAGAGTCTTTTCAAAAGCAAATACAATGCAGCTATCGGCCGGCCAGTTGGCATTGCTGTAACTGATGGTCTTGCCCCCCGGGTTGCCCAGGGCGGTACCACTGGCCGGGTTAACGCTCACTACCGTACCGGAGGGGGCGTTAACGGCCGTTTGCCCGCTTATTACACTTGCGAGAAGGCATAAGATTAAGCTTAGGTAATAGTTTTTCATGGTAATTGATTAAGGCGGTTTGGTTTAGATCTTTTCAATTTTATAGCTGCGCAGCTCGTCCCTGAAATAAATTAGCAGGAGGTAGCACTGAGAGCTCAGGGTTTCCATGTCGATCGTGGTGGCTTCACCGGTTTTCAAGTAAAGCTGTCGCACCCTGCGGCCGCGCTGATCAAGGATTTCGGCCTTGAGTAGCTCTGGTTCCTGAGTTTTGCTTACAGTCAAAGTGAGTTTTTCCCTTACCGGGTTAGGATAATAGCTAAGTACTGCCTGGCCTTCTGCCTGAGATGCTTCGGGTTGATGAAGCACTTTACCGTCGAAGGTCAGGTTGTCAATTAGGGCTGATGAAGCACCAACGCTGGTTTGCACATGCCCTTTTCCAATTCGGATGGATATGCTGGCACTATCAGGCTGGCCGCTGCCAAAATATTGTATCGGTGCGTGAAAGAGGGCGTACTGGGACTGGGCTTGGGTGGCAATAAAGCGTGCGAAACCGATTTGCTGCCCGTTTTGATAGAAGCTTGAGCTGATAAACAGACTATCCCCCTGATCAGGGCTAAATTGATAATAGCCGTTAAAACTGAGGGGCTTGAGAGGAAGGATAAACTTGCTCGTACTATCCGAGGTGCCACTGGCCAGGTAAGCAAAACGGTTACGGGTGGTGTCGTTTTGTAAATAAAGGGCATACTTGCCGCCGTGCGAATGGGGGCTGCGCTGTACCGTTTGCATGGCAGATAAGTCATGGTCTCCCTGCTGGTCGCTGTGCCAGTGTACCGGGTTGCGGATGGTATCCGTATCCCAGCTTTCCATATCGCTGTTGGCCAGCTGCAGGCTGCTGCCATGTAGCATCAGGTTATCTACCGCAAGGGTACTTTGGGTAGAGGGGCTGCCTCCGAAATAATTGGTGCTGACAAAGATCAGTGCCAACGAGTCGGCTGAGCCTGCCGCCTGGTAATTAATGGGAATGTTGTAGTGCTGAAACTGGCCGCTGCTGCTGGTAATAGGAAACAGCTGGAAGGCGAGTTGGTTAGCGCCGTTTTTCATTTCCAGATAAACATAAGCAGTGTCACCAGGGGCCAGGTTTGTCAGGGCGGAGAAGGTGATGCTGTCTGGCCTGCCCTGGTATGGCAGGGGTCTGATTACACCGTTGTTAACCGAGGCATAGAGTATCGCCCCCGGAGCATTGTTGTTATTGGCCTGAACCTCGGCGGCGGTACTGCCATCGTAGGAGGCTACCTTACGCAGGCTGCCTGCGGTTTCCCAGGCTACTAAACGGGTATGGTGGCTACTTTGCCAATCCTCAAAATCAAAGTTTGGCGCCACCGCTGCATTGGTATAGAAGCGCACGGTTTGGCTGTAGGCAGTGCCATGCAGGTTCGTGGTTTTTATACGGCCATAGTAGCTGCTGTGTGGCTGCAGATTCTGCAGATGGATACCTACCTGGGTACTGTCACCTTGTACTCGTCCCTGCCACAGGCTAACCGAATTCCCCAGGGCGGCAGTGGTGCCATACTCAAAAGCGGCCTGAAAGCTGGCAGCAGGGCTGATTACCTCCCCGTTGATCCAGGCAGAGTTGCTGTCTGTGATCAACACCGGGTCATCGATATAGGCCCTGGGGGCGGCAGCGTTACTGTCCTGAAATACCCACACTTTACCGTATTGCCCGGTGGCTATTCCGAAAGCGGGGGAGTAAAAGCTCAGGTCATAGAGATGCATGGAGTCGTTGCCAGGCAGTGATATTTCATTCCAACTCTGGCCTTTGTCGCTGCTGTATTTCAAGTTGCCATAATCACCACTGATATAGCCTTCATTAGCGTTGTAAAATGTTACTGAGCGTAGCATGGCTGCGGGTGCATCCGCTATTATGCTCCAGGTATTACCGGCATCGCTGGTCCGGATAATGGTTTCGATGGAGTCCTTAGTAGGATGTCCACCCACAACAAGTCCTGTTTGGCTGTCGATAAAGTGAAGATCATGGAGCTGTCGGTTTGTTATGGCAGTTGGCAATGACAGTGAGCTCCAGTTAAGGCCACCATCGCTGCTTTTAAGCATGCTGCCCTGGTCCCCGGCGGCATAGGCAGTATTGCCATCAGTGAAGCAGATACTGCGGAGCATCGCTCCCGCCTGGTCACGAATGGTACTCCAGCTTTGGCCACCGTCGGTGGTGCGAAAAATGGACTGCAGTGAATCTTGCAATCCGCCTACTGCGATGCCGGTATCGCTGCTGGCAAACCATACTGCATGTAAGTTGCGCTTTAGGATAGGGCCGGTGGTGCTGATGGCGTTAAAGTTCTGACCTCCATCAGTTGATTTGTAAATGGTGCCTGCGTCGCCTACCACGTAACCAATGGTGTGGGTAGGGAAGTGCAGGTCGTGCAATTCAGCCTTTACTGCATCGATCACCAAATTCCAGCTTTGAGCTGAATCATTGGAGAAGAAGATGCTACTGATAGAATCGTTTACAGGATTGCCTCCGGCCGCTATTATGGTGCCATTGCTGAAAATATAGTTGGCGTTTACATTGCGAAAGCGCGGGGCATAACCGTGGTCATTCCATTGGCCAGCCTGGGCCATTGCACTTTGACAGAAAAAGATTAGCGGGATAATGAAAATTGAAGCGTAAGCCCGTACAGGCTCCACAGAGAGTAGTTTTGTTTTCAAGTCGAGTTAAGGTTTGGTTAACAGCAAAGACCCAGCATGGTTAGTGCAGAGGCCATGGCTACCATCATTTACTAAAGCCTTGAAAAATGACTTTAGTAATTATAGAAGCCGGCCAGGAAGATGCGAAAAGCAGGCCACAGAAATTCAGCTCTGATTTTCAGAATATTGCGGTTTTGGTGGCAAGCCATCTGTTCCCGATGTGGGAATGATCTGCTTCAAACTGGCACTGGTCAAGGCCTAGCGCCCTGGTGACTATACCTCATTTGAGGTATAGGTGGTTGGGTGGGGGCAAAAAAAAGCCCCCCGCGCAGCGGAGGGCTGTAAATTATTAGCGAGTACTAATTAGTTGTACTTATAGCGTTCAAACTTGTCGCGTTCAGGCTTATCACTTTCTTCCTTACGCTCCGGATCTTCATTCTGGAAGCCGAGGCGATCCATGGCACAGCGGAAACCGATATAGTCAGTAGACTGATCCTCTTCGAGGTAGCGACGGGTACCGGGGCTCAGCCAGTAGGCGCGATCCTTCCAGCTACCACCTTTGTATACGCGGGTGGTGTTGCCGATAAGGGTGGTTTGCGAGTAATCGTACATATAGGCCTCACCCTCGGGAACTTCCTTATCGTAATAGATTGAAGACTCCTTGTCACCATCGAGGAAATCGCGGTAATCTGATTTTTTGTAGTTACGGCGGTTGAGGTTTTCCTCTTCTGTAACGTTACGGATAGGCAGTTCACCGGGTAAACGAGCGATGGTTGAATCATCGTCATACTGGGGTTCCTGAAGAACCTCCAGGGCACCTAAATCCTGATAGTTGTCATCGAAGGTGGTAAACTGGTTACCACGGAAGGCGTTGAGGTCCTCCATGTCTTCCAGAGAAAGAGGACGGTACACGTCCATCACCCACTCGGCTACGTTACCGGCCATGTCGTAAAGGCCAAAGTCATTGGGAGGGTAAAACTTCACCTGCATGGTGTAGTCGGCCTGGTCATTCAACCAGCCACCGGTTCCCATCATATCACCACGGCCACGTTTAAAGTTAGCCAGCATATCGCCGCGCTCATCCTTGTCGGGGTTACGCATAGAGCCGCCGTTCCAGGTGTAGGCATTACCCTCGGTTATCCGGTTGTAAATACGGCTGCCATGGTTGGCGTAGGCGGCATATTCCCATTCGGCTTCGGTTGGGAGGCGGTACTTAGGTAAAAGAATACCGTCATAGCGCTTCACCGGACGTCCCTCTTTGCCATAAGGGCTGTTGGGGTTGTTGTCTCTGAGGCCTTTTTTGTTCTGCTGGGTATAGTCGCCAGGGCGATACAGGTATACCTCGGTGTTAAAGTGGTCGGCATCACGCTGATCAGGGAACTCATTGAACACGCCCTCATCAATCAGAATCTGCTCGTTTACACGGTCAGTACGCCAGGCGCAGTACTTCATGGCCTGAATCCAGCTGATACCCACTACCGGGTAGTAGTTGTAGGCCGGGTAGCGGAAATAGTTTTCCACCATCTTTTCGTTATAGGAAAGCTCTGAACGCCACACCAGGGTATCAGGCAGGGCAGAGGTGTAGATTTCTGGATAGTAATCGTAGTCAAATACCCGGCGCAACCAATAGAGGTATTCGCGGTAGTCTACGTTGGTTACCTCGTTTTCGTCCATATAAAATGAACTTACGGTAACCTGGCGGGGAATATTATTCCAGTCTTTGTAAAAGTCTTCTTCTACTCGTCCCATGGTAAAAGTACCACCCTCAATCAGCACCAAGCCCGGACCAGTTGCCTGGCCGTTAAACTCGGGTACGTTAAAGCCGCCATTATCCGAGTCATTATAGGCCCAGCCAGTAGTGTTACTGCTGGTTTTGGAGCAGGCGCCTAAACCAAGTGCTACGGCAGCAATTGCAACCAAGCTTGATTTTCCTAATAGCGTTCTGTTTTTCATAATGCAGAAGTTGCTTCGTTAAAGTAGATTTTCAAAACTAAAATTTGGGGCATTTTATTGCCTTGTTCTGTTTCCGTTTTATACGGCAAGGAAACTGGTAAGAGAGAGAAAGCTCATGTGCGCCCCCCAAATTATTGGCAATAGAAGAAATAGTAATGTCGTAACTGTAACCAATTTTCCAGTCAAAATTGTCGGGTGCATAACCCAGCAGCACTACAATGGCATCAGGGTTTGCAGTAGAGGTTCTGAGACCCAAACCACCGCTGATGGGGCCGCGGTTAAAGGCGGTACTGATAGTCAGTTGGTCATAAGGACCTTGCAACTGGTACACAATATTTGGGATCAGGTAATTCTGGAGGTCGGTGTAAAGTCTTTTGCGGCCCAGTGGAATGGTAAAACCAGCTTGAGCGGTAATTTTCATGGGCAGGCGTGAGTCCTTGAAAAAACTTTCGTCGGGTTGGGTCAGGTGATTGAAAGTGGCTCCAATGTAAAAACGCTCAGTAAAACCAAGTAAACCGGCACTAACGTCGAAGTGGGTATTGGTTTGGGTACCGGGAGGGATTTCACCGGTTTGACGCACAAAGCCGTAGTAAGGATCAATTTCGTCAGGAAAGTTGAGGTTGTCCCAGTTGATGGCGCGTTGGCGCAAGGTAGCCTGAAAGCCGGCCAGAACGGTGAAGTTACGTGATACCTGAAGGTGGTAGGAATAGATACCACTGATTTCAGTGGCGGTAAGGGTTCCATCACCAGCTTCATCCCGGAGTAACAGCAAGCCTAAACCGCCATTAATTCCATCCACATACTGATCATATGAGGCTGAGTAGGTTTGGTATACATCCAGAACCGGGTACTGATTGCGGTAGTTCAGGGTGGCACGCGGACACTTGCTGACTCCGGCAAAAGCCGGGTTCAGATAAAGTGGATTCGCATAGTATTGACTAAAATGCGGATCCTGTGCAAAACCCCGATGCCCCACGGCCATCAGTGCTATCAAAAAAAGAGTTAGTATGCTACATCTTTTCATTTGAGAGGAGTTTCAACTGACAATAATACAAATAATATCCATATGCTATGGTCCTCCAAACCACGCTGTATAGGCTGGCTAAATATAGGAATTCCCGAAACTTACTCAAGAAGAAATATCTTTGGCTCAGGAAATATTCCGTTTACAAAATATAAGTAATACAACGGCCTTTTAGGCGTTTCTCTTGTACAATCAACTTTTTGCATGACATTTTTTCTACGAAGTTTTTTTAGCGCAGTTGCGCTAACTTTCTCAGGTATTGGTCTTTTACAGGCCCAGATCATTGAAGAAAACCTGGTTTGGGAAGCTCCCCGTGAATTGGATAAGGGTTTGAAACGCCTCAGTTTTGAAGGCGCCAGCTATACGCTCGCTGACCAAAGAGTACCCCGCTATTGTATGGCGCGATTGCTGCCTGATGCCAATGTTTCGGCAGTGGACGCACAACTGCTGAGCTACACTACCGCTCCCCTCAGCAGGGAGGAAAAGAGGTGGATTGAGGTTGATCAGATCGCAGCCCGGCCCGGCTTGCAAAGCAGTATCGGCGTATACAGGGATGAAGCCCGTTTGAGCGTCTGCTTTACTCCCTTAATAGTGGAGAATGGTGAGATCAAAAAGATCACCTCCTTTCGGCTGAGCTATCAAAGCGTTGCAGACAACGCCTCCCGGGAAGTTGGCCGTTTTAAAAAATCGGCGCAGGCAGCCAACTCAGTACTGGCCCAGGAGGGCTGGCACAAAATTGCAGTTAGTAAAACCGCCATTCACAAAATCACCCCCCAATTTCTAATTGACAATGGTATCGGCGCTTCTGCCCCCATAGCCAACCTGCGGGTAGTGGGAAATGGTACCGGAATGCTGCCTTTGGTAAATAATGTTGCCCGTCCTGATGATTTGCTGGAGGTTCCCCTTAAGGTGGTCGATGCCAACAACGATGGCATTTTTAACGGTAATGACTACGCCCTTTTCTATGCGCGCTCCGCTCACCAGTGGGATTATGACAGCAGTAGTAATGAATTCAAGCATGATCTCAATGTTTTCAGGGATCTCAATTACTATTTTATCAGCACCGAAAATGGAGGCGGCGCCCGTATTGCTATGGCGCCTGCCAATAGCCAAAGCCCCACAGTTTCGGTCACCAGTTTTGATGATTACGCCTTTGTGGAAGAAGAAGAACGCAACCTGGTGGGCACCGGTAGTGAGTGGTTTGGCGATGAGTTTGATCAAACGCTTTCTTATAATTATGACTTTTCCTTTCCTGATCTGGTAAGCAGTGAACCGCTGACCATTGAAGTAAGTGCCGTGGCACGGGTTTCTTCAAATAACAATACCAGTCTTAAAGTTTTTCAGGGGGTGAACCCGGTGCTGGACCTCCCCTTTACCCGCTATAGTACCCTGCCGGGGGCAAACTTTGCCAACCGCACTACCCGTAGCAGTCAGTATCAGCTCAGCAGTGATAATTTCACCCTGCGCCTGGAGTACCAAAATGCGGCTAACCCTTCCGGGGTGGCCTGGCTCGATTATATCCGGGTGCAGGCACGTCGCAATCTCAACTTCCGGGGTCAGGGACTGTATTTCCGCGATGCCCGCTCGGTACAGCCGGGTGCAGTGGCGGTCTTTGAGATAAGCAATGCCAACGCCAATATGGAGGTGTGGGAAGTGACAGACCACAATGGAGTGGAGGAAATACCATTAACATTGAACGGCAACCTCGCTTCATTTATCAAAACCGCTGATGTACTGCGGGAGTATGTGGCTTTTTCCGGTAGTGGATTTGATCTGCCTACATATATAGGAGTGGTAGCACCGCAAAATTTGCATGGTGATGAGCCGGTGGAGATGATTATCGTAACCCATAAAAACTTTCGTAGCGCGGCTGAGCGCCTGGCGCAGTTTCACGAAGAGTTTGATGGCCTTAGCGTAAAAGTGGTGTCGGTAGACGAAGTGTACAACGAATTCAGCAGTGGCGGCCAGGATGTGACCGCCATCCGTGATTATGCCCGCCACAATTACGTGAAAGCCAATAGTCAGCAGGTGGCATTTGATTACTTGTTTTTATTGGGTGATGCCTCCTACGACTACAAGGACAGGTTGAGTAATAATACTAATTACGTGCCGGTACGCCAGATGGGGAGTTCCCTGAGTTTGTATAACTCTTCTATTACCGATGATTACTTTGCTTACCTCGATCCTCCGGAAGGGGGAGATTTGGGTGGTGATTTGATGGATCTGGGCGTGGGTCGTGTGACCGCACAAACCCTGGCTGAGGCCAATGCCTATGTAAACAAGGCCATTCATTACGCCAGTGGCGAGGGGCGCTTCGGCGACTGGCGCAATAAGATATTGATGATGGCCGACGATGTGGACGATCCCTCTTTTGAAGAGAAATTTGTGCGTGCCTCTGAAGGGCTGGTAAAGGTTATCAATGGCAGCAAGGCCTTTAACGTGGAAAAGGTGTATGAGGATGCCTACCAGCAGGAAAGTACCACCGGTAGTGAAACTTACCCTGAGGCCAGTGCCGATATGTTCCGCAAAATTCAACAGGGGGTGTTGGTGACCAACTATATCGGCCATGGTGGCGAAATAGGTCTGGCCTCTGAAAAGCTGCTCGACCTGGCCGATGTGAAGAACTGGAGCAACTTCGATGCGCTGACTCTTTTCTGCTCCATTACCTGTGAGTTTACCCGCTTTGATGATCCCAAGCGCACTTCGGCTGGTGAATTGATGGCTCTTAATGCCAATGGGGGCGCTATCGGCCTCCTAACCACCACCCGGGTGGTGTATGTTGACCCGGCTATCGACCTCAGTGAGTCGGTGTTTAAGGTAATCTTTCAAAGACCGGGTAATCAGCCTAAAACACTGGGGCAGATTTTTAAGGACACCAAAAATGAGCCCGGTATCCTGAACGATGCCTCCAAGCACAAATTTTCGCTGATCGGTGACCCGGCCCTGAGATTGGCTATACCTTATTATAATATTCAAACCAATAGCATCAATGGTAAAAACCTGAGCAGTGGTGCCATCGATACTCTGGGGGCACTGTCTAAAGTGAGTGTAAGCGGACAGGTAAATGATTTTAGCGGCAGCAAAATCACCAGCTTCAATGGTATTGCCAATGTTTCGGTGTATGACAAACCAACCGCCAAGCAAACCCTGCGCAATGACGGGGAAGGTAAGGTGCTTAGTTTCACCCAGCAAAACAACCTGATCTATCGTGGTAAAGTAGAGGTAAAGGCCGGTGACTTTGGCTTTGAGTTTATCGTGCCCAAAGACATTTCCTATTCCTTCGGCAATGGTAAAATCAGCCTCTATGCCTATACGGAGCAGATGGATGCCGCGGGTTATATGGACACCGTAGTGGTAGGAGGCTTTAGTAATGAGGCGGCCAGTGATGAGGAAGGGCCTGAGGTGGCCTTATTTATTAATGACGATTCATTTGTACGGGGTGGCATCACCGACAAGGACCCCGAGCTTTTTGCGCAGCTAAGTGATTCTTCCGGTATTAATACCGTAGGTACGGGTATTGGTCACGACCTGGTGGCGATACTCGATGGTAAAACAGATCAGTCTTATGTGCTGAACCAGTATTACGAGGCCGATTTGAATTCCTATCAAAGTGGGGTGGTGCGCTATCCTTTTTATG
This sequence comes from uncultured Owenweeksia sp., assembly GCA_964619125.1. Classification (GTDB taxonomy): domain Bacteria; phylum Bacteroidota; class Bacteroidia; order Flavobacteriales; family Schleiferiaceae; genus Owenweeksia. Next base: position 4,679 of record CAZUCA010000038.1, on the reverse strand, counting down.
ATCTGGAAGAGGGTGAGCACAGCCTGGAACTACAGGTGTTTGACGTGCACAATAACGTAACCAAGGCCTATACTGAGTTTATTGTGGCCGATTCCGAGGAGATTGCTCTGAAACGGGTGCTCAACTATCCCAACCCCTTTACCACCTATACTGAGTTTCAGTTTGAGCATAATCGCAGCGGCCAGCCTCTTGAGGTGCAGGTACAGGTGTTTACCGTTTCCGGTAAGCTGGTGAAGACAATTAATCAGCTGGTGGTGCCCACTGGTAACCGGGTTAGCGGGATTAGTTGGAATGGTCTTGACGATTATGGTGATAAGATCGGAAAAGGTGTGTATGTTTACCGCGTAAAGGTGCGTTCGCAGCTCGATAATTCTCAGGCTGATAAGTACGAGAAGTTGGTGATTCTGCGTTAGTATGGCTGTTTTCCAATAAAATCTATTTTTGTAAACCTAATTTCTGATCGTTCCTGATGAAAAAATTCCTTTGGTTCACAATGGTATTCCTGGGTGTTCTCAGCGCTGCCCAAGCGCAGTTTGAAACGCTCGATCTTGAAGAAAGAGAGCGCTACCTGGGAACTCCCCGTGCGGTAACCACCGCCGTACCTATTATGCTGGTGTCGCCTGACTCGCGTGCCGGCGGTATGGGTGATGTGGGAGTGGCTTCTTCGGCCGACGCCTATTCTCTCTACTGGAACCCGGCCAAGCTGGCCTTTTTGGAGGACGGAACCTCTACCCTGGCGATGTCATACACCCCCTGGCTCAATAAGCTGGTGAATGATATCAACCTCGCCTACGTGTCATTTGTAACCAAACTGGGACCACGCCAGGGACTGGGCTTTGGCTTGCGGTATTTCTCCCTCGGTCAGATAGATTTTAAGGATAACGAAAACAATAGTCTGGGCTCATTCAGCCCTTATGAATTTGCTTTTAACACCGCTTACTCGCTCAAACTGAGTGAAGAAATTTCCATGGCAGTAGGTTTGCGCTATATGTTTAGTGACCTTACTCAGGGCCAGGTGGTTGGCGGCTTTGAAACCAAGCCCGGCCAGTCAGTAGCGGCTGATGTAGGCTTTTACTATCAGGGGCGCGAGGTAAATCTTGATGGCGGTATGCGGCAGTCATTTTCGGCCGGTGCCAACATTCAGAATATCGGCGCCAAAATTTCATACGGCAATGATGCCACCAGTGATTTTATCCCCACCAACCTGAGAGTGGGCGGTGGCTATCACCTGCGTTTTGACCAGTACAACCGCATGAGCTTTATGCTGGATGTCAATAAGCTTCTGGTGCCGACCCCTCCCATTCGTGAAGGACAAGAGGGATTTGATTCAGACCATAATAATAATGGTACCCCCAATGAAATTCTGGCCGGTAAGGACGATAACGTAAACTCCTTTGCTGGCATCTTTCAGTCATTCAGTGATGCTCCCGGAGGCTTCGATGAGGAGTTGGAAGAGTTTCTGATCAATGCCGGGGTTGAGTTCTGGTACGACAACCGCTTTGCTGTGCGCGGTGGTTATCAGTATGAAGACGAGCAGAAAGGTGGTCGTAAATACTTCACCATTGGCCTGGGTCTTAAGTACAATGTCTTCGGTCTCGACTTTGCATACCTCATTCCTGCCTCAGCAGTGGTGAAGAGTCCTCTGGAAAACACTCTTCGCTTTAGCCTGTTGTTTGACTTTGAGAATTTCTCTCAGCAATAGTCATTAATGGAGAAAATTAGCCGTGTAAGTGAGCTGGAAGTTCATGATCTCAATGAACTTTCATCAACCTATCTTGCCTTGATAAAAAAGGCAGGAGAGGCACTGGCAGGTAGTCACTCTCCCTATAGTTCATTTCCGGTGGGTGCGGCCCTGCTCCTTGATAACGGAAAACTGATAGTTGGTTCCAACCAGGAAAATGCCGCTTATCCCTCAGGTTTATGCGCAGAAAGAGTGGCCCTTTTTGCGGCCGGTGCCCAGTATCCCAAAGTGCCGGTCAGGGCCATTGCCATTGCCTTAGGTCAGCCCATCGATCACTATCCCACCCCCTGTGGTGGTTGTCTGCAGGTGATCTCCGAATACCAGGACAAACAAAGCCAGCCCATCGACGTTCTCTTGCTCCATCCTACTAAAGATCAGGTGCTTTACAGCAAAGGGGTACAGAATTTTCTTCCCTTTGCCTTTGATAAGAGCTTCCTGGGCAAGTAGGCGCGGCATTTTATTATAAATTTGCCGTCCATTAGTAAAACTATTCTGCACCATGCCGAAGAAGAAGATCACCAAAGAGGTGTACCTGAAGTGGTACGAAGACATGCTCTTTTGGAGGAAATTTGAAGACAAGACTTCCGCCCTTTATATCCAGCAAAAAATTCGCGGCTTTCTCCATTTATATAATGGTCAGGAAGCAGTATTGGCCGGTTCACTATTGGCCATGGAAGAAGGTGATAAGATGATCACCGCCTACCGTAACCACGTACAGCCGATCGGACTGGGAGAAGATCCCCGTAAAATTATGGCCGAGCTGATGGGTAAGGCCACCGGTACTTCCAACGGAAAGGGCGGTTCCATGCACATGTTTTCCAAGGAACACCATTTTTATGGTGGACACGGTATTGTGGGCGGTCAGATTCCCCTCGGTGCGGGTTTGGCTTTCGGTGATAAATACCGCGAAACCGGTAAGGTTACCCTTTGTTATATGGGTGATGGAGCCGTGCGTCAGGGCGCTTTTCATGAAACCATGAACCTGGCGATGCTCTGGGATCTGCCGGTGGTGTTTGTAATTGAAAACAACGGTTACGCCATGGGTACCTCCGTGAAGCGTACCGCTAACCACGAAGATATTTATAAACTCGGTCTGGGTTATGATATGCCCTGTGAACCGGTTGATGGCATGGATCCCCGCAAGGTGTACGAAACCATGCAAAAGGCAATTGACCGTGCCCGCTCAGGGAAAGGTCCGTCGTTAATTGAGGCGCGTACCTATCGCTACAAGGGACACTCAATGAGTGATGCCCAGCACTACCGCACCAAGGAAGAGGTGGCCGAATACCAGAAGAAGGATCCGATTCTGATCGTTAAACAAGTGATCGAGGATAAAAAGTACGCCAGTGCCAAGGAGCTGGAAGAAATTGATGAGCGCGTAAAGGAACTGGTGAATGAGTGTGTGAAGTTTGCCGATGAGTCAGACTTTCCGGCTCCCGAAGACCTCTACAAGAACATTTACAAACAGGATGACTATCCTTTTATAAAAAACGACTAAAAAGAAACTATGGCTGAAGTAGTCAACATGCCCCGTCTGAGCGATACCATGGAAGAAGGTACCGTGGCCAAATGGCACAAGCAGGTGGGCGATAAGGTAAGCGAAGGCGACCTGCTGGCTGAGATCGAAACTGATAAGGCAACCATGGATTTCGAAGCTTTTCAGGAAGGCACTTTGCTCCATATTGGAGTGGATGAAGGTGAAACCGCAGCGGTAGATTCCATTCTTGCCATTTTGGGTGATGAAGGTGAAGACATCAGCAGCTTACTCGCCGGTGGTTCTAATGGAAAGGCCAGCCCGGCAGATAATGATCCAGCGCCTGAAGAAAAGGAAACTGAGTCAGCTCCGCCAAAAGAAGCTGCCGCTCCCGCAATTGAAGAAAACACCTCCGGATCGCGGGTTAAAATTTCACCACTGGCCCGTAAGCTGGCCGAGGAAAAAGGTATTGACATTAAGCAGCTCAAAGGATCTGGTGAAGGTGGTCGTATTGTAAAGCGCGATATTGACGAGCACAAAGGAGCTGCCGCTCCTGCTGCTACGGCTGCCAGTGCTGCCCCCGCCGCCTCGGCTGGCTTCGAGGAGATGAATGTGTCGCAAATGCGCAAGACTATTGCCAAGCGGTTGGCGGAGTCAAAATTCAGTGCTCCTCATTTTTACCTGACTTTGGATATCGATATGGAAAATGCCATTGCGGCCCGCAAATCCATCAATGATATGGCTGATACCAAGATCAGCTTCAATGATCTGGTGGTAAAGGCAACCGCGGTGGCGCTGCAAAAACACCCCAATATCAACTCCAGCTGGCTGGGTGACAAAATCCGGATCAATAAGGATATTAATATAGGAGTAGCGGTAGCCGTTGAAGAAGGTCTGCTGGTGCCGGTGGTGCGTCATGCCAACCGCAAAGGTCTTAGTGAAATCAACGCCGAGGTGAAGGAAGCGGCGGAAAAGGCGCGCAACAAGAAACTTGAGCCCAAGGATTGGGAAGGCAATACCTTTACGATCTCCAATCTGGGTATGTTTGGCATCGAGGAATTCACCGCCATTATCAACCCACCCGACAGCTGCATTATGGCTGTGGGCGGTATTAAGCAGGTGCCGGTGGTAAAAGACGGCGCCGTGGTGCCCGGTAATGTGATGAAGGTAACTTTAAGCTGCGACCACCGCGTGGTGGACGGGGCCATGGGAGCTGCCTTCCTGCAGACTTTCAAGTCACTGCTGGAAAATCCGATGAAAATGCTGATCTGATCAGCTTAACTATTATATATAAAGCCTTGCCTCTGCGCAGGGCTTTTTCATTTAAAGCCAATTGAGATGAAGAATGTATTGATAACCGGTGCCAGTAAAGGAGTGGGACGTGCCACCGCCCGGGCTTTTGCCAAGGAAGGCCACCGGGTACTGGCCCTGGCCCGCAATGTGGATCTGCTTAAATCGCTCCAG
>CAZUCA010000037.1:23336-32669 GCA_964619125.1 uncultured Owenweeksia sp. | reverse complement strand
GTATGATTTTCTGGGGAAAGGCCAGGAATTGCTCACCGGCTATGACAATGATTTTGTTTGCCAACAGGGAATCCGTTTTCAAATGGAGAACATTTTTCCTGAGGATGGCGAGTTGATCCTGAAACACCTTTACCCTCAATTTTCGCAGATGACCCAGGAAGTAAGTGAGGAGTCACTACAGGATTATGTGATGCAGTGTAATTACCGCTTTTACAATAAGGAAGGCAGGTTGATCCATCTTTTGGAGCAGGTGTGGATCTTACAACGCGACAGCGAGGGTGCACCCTGCATCGGTTTGCTGTATGTAAGCAAGCTGCCCGAAATGAACCCCTTCCGCATGAGTATGTCCATCAAAAAATTACAGCCCGACAATAGTTATCAAACCCTTTATGAACGGCACCACCCCCATGACAGAGGTCAGGATGCCCTTAGTGAGAGGGAAATAGAAACGGTAAAATTACTGGCAGAGGGTAGTTCCAGTCGTGACATCGCTGAGGAGCTTTGCCTCAGTTATCACACCGTCCGCACTCATCGCAAAAACATCCTCCGCAAGCTGAAGCTGAGTAGTACCGGTGAACTGGTGGCCTGGGCGTTCAATAATAACCTGCTTTAAGTCCTAAGGCCAGAACTCAGAGTTCTCTCAGCATCCAGATATTGCAGGCGCTATGGCCGGAATTTCCCAGTGGATGGCTGAGAGGCCGAAATCCCAGGCCTTGGTAAATGCCCACGGCGGTTTTGAACTGAGGCAGACTTTCAATATAGAGATAGCGATAATTTAAACTGGTGGCGGCGGCAAAGCATCGCTGCATTAAGGCACTGCCAATACCTTTACCACGGGCTGTAGCGGTGAGATAAAATTTCACCAACTCTGCATAACCCGATGGCAGGCCATCGGTGGGATAAATACCACCGCATCCTACCACTGCGCCATTCATTTCGGCAGTAAATCCGGCAGCAGCTTGATGTTGAAATTCCTCAAACAAGCGGTCGGTTCGGGGGTCAGAGTAAACCGTAGCCTGCTGTGGTGCCTGGTGTTCATCAAAAACCTGCCTGATGATGCTGGCCAGGAGTAGGTTGTCACTCTTTTGAATTGGACGTATTCTGAAGTTCATACCGATGTTAAAATTGGTGGCTGAAAAATATGGCATCTCTTCCTTGCAACTAAAAATTGCTGGCAAGGGCTGGTTTTTGAATAATTGCAGTCAGGCTTGTTAATCTTAAAACGGCATAGCCAATCACGCCAGTGGCGGGATCATACCTTTACCGTTTTCCACTTCCCGCGGCTAAAGAGCCAAAGGGTAAAAAGTCCTACGGCAGTTTCGGAAAAGAAAACTCCCCAAAATACGCCGGAATAACCCCAGTTAAGGGTAAGCGCCAGCAAATAACACAGCGGAATCTGAATCAGCCAGAAGAATACCAGGTTGATTTTGGTAGGGGTTTGGGTGTCGCCGGCCCCGTTAAAAGCCTGGGTAGATACCATCCACCAGCCATACACAAAGTAAGAGTAGGAGAGGATTTGCAGCCATTTCCCCCCCACGGCAATTACACCGCTGTCTTGCGTAAAAATGGCCATCAGCGCATCGTGAAAGAAAAAATAAACAATCGACACGGTAATGAGGAAGATCATATTATACAGGCCGATTTTCCAGATGGCGCCTTCGGCCCGGCCCGGGTCACCGGCGCCAAGATTCTGACCGACAAGGGTGGCGGCGGCATTGGAGAGCCCCCAGGCAGGCATGAGGGTAAACAGGGCTATACGCAAGGCAATAGTGGCCCCGGCCACCGCATCACTGCCGATGCCTGCCAGGATACGCATCAGGAAGATCCACGAAGTCATGGCCACAATCATTTGCCCAACCCCTCCCAGCGAGGTCTTAACAATGCTGAGCACCACCTTAATATCCCAATAAAGCTGCGCCATGGTGGCCCGGATGTGTTTACCACCTTTAAAGAGGAGCCAGAGCTGGGTAGTTACCCCGATGCCCCGCCCGATGGTGGTGGCTACTGCCGCCCCTTCAATACCAAGGGCCGGTAGGGGGCCCCAGCCGAAAATAAGAAGGGGGTCAAGAATAATATTAATGCCATTGGCAATCCACAATACCCGCATGGCAATGGCGGCGTCGCCGGCACCGCGGAAAATGGCGTTGATAACAAAGAGCATTACAATAATACCATTGGCTCCCAGCATCCAGCGGGTGTAGCGAAAGCCGTGCTCAATGCTCCAGGGGTCGGCGCCCATTAGCGCCAGTAGTTCTTTAGCAAAAAACAGCCCCCCGATGGTGAAGGGTAGCGATACCAGCAGGGCCAGGAAAATAGACTGGACGGCCGCAGTGCCGGCATCAGCCATTTTTTTCTCACCTACCCGGCGGGCAATAATGGCCGTAACCGCTGTGGCCAGGCCCATGGCCAGTGAATACAACAGGAAAAGGTAGGTTTCGGTAAGCCCCACGGTAGCCACTGCCGAAGCACCCAGCTTACCCACAAAGTAAATATCAACCACCGCAAATGTCGATTCCATCACCAATTCCAGAATCATGGGAATGGCGAGCAGAAATATGGCCTTTTTAAGGCTTATCCGGGTATAGTCAGCCTCGGTGCCACGAATGGCATCCCCAAGGGCCCGCCATAAGGCACGCTTAGGGGCGGGCGCTGCCTCTCCGGCAGCGGATATTTCGGTATCGGAACTCATAGATTATCCGGCGCTTAGCTAAACCGGGTAAAGGGTGAAATTTCGTATCGCGCAGTTCTCGCCTTCGTTCCAGGGTGGGCTTATGCCATTGCTGTGCGAAGAGGCAATTAACCGGTCCTGGTGTTCTTGGGTGTGAAATAGTAAATCAACATGGCGGTTGTGGTAGTAAACTCCCCTGGAAAGGGGAATTCAACCGCCGTGGCATGTACTGATCCTTGAGGGATTTAAGCACAAAATCAGCTGACTTTTGAGGGGCTAAGCTTTTTAAGTCTACGCCAGGGTTCGCAAATTGACCTCTTCGGGTATTTTGTCAGCCAGCTAAGAGGCGAAAACATAGTTGGCCGAAACTTACAGGTCAGGAGCTTCCCGAAATTGGGGCCCTCTTCATCCGGAGCCCAGAAGTACTTTTTTCCTGGCATAACTTCCGCTTGCGGCAAAATTCGCTGAGAAGTAAACTGAATGTTGGCTGAAGCTTCTTTTTGTAATTGCCCTGCCCAAACGCCAGTGAGCTTAAAAGTAAGGCGGTAGCCTAATTGGATTTTTCATGATGGAGTGATTTAATTAAGGAATGCCTGCAAGCAGTTATTTCGCAGGTTGATAAAATCCTCCATGAAGTTAGTGAAAAAGCCGCTCCAACTTTGTCAGTCTTGGCTTAGGCTCAGAAAATCGGTAAAACTGCTTTAAGAAGGCCGGGATAGAGTGTAGGCCGGCGGGGTACAAGCTCAATGTTCGCGCAAGGCACTTTTATTTTCGCCTTCATCGAGATTCTTGCGAATCACTTCACCGGCAGGACTAAACAGTACCTGCCAGTCTTCCATTGCGCGTCGTAGTCGCAGCTCATAGGCATAACCACTGTCTTGCCGCTCCACCCGTTCAGCGGTGGCAATCCGGTAGCCGAAAAACTTAGAAGCTACCGAAGTAGTGACCTCGGCGGGAAGGGCAGATTCCTTAATTTTCCACTTGGTGGCCCTTAGGGTGCCATCGGGCTCATAAATTATCGTGAGCTGCTCGTGTTCCTGCTTAAAGTTACCTTGCCAAAGTCCCTCAGAGGTTAGTTCCCATTTTACCGTTTTGGCCTCCGGGTAACTATTGTTAAAGTTTTGCAATACCACTTCAGGGGCAGCAACCTGTGCGGCCAGTGATCCCAGGGACAAACCAAAAACAAGGGATATAAATTTCCATTTCTTCATAAGGCTACAATTTGCTGCGGGAGGTACCGCGCTATATCCTCCTTTAAAGGTACAACAAGTGTTGGCAGGAGTATCCTATTCAGGGTCCTTTTCTGAGCCTTCGTGTTCTTTCATTTCATGGCGCTTTTCAATCAGCTCACCGTCGGGAGTAAACATCACCTCCCATTCGTCGCCACTTTTTTCAATTTCCAATTCATAAGCCATACTGCCATCGGCCATTTCCACCTTATCGGCTTCCTCAATTTCATAGCCGTTATACAGCTGTTCCAGGGCTTCCCTTACCGCTGCGGGTACGTCATTTTCGTCGATAGACCATTTAGTGAAGAGGAGATTGCCCTCCGCATCATATTCGGCGGAAAGTTCGCTGCCGTTGTTCTTAAACTCAGCTTCCCAACGACCTTCATCTTCCTGCTCCCAGTCAACCGAGCGGGCGGAGGGATATTGGGAGTCAAATGACCTCTGAATAGCAGGTGGTACATTTTTCTGGGCACAGGCCTGGCACATGAGCAGGGCCACGGCCGCAAGGGCAATACTGAATGCTTTCATAATTGATGGGTTATGCCGGAAGAACAAGTAACCCGAGTGCTAAGTTCGTTTAGCACTAAAATTGAACGGCCAGGAGGGCATTAGAGGGGAGAAATAAAAAGCCCCGACTTTCATCGGGGCTTCCATCGTTTAACTATGTAGCGAGGGAGAGGCTCGAACTCTCGACCTCAGCATTATGAGTGCTGCGCTCTAACCAACTGAGCTACCTCGCCATTGGCCCGCAAATCCGCTGCTGTAGCGACATCTCAGCCAGAGATCTTTGATTTTTGGGGCTGCAAATATAGCGGTAATTCTCAAATGTCAAAACATCCGGCAAAAGTATTTTCCGTTCTTCATCTGGAAAATTTTCTATATTGCGGCCCTAGCTAACAGACCCGCAAGATGACTCAGGAAAAAGTAAAATACGAACTCGAATTTGGCGTAAAAGCCTCCCCCCATATGCTCTTCCCGTTTTTATCAACCCCCAGTGGTCTCAGCGAGTGGTTTTGCGACGACGTAAACTCACGCGGTGAGAAATATACCTTTATGTGGGATGGTGATGAAAGGGTAGCGATGATGATCGGCAAGAAGACCGACAAATACATCCGCTTTCGCTGGGCCGAAGACGAAGAGGAAGGCAATAAATACTTCTTTGAATTTAAGATTGTGGTAGACGACCTTACCAACGATGCCGCCCTGATTGTTACTGACTTTAGTGATGAAGACGAAGTGGAGGAAGATAAGCTCCTCTGGGAAAGCCAGATTCACGAATTACTCCACACTATCGGATCTTAATTCATGCCTCTGAAGCAACTTTGGCTGCAGAAAAAATATTTCCTTATCCCGGTAATCATTTGCTTGATTGTCGGGATTATTTTTTGGAGCTTTTTTTCGAAGGAGGTCATCCACCTCACCCAAAACGACTGGTACTCACCCTTTTTTGATGACTTTTTTCGCTACGGCACCTACCTGGGCGACGGCCTGGCCTATGTGCCGGTAGCCCTGATTCTGATGTTTGTACGCTGGCGCTACCTGGCAGGTATTATCATCAATGCCCTGCTGGTATTGCTACTGGTGTCATTTGCCAAGCAGGTGGTATTTGAAGGTTATCCGCGTCCGATTAAATTTTTTGAGGAAGTAGGTAAGGAACTGCGGCTGGTGGAAGGAGTGCCTGCCCATTCCAAAAACAGTTTTCCTTCCGGACACACTACCACCGCTTTTGCCATCTTTGGGTTTCTGGCTTTCATAATCCGGCGGCACTGGCTCCAGTTCCTCTGTTTTATTGGAGCATTTATCGCCGGCTATTCACGCATATATTTGTCTCAGCATTTTTTGGAAGACGTTATGGCTGGAGCGGCACTGGGAACCGGCATCGCCATAGCCAGTTTTTACCTGATGCAACGCCTCAACAACAGTTGGGCTGATAAAAGCTTGTACACCAAAATAAACTGATCGCTTGCGTTATATTGATCGAAATACCTGGTTCTGGTTTCTGATTGCCGGGCTATTCTTTCTGCCCTTTTTAGGAAATGTGCATCTCTTTGACTGGGATGAAATAAATTTTGCGGAACTGGCACGTGAAATGGTGGTTGCGGATAATTGGTTAAACCTCCAGATCAATTACCAGAGCTTCACCGAAAAGCCGCCCATGTTTTTTTGGTTTCAGGCCCTGAGCATGGATGTTTTTGGGGTGAATGAATTTGCTGCCCGCTTTCCCAATGCATTGCTGGGCATGCTGGTACTGCCTTTTCTTTATATCAGCGGTAAATTTCTGATCGACCGCAAGTTTGGCTTTTTGTGGGCCCTGAGCTGGTTTGGCAGTATTTTGCCCTTCCTTTATTTTAAATCAGGCATAATCGACCCCTGGTTCAATTTTTTCATCTTCAACGGCATCTTTTTCCTGATCCATTATATCTGGAAGAAAACCAGCTATCGCGACCTCTATTTTTCGAAATCTGCCACCGGCTACCTGCTACTGGCCGGCACCAGTATCGGACTGGGTATTTTGGTGAAAGGACCGGTGGCCTACTTAATTCTCATACTTAGTCTCGCCGCCTATTGGATTTTTAATCGCTTTAAGAAAACCATAAGCCTTATCGCCTTTATCAAGCTTAGCCTGACGGCACTGCTGGTGTTTCTGCTTTGGTTTCTGGTAGATTTACTGTTGCATGGCCCTGACTTTATCATGGAGTTCACCATCCGTCAATGGGAGCTTTTGGTAAATAACGACGCCGGCCATGGTGGTTTTTGGGGTTATCACTTTGTGGTTTTACTGCTGGGCTGTTTTCCGGCCAGCATTTTTGCCATCCGGGGGCTAGGGCGGTTTAACGGTCTCCCGTACCATATGCGCGATTTCCAGAAGTGGATGATTGTACTGCTAATGGTGATCCTGGTTTTATTTTCAATGGTCAACACTAAAATTATTCATTACTCCTCGCTGGCCTATTACCCAATCAGCTTTTTGTCGGCACTGGCCCTGTGGAACTACAGCGAAAGACAGTCGCAGCTAAAAGGCTGGCTGCAAGTCAGTCTGCTGGTGTTTGGTGGCCTGGTGGCTATAGGGTCGCTATTGCTGCCCTGGGCGGGCAACAATATTGATAGGATTAAGCCCCTTTTTGAGCAGGATCCCTTTGCCCTGGCCAATTTAGAGGCAGCAGTACCCTGGTCAGCCTGGGATTACCTACCCGGAATCTGGATGTTACTGGTGTTAGTACTGTTTTTTATTCTGCTGAACCGGTCCAAGGAACAGGCTTTTCGCAGCCTCTTTTTTGGCAGCGGAATTTGGGTAATGCTGGCCCTGATGTTTTTTATCGGCAAGGTGGAACGGATAAGCCAACGCGCTGCCGTGGAGTTTTTTGAAGAGCAGGAGGGAAGGGAGGTATATGTGACTACCTATAATTATAAGAGCTATGTGCCCTGGTTTTATGCCCGCGTAATGCCTTATGAAAACCCAAAAGCCAACGATAAAACCTGGCTGTATTATGCCGATACTGACCGCCCGGTAATGATCAGCGCTAAAATTACTGCCCGGCAAAAGTTGGAGGAAGATATAGCGGATGCTGAGTTTCTCTACGAGAAAAATGGCTTCATTTTTTATCGCCGGCCGGCAGCGACCGCGGAGTAGTAAAAATAATATAGGGGTGAAAAGACTATTTTACCAGATAGTCAGGTTTAATTACTCCCCATTTGGCAAGGCGGTATTGCACTGAAACCTTAAGCACCCCTAATCCATAAATTGCACTACGCTTCAGGTTAATAGAAGAAGCCTCCTCAAAGTACTTGGTAGGGCAGGTTATTTCACCAATCTCGTAGCCTTTGTAAAAGATCTGCCCCAGCATCTGATTGTCAAACACGAAATCGTCTGAGTTTAGATTGTAGTCAACCGCTTCCAGCACTTCGCGGCTAAAAGCGCGATAACCGGTATGATACTCGGAGAGCTTTTGATCCATCAGTTCATTCTGGGTAAAGGTAAGAATGCGGTTCGCCACATATTTGTACCAGGGCATACCACCTTTGCGGGCTCCCTTGCCCAGGATCCTTGACCCCAGTACCACCGGATAAAGATCGTTGGCAATCACAAAGCTCATGCTATGAATGAGTTTGGGGGTGTACTGATAATCGGGATGCAGCATGATTACAATATCTGCACCAATTTCAAGGGCTTTGTTGTAGCAGGATTTCTGGTTGCCGCCGTAGCCCTTGTTTTGCTCGTGCGAGATTATGTGGCGGATGCCGAGCTTACGGCCTACTTCCACCGTATCATCCGAGCTTTTATCATCTACCAGCACTACCTCATCCACGATGTCAAAAGGAATCTCGCGATAAGTACGTTCCAGGGTTTTACCGGCATTATAGGCCGGCAATACCACTACAATCTTTCGGTTGTTGATCATAATGGCGGCAAAAGTAAAGCTTGACCCTTAAACCGCTGGGTAAGCACCTTAAAAATTTTGTAGATTAACCAGCGCTTAACCGCTCTCCAACATGAAAACTACTATCATAGCTGCTCTGATTTACCTCCTGGGTGGCCTTTCACTCTTTGCTCAAAAGATTTCAGGAAGCATAACTGATGCCAAAACCGGTGAAGCCATAATTGGCGCCAATGTAGTGGTGAAAGGCACCAGCCTGGGTACCACCACTGACTTTAATGGCAATTTCGTGCTCGATGGCCGCAAGGTGGAATACCCGGCCGTATTGCAGGCCAGCTTTATTGGTTATAGTTTAAATGAGCTCAAAATCAACTCAGCCGCCACCGGTCTCAATATCGAGCTCAGTGAAGATGCTGAAATGTTGGGCGAAGTGAGCGTAACTGAGCAGCGCCTGAGTCAAAAACAGCGCGAAAGTGCCCTTACAGTAGAGGCAATGGATGCCATGGCGATAAAGGAAACCCCTTCGGTGAGCTTTTATGAAGGCCTCGGTAACCTGAAAGGGGTGGACTTAACCTCGGCCAGTATTGGCTTTAAGATTATCAACACCCGGGGTTTTAACAGTACTTCGCCGGTGCGCTCCTTGCAAATTATTGATGGGGTTGACAACCAGGCGCCCGGGCTCAATTTTTCGCTGGGTAACTTTTTGGGAGCTTCAGAGCTCGACGTGCAGAATGTAGACATTATCGCCGGTGCCAGTACCGCCTTTTATGGTCCCGGAGCCTTTAATGGGGTAATAGCCATGACCACCAAAGATCCCTTTCTCTATCAGGGCTTATCAGCCAGTGTTAAGGTTGGGGAGCGGGCACTAACCGAAACGGCCGTGCGCTATGCCGAGGCTTTTAAGGTTTTTGGCAGGGACTATGAAAATTTTGCCTTTAAAGTGAATCTTTACTATTTAACTGCTGATGATTGGGAAGCCGATAACTTAGACCCGACCTTCCAAAGCACGGAAGGAAGAGATAACCCTGGTGGATATGACGCCATCAACCGCTATGGTGAT
>CAZUCA010000037.1:0-23326 GCA_964619125.1 uncultured Owenweeksia sp. | reverse complement strand
GGGACGTTAAGACCTATCCTGGCCTTGGTTACTATTACCGCAGTGGTATTGAAGAAAAATACCTGGTAGATTATGAAACCCGCAATCTAAAGGCATCAACCTCATTACATTATCGCTTTACACCCGAGCTGAAGCTAAGCTATGGCCTTAATTACGGTTATGGCACTACAGTGTATCAAGGTGACAACCGCTATAGCCTTAAGGATATTCAATTTTTTCAGAACCAGTTAGAGCTATCCAAAAAAGATAAGTGGTTTGTGAAAGCCTATGCCACAAACGAGAATGCCGGCAACTCCTACGACGCCTATTTTACCGCCCTGCAAATGCAAAATGCCTTTGTGGATGAAGGATTTTGGGGGGCAGAATACCGCAATTTCTGGAGTTTTATTGGTGCGCCGGCCGTTAAGGATCTACCGGGTTACCCCTCTAACACCTCTAATAGCGAGGAGCTCAAACCTTTGCTGGAACCCATTTTAAGGGATACCCTCGATTATATTTTTTATCTGCATGGTCTCAATCGCTCTGCCGTAAATGCCCGTTATAATTCGGAGGAAGCTTTAACCCCTGGAACGCCTGAGTTCGATTCGCTTTTCACCTATGTTACCAGCCGCAGCTTTAATGAAGGCGGCTCCCGTTTTTTTGATAAGTCAGCCTTGTACCACCTCCAGGGACAATACTCTTTTGAATCAGGTCTTTGGGGAAATTTCACCCTAGGTGGCAATGGACGCCTTTACCGGCCTGACAGCCGTGGGACCATCTTCAGGGATACGGCGGGTGAGCAAATCTCTAATTATGAGATGGGAGCCTTCCTGGGGTGGGAGAGGATGTTCAGCGAAAAGTTGAAACTTGGAGTCACACTGAGGGCGGATAAAAACCAGAATTTTAATGTGCTTGGTTCGCAGGCCATTTCCGGTGTTTACAGTTTCAACCCTCTCAACACTTTGCGTTTGTCATTCTCATCTGCCATCCGCAATCCAACTTTGCAGGATCAGTACCTCTATTACAATGTGGGCCGGGCTATCTTGCTGGGTAACCTGGAGGGATATGACTCACTAGTGACCCAGGAGGACGTTGAGAAATTTTTGGGCTCTATCACTCAGGAAAGGGCAAATTACCGCTGGGACTACTACAGTGTTGACCCTGTGGTACCGGAAAAAGTGCAAACTCTTGAAGTTGGGTACCGCAGCACCCTTTGGGAAAGGTTATTTGTGGATCTGAACTATTACTACAGCTGGTACCAGGATTTTATTGGTTTTAACATTGGTCTTGACATTGATGACGATCCCAATGCCGGCCCTGATAATCGTTTAAAAGGAGCCCAGGCCTACCGCATTGCAGCCAATGCCGAAGATAAGGTGACGACTCAGGGCTTTAGCATGGGCGCCAATTATTACTTCTGGAAAAATTATGTACTGAGTGGAAATTACACCTGGAATGTGTTGAATACTGCCACCGACGATCCTATTGTGCCCGCATTTAACACCCCTGAGAACAAATACAACATTAGCCTCAGCGGGCGTGACCTTACATTTGGCGTGTTAAAGCATCTCGGTTTTAACCTTACCTATAAATGGATTGAAGGCTTTCTGTTTGAGGGGTCACCCCAGTTCACCGGCTATATTGATTCCTATTCCTTGCTGGATGCCCAAATCAGCTATGCATTCCCTGACTACGGCTTAAGCCTGAAATTGGGCGTGAGCAACCTGCTCAACAATGAGATTTTCCAGGTGTATGGAGGGCCCAGAGTTGGACGTTTGTCCTATTTCAGCATATTGTATGAGCTTAAATAAATTTCTATATTTCATCATTCAATTAATTAATCTCTACATGAAAAAATCACTATCCCGTTTTATGCTTATGGGTATGGCAATGTCAGTTTTTGGCCTCAATGCCCAGGTACGTTATCAGGATGACGTATTTACAGAAGCAGACATCAAGGTTACCAGCGATGTTATGTATGGCATAAACTTCAATGAATATGCTCCGGCCAGCATCGGAGGGCCGCAGCTATTGCCCCTTAACTGCGATATTTATGAACCGGATCCTGCTATTGACACCACCAGCAGCCGTCCGGTAATGATATATTTTCATACCGGAAGTTTCCTGCCTAAAGGCCTGGTTTCGCCCATGGGTGAAAAAACAGATAGCGCCGCAGTAGAAATCTGCAAGCGCTTTGCCATGAAGGGCTATGTGGCTATTTCAGCCGATTATCGCCTTGGGTGGCTGGCCACCAGCACAAACCTGGATATTCGCAGGGGAACCAATCTTTTGGCAGTTTACAAGTCGATTCAGGATGCTAAAACAGCAGTGCGCTTTGTGCGTAAAACCGAAGCGGTTGACGGCAACCCTTATGGCGTGGATCCTGACCGGATAATTCTGGTAGGACAGGGTTCTGGTGGCTACACCGTGCTGGCCTATGCCACTGTTGATAAATATGCCGAGGTGGGCAATATCAGCAAGTTTCAATACGATGCTTCGGGTACCGGTCTTTACGGTCAACCGGTAAGCGCCGGTGACCCTTATATCGATACCTCTATTGTAGGTGATTGGGATGGCTTTGGTGGTGCTGTTACTTTAACCGGTAACACCACTCCTTTGGGATTACCGGAAATTGACACCAATGCTAGCGGTAGAAATTATATCAATTATCCTGGCTTTAGCGACGATGTACGCATGGTAATGAACCTTGGTGGCGCTTTGGGCGACTCCAGCTGGCTTGAAGCTGGTGACCCCGAAATGGTATCGGCCCATGCCCGTTTTGACTTCTTTGCTCCTTATTATGAGGGCATGGTACAAGTGCCGGTTGGCAATCAGTTCTTTCCGGTGGTAGAAGTGGCTGGCAGCCATACTGCTATTCGCATTGCCAACTCGCTGGGAAATAACGATGCCTCGATTGATGCTAATTACCAGGATGCCCTTAGCATTATGGCCCGCAACAATCAGTACAATACCGGAAATCAGGAGAACATCATCACTTTTAACATGACGCCTCCGGATCCTACCAAACCTTATCTTGTAAATAGTAATCCCTGGGATTTCTGGGATCCTTCCGATCCATTAGGAGCTAACGAAACCAATCCAAACATCAAGTCTCAGTCATTGGCCTATATCGATACGGTAATGGAATTTTTCACCGTGCGGGCTTATACCCAACTTTATACTTCTATCGGTCTTGAAGAAATGGATCTTTTGGTGGAGCAGGTTTATCCTAACCCGGTAAGCAATATGCTGTATTTCAGTTATAGTGCTGAGCGGCCAATCGATTTTATCTCTGTTTGTGATATCAGTGGCGCCAAAGTACTGGCAAGTGAAATCACTGAAGGACAGCAAAGTGTTGACCTGAGTGAACTTCGCAAAGGCGTGTACCTCATTGAGTTCCGTTCGGGTAACCACAAGGCGGTGCAACGGATAGTAAAAAATTAGATTTTAGGATTTAATTGATCTGAAAGCCTCGTCCTTTGGGCGGGGCTTTTTCGTTTCTACCTTTGACGCCAAATTATGAGCTAAGGATGATCTGCAATCACAACGGGAAGTTTATTGAAGGGGAAAATATTAATATCTCCACCCACAACCGGGCCCTCAATTATGGCGATGGCGTATTTGAAACCATAAAATATGCTAACCGCCGCCTTAATTTCTGGGAAGATCATTACTTCCGCTTAATGGCTTCTATGCGCATCCTGCGCATGGAAATTCCAATGAGTTTCAGTCCTGAATTCCTGGAAGAGCTGATCAGAAATACCATCCGTGAAAACGGGCTTGAAGAGGCCGCAGTACGGGTGCGCTTTACCGTATACCGCAAAGCAGGTGGACTCTATACTCCGCACAGCAATGAAATCGACTTTCTGATCACACTAAGCCGGCTTGAAGAACATAGCTTCACCCTAAACGAAAGCGGTCTCAATATAGATCTCTATCGCGATTTTTATGTCCAGCAAAGCTTGTTGAGTACCATCAAATCGCTCAATGCCAATCTTTATACCATTGCTTCCATTTTCAAAAAGGAAAATAATCTCGATGAATGCATCCTCTTGAATGATAAGAAGATGGTGGTGGAAGCCATAAGCGCCAACCTCTTTATGCTGAAGAATAAGGTGGTATACACGCCACCACTCAGCGATGGCTGCCTAAAGGGAGTAATGCGCAAGCAGGTTATAGAACTGCTGCGTGAAATGGACTTTGAGGTGCGGGAAGAAAGCTTTTCACCCTTCGAGATTCAGAAAGCAGAAGAGCTCTTTCTCACCAATAGTATTAAGGGCATCCAATGGGTGCATCAGTATAAGAAGAAGAGTTTCGAAAAATCGCTGTCTGAGCAATTGGTGAAACGCCTCAATGTGAAGGTGGCGCTGGGTTAGAATTTGCCCAGCCGCACTTTTTCTAATATCCTGCCGGCTCTAATTGAGATTGGGATCGGCGGGGCTATTGGCCCAAAGGGGGTAATCTCCTCCGGCTTCCAGCAATACCTGCCGCCACATTTCGTCTGAATGATTGAGAAATAAATTGACCGGTGCATCATTGAGGATCATCCAGGAGCGCTGGTCCAGTTCTGCATCCAGCTGGCCGGCTCCCCAGCCACTATAGCCCAAGTAAAAGCGAATATTCTCCGTAGTTACCAGGTTTAGCTTAATCAGCTCTTTAAGAGGCTCCAGATCACCACCCCAGTAGAGGTCTTCCTTAATGTGCTCACTGCCGGGAATAAGGCTGCCCTTATTGTGGATAAAAAACAGGCTGTCCTGTTGCACCGGACCACCATGAAAAACAGGCGTGTCGAGCGATGGAAAGCCGATTACAATATCGTCAAGCTGCAGGTCGAGCTGTTTATTCACCACAAAACCGACAGAACCATTTTCGTTGTGCTCGGTGAGTAAAATTACCGAACGTTCAAAATTGGGATCGCCTAAAAAGGGTTCAGCCACCAGTAATGAGCCTTTCTGAGGATGGATGTCTACGCGCGTCATCTACTTCAACATTTAAGATCGAGGTTATAGTATTCTAAGGTATACTACTATCATTAGATTTGCAATGTTCATTTACCAACGACAAGATGAAAAAAGAATTGCAGGATACCCGGCAGGACTATCAGCGCGGATTTCTCCGTAAAAAAGATGTGGCTGCCGACCCTATTGACCAGTTTATGAGCTGGCTTAGTGAATATACCCAGCTTAGCCAGAATGACATCAACCTTATGACCCTCAGTACGGTAAGTCCCGATGGTCAGCCTTCAGCACGGATTGTGCTCCTGAAAGGAGTGGACCAGGGTGGCTTTGAGTTTTACACCAACTATCAAAGTGAGAAAGGGCAGGAGATTGCCGAAAACCCAAGGGTGTCCCTTAATTTCTTTTGGCCTGAACTGGAGCGACAGGTAAGAATTGAAGGCAAGGCCATGCAAATGGAAGCTTCGGAATCAGACGAATATTTTGAAAGCCGTCCCCGGGGCAGCCGTATCGGAGCCTGGGCTTCACCGCAAAGCCAGGTTATTGCCAGGCGCGAGATTTTGGAGCAACGCCAGAGTGAGTTTGAAGGCAAATTCGGGGAAAAAGTGCCGCGGCCACCGCATTGGGGGGGCTACCGTGTAATGCCACACCGGGTGGAGTTCTGGCAAGGTAGGGCCAGTCGCTTACACGACCGCATCAATTACCGCCTCGAAAACGACCATTGGGTTATCGAAAGGCTGGCTCCCTAAAACAAAAAAAATAGCCCCGACACTTGTCGGGGCTTTCTTCAGTCACTATTTGCAAGCGGTGAGCTGAAAAATCATCAGGCTTTCTTGGCTTCTTTCCAATCTTCAATCGCCTCTTCTATCATTTCTTCATAGCCGAATTCGCTGTCGTTTTCCTCAGCTTGTTCGTGGCCTACTTCTACGGCCTTGTCGGCTACCTTAATAGCTTCCTTGTAGTTGCCCTGCTCGGCCAGTATACGGGCCATCAACCAGTGGCTGTACCAGTTATTGGGCTCCAGCTCCAGGCTCTGACGCATATAGTCTTCGGCAGTGCCAAGGTTCTGGCCACTGTTGTAGTGGTAGTTGGCCGCGTTGCGAAGTACCACCCAGCGCTTTTCGTTGTCTTCATCGGCCAGCGCTTCGGCAATATTCTTCATAGCCAGGTCATCAACCTCAATTTCTATGGGAACATTTACCATTACCTCGGCCCACTCAAAGCTCAGGTCAGCACCATTAGGCATTATGTTGGCAATGCCAATGGTAAAGGATTCAGTATGTGAATCTTCCATGGTAGCGGCGGTAACACGGGCTACATCAAACTCCTCACTGTAGGCGTTGGTGCCCCACATATCGGTTTTGGAGTTGAGGATAATCTCCCACTCATTTTCACGCGGAATAGTGACGATGGAGTAGGTGCCGGCTTCCACCATTTTGCCGCCGAAATTTACCGGGGTTGAGAATTCAATGGTGGTGTTGGCATTGGCACCGGTACGCCATAACTCATTATAAGGTACCAATCCGCCAAAAATCTCGCGCTCTTTAACGCTGGGACGGCTGTATTTTACCACGATATCAGTGAGCCCTACACGCTGGTGTACTTCTCCTTCAGGACTGGGCTTGGGAAGATCCTGTCCCATGGCAGTTAAACCAAACAATACGCTGGCTGCAAGTAATACTTTTTTCATAATGTGAATTATATTAAGTGTTCAAAGTTCTGTTTTTGCAACTGTGATTACAAGTATTCCATTGGATCCCTTTTATTGAAGGTGGCTCCATCATATTCAAATACCACTGTGGCAATTTGTTCACGCTGCTGCAGGTAGTCCCTGAAAAAATCATCGTAAGCCGCGCGGCGCTTCATAACTTCAAAGTGTTTGTCGAGCAGGCATAAGATAAGCTCACAAAATTCCCGCACCGCATGGCGGTCACCATTACAGGCACTGATGTAGTCAGCCAGATCCTGGCGGTGGAGATATTCATTAAATACCGGGTTACACAGTCTTTTTACCGCTAATCGTAAACCACAGCTCTCGGCCAAAGGTATATCGAGCACGTCGTCGAAGCTGTAGCAAATTTGCTCAGGGGCCAGGGAAAACTGCTGATTGAGGTGCTCCAGCGCATCCTGCTTTTTGTTGGCACCAATGTAAATGGCATCAAAGTTTTCACGCCGGGCCAGTTCAATAGCCAATGGATTTTCCTCACCGGTAATAATGGCTGTTACCGGCAACCTCTTGCGCTGGAGAAAGAAGCCGAAGCGCAGCAAGCTGGTGCCCAGGGCATCCACCTCACTAAAAGTGCTGGAGTGGCCCTGCACCTTGCTGCCATCATTAAATACGCCATCCCAGTCCATCACAAAACCATTGATAGCTTCCAGTTTTTCGCGCATATCAAAGGCGCTGGTCCTGAATTGGCCTCCTATGTCTACAAAGAGATCTTCCAGTTGTGTAAGTTCCATACGGTTGGTTTACGGTTACATGCTCAAAGTTGTAAAAAATAGTGTTGCCACAAGCTAAAACTTCAGCCCGTCGAAATGTTCTTTAAGGGTAAACAGCCAAAACAAGCAAGTTATGTTGAAAGACTTTAAAGAATTTATCCAGCGTGGAAATGTACTGGAACTGGCGGTAGGTTTAATAATGGGCACCTATTTCGGAGCTATTGTAAAATCGCTGGTAGACGATATTATTCTGCCACCCCTAAGCCTGGTGATGGGAGGCGATCACTACCAGGGCTTGAAGGTGGTGCTGCGGCCAGCCAGGGAAGCTGTCGGTACCGGCAGTGGGGTGGAGGAAGTGGCCATTTACTATGGTAATTTCATCAGCGTTTGTCTCACCTTTCTAATTGTCGCTTTTGCGGTCTTCCTGTTAATAAGGACCTACAACCGCTACCTGAAGAAGATGGAGGAGGAGCCCACCCCGGCACCTGCCAACCCCACCCGGGAGGTGGAACTACTCAGTGAAATTCGGGATGCCCTGAAAAAGGAATAGCCGGCGCTGTCAGTACAATCAATCCTTCTCACTTTCGTTTTCCACAATCGCCGGAGATTTTATATTTTTGCCCGATATTTTCATGAAAGCAGGAAAACTAATTATTTACGCCCTCGCCCTCATTACCCTGGCCTCGTGCAGCGAATATCAGAAAGTGCTCAAGAGTACCGACCTGAATTACAAGTACGAAAAAGCGGTGGAATACTACAATGCGGAAGAGTACAATAAGGCTTATCCTATTTTTGATGAGCTGTTGACCCTTTATCGCGGTACCCGTAAGGCGGAAGATGTGTATTGGTACTATGCCCAAACCAGCTATGAGTTGGGTGACTATATCCTGGCTGCTTATCACTATAAGAATTTTGCCAAAACCTTCCCAAACAGCGAAAATGCTCCGCTGGCTTCCTTTATGGTAGGGTTTTGCTATTACCTGGAATCTCCAACCTATAGCCTCGATCAAACCTATACCTATAAGGCCATTAACGAATTACAGCTTTTTGTAAATACGCACCCTGACCACGACAAGCTTTACGAGAGCAATAAGCTTATTGATGAGCTCCGCCAAAAGCTCGAGCGCAAGTCATTTGAGATCGGCCGTCAGTATTACGAAACCATGTACTACCAGGCTGCGGTGGTAGCCTTTAACAATACTCTAAACGATTTTCCCAGTACTTCATTCAGGGAAGAAGCGATGTATATGCGTCTGGAATCGGCCTACGAACTGGCCAGAAACAGCATTCCTGCCAAGCAACAGCAACGCTATATTGAGGCACAAACCGCTTATTTTGAATATATTGATCTTTATCCTGAAGGAAAGCAGGCCAATAAAGCCCGCTCAATGTTTGAAAGGATTCAGACCCAGATACAATTATTAGAACAAGAATCATAAGCCGAAATGGACTACAAGAAGATAGAAGCCCCACGCACCACCCAAACGCAAAATCACAACGAGATTGATGCTCCCACTGAAAACATCTATGAAGCCCTTGCCATTGTGGCCAAGCGTGCCGATCAGGTGGGCGAGGACCTCAAGGTAGAGCTGCACGATAAGTTAGAGGAGTTTGCCACTTCAAGCGATAGCCTGGAGGAAATCTTTGAGAATAAAGAGCAAATTGAGGTTTCACGTTTTTACGAAGCCCTGCCTAAGCCTCATGCCATTGCTGTACAGGAGTGGAAAGAAGGCCGCATCTATTTCAGAAGGCCTGAAGTGGAGCAAAAAGAGGACTAATTTATGTGGCGCGGGAAAAAAGTGCTGCTGGCCGTTTCCGGCAGCATAGCCGCCTACAAATCTACCTATCTGGTGCGCCTGCTGGTAAAGGCAGGGGCCGAAGTGAAGGTCGTACTCAGTCCTGCCGCCCGCGACTTTGTCACCCCCCTAAGCCTTGCCACTCTTTCCAAAAACCCGGTTCTCTGGGAGTATTTTAACCCCGAAGATGAGGAAGGGAAGTGGAACAATCACGTAGAATTGGCCCTCTGGGCCGATCTGATCATCATTGCCCCGGCCACGGCCAACACCTTGTCAAAAATGGTGGGGGGTCAGTGCGACAATCTCCTTATGGGCGTTTACCTCTCTGCTAAAAGCCCCGTCTTTTTTGCCCCCGCTATGGATCTGGACATGTACCAGCATCCCTCTACCCAACAGAATATCAAGAGCTTAGAGGAGTACGGCAACCTGCTTATTCCCGCCCAAAGTGGTGAACTGGCCAGTGGCCTCGAGGGGGAAGGCAGGATGGCTGAACCAGAGCAGATCGTTCGGTTTATAGAAGAGCATTTTGCCAGGCAGCAGCCCTTCATCGGCAAAAAGTTTCTCATTAACGCCGGTCCTACCCAGGAAGCCATTGACCCGGTGCGCTATATCGGCAATCACAGCAGTGGCAGAATGGGGGTAGCCCTGGCGGAAAAGGCCGCCCTGATGGGCGCTGAAGTGGATCTGGTGCTGGGTCCCGGCAGTGTAAAACCACAACAAGCCTCCATTAAGGTACATCACATTACCACTGCCCTGGAGATGCAGGAAAAATGCCGCGATATATTCCCTGCCTGCGATGTGGCAATACTGGCAGCGGCCATTGCCGACTATCGCCCGGCTGATGCTGCCGACACTAAAATGAAGAAAACCGGTGAGGAACTGCTTTTGAGGCTGGTGGAAAACCCGGATATCCTGGCTGGACTGGGGCAGTTAAAAACACCAGAGCAGTTTTTGATAGGCTTTGCCCTTGAAACCAACGACGGAGTGGAAAATGCCCGCAAAAAACTATATAAGAAAAACTGTGATCTGATCGTTCTCAATAGCCCCGGGCAGAATACCGGCTTTGGAAGCGATACCAACGCCGTTACCCTTATTGACCGGAACGGCAATCAGAAAAGAATAGACTTAAAATCAAAGCATGACATTGCTGAAGAAATACTACTTGATTTGCTTAATCGCCTTGCTGTGCGTCCCTGAGGTAAGCTTTGCCCAGGAACTCAATGCCCGGGTACAGGTGTTGACTGATAAAATTCAGGCCACCAATAAGCAGGTATTCACCACTCTGGAAACCTCCATCCGTGAATTTCTGAATAATCGCAAGTGGACCAACGAAAGCTATAAACCCGAGGAACGCATAGACTGCCAGTTTATAATAAATGTTACCGAGCGCAACTCGGACCAGTTTAAGGCAGAGTTGCAGGTGCTGTACAGTCGACCGGTTTTTAAGTCAGACTACAGCAGCCCGGTGCTGGTACTGCGCGATGACCAGTTCAGCTTTGAATACCTGGAGTACGACCGCCTGGATTTTGCCCTCAATACCAATATGAGCAACCTCACCTCGGTACTGGCGTATTACGTGTATATAATCCTTGGCATGGATCACGACACTTACGCTTTAAAAGGAGGTGATCCCTATTACGAGAATGCACAGAATATTCTAGGCAATGCCCAGGGAGGACGTTATGCCGGTTGGTCAAGTTTTGACGGTAACCGCAATCGCTTCTGGCTGCTCGACAACCTTACCAGCCCTGCTTTCGATAATTTCCGCAACTGCCTTTACCAGTACCATCGCCTCGGTCTCGATCTTCTCCATCAGCCCGCTCAGCACAAAACCGCCAAGCAGGTGGTGAAAAATTCGCTCCTGCTGTTGGAAGAGGTCAACAACAAGCGCCGGAACTCTTACCTGATGCAGGTATTTTTTGACAGTAAAAGTCAGGAAATCATAAATATTTTTAGCGGGGGAGAACCCATACAACTGGCCGATCTCAAGGAATTACTGATAGAACTGGACGCCAACAACGCCAGTAAATATGAGAAGTTGGGAAAAGCTTAATGCTTAAATTCGCCCCATGCTTCAACACCTCAGTGTAAAAAACTACGCCCTCATCCAGCAGCTCGACCTGGAGTTTAAATCTGGTTTTTCGGTAATTACCGGTGAAACCGGCGCTGGTAAGTCTATTTTACTAGGGGCGCTGGGCCTCATTCTCGGCAAACGGGCCGATCTCAAAGCGCTGCGCGATCCAGAGAAAAAATGCGTGGTGGAAGGCAGTTTTGTGCTCAATGCCGATCGCTTTCGAAGCTATTTTGAGGACAACGATCTGGATTTTGAGAACCCCAGTATTATCCGCCGTGAAATATTACCCTCTGGTAAATCACGGGCTTTTGTAAATGACACCCCCGTACGCCTTACGGTGCTGGCCGAACTGGCCGATCGCCTGATAGATGTCCACAGCCAGCATCAGAACCTGCTTTTGGCGGATCATCGCTTTCAACTCGAGCTTATCGATTCCTTTGTGGAGGATAACCAACAGCTCGAGGCCTATCAAAAACTATATGGCGAACGCCGTGACATTCTTAAAAAAATTGAGCAGCTTCAACAAACTACCAACAATCAGCTCAATGATATTGACTATCTGAGGTTCCTGTACAATGAGTTGAATGAAGCCAATTTGCGCGCTGGCGAACAGGAAGAAATAGAGGAGGAGCTAAAACTATTGAGCAGCTCTGAAGAGATTTCGGAAAATCTGGCGGCAGCGCTGGGAAAATTAAATGATGAAAATGGGCTGGGGGCCATGAATCAGCTGGCCGCTGTAAAGGGGCGGATGCAACAGTTGGCCAGGCTGCATCCCGATTTTGAGGACATCAGTAGCCGTTTCAATAGCTTACAGATTGAACTGGAGGACCTGGAGCGCGAGTTACAATCCAAAACCGATTGGGTGGAGCACGACCCGGAAAAACTGGGTAAACTCGATACCCGCCTGAGTTTGTTGATTCACCTGCAGAAGAAAAACAAGGCTGAAAACCTCGGGGAACTGATCAGTAAACGCGATGAGCTGGAGGCCCAGTTGGAGATGCTTGAAAACCTGGATGGCAAGAAAGAGCAGCTACAGCAAGAGCTCGATAATAAAGAGCAGGAATTAAGCAAGCAGGCAGCCCGCCTCACACAGCTTCGTGAAAAGGCTGCCAATGGCATTGAAAAACAGATCAGTGCCGTTCTGCAAAAGCTCAATATGGCCGATGCCAGTCTGAAGATCGAATTGAGGCCCACCGCAGAGTTTAGCAGCTACGGTAAAGACGAAATTGTTTTCAGCTTTGCTGCCAACCGGGGTAGCCAGGCTCAGCCGCTCAATAAAGTGGCCAGTGGTGGCGAAATGAGCCGGGTAATGCTGGCGCTCAAGTCGTCGATGGCCCAAAAAAGTGAACTGCCCTCCATTATTTTCGATGAAATCGATACTGGGGTGAGTGGTGAAACGGCGGGAAAGATCGGGGACATTCTAAAGGGAATGGGCCAGAAGATGCAGGTAATTGCTATCAGTCACTTGCCGCAAATTGCCTCACAAGGGGCTAATCACTTTAAGGTGGAGAAAACTTCAGATGAGCATCACACCTACACCTCAATATCACAACTCAATGATGACGAGCGCGTTAGCGAGCTGGCACGGCTGCTTAGCGGGGCAGTGGTAACCCCGGCGGCCCTGGCAAATGCCAAAAATCTCTTGGCTCAGAATTAATTCCGGCTATCTTTGCTTACGCTTTGGTTCTGCCTTCGGGCAGATTAAAACGGGAAGACCTGTGTAAATCAGGCACTGTACCCGCAGCTGTGATTTCCATATTGTTTTGCACTCCAGCCACTGTCCGCCACGCGCGATGGGAAGGCGCAAAATCAGGAAAAAGTCAGAAGACCTGCCAAAGTGGTAACTAAACCGCATTTACTTCTCGGGACTAAGAAGTGGCAGGCTATGAAAAAAAAATTCCTATTTCTTATTACCCTGCAGCTGCTGGCTGCCATTGAGCTAAACGCTCAGCACGACACCCTGGCGCCGGTACAGGTTGTTGACAGCAATGCCCGTCAATTTATTGGCCAGAATGTAATCAGGCTCAACCTGGAAGCATTGATACCATTGGCACAGGCTCCCCTGGCTGACCGGATTGAAAACGGCACCCCACTGGTACTTTCAGGGCCGGGCTATGGCCTGGTGAGTAATCCCAGCCTACGGGGAAACCGGGCTGAGGGCACGCAGGTATTCTGGAATGGTTTACCGCTGAACTCCCCCTTGCTGGGGAGCTCTGATCTCAATATGTTCAGCAGTCTTAGCTACCAACAGGTGGCAGTGGTGCCAGGAGGAAATGGCGCCGAGATGGGTAGTGGTGCCATGGGGGGAAGCATTTTACTGAATGATCATATTAATTTTTCTGAAGGACAAAAGTTAAAGGCCTCTGCTGCTCTCGGTAGCTTCGGACAGTTTTCGGCAGGTATGGGCTATCAACACAGCAGCAATAATCAACACTTTAGTGTAGCGACCGAACATCGCCAGGCTAATAACGATTATTCGTACCTGAACCCTTATGGGGAAGAGGCTATACGTGAAAACAGCGCCCTTTCGCAGTATGCCTTTAGCTCTTCATATGCCCGTAAATTGGCAGCAGCCGAATTAAGCAGCCACCTGCTTACCCAGAATCTCCACCGTCAGATTCCGGCTTCTTCCATCCGAGCAAATGCCAGCGCCCCCGAAACCGCTTACGAGGATGATCAGCAATGGCGCTGGCAAAACGTTCTGAAAACCAAAGGTTGGCACCTTGAGCAGGGTTTTTCCCTGGAATATCAGCACTACGTGGACGCCAAAAGCAACATCGACAGCCGCAATGACTTTTTCCTCTCGGCCAGTGAAATCCGCAAAGTGATCTTAACGAAGGGATCGCTGAGTTGGGATGGTGGGGGCTACCTTAATTACTACCGTGCCTTTGGCAGCAACGTTAAGGAGCAGCAGGCGGAATACGGTCTTCGCAGTGGTCTGAGTTACCAGCCTTCTAAGGATTTTGTAACCCGCATTTCACTGTCTCAGGACTTTGTAGACGAGCGTCCGGTAGCCCTCTTGCCAACCCTGGGAGCGGAATATGACCTCCATAAAAACTGGCAGCTGAAAGCCAGGTTTAACGGAGTTTTCAATAATCCCACTCTCAACCAGCGCTATTGGCCGGGTGGCGGAAACGCCGATATTCTTCCTGAACATGGCTATAATGCCGAGATAGGCCTGAGATACCGCTACCACAGTGATGACTTCTTCCTTTCTAACGGCCTTACCGCTTATACCCAAAATATTCGCGATAAAATTATCTGGAACACTGTGGGTGGCATCGCCACCGCCGAAAACGAGGAGCAGGTGAGAAGTTACGGCCTCGAAGAATTGCTGCAGTTTAACTGGCGCCTGTCTGCCCTAAGCCGTATAAATGGCAGTGTAAGCGCAGTGTATACTGACGCCCGGGTCATCAGCTCCGGTGCCGAAAACACCTATCGCGAAGGCAAACAGTTGATTTACGTACCCCGTTTTAGCTCCACAGGCTCATTTAGCTATCATTTTAAAATGCTTTCTTTTTACCTTTCCGGTCGTTATAATAGTGGTAGTTACACTACTACTGATAATGATGCGCTCTTTAAGCTTGATGATTTCTGGCTGTGGGATACCGGACTGGGCTATGAACTAAGGATTAACAAACTCATACTAAAGCCCGCGGTGGTAGTGCGGAATGTCTTTAACACCGATTATTCGCTCTATGCTTACAATCCGATGCCGGGCATCAACTTTCAATTTAATTTAAACTCGACTTTTGCGCTATGAAAAAGCAATTGACTACTCTTTTATCTGTTGGCCTCTTAATTGGCTTTACTGCCTGTAAAGAAGATCCCAAACCAGCTCCTCCTGCACCTACTGCTGGTGTTTTAGTTGGAAGTGAAGGAGCCTTTACCGCCGGTACCGGCAGCATTTCTGCCTATAACTCAGCCGATAAAACTGTGGAGCACAACCTGTACCAAAAGGCCAATACTACCCCCATGGGAAATACCCTGCAGAGTATACTCGTTGATGGCGATATTACTTTCCTGGTACTGTCTGGCAGTGGCGAAATTGCAGTAGTGGAATCGGATAGCTATAAACTCATTCGCCGCATTAAGGGCCTTGGCACCCCACGCTACATCCAGAAAATAGCTGACAATAAGTACTATATCACCGATTGGTTTGAAGGCGGGGTATTGGTATATAATTACGAGGGTGATAAGATCAATAAAACCATTCAAACCGGCTCCGGCCCCGAAACCATGCTCAAGCACAACAACTTAGTGTTTGTAGCTAATGCCGGCGAGCTGGGCACGATTTCTCAATTTGTAACCGTTATTCACGCTGAGGCGGATACCGTAATGACACAACTCAAGGTAGGCGACAACCCCAACTCCATGCAGGTTGATGCTGAGGAGTATCTATGGGTACTGTCTTCCGGTTACCTCGACCAGACCCCCAGCCAGAATACACCTGGTACCCTCATCAGTTTTGACCTGGCGATTGATTCACTCGAATGGAAAATGGATAGCCTGGTGGTAGCTGACTCCCTGGTATTTAGCGATCCTGCCGATAAACCCAATAAACTGCAGATCAATCAGGCAGGAGACAAGTTGTATTACCTAAACCAGTTTTACGGTGCCGATCTCATGCGCTTTAACACTACCGCATCTGTGCTGCCTATGAACCCCTTTATCGATGGTTCATTTTACGGGGTGGCCTATGACAGTGAAAACGCAGAAATTTACCTGACAGACCCTAAGGATTTTAATTCTATTGGCGACGTCTACCGTTATGACGAAAATGCTGTGGAGCTCGATCGCTTCCAGGGCGGATTAATACCCTCTAGCTTTGGATTTAAGTAGGATATTAGATAGAGATATACAAAACACCGATGATCAGGATCTTAAATGCAAGATCATGGATCGTTTAAAATCTAAAGCGGAGCCCGGAGGGGCTTCGCTTTTTTTAGCGCCATTGGCCCATAAAATTGCCCTGATCAAACAAAGCAGGCACCCCCGCATAAATAAGCCGATGATTATGCTTTTCAGTGCTGATCATGGCTTTTATCTTGATCATTTTGCGAGGGAGGAGGAGCCTGAAAGTCCCTTTGAGCGCTTTTTCAGCGGCAAACTGGAAGGTTTGGCTGCCGTGGAGCAGCATGACATCAGCTGCAAGGCTATCGATATGGGCCTGCAGAGTTCCTTTGAAAACAAAATTGACTTCTGGATTGCCCAGGGGAACAGGGTGGTGAATCGTAAAATTGGTCATGGCTCCCGGGATTTTTCTGAATTTCCGGCAACCACCACTGCCCAGGCTGAAAAAGCGGTACAAACCGGTTATCGCTTTTGTCGCCAGGAGATCGAAGCCGGAGCAGACCTGCTCCTGATCGGTGGCTTGTCTTTGGGGGCTCATTATAGCGCTGCGGCTCTTTTTCACAGTCTATTTGACCTTGATCCCGATCATTTTCTTATTGAAAGTGAGGCGGTGGATTTGTTGTGTAAAGCAGTAAAGAGAAATCCTAAAACCCACGATCCTTTCACACTACTTACCTTTTATGGTGGCCTTGATATTTCGGGTATGCTGGGAGCCATATTTGCCGCCAGCCACTACCGCCGGGCCTTTATTATTGATGATCTGGCCGGACTGGCAGCTTTGACCCTGGCAGTTCGAATGAAAGCAAATATTAAGGATTATGCCCTGCTATCACAGCGTGCCCTCGATGAGGGGGGAGCCCTTGTTAATAGCAGGCTGGAACTCGAAGTGATAGCCCCTCAGTGGCAAGCCGTTTCTCAGGGTTTAAGTAGTGCTACCGACAGCATACTGCAATGCTACGAAGCCTGCCAATTGCTTAAAGATTAATTTTTTCGGCAATACCTGCCGCTACCTGCGAAGAGATGGCTATGCCCATGCCTCCCAGGCGGGCGGCAACCCAAAGGCCGGGTTTGTGCTCAGTCACAATTACCTCCTTTTCATTGTTGGCTCCAAAGGCCATTATACCACTCCAGCGTTGCTCAATGGCCGGTTTTTCACCCGGTAATATCACTTCGTAAAGGAGCTTTTCCAAAGCCTCCTGAATTGTATCACTCAAGCCCTCTTCACTGGTGCTTTCTCCGGCCCGGTCGAGATGACGACCACCACCCAGTAAAATTCGCGATTCATACTCCCTGAAATAATAATATCCCTGCTCAAGATGATAGGTCCCCCTGAGATTCAAACCCGCGATTGGAGCCGTTAGTAAAACCTGGCCCCGGCCGGGTGTAATATTGAGCTCAGGCAGCAGGCGAGGCGTAAAGGCATTGGTAGCCAGTAATAGCCGGGCAGCTTTAAAGCTGAATCCTGCCCCCGATACCTGCCAGCCTCCACTGCTTCTAGCTGAGATATAGCTTGCATCGGCTCCGAATAACAGCTCAACTCCCAAGCTCTGCGCTATGGAAAGCAGGCGCTTAATTAATTTACCACTGTTAAGCTGGCCTTCACCCTTGATGCGAAAGGCACCGATAATATTTTTAAAGCTGAAGTTATCTGCCGCAACTTCCTCATAGGCCGCATAACCTAATTGCTGCTGACTAAGCTGGTTGAGATAGGGTAGTTGCTCACGGCAGCTCAGATAGAGCTCAATCTCTTTTTCTGAAAAGAGCTCAAAACCATCATTCTGCTGATAATCAATATAATTAGACCCTGCTACTTCAAGTAGTCTTTGCAGTCCCTGATGACGTAGTTTAAGGCGGGCGGCAGCACTTTGCTCACCTTCGTTGTTTATGTCGTCCAGAAGCTCAGAGGGGCTACCAAAGCAGCTAAAACCGGCATTTTTCACGCTGGCTCCGGCGGGAAAATGTCCCTTTTCGATCACGCGAATCGACCTTTCGGGAAACCGCTGTTTAATCTGAATGGCTGAAAACAGACCAGTTAGGCCCGCTCCAACAATCAGAAGGTCAGAAGGCTGATAAAAATGCTGCTGTTCCCAGACACTATGCACGTACCAATGCCAGGCTACGCTTAGGGGCAGCCAGGTAGGCAGCGCCAAATAATACCGCGCTGAAAAGGAGAGTAGAAGCGGCGGTATTGGCCAGGAATGGTAAACCAGCTACATAAGACTGTAACAGGCCACCTAAATTTTGGGCATACATTGGATTACCCAGCCAGGCACCAAAGTTGGTAATGAGGTAAAACAGGAGGGCCGAACTCACACCGGCACCGGCAATCTTCAACGCTTTGTGATTGTCAGATACTGCGGCGCGGCCAAGCAGGGCACTAAGTACAATGGCGCCATAGATAAAAATTACACCCTCACTAAAAAAGCTGAACCCAGCCTGATACTCAGCATAGATTACATTATTGATAAAGAGGTCGCTTAAGAACATGGCCACTAAAGGTGCCAGAAAGGCCTTGAAAGAATCTTTAAAGATGTAACCGCCAAAGATGGCCGCTGCTCCAACCGCAGTAAAGTTAGGAGCATGGGGGATAAGGCGGCTGAACATGGCTATTACAATAAGACTAAAAAATAAAGCGATACGTGCGTTTTGCTTCTTCATAACGGGATATGTGTGCTGGCAAAATTAACAAACAATACGAGCAAATAAAATTCAGGGACGATAGGCTTTAAAGCTGCCGTCACGATAAAAGATTACTATCTGCTCAATCTCCTGATCTTCAACTTTATTAGTAGTATTTACTGCTTTAGCAGGAGCTTGTTTTTCTGCTGACATCTGCTCAGTTGCAGTATCAGCCTGCGCCGGTTTGGATTCAGATGATGGGGCTGGGCTGGGCTGTCCGAGGCTCGCCACCCGCAATCCCTCCATCGGAAAGTCGAAACCAGCCTGAAGGGGTAGATCTGGCGTAATTTTTTGCTCGTTTACATTTGTAAAGCCGTTGTAAAGTGAACCGGAACCATTGATCAGGTAATCCAAGTTTACATTTGTAAATGTATCTTTAATGGATTGTATCACCTGGAGACTGGGCTTATTGCGACCGCTTAATATATGACTGACAATAGCGGGATTAATATTGGTCTGCTTAGCAAATTCAGAGTTACTTAACTCCTGACTTTCAATAAGTTCTTTGATTCTCTGCGCGATACTTTCCATTTGTAAAAGCATTGATTTGAGTCAAATGTACTTTTGTAAACAGGTATTTGCAAGGGGAAACGATGCTTTTTGATCAATACCCTAAATCAAGGCTATCTTGCAGTTAACGTTACATTTCAAGTAAAAGGCATATAGATATTGGTAATGAGGTGCTTATATATTTTTACATGTATCGATTAACTTTTGTAAACAGGTATCGGGAAGCTGCGAGTCCACCGGTAATTACCAGAAAAGGAGCGGGCCGCTTTCACAGTCTAAGTCTAAACTGGTTACTTTCGGTGGTTCAAACCACAAGCAGATATGAGAACACAAGTGCTGGCAGGCGACTACGGAAAATATATGGAGCACGATTTCCGCTACCGCTGGCTTCGTCCCAGCCTGCTAAGGGAAAAACTGGAGAAATTCCGGCATCACGCCAGTCAATTTCGCTTTGAGGTCCTGGGCCAATCAATAGAAGGGCGACCTATTGAAAAAGTAGTATGGGGCAGTGGTGGCACCCGGCTGCTGCTCTGGTCGCAAATGCATGGCAATGAACCCACCGCTACCATGGCCATTATCGATCTCTTCAACTTCCTTTCTAAAGATGATGACTACAACTACCTCCGTGATGCCTGGGCCGAAGAGCTGGAGATTCACTTTATTCCTATGCTCAACCCTGACGGTAGCGAGCGCTTTAGCCGTCGCAACGCTCTTAATGTAGACCCTAACCGGGATGCTGCCCGGGCTGCCATGCCCGAAACCCGCATATTACTGTCGCAAATTGAATCGCTGCAGCCGCACTGGGCTTTTAACCTGCATGACCAGCGCAATATCTTCAGTGCCGGGGCCGGCGCTAATACCGCCACCATTAGCTTTTTGGCCGCCTCCTCAGAGCAGAGCCGTGCTATGACATCAACCCGCCAAAAAAGCATGCAGCTGATCAGCCAGCTCTATGAGCGTTGTGAAGAGGAAATACCCAGGCACTGTGGACGTTACACTGATGAATTTTATCCCCGTGCAATTGGCGATCACTTGCATAAAATAGGGGTGCCCTGTGTGTTAATCGAGTCTGGGGCCTATGTGGATGACCCCTTTCGCGATATGGCTCGCAAGCTTAACTTCCTGTGTCTCAGTGATGCCTTCAGTAGCATTTGTTTCAATACGGTCGCGGAGGGAAGTGTGTCTAAATACCAGTCCATTCCCGAGAACCAGCAGCTAATGCTCGATATCCTGATCCGCCGTTGTAGTCTGAAGTGGGAGGGCCAAACTTTTGAATGCGACCTTGGTTTGCTTTACCAGGAGTACGTTGACAACGAACAACTTCAGCGCCGCTTAATCCTTTCGGAAATCGGAGATCTGCAATTTCACCACGGCATTGCAGAATGGGAAGGAGGAGAGGTGGATTTCAGGCATTCAATCCTTAAATTAGAAGAGCCGGTGTCAATTACCCTCCAGCAGGCCAACCAGCGGATAATAACTTTAAAAGAAGGCATATTGCAATGAAAAGCGTCAACCCATTTAACCTTGAACTAATTGAAGATCACCCCGAAGACAGCATAGAAACCGTAAAACAAAAGATTGAGCGTGCTCACAAGGCTTTCCTCGACTACCGCTTTACACGCTTTGAGGAACGCTCGGATCTGATGCGCAATGCTGCCCGCGTTTTGCGTGACAACAAGGAAAAGTATGCCGAGGTGATGACCCGTGAAATGGGTAAACCCATTAAGGAAGCTATTGCCGAAGCCGAAAAATGTGCCTGGGTTTGTGAATATTACTCTGATCATGCCGCTGGCTTTTTGGCTGATCAGAGGGTGGATACCGATGCCGATACCAGTTATATCTCCTATCATCCCATAGGCGTGGTGCTGGCAGTGATGCCCTGGAACTTTCCCTTTTGGCAGGTATTTCGCTTTGCGGCCCCCACACTTATGGCTGGTAATACCTGTTTGCTGAAGCACGCCAGTAATGTGCAGCAATGCGCCCGCCTGATTGAGGAGGTTTTTGAAAAAGCGGGTTTTGACAAAGACTGCTTTATTAACCTCGCTATAGAGCCTGATAAAGTGGAAGAAGTATTGCGACACCCTCATGTAAAGGCAGCCAGCGTTACCGGCAGCGAAGGGGCAGGGCAAGCCGTGGCCAAAACCTGTGGTGACGAAATAAAGACCACTGTACTTGAACTCGGGGGCAGTAACGCCTTTATAGTGTTAAAGGATGCCGATGTTAGCAGGGCGGCCAAGCTGGGGGCTAAAGCCCGCCTGCTTAACAATGCCCAGAGCTGTATTGCCTCCAAGCGCTTTTTGGTGGCAGCCGAAATTTATGACGAATTTGTAGAGGCCCTGAAGAGAGAGTTTGAGAAGCTCAAGGTGGGAGATCCTATGGAGAAGGATACCGATATCGGCCCGCTCTCTTCTGTAAAGGCGGCCGAAAACCTGGAGTCCCAGATGCAAAAGAGCCTCGATAAAGGCGCAAAGCTAATAACAGGGGGCAAGCGTGAGCAGGCGATTTTTCTTCCCACCATTCTTGCTGATGTACAGCCGGGCATGACGGCCTTTGAGGAAGAGCTCTTCGGACCGATAGCTGCGGTGGTAAAGATCAAAGACGCCGACGAAGCGGTGGAACTCAATAACCGCAGCCGTTTTGGGCTGGGAGCCAGTATCATTACCAATGACCTGCACCAGGCCCGCGAAATGATTAAGAAAATTGACGATGGTGCCGTCTTCGTAAATGAGTTGGTAAAGTCAGATCCCCGCATGCCATTTGGAGGCACCAAAAAATCAGGTTATGGCCGTGAGCTGAGCCGCTTGGGCATTCTCGAGTTTGTAAACGCCAAGGCAGTACATATTAAGAGGGAGTTGCAATAGGGGCAGGCTGAATTTTCAAACCGCCAGAAATTGTTTTACCACGTAAAACACAAAGAGGAAAAGCACAATACCGGCCAGCACGTATAAGCTGCCCTGGTAGTGCATGCGGTGTAACTTCAGGTCTTTGCGGTATCCCCAAACCAGGTATCCCAGGAAGATGGTCATAAAGATGCCGGCAAAGATCCAGTGGCCGGTGGTAATATTTTCCATTGTGTAGCTTTGGCAATTTTGAAAGGCAAAGATACCACCCATGAAGAAACAGCTGAAGCAGGTAGCACAATTTCACGATACTTTTCAAATTGGCAATGAAGATGCCCCGATAGGACAGGTGGCCGAAAGCACCTACCGCCTGCGTCACCGCCTCATGCAGGAGGAGAATGATGAGTACCTCGCGGCCGCCAAAAGAGGTGACCTGGTAGAGGTGGCCGATGCCCTGGGCGACATGATGTATATCCTATGCGGCACCATCCTGAAGCATGGGCTACAGGAAATTATTGAAGAAGTATTTGAGGAGATTCAGCGCAGCAATATGAGTAAGCTGGACGGGGAGGGAAAGCCCATTTTCAGGGAAGACGGAAAGATCCTTAAAGGACAGAACTATTTTAAACCCGACATCGCCACCCTTTTGTCAATAAAGGTAAAATCTGACAAATAAAAAAGCCCACCGGGCCAGGGGCCGGGCGGGCTCTAGGTGATTTTGTGCTAAACTTTAGTAAGTCTGCATCTTTGTTTTAAGCTTACGGATCTGTCCTTTAAGCTTTTCACAGGCAGCGTTAATAGAGCCTTCGAATTTATCTGTGCGCTCCTCGGCGTAAATGTCGTTGCCGGGAATATTCAATTTAATTTCAGCAACCTTGGTGTCGCCACGATCGTCGTTTACCAGTTTGAGGTAAACCTCTGCGCCTACGATCTGATCGTAGTATTTCTGGAGGTTCTCAGTTTTTTCACGAGCGTATTGAACCAGGTCATCTTCCGCGTGGAAGCCCACAGTCTGCAAATCCATTTTCATTACTTCTCTGTTTATGGTTTTTAAAGGTTTAACCAAAGGTAATGGCAATGGTTTTTAGGAAATATGATTCTTGTCATAGGGGGTGGGAAAGTCTGAAAAAAGTAGTCCGCAGGTACTTTTGGAACGGTATTTGGCTAAGGCGGTGCAGTAATTAAGTTATACTTTTGTGC
>CAZUCA010000036.1:0-33463 GCA_964619125.1 uncultured Owenweeksia sp. | reverse complement strand
GTAATTCACAAGGCTGTTTTTGGAGTGAGCCAGAAACCTTCTCCTTGGGGTATAACTATAAATGTATTCAAACATGACCAACTCTCCCCAGGAACTTTCAAAGGGATTTAAGCCGTTGTCATAGGAAGCCGTTGCCGTATAGGAGTTATCATAATATCCTCGATCATCCACCGTCACTTCGATTAAATTTCCATCGGCGTACTGGTAAGATGTAAGCACGGTATCGGTATTCCAACTCATTTCGTAATACTTTAATGCGCTTTTGATTTTTCCATCAGAATTGAATACATATTTTATACTGTAATCGTCAGACTGCCCCCTGCTTTTCAGCATGATATAGTCATCAAAATAAGTGATATCGGCCAGACGACTGACGGCGTCAAAGCTAATGCTGACCGGCCGGTTAAGACTGTCATAAGAAATGATGAACTCACGATAATAGCTGCCATCATTCCAAAAGTAAATGGTCAGTAATCCATCTGAGTAAGTGAATTGCTCACCGTATAAACCTTTACCAGTTTCGTCACTTGAACTCCGGATTTCACTTATATCGTTTACTGTTATGGCGACTGGCGCCTTATCAGTTTTCTCAATATCCACTTGCTTTTCGCAGCTCGCAAGCAAAAGCGCTGTTAGGATAAATAGACAGCAACTAAAAGAACAGGAAGTAATTTTTAGGAATTTGACAAAAAGTATCATCATGCTGTGGTTTAGGTTATTTAATGTTTTTGAAAACTTTTAGGCTAAGGTTATGGTGATGTCAATAACTTGCTCCTTAGTTACAACGGTTTGAAGCATGAAACGGGCACTATATATAGCGGTAGCCGGCCAGGTAAAAGGTATTTTCGTGCCCATGAGAGGTACCGATAAATCAGGATTTGAAAATTTAAAAAAGCGTGAAGAATTTTCCCCACGCTATTCACTAAATTCAGCTTCTGTTAAATAAGGTATATCCCAATGAAATATTGAGATTACTGTGAGTACCCTCTCCATCAAAAAATGGGACCAGGCCCAGGTCATAGGAGATGCC
The DNA here is from genome assembly GCA_964619125.1 of uncultured Owenweeksia sp. Classification (GTDB taxonomy): domain Bacteria; phylum Bacteroidota; class Bacteroidia; order Flavobacteriales; family Schleiferiaceae; genus Owenweeksia. The sequence continues at coordinate 32,433 of CAZUCA010000036.1, read as the reverse complement.
CAAAAGCAATCGCTCAATTTCCACGCCGGTGCCTATAGTTAGGCCACCGTCAAACCTGCTGTTGTACCCCCAATCCTCCTTCTCGTTATCGGTGTCTTTTTGGCCATCCATCACCATAGTGTACTTACCCTCACCAAAGAGACCAAATCCCAGATAACCTCCAGCCTGTAGGTAAAAATCTGACTTTCGGTTTAACGGCAAGCGCATTTTGGCGGTAAGCGGAAGGTTCAGGTAATAGGCCGAATACTTCATTTCCAGAGAGTAGCTAAATTCCTCGCCAAAAAATTCATAGCTCTCGGAACCCTCCACTTTAAAGCCCCGATGCGATAGTAGCAGGCCACTCTCAAAAGAAAAGCGGTCGGTAAAGGGAAATTCAGACATCACTCCGATATGAAAACCGGGTCTGATTTTAGCCCCGCCAAAGTATTCCATGTCGGGATTGTTGTTAACAGTGGAGAGGTTGGCTCCCCCTTTGATTGTAATGCGCTGGGCATTAACACTTAAACACATCATCCCCAACAGGATAATAAGTGTGGTTTTGGTTACATTTTTCATAATGTGCTAGTTGAAATTAATAACTGTATCAAAGTTGCACAGACGTATGGCGCTGGGAAAATTGGATAGCGCAAGGCTCGGGGGGAAGTTGGGTTTTATGCCTCGGAATGGGTTTTGGGTCTAACGGGAGCGATAAAATTTGACCAAAGCCAGAATGGAAAGCCCAAAGAATTATTAATAAATCATAAATTTATAGGTAATCGATCAACCTTTTAACAAAATCCGATACCTAAAATGGACCAGCAGGTTTTTTTAGCCCGATGCCGTGAAAAAGCAGAGGGCAAGAACTTTGCTCCCCAGCTTGCAGACCTTCTTGGTCTTAACCTGGATGCAGCTTATCGTAGAATCCGAGGCAGCACTTCCCTCACTTATCTTGAAATCCAAAAAATATGCAGGCACTACGATGTATCTTTCGATACAGCAGTAAATTACCAGGGGAAATCCCATTCTTTTGAGTTTACTTCCATGTTTGATGCAGATGGCTTTGATATGCTCACCTACGTGCGCAGCGTGCTAAAACAGCTCAAAATCTTTCGCCAGGATCCCAACTGCTCCCTGACCTTAGTGTCCATGGACCTTCCTTACTTCCGTCAATTTGGCTATAGCTCACTTCAGCGTTTTAAACTTTTTTATTGGCAGCGGGCGGTACTCAATTTGGAGGCTCACCGGCACAGCAAATTTAACCCCAAGCTGTGCAACGAGGCCATGGAGGAAGTGATGAAGGAGATGTATACCCTGTATCACGAATTTGATTCAATAGAGATATGGGCGCCCGAGACCCTAGACAGTACTCTTAAGCAAGTGCAATACGGGATGGATTCAGGCCTTTTCAATTCCGGGGAAGATGCCCTGTTGGTGTGTGACGATCTCGATAATCTGCTTAATAAATTACAACACGAAGCCGTGGAGGCAAGAAAAACACTTAACGCCGGACTCAATATATCAGGCGGTAATTTCGGGATTTACCAAAGCGACATTCTGCTGGGTAGCAATACTGTACAGGTACAATGTGACCGGGATTTGTATACCTACATAGGGTTCAACTCCTTCAATTCACTAATGTCGCGCTCGCCCCGCTTCAGCGCCGAATGCAGGCGTTGGATCAGTCAGGTGAAAACCAAGTCAAATTTGCTAAGCGATGGTTCGGAAAAACTGCGCTACAAGTTTTTTAATCACCTGCGGAACAAAATCACTAAGCTTCGCAAAGGGATTGAAGAAATGAGTGTAGTAGACTAAATAAAGTCCTCCTAAATATTATTCCTGAGAGCCCAAAATCACCAAGTGCCGCTATTTGAAAAAGATTAGCCCTAGAGCTCGAGGACTGTGTAACGGCGTTCGCTGAGTACCTTTTCAAGAATGCCCTGGGTGGTTATGCTACTGCGTAATTCGCGCAAGTAATCACGCAAGTCTTCCTGGCGGGAGATCTGAGCATGGCCCGGAACAAAGCCTATCCCGGCCAGGTGCCCCTGGTCAATCAAGGCGAAACCCTCTTCATCACTTTCGCGGCCCGGCGTTTTTATTAGGTAGCTGGTCTTACTTTCCCTTAAATCCTGAGCCAGCTGCTCGACCCTGCGATTGTGTTCCTCAAGACTGATGTCATCGTCACCCACAACACCACTATGCGGAAAGCTGCAGTGTGATGGCAGTAATTCATATTTCTGCACTATCTCGTACAGCCAGCCCAGGGCCTCGTGCTGACTGTAGAACTCCCGCAAAAAACCCTGCTGTCCGGTAATCTTATTCACCGCCAGGGTGAGAATCCCTTTTTGGTTGGGAAAAGCGTACACGGCATATTTTTTCTTGGGCTTTTTCTGCGCCCGGTTGTAACGTGGCCAGTAATGACGGATTTCGTGATCCTCAAGCAGGCTGGCCAGTAGCTCGCTACCGGTCTTTTCGTAGTTGATGTGGTAAATTTCACGCTTAAAGGCCTGGCTGCGCTTGGTTTCCTTATCGGAAATAAAGTGGGTAGCTACCCGCTTCTTCAGGTTGCGTGCTTTTCCAATGTAAATCGGCTTGCCCCCTTGGTCGTAGAAGTAATAAACCCCCGGGCATTCGGGCAAATTCTGATAATCTTCAGAAGGCAGATTGGCCGGCAGGTTAAACTCACCTGAGTTCTTCTTGATCAGGTACTGCCATTGGCCTTGCTGATCTTTAGCCAACAATAAACCAAGAATCTCAGCGGTAGCACTGGCATCACCCCAGGCGCGGTGGGCGGCTTCGTTTTTCACCTTAAAATGGCTGCAAAGATTTTTTAAGGAATAGGAACGCAACCCCTTTACCAGGCGGCGCGCATAACGCACGCTGCAAAGCCGGCGAGGATTGTATTCCACGCCCACACTTCTAAAGGCCGAGCGCACAAAGGCGTAATCGAAGTTTACATTGTGGGCCACAAAAATATGATCACCCAAAAAGGCACGTATTTCCTCGGCCACCTCGGCAAAGAGCGGGGCATCCTCCACCATTGCGGGTGTTATACCGGTAAGGGTTTGGATGCTAAGGGGAATATGCTTCTGGGGGTTGAGAAGGCTACTGTAGCTATCCACCACCTCCATGCCATCATGGATTACAATGGCTATTTCCGTCATATTGTGACCGGCGGCATGGCTGCCGGTGGTTTCCACATCAACTACCGCAAACAATTCTGATGATCTTTATCCTTCAACATTAAAAAACCGGACTTCAAAATTACGGAATGAAGCCCGGTTTGTAGGTTGCAAATGTTTTGAGCGAGTTTGTTAACGAGAGAGTTTAATTACTTCTGCGTGGATGTCTTTGTTCTTTAAAATCTCATTAGTGTACTTCATAGAACCATAAGGCACAAAAATGCGCAGGTCACCTTGCTTCATACTGGCCAGGGTGGCCATCAATTTCCATTTTCCTGCCACATCCCCTACTTCTTCATTGCGATCGGCAATTTCAAAGTAAAACTTTGCCCCGTTTTTGGTGGCAGTGATATCCGGCGTAAAGCTGACATCGCTCCCCTTCAGGCGCAAAGTAGCAGGGTCCTCGTACCCCTCATAGCGGGCCCTGATGTTTTCAAAGCCAAGGTTCTCCACATAGTCAACCGCGCGATCTATGCTCTCCTTGTACTTTGTGCTTTCTACATTTGCTTGTAACATTCTCTAGTTTTTAAGGTTAAAACAACCTTTATTATAATCTTTTTTTTGAAATAAACAAGTTTCTGATGCCTGAATTACCGGAAGTAGAAGTAATGCGACAGTACTTTAACGAAGCGGCCCTGCACCAAAGTATTGCCGGGGTTGAATTTCACGATGAACGCGACAAGATTTTTAAAAGCAGCCGCCAGGAAATTTCTGACCACCTGGTTGGAGAGCAGTTTAGCGAAACTGAGCGCATCGGTAAGTACCTCTTTGCCAAAATAAGCAATGGCAAGTGGTTACACCTGCACTTTGGCATGACCGGCGATCTGGAGGTATTTAACGATGCCGATGCTCTTCCCAAATACACCCGTTTTGTAATAGTATTTGCAGACGGGCGCCGCCTCGCCTACCGTGACCTGCGCAAATTTGGGGTAATAGAAATTACAGACTCCCCGGAGGCCTATCGCGAAAAATATGGTCTTGGTGAGGATCTGCTGAAAATCTCCCGGGAGGACTTTGTATCCGCGCTACGGGGTCGGAAGGCCCCGGTAAAAAGTGCCCTGCTCGATCAAAAACACTTTGCCGGCATTGGCAACTGGATTGCCGATGAAATGCTCTTTGACTGTGGCATCCATCCCCTTAGCCCTCCGGCAGCCCTGAGCGAGCAGCAGCTAGCAAAGCTCTACCACTCGGCGGTAAGCATTGTAAAGGAAGCCATCGACTCGGACACTCATTATGGTCAATTTCCGGAGCACTTCTTTGTGAATTATCGCAAAAAGGGCGCTATCCATCCCGATTATCCCCACTCACCGGTAGAAGGGCTTAAGGTAGGTGGGCGGGGCACTTTTATCGTACCGGAAAAGCAGCAGCTGGTAAAGTGAAATTCCTTAAGAATCTATCCCACGATTTTTAAAAGCTATGATTGCCGCTTCCTTCCGGCGATATAGAAACCCTAAATTCGCGGCTTTAATGAAGTGAGGCAATTATGAGTAATGCAAAACCCACCCTTTTTTACATCTACGATCCCCTTTGTGGCTGGTGCTATGGCTTTAGCCCGGTTATTCAAAAGTTTTATGAAGCCCATAAGGAGGATTTTAACTTCCAGGTGCTCAGTGGTGGTATGGTAACCGGTAGCCGGGTTGGCCCGGTAAGCCAGGTGGCTGGCTATATTAAAGACGCCTATAAGCAGGTGGAGGAAACCACCGGGGTGAAATTTGGAGAGGGCTTTTTGGAAGAACTGATGGAAACCAATGAGATTTTCACCTCCGTGCCTGGTGCCATGGCCATGGCACTGTTCCGCAGCCAGAAACCTGCAGACCAGATAGCCTTTGCCGCCCGCATTCAAAAGGCTATCTACGATCAGGGCCTCCCTCCCGCCGAATGGAGCACCTATGGCACCTGTGCGGCCGACTTCGGCCTTAATGCTGATGAGTTTGCCGAGAAGATGCAGCATCCCAAACTGCAGGAGCTGGTAGCGGAAGAGTTCAATGTAGTACAGCAATGGGGCATCCAGGGGTTTCCGACGGTAGTGCTACAAACAGGCAATACCGCCTATCCCTTAACCCGTGGCTATTGCAAGCACGAGCAACTGGAAGAAGTAACCAGGGTGGTGTTGGGAAAATAGGAGATGCTAACTGGTTTTAGGTAGTATGCTAAGGGTTAAAAGCCAATAACTAATAACTAACTGCTTAAAAAAGCAAGGGCTCAAACCCGAGCAGCAGCTGCCAGACCAAGGTTACCAGGCTAAGAATCACGTAAAAGTAGCGGCGCACCCACAGTTTAAGGGTGCTCTTATTTACGTGAAGGCCAAGCTTTTCGAAGAGATAGCTGTAAAAGGTGGCGTCTTCACTTTCATCAAAATCGTGCTTACCATTGAGCAGGCAACGATTAAAAATCAGGAATTGCAGTACTACAATCAGGTAAGCCGGCACCATCAGGTACCATGAGAAAAGGAAGGGACCTACCCAGGCCAGGGCGGTGATCAATACGTGAAACCAAAAGGCAAAGTTGTGGCTACTACCCGCCTTCTCTTCTGCATTGTATTCGGAACTCATGCGGCGAAAATAGACATTAGCCCTAAAATCTTTTGCGGTGCTTTTCACTGCCTTAATGAACTTCAATACAAATAAAGAGCTTAAGCAGTCGGTAAACCGAGCAATTAGCCTGACTTTTGCCGCCACTCTTGTAATTCAGCAATGATCCGAAGCCTGAAGAAAATAGTACTTTACCCCTTGTCAGCAATCTATTACCTGCTGTTCGGCCTTATCCTGGTGGTATTTCATGCCCTGCAGTGGCTGTGCCTGAAGCTCGGTGGATACCGGGCCCACAAAAAGTCGGTTGATTTTATGAACCTGGTTTTACTGGGTAGTCTCTACCTCATTGGCAACCGTTGCACCTTTCAGCGAGATTATAAGCTCCCCAAAGACAAACCCCTCATTCTGGTGGCCAACCACCAAAGTATGTACGACATTATCGCTATCAGCTGGTTTCTGCGTGAGTTTCACCCCAAGTTTATCTCCAAGATCGAATTGGGAAAAGGCATACCGAGTGTCTCCTTCAACCTGAAGTATGGCGGATCGGTACTCATCGATCGTAAGAATCCCCGTCAATCTATCCCTGCCCTTAACGGTTTTTCAAAACGATTGATTGAACACAATTGGACGGCGGTGATTTTCCCGGAAGGGACCCGCAGCAAAACAGGAGTTCCAAAAAAATTCAGCACCAATGGGTTAAAAGTGATGCTCAAAAACATACCCGATGCGGTGCTTGTTCCTCTTACTATCAACAATTCATGGAAGTTGCTCCGCTATGGCTCCTTCCCGGTAAATGCAGGGGTAAAAATGAGCCTGACAGTTCAGGAGCCCATCTCTGCCCAGGCAATGGCGGCGGAGGAATTACTGACGGAGGTTGAGAGGAGGGTAAAAGAAGATATAACACAACACTAAAGTATACTCACATGGCAATTCACAATGTGCGACTGGAAGTGATGCAGTTGCTCGAAAAGAAAATAGATGCCTTTGTAGACCGCTACCTGGTACCGGTGGAAAAAACCTGGCAACCCAGCGATCTGCTCCCCGATTCGGAAAATGAAGAGTTTTTTGATGAAGTGCATGAACTACGGGAGCTGGCCAAAGAACTTCCCTATGACTTCTGGGTAGTGCTGGTAGGTGATACTATCACCGAAGAGGCCCTGCCCACCTACGAAGCCTGGTTGATGGAAGTGGAGGGCGTGGAACAACATCAGGGCGGCAATGGCTGGTCGAAGTGGATCCGCTACTGGACCGGCGAGGAAAACCGCCATGGCGATGCCCTCAATAAGTATCTCTACCTCTCCGGCCGCGTGGATATGAAGGAAATAGAGCGTACCACCCAGCACCTGATCAACGATGGGGTGGATCTTGGCACCTCCACCGATCCCTATAAAAACTTTGTTTATACCAGTTTTCAGGAGCTGGCCACCAATATTTCGCATCAGCGCGTGGCTAAAATGGCTAAGGAATATTCCAATAAAGGCCTGGCCCGGATGTGCCAGATGATCGCCGGGGATGAAATGCGCCATTTTAGTGCCTACACCGAATTTGTGAAGAACATCTTTGAGGTGGATCCCAGCGAGATGATGATGGCCTTCCGCGACATGATGAAGCACAAAATCCTGATGCCGGCCCATTTTATCCGTGAGTCGGGTGAAAAGATCGGCAGCGCCTTTGAGGAGTTCAGCAATGCCGCACAGCGCATAGGCGTTTATACCGCCCAGGATTATGTAGACATCCTCAGTCGACTTTTAAAGCGCTGGGATATTGCCAATATCGAGGGGCTAAATGAGCAGGGAGAGCGTGCCCGCGACTTTTTAATGAATCTGCCCGCCCGGCTTGAAAGAGTGGGTCAGCGCATGGTGGTACCCGAGGATCCCTATCACTTTAAATGGGTGAAGCCGGCCTTGGTGAAGTAATGCTTTAGCGTCGGTTTCGTGTGAATGGTCATTCATGACGGCAGATAAATTTCTCGCGGTCGCCGAACCAGTCAATTACCTCGGCCCCATTCACCAGACCGTTAGTCCCGGAGGTTATTGCTGAATAGGAGCTGAATTTCCAGTCTTGCAGGTGCTTAACCATTTGCGCTACCACCGGGTTTTGGTGGATGTAGAGGACCAGATTTTGACGATAACGCTCATCCATGATCAGGCTCCGCTTAAAATTCTTCATAAAAAGGCTCCCCATTCTTCCATACATCTTATTAAAAGCCTGAGTATAGCTGCTGAATAAATTAGAAAGTTGTTTGCTGAGGAAGCCGGGTGGCAGCTTTTCCAAAGTTCCAAACTTTGGAAAGGCTGCTCGCAAGGAGGGCTCATCACGTACTCGAATCAAAAAATGAAAATGATTTGGCATCAGGCAATAGCAGAAGGTCTCCGCCACCGGGGAAATGTAGCGCTGATACCGTTCCAGAAAGAAGCGATAGTTTTCATGGGAGCGAAAAAGCCGCTCGCTGCCATTAGCCCGGTTATATACGTGATAGCTGGCCTCAGGTTCCAGTTGTGCCTTTTTATCCTGCATTTTTTCTGAGCGATATTTACGCCCCTGATTGGTTTTAGGCTTAAGACTTTAATTTAAGATTTTCCAATCAAAGGTTCCATGCGGCCTTCTCCACTTTTAATTCAGATAACTGAAGCCTTCATGTAATAGAAAAGGATCAGTTCCCTGCCAGCTTTTCCAGGGCGACGGCCATATCGATCCCCTCGCCTAACACTGGCTTAAAGAAGTCGCCTTTCTTTGACAAGCGCTCGGGCAAGCTGTGAATATTAAAATCCTGGATTTTCAAGCCTGGTTTTACTTCCCGCCATTCCAGGGGGGTAGAAACCGGTGCACCGGGCCTGGGACGAAGACAATACGCAGCGGCCAGGGTTTGTCCACGCCGGTTTTGCAGGTAGTCGAGGTAAATGCGATTACCCCGGGATTTCAGGCTCCGCTCCAGTGTGGTAATTTCTCCGAGCTCGTCATTCACAAAATGACAAAGCAGGCGGGTAAAGTCACGCGCCTGCTCGTAGTCGTACTTGGCCCCTAGCGGAAGGTAAATATGCAGCCCTCTTGAGCCAGAGGTTTTGCAATAGGATTTTATTTCCGCCTTTAGCAACAAATCCTGAAAGGCCTGGGCCACCTCAATCACCTCCTCAAGGGTGTTCTTAGGAGATGGATCCAAATCTATCACCGTATAGTCAGGCTTAGCTAAACTGCCGACGCGGGAGTTCCAGGGATTGATTTCAATACAGCCCAGATTCGCCATAAAGAGTAAGGCAGCTTCATCCTGACACAGCAGGTATTTAATCTCCTTATCGCTGCTTTCAGAATAAACTCCCGTAGTTTCGAGCCAGTGTGGCAGGATATCAGGCTGATCTTTCTGATAAAAGGAGTCACCCTGGATGCCATCGGGATGACGATGGAGGTTTTGAGGTCGATCTTTCAGGTAAGGCAGAATATATTTAGCTACCTTAATGTAATAGTCAAACACGTCATATTTGCGCAGCCCTTCATCTGGCCAAAATACCTTTTCGAGATTGCTCACCGGCACTTCGATACCATTTACCTCCAGGCTATTGGCTGATGTTTTGCTGCCCTCAGACTCGGGGGTAGTGTGGGTATCTTCTTTAGAAATTTCCTCTGCTATTTTATCCTCGCGCAGGCCCTTAAAAACCGGGTGCCGCATTCGCCCCGCTTTAGTCCACTCACTGAAGTGTACCTCACAAACCAGCTGAGGTCGCAGCCAGCTGGGTTTTCGGCCTTTCAGCTTAATTTTACCCGGGAAGGGACTGTCATTCTGCTTCAATTTTTGCATTCTGGCAAGGAGTGCATATTGAAACTCAGTGGTAAAACCACTACCACAGTTGCCTATATACTCTAAACCATTACCGGAATTTAATCCCAAAATCAAGGAGCCAAAAGCTTCTCCGGCAGTAGATTCGGTATAACCGCAGATAATCGCCTCCTGGCTTTCGCCGGATTTTATTTTTAGCCAGCTTTCTGAACGCGAACCCGGCCAATACTTAGAATCCTTTTTCTTGGCCATAACCCCTTCCAGGCCCTGCTTAACCGCCTTAGTAAAAAAGGATTTGCCCAAATTATCGATATGGTCGCAATAGAAAATGGGCGCCTGGTCAATGATCAACTCCCGCAGCAACTCCTTGCGCTCACGCAGGCTCAGACCAGTGGTACTATGGCCATTGAGGTATAACAGATCAAAAACAAAGTAGCGCAACTCACCGGGGGTGTCAGTAGTATAGTTCTGCAAGCCCTGAAACATTGGCTTCCCTTGCTTATCGAGCAGCACAACCTCTCCATCAAGGATAGATTCGTGCCCCAGCTCTTCCAGGGCCAGTCTTATTTCAGCAAAGCGTTTGTCATAGGAGCTGCCATTGCGGGAATGCAGCCTAACCTTATCCGTCATGAGATGCGCCATTACCCGATATCCATCCCATTTCAGCTCAAAGAGCCAATCGGGATGATTAAAGGCCTCCAGGGTACGAGTGGCGAGCATGGGTGCCACTATATTGCCGGGCTTTAAAGCGGCAGGCTGCTCCTTTTCAGATACTAATTTCTCCGCATTATATTCAAGATTGGTGGCGTGTTCGTCATCCTTCTTTATCAGCAGCCACTGCTTGTGATCCTCTCCCCGCCTGGTCTGTACCAAGGTAAATTCACCCTTTAATTTACTACCCTTTAAAAGCAACTTGAGCTGGCCACTTTTAAAGGCCGCTGCTGGTGTATTGCTGAGGGTGTGGAAGCTGCCACTGTCCCAAATCTCCATCACCCCGGCCCCGTAGTTTCCCTTGGGAATTCTACCTTCAAAAGACAGGTATTCGAGTGGATGATCTTCAGTTTGCACGGCCAGCCGCTTATCTTTTGGGTTCATAGATGGTCCCTTGGGTAAGGCCCAGCTCTTAAGGGTACCGGCAATTTCGAGTCGCAGGTCATAATGAAGCCGGCCGGCCTGGTGACGCTGTACTACAAAGCGGCTTTCAGAAGAATACTTGTTGGGGCCACCGCGTGGCTCTGGTGTTTGCTCAAAATTGCGCTTGCGGTGATATTCACCAAGTCCCATCAGGAGGCTTTTTTCTTCTTGAGGCTGGCCTTGAGCTTGGCCATCAGGTCATCGGCGGCAGTGGGCGTGGTATCCACCTTTTCCACCTTAGGCTTTTTGCCTGCTTTTTTCGATTTGATAATAGACATCAATTGGTCGTTATAAATGTCCTTGTATTTGTCAAGCTTAAACTTCTCGCTGTATTGATCTATCAGGCTCAGGGCGACGTCGAGCTCCTTCTTCTTTACCTTGGTATCTGAAAGATCGAGTTGAGCAGGGTCACGGATTTCATCGGCAAAGCGGATAACGTGGGCCACCAGCACCTCTTTATACACTCCAATCAGGCTGAGTTGCTCCTTTTGACGCATTACAAAGGTGGCCACTCCCAGTTTACCACTCTTTTTCAGGGCATCGCGCAGCAGGTTGTACGACTTCCCGCCCTCTTTGCGCGGCTCCAGAAAATAGGGCTTTTTAAAAAGCAGGTCCGAAACTTCCTCTTCCTCTACAAACTCCTCAATTTCAATGGTGCGGCTCTTTTTCATATTGGCCTGCTCAAAGTCTTCATTGCTGAGCACCACATAGCTGTCATCCATCAGGTATCCCTTTACGATATCACCCCACTCTACTTCCTTACCGGTATTTTCATTCACCCGCTTATAGCGAATTCGGGCTTTATCGCGGCTATCGAGCATATCAAGTGGTATACGCCGGTCTTCACTGGCGGAATATAATTTTACCGGGATACTAACCAGGCCAAAACTGAGGGTGCCGTTCCAGATAGATCGCATAATGAGGAGTTTGCCAAGGCTAACCCGGCCGAGAAAGGCTTTGTTTCAAAACCAGCCATGTAGTTCCGGGTGCCAGCAGATCATTAAATTAATTCTATTGATACCATTAAATTTCAGCTAATCGCGAACATTGTTGGGATTAACCCTCCCTTAACGCCCCTTTTCCTCTCCGTTTGAATTACTCCCCTGACAATCAGTTCTGTTCATCTCTCGAAAGATGGCCCCACTCCCTTTTTCAACTGTAGAGGCGCTTTACCCTTCCTTCATATTTAAGGGTTGGACCTCCATTTTCACAACCCATCCTTAACGCAGTCACTAAACTGCGCTAACCCCTGAAACGGCTCTCTGCCGTCTATTTGCGGTGTAAATGCAAACACCCATAAACATCTAACCCATCAATCTATGAAAAACTTAAGCACCACATTTTTGGCAATGTGCCTGACTCTAAATCTCATTGCCGGCGGCGGCGAAGAAAAGGCTGCAAAGAGCAATTTTAAAGGTATCAAGGAGCAAATTTCAGCGCAGATTAGCGCTCCCTTCTTTGTTATGCAGACTATTGGCGGCAGCAGCGTATTCGTAGAGTTTCACATCAACAATAAGATGCAAATTGTAATCGATAAGCTGCGCGGCAGCGATGCCCGTATTGAGGCCCACTTAAGAAAAGAACTGGCCGATAAGTTTTTCTATACCGACCGCCAGAACATCGGCAAAAGCATGAACCTGAAAATCATATTTAAATAATAATCCCAAGCCTTACTAATAGTAGTAGTTATTGCATTAGCTAAGTTTGTGTTAAACAAAAAATCCCGCTCAAGGCGGGATTTTTCCTTTGGTCGTGAAGCCTGATGCTAAAACCTGTTGAAAGTCTTGGCAAATTTCACTACTCCAATATCTTCCTTATTCAGCGTGATTTCCATAGTGTTGGAACAGCTGTCGGCTGCCAGGAAGTCGATACTGCCGCTTACAGAAGCACTGTCCATGACATAGCTCAACTCCAGAACTCCACCGGTGATACCGTACTCACAGCTACGGTCATACTGGAGGGCTTCATTGGCATCAATAAGGCTGCTGATACTGTTGTTATCGTATGAACCACTGGCGCTACCACTGATGTTGTAGGCGTCATCACTAAGGTCAGCAGGAGTGTTAAAACCACTAAGCCATACCATCTCCTTATTGCCATCAAAAATAAAAGCCGACTCTGAAAAACTCAGCTGATTAACCTGGAAGTTGAGGCTATCACCGCCTTTATTTAATACGGAAAAGTCGCCGGCAATGGCCTGATCTGCTTCCTTATAATTATTGAGGCTTACACTAAGGCCACCACCCTGACTGAAGTAGTTGCCGCTTGTCTGTACTGCGATGCTGCCTGAGCGCAGAACGCCATCGTCACCATAAGTACCATTACCAAAGTCGATGGTTACAACACCGGCAGCATCACGGGTTACCACCGCGTCTTCGATGGTAGTGCTATCATTGGCCATAAGGCTTGAATCGCGCAAGGCACTATCCACCAGGTTAAAAATGCGGCTGCTGCTTTGCTCGGCCTGCAGGTAGTAATCGGTAAGCTTTTGTTCTGCCTCTGACAAGCCAGTTAGGTTGTCGCCTTCACAGGCCGTAAAGAGAGCCATCAGGCCGAGGCCCATTAAGGGTAATTTCAAATTTTTCATGTAGATAGTTTGGTTAGAATTTAGCGTTTAGTTTGAATTATCGTTTTCAGTGTTTGGTATCTCCACTGGATTTACTTCGGGAGATTCGGCGCTGGTCTTTTTATTTTTGCGATCGTAAAGGCTAATATTGAGTCCCACATTTACATTACTGCTCTGCAGGTCTTCATAGTAGATTGCATTTACCAGGTTATCAGTAATAAGATAGAGTTGCATAGGACCTAACTTGAGATCGAAGCCCAGGCCCACATTATGGCTGGTACCATTTATAAAGCTGTAGCCAGTGGTAAATTGAAAAATATTACTCAGGCGGGCGCTGTAACTAAGGTTCATATCGTGGTACCACTCCCCTTCCCAAATGCGTGCGTGGTAAAGAGCCGACAGGCTATGCCTTTTACTTAACTGATATTCACCGCCGAGGTAAAACTGTGAGCTCAGGCCACGGCTATATGCCTGGCCATCCACTTCTTCAAAATTAAAGGCAGCTTTAAGGCTATCCAATACCGCCTGCTCATCTTCTACCGGCTCTTCATCGCTGAGATCAGCGTTCAAGCCCTCATAGTGGAAATCACCTTTGGAAATGTAGTCTCGATTATTGGTTTGCCAGTTGATGGCACCCATATCCAATACGCTGGCACTGATGCTCATTTTATCTGATAGGCGGTACCACAGGCCCAGGTCTACCGCAAAACCGGTATTGGCCGGCATTGCAGCATCCATAGCATTAAAATCGCCACCACCCAGCAGCTGCGACAAGCCCGAGGTGCGCAGGAGCACGTCGGAGTTAGCCTGCAGGGTGGATGAGTCAGTGGTGCTGATGCGAATATTCATGCGTTCGGCATAAGCGTGCTGCTGCCCGCGCAGGTATTTAAGGCGGCCGCCCAGTCGCAGGTTATCATTGAGCAGGCTGCGCTGATAGCCCAGGTAAAACTGAGCCCGGCTGCTAAATTCAGCATCGAGGTTGCTTACATCAGTTACCCGGGTATCAGGCTCGGTATTGCCATAATAAAGAAATCGAAAAAGCTCCCGATTGAAGTCAATTTTAAAATCGACAATCTCCTGTACGCCAAAACTCCACATAGCATTTCTGCTCTTAAACGCCACCCCAATCAGGTCTATGCGACTGTGTGTAGCCAGGTGTGATTGCGGCCCCATGCGGTCGATCACTTCCTTGAGGTTCTGGTTTACGTCGGTACCCTTGGCCAAAAGGTCAGCCAGTGAAAAAGCGGAATTATGATAATAGCTGCTTACCCCGCTAATGCCAGGGATGGCCACCCACAGTCTGCTTTGCTGTGGCATAGCAGGGTTGGTGGTTAAGCTTTGCGGTACCGCATTAAAATGGTACAACAAAAGGTCACTTTGGGCCGGTAAGGAAACACCAGCCAGGGCCAGAATAATAACTGCGTATAATTTTTTCATGCTGGCTGTTAATCGAGGTTAAGCTTGAGTTTGGCAATTGCAGCCACGCGGATATCGAGGGCGTAATCGCTGTAAAACTTCACAAAATCGACCTGGGGGTCGGTATTTACGGTAGCAGTAAGGCGCATTTTGCGCGACCGGCGAAAGCTTTCGAGCAGCGCCGGAGTCACTTTCAAGCGCTCCTCACGGTGACTACGGGTGACTGCTCGGCCGCTGCCATCAACCGGGGCGGCGGTAAGCAATTGCAGCGAAAAATCATCAATTACCTCTTCCGTAACGCTGTCCAGCAGTTCGAGCTGCAAATTCAGGTCAAGGGGAAAGCCATTGGCGGAACGAAAAATGAGGGTCAATTCCTCTATGGCATCGGGGTTTTCAGCAATGGTGTTAAAAGCAATAGTTTCGCTCAAGCTCATATTGTCAATAGAGACCTCCAGCGGTACATCCACTTCCACACCCACGGTTACTTTAGAAGAAGCATCGATAAAGTTCACTCCCCGGCCAGCTGGATTGAGCTGCACCATACCTCCGTAAAGAATTTTGTTGGGAAGAAAGGCGAGGAAATCAACAATGTTACTATTCTGCTTATTAAACTCCAGCCTGGAATTTACCGGGGTCTGAGGATCGGGCGCACCCTGGATGAGGGCCGGTTCTTCATCGAGGTCTACAATAGCGTTTTCAGCATTTACCCCTTTTATATCGGTGCTGATTTCAATGGGTATGCCCACTTCACTTTTAGCGGTAAGGGCAAGTTGAGGGTTACTAAGGGTAAAGCCGTTTACAAAATCCTTAACCCCGCTCATGTCGAAATCGAAATTTCCGGCCGGGAGGGCCACTTTGCGTTCACCAAAAAAGCCGGTGGTATTTTGCAGCACCAGCTCCTGCAACTCCACTACCAGTTCAAAGCTCTCAGAAGGGCTAAAGTCAGCCCCATTCATAATTTGGAGGCGAAGCCCAATATCATTAAACCCACCGGGGGTGCCATTAGTGAAGTCGAAGGTAGTACCACCCAGATCAATCAGCTGGCTCACCACAGTATCACCGGCCGGCAAATTGAGTGAGATCAGCAAAGTATCGCCCTGACCGTTGGTGGCGTTGCTCACTTCCAGTTCTACCTGGGCAGCGCGGTTGTATCCCGGCGACCGCAGGTCTACTTTAAGTTTACCGGCGCTAAAGGTGGTTGAATAAAGTTCCACTCCCTGAATAGTACCCATATCAAGCTGAAAACTGGCCGGATTCACCGCTGTGCTCAGAGGAAAGCTTTGGGCATCCTGAGTTGGAATTTTTACCAGCTCGAGACTTGATATCTGGTAAAGACTGTCGTTGCGGTAATATACCGATAGCGATTGATCGGGGTTAACCACCAGGTTGCTGTCTTTTTCAGCAAGGTCCTGAAGGTCAAGATGTGCATTTATCAGGGGTACTTCCAGGCCAGGCTTAAGGCTCAGGTCGTTGATCTGATCAAAATCAATTTCGGTTCGCTGGCATGAATAAATCAATGCCACCCCCAAAAGGGCAGGAAGCAGGAGTTTTCGCATGTAAAGTAGTTTCGAGGCGGCTAAAATAAGTGAAGTAAGATACTAAAGCCAAGTTTTATGATAATTCAGTAGCTTTTGAAGCAGCATACTTATGGCTGAGTAAGGGGAAATTAAGCCATTTTAGTAAGCAATCTTTAATATCTTGCGGGTTATTGATTGAGATAGCATGCGCCTCTTCCCTCTTGTTTTTTTAGCCTTTTGGCTTAACATTGCCTGCAAACCCGATCCCAAGCTCCCTCAATGGGATACGCGGGTGGCCACTCCCTTGCTTCACAGCCGTATTGACATGCGCGATCTGGTGGCTGACAGCAGCCTGAAGGTAGATCCCAATGGCAATCTCAGTCTCATTTACCGGCAGCGGCTCAATGAACTGATCCCTACTGAAATTGTAGCGCCGCTTAACGAGAGCTTTCACAATGTTATCAAGCTCTCCGGTATTGATCTCGGTACCCGGCGCTTTGAGGATTTCATCAGTCTGGGCGAACTGGCTTCCAATGGTACTACTGGTGGCGCCCTGATCAATGCCAATAACGGCCAGCGGGCCATCATCCCTGCCCTGGCACCACAGGGGCCACGTAGCTTTCCCGTGGATGCCAGCAAGCTTTTTCAACTTATAGTCCTTAGCAGCGGCACCTTGGTGGTGGAAATAGAGAATAATCTGCCGGTGGCCCTTACCGACATCGACTTCCGCTTGCAAAACAGCGGCAGCGGCCTGGTAATTGCCCAAAGTAATGTAGACACTATCAAGGCCTTAAGCAGCTATACAAAGCAGTTCTCACTGGCCAATCAGAGTATTGAGGGTAAGCTGGAGGCGGTACTGCAACGCTTCAGCAGCCCTGGCAGCCAGGGAGATACCATTTTAATTGACACTACTGACCGGGTAACAGTACGGGTTACCCTTAGGGATCTGGTTCCAAAAGCAGCGGAGGCAATTTTCCCCGCTCAAACCCTGGCCAATGATACCAGCCTTACCGAAGAGGTTAAAGTAGGTAACGCTCAGCTTACGGCCATTGAAGTGGCATCAGGCAGTATTTATATCGACAGCCGCTCCACTATCTTGGACAAGATTAAACTCGATTATGAAATTCCCGGGGCCACCCTGGGTGGTAGCTCCCTGGCGCTCAATGAAGTTATTCCGGCCGCACCACCCGGCGGCCATGCCAGTAGCTACCGTGAGGAAGACCTTAGTAATTATCGCATTGATCTTACCGGGCTACCCGGTAGCAACGGGGTGTACAATCGCTTTTACACCATCTTGCGGGGCCGCATAGATAGCTCAGGCAACCTCACTTACCTGTCGCTTAACGACAGCGTAGATCTTAAAACCGGAATCCGCAACCTCACCGCCAGTAAGGGTTTTGGTTACCTGGGGCGCGACACCCTCGCCGGCACGGAAAGATCGACGGTAGACTTCTTTGACTTTTTGGGCGATTACAACTTTGATCTCAGCGAGTTTATCCTAAAACTTGAAGTGGATAACTACCTCGGAGCGCCTCTGAGCTTCAGCCTTAACTCACTGCGGTCAGTCGCGGCCAACGACAGTCTGGCCCTCACCTTCAACAGTCTGAACCAGCAACTAAGTATCCCGGCAGCCACCTTTGGCGCGCTGCAGCCGCTTCCCGGCAAATTCAGCCTTGAAATAAACACCGGCAACAGTAATATTGATGAACTGATAGAATTACGTCCGCGCAAAATGATCTCCAGGGTCACCGCGGTGATCAACGCCAACCTCAGTACTCCTGACCACAATCAGTTTATTTTCAGCGACTTCGGGCTACGCAGCTATCTTACCGCTGAAATCCCTCTTGATCTTAAGATTGGCCGCCTGCGCTTCAGCGATACCATTGATTTTGATTATTCAGATTACGATCCTGAGGGACAATTACAAGAGGGTAACCTCAAATTGATTGGTCGCAACCACTTTCCTATGCGGGGCGGTGTGAATGTGCGGCTGGTGGATGGAAATGGTCGGGAACTAACTGTTTTAACCCCCAGTGAAGAAATCATGGCGGCCACCGTAAACAGCGACGGACGGGCCATTGCCGAGGTAGAAAGCATTGTAAGCTATCCCCTTGATAAGGATGCTATTGAAGCCCTTAAAAAGTGCCGGCAGGTGGTGCTGGATATACAATTAAAAACCAGCCCTGAAGGGGTGGCTGTTAAGATTGCCAATGACGATTACCTTGATATCACCTTAGCCGGTGACCTCAATATCCGAACCCGTAAATGACAAAATCCTTACTCCTGATTTTATTGAGCAGCTGCGGTTGTATGCTGGCGCAAGACAGTGACCCCGACAGCTTGCTCGCCTATAACCAGCCCGCCCGGCCGCAACTGCAACTCAGTGCCACTTATGGTGTGCTATCCAGCAAGCTTTCACTCTCTGATTTCCTGAAAGCCTCCGGCCGAAGTTACCTGGATGATGATGACAAAAATGGCCTTCTGCCCGCCGGTGGCCCAACCCGCATTGGTTTTCAGCGTCAGTTTTCTGCTGGTTATGAGCAACCGGGTTATCACAGCCTGGGAGTGTACAAACCCGGTTATGGATTTTCTATTGGCAACACTTACTACAACAGCGGCAACCTGAGCGAAGACCTGTTTAAATTACTGCTCTTCGGCAATCAACCTTATGAGGGAGAAACCCTGGATTTAGGGAATTCAAAAGCAGAAAGCTGGTACTATAGCTATTTTAGCTACGGGCACGAGCTGGTGATAGATTCAGCCCGGTCAGTACGCCTTAGCGGCAATATTTTGGTGGGCCACGATCATCGCTACTACAAGCTAAGCACCGCAGAGCTCTATACTGCTGCCAATGGGGAGTACCTGGATGTGGATGCCGACTACCACCTGCAGGAGATTGAGTCTCCCAACTTGCTGGCCGGCCTGGGAGCATCATTTGGGGTTGAGGGCAGTTTCAGCTTAAGTAAATGTACCCAGTTAAAAGCCGGGATTGAAAACCTGGGCGTGATGCTCTTTACCGGCAGCAAGGAAGCCAATGTAGACAGTAGTTTCCGCTTTAGGGGCTACGTGTACTCTAACCTTTTTGATCTCAGTGATAGCCTCTCTTCAGCCCAGGGCGAGGAGTACCGGCAACGATTTCTGACCTTGCCCCGGGACAGCTATTTGAAGCTTACACCCTTCAACGTGGCCTTACAGCTGGATTTCAAGAAGGACCTGCTGGGCCGCAGGGCCTACCTCAGGGGTGAATACCTCTACCTCGCCGGATTTTTTCCACGACTCAGCGCCGGCTTACTTTACGATTTTAGAAATGAGCAGCTACTCGACATTGCCATTTCCGGTGGAGGATTTATGGGACTGGGAATGAACCTGGCCTACCAGGCGCGGATAGGCACTGACCTGAAGCTGGGTTTACGCATCAACAATATCAGCAGCCTGCTGCTGCCCTTCCTGGCCGGCGGGGCCCAGGCCACTGCCGGCATTAGCTACCAGCTTTAATTGGCAGTAATGCGCAATTCGGTACGGCGGTTAAGGGCCCGCCCTGCCTCGGTATCATTGCCCGCCACCGGCTGATCGGCTCCAAAACCTTCATATTTCATGCGGTCGCGCTTAATGCCCTGGGTGGCCAGGTACTCGTATACCGCCTTAGCCCGGTTGGTACTGAGTTGGCGGTTGTATGAAGGGCTGCCCTCATTATCGGTGTGGCCTTCAATGCTCACCTTAACATTGGGATTCTCTTCCAGAAAACGCTTTACGGTAGCGAGTTCCGCAAAGGACATCTCATCGAGTTTATAGGAGTCAAAATCAAAAAAGACATTATCGAGCTTAACCTTTTTCCCCACCGCAATGGGTACCAACTCAACATTCAGCACAAAGGCCTTTTCCAGTGGATTATCGCTAAGGCTAAAGTTTTTGGAATAAAACAAAAAGCCTGCTTTTTCAATACTCAGGGCATAATCACTATTGGCCGGAAGTACTGAAAAGTAGTTTCCTCCCCTATCACTCTGTTCATTGAGCACCTGCTGCTGGCTAGTCAGGTCGGTAAATTCAATCCTGGCCGAAATAGGCTCACGGGTCTCCCGGTTAATCACCTTGCCTTTAACATAAGCAATTTCCACCGCCCGGCTTTCTTCAGGCAGTTGAAACTGGTAGAGGTCAAGCAGGCCATAACCACCGGCAATGGCATCGGAGGCAAAGTATCCGGTCTTGCCATCAGGAGCTACTATTAGGCTAAACTCCTGTGCAGGGGTATTAATAGGATAGCCAAGGTTTTGGGGCTCACCCCAACTGCCATCAGCATTACGGGTGCTCACAAAGAAGTCGAGATCACCCATACCGGGATGGCCATTACTGGCAAAATACAAGTGCTGATTATCGAAGTGAATAAACGGCGACACCTCCTGGCGGGAAGTATTGATTTTCCCCTCTAGTGGCCTGGCCTTGCTGAAGTGCCCTGCTTCGTCGATAGTCGAATAATAGAGGTCGATATTTTTTGATTTACTGCTTTTACCCCGGGTAAAATACAGGGTCTTGCCATCAGATGAAATGCTGGGCTGACTTTCCCACATCCCGCTGTTTACCCCAGGACCGAGGTTAATGGGTTTGCTCCAGATACCCTTTCCGCGGTACACCGAGGCGAAAATGTCGCAGGAGCCATAGCCCTCCTGGCGTTCACATGCTGCAAAATAAATGATCTTACCATCGGAAGTGATGCTTTGGGCACCCTCGTTCAGAGGGGTGTTCAGGAAGCCCTGCAAAGGCTGCCCCTTCGTCCAATCCTGCTGCAGGGAATCGCGGCGGCTTTGCCAAAAATCCTCATCCTGATCATCACCTTCGAGGGAGCGATGGGTGTACACCAGGGTGTTACCATCGGCGGAAATGGAAGGGAAATACTCCATGTCACGGCTGTTGACCTTGGGCCCCAGGTTTTGGGGGTTAAAATCTTTTGGGGAGGCCACCGCTTTAGCGGCAAAACGGGCACTGGCTATATAATCTTCGGCGTTTTCCACATACTTACCCGGGGCCTGGGGGCTGGCGATGTACTGCTCAAAATAGGGAATGCTCTCAGCGTAGCGACCAGTGTTAAAAAGAGTTTGAGCGTAGAAAAGATTGACGTAATACGGTGGATTAAGAGCTATGGCACGCTCATACAAAGGCAAAGCCTCAGCATCGGCACCCGCCCGCTTCAGCAGATCGGCTTTAAAAAGCAAAGCTTCCAGGAATTGTCCATCGTCTTCCAGGGCCTTATTCACCTGCTCCATAGCTTCACTAAAATCCTTTTGGGCCACCGCTTGCCGGGCTTTGGCATAGTGCTTCTCAGCCTTGCGCGATTGAGCCTGTATGGTCATACCCAGCGTGCAAAGCAGCAGGGCTAAGGAAAAAATGTATCGCATAAATTACTTGCGTGTAAATTGATCATTGGTCCATTCAAAAATCCCACCACTGAGGATTTCTTCGGTTTTGCTGTATTCGCAATCGATATTCTGGGCCATCACCAGGCTGGCACGGCTAACCCGGATCGTGTTCTGCTTAACCCTGATATTGCGCTGCATTTCTGTACTCATAAAACTAAAGTCCTTACAGCCGGGGTTGTACTTGCCGTTCTGATTTTTCCAGAAACTCTTAACCAGCCGGGCTACCGGTTGTACATAACCTTTGTTCATGGTAAAAAAGGCGCTCATCCTTATTTCATAAGTGCCGCTCGCCTTCACATCTTCATTGGTGTACTGTAACTCCAACAATGGCTGGTCATTTAAGCTATGGATTTCATAGCCGCTGTAGCGTCCCTTGAGATAGGTAGTAAAGGCGGTCATATGAATATGCTGGCCGGTTTTAATGCCCAGGTAAAAACGATTATCAGGACTTGACTCGTCATTGTTGCGTTCAAAAATCAGCAGGGAAATACCGGCAATGCTGTCAATGAAATGCAAATGCTGAAAAGCCTCTTTATAGTTCACCAGCGAATCAACTTTAACCGAAGAGCGCACCTTAAAAGGTTCAAAAAGGTCTCTGAAAAAAAGTGAGTCCTTTAGTTCAAGAACAGCCTTTATCTCCTTCTGGCCATAGGAATTTAACCAGGTAGAACAAATCAGCAGAGCTATGGCAGCCAGTTTTTTCATGTGGTAAAGAAACGAAACTCCCGCTTTCTTATTGGCGCAGGCCAATTGCTCTTTTTAACCAACTCACTAACAAGCGGGTATATTCCAGGCAAACACAAGCGGTGCATTGTGGCGGAGAAGGCTGGCTAATAAATGGCCACCAGCGTTAGAATAGGCTGGGCCGACAGGGGGCCAATAAGCTCAGCCATCTCTAACTTTCAAAGGGGTATCTGCTGAAAACAGAGGAGGAAAACTTTAAACTAATTATTAAAGCCACCTGTTTTACAAGCATTTATGACAAAGCGCGATTACACATCAAAACGGGATTTCAGCAAAACCAAAGAGCCGAAAGCTGACTCCAGGTTCAAGCAATCTGAGCAACCGATATTTGTGATCCAGAAGCACGATGCTACCAACCTGCACTACGATTTCAGGCTGGAAATAGCTAACACCCTTAAATCCTGGTCAGTGCCCAAGGGACCCAGTACTGATCCCAGGGTTAAGCGCATGGCCATCCCTACCGAAGACCACCCGATAGACTATGCCTTTTTTGAAGGTACCATCCCCAAGGGCCAATACGGGGGTGGTACCGTGATGATCTGGGACCGGGGCCCAATCAAAAACCTCAAGACGGATGAGGATGGCAATGAAATCTCCCTTAAGGACAGCTATGACATGGGTACGGTAGAAGTGGAATTACAGGGCCAAAAACTGCAGGGCGGCTACGCCCTGATAAAAATGAAAAGCGGCAATATGAAGGGCAATTGGCTATTGCTAAAGATGAGTGACGATAAGGCGGATGCGCGCCGCAACCCGGTCAGCACCGAGCCCGATAGTATAGTAAGTGGGCGCAGCATCGATGAGATCGCCAGCGAAGAGGATAAATAAACCCGGCAACCCTAAAAAAAAGAAGTAAACCATCAAAAAATCAGACCATAGCATCGAGCTAACCGCGGCCGGGAAGTCTGCCTTCCCGGGATTTGTAACTCCCATGCTGGCGGTACTAAGCGAGGATTATTTTGACGATCCTGATTGGATTTACGAACGAAAATTGGATGGGGTTAGAGTGGTGGTGGTAAAGCAAGGCAACGAACTACAGCTATACTCCCGCAATCAGAAAGTGATCACCGATAGCTACCCCGAGCTGGAAAAACCTCTGCTGGACCTTTCGGATAAAAGCCTGGTGGCCGATGGTGAAATTGTGGCCTTTGACGGCAACTTGACCAGCTTTTCAAAATTGCAAAAACGCATGCAGGTAAAGGATCGCGGGCGCGCCATGAAGCTGTCTCCCAAAGTTTACCTCTACCTCTTTGACCTTATATACTACGATCAATACGACTTGCGGAAAATGCCTTTGCGGCAGCGCAAAAAAGCCTTACACGATCTGCTTAAATTTGATGACAGGCTGCGCTACTGTGCCCATCGCAATGAACAGGGAAAGGCTTACCATAAAGAGGCCTGTGCGAAGGGGTGGGAAGGTATCATCGCCAAAGATGCCGGTGCAGGTTATGTAAGCAGCCGCAGTAAAAAGTGGCTAAAATTTAAATGTACTGCCGGGCAGGAGCTGGTAATCGCCGGTTTTACAGAACCCCAGGGTTCGCGGAAAGGCTTTGGCGCCCTGCTGGTTGGCTATTATGAAAATAATGAGCTGCATTATGCCGGGAAGGTAGGTACCGGCTTCGACACTGCCTTTTTGAAAAAGTGGCGGCAAAAGTTCGACCGTATTGAACGCAAGACTTCAGCCTTCAGTGATTTTAAGGACAGCCAGGGTGGCAGGAACCACTGGTTGAGCCCACAGTACGTGGGTGAATTTGGCTTTACTGAATGGACCGCAGACAACAAACTCCGGCACCCACGCTTTTTAGGGATACGCGATGACAAGGATCCGCAGGAAGTGGTAAAAGAAAAAAGCTGAAACACTATGGAACTGGCAGGAATTGAAATTTCACACCCCGACAAAACTATTTTTCCCGGCAAAGGAATTACTAAAGGCCAAATGCTGGAATACTACGACCGCATTGCCGACCGTATGCTGCCTTATCTGAAGGATCGTCCCCTCACCCTGCAGCGGTATCCCGAAGGGATAAACAAGGATGGCTTTTACCAGAAAAATGCCGCTGATTATTTCCCTGATTTTATCGAGCGCATAAAAGTCTCCACCAATGAAGGAGAAAATGTGCAGCTAATATGTAACAGTAAAAAGGCGTTGATCTACCTTGCCAACCAGGGCACCCTTTGCTTTCACATCTGGCTGAGCCGAAAGGACAAGCTGCACAAACCCGACAAGGTGATCTTTGACCTCGACCCACCGGAAGGAGCCTTTGCGGAAGTGAAGGAATGTGCCCGGAAAATAAAAAGCTATCTCCTTGAGCAGGGCGAAGATCCTCAACTAATGACCAGCGGTAAGTCGGGCCTGCACGTCTATTACCAAAAGCGCCGTAGCAGTGAGTTTGACCGGGTACGCGAAAAGGCCCGGCAGCAGGCGCAGGAGTTGGCACAGGCCTATCCCGATTTAATGACTACTGAAACCCGCATCGCCAAACGCCAGGGCCGGATTTTTATTGACTACCTGCGCAATGCCTATGCTCAAACCGCCGTGTGCCCCTACTCCCTCCGCCCCAACCCCACTGCGGGGGTGGCCACACCCCTAAAGTGGGATGAGCTGGTGCGGGTGAAATCCGGGGATCACTACCATATCGGCAATATTTTCAGGCGGCTTTCAGCGATATAAATCCAGCCCTATGCCGCCCGTTCCCAAGGCCAGATTACCCCGATCAGCACTCTTAATTCCCCCCGCCTTTGTGCTTCATGTAGCCGAGGAGTGGTTTGCTGGTTTTATCAATTGGAGCCATAGTGTACTGGGCTTTCAATTGGAGTCAGCGCGCTTTATTACGATAAATCTGCTGGGAGCCGTCGTGATAACCGGGGCGGTGCTTTTGGCCCTGAAAAGACCACGCCTGGCGTGGTTGGGATTGAGCATGGCGATTTTGATGGGCCTGAATGGCATATTACACCTGCTCGCCAGCATTGCTTATGTACGCTATTCACCAGGCAGCCTAAGCGGGCTGCTAATCTACCTGCCCCTGGCCACTTTTATTTTTAAGCGGGCTTTAAACAGGTTTAAAGCAGCTGAACTCCGCCTGGCCTTTGTCGTGGCCATTGCCTTGCAGTTAATGGTGTTCTTCATTGCCAAACAGTAGCTTTAATTCACTGGCAGGAAAGGGTCCCGCGGATTGCCAGCCAGGCTTCTTTAAGTGGATTTGCGATATTCAATTATTAAGAATGCATATTTTTCTGAATATTTGGAGATCAGTAATATACTGACGAACAATTATCAAAACAATTACCACAACGCTGCTACTCATGAAAAATCACAGTAAAACCACCAACCCTTATCGTCAGGGCCTGGCCACCATGCTTCTTCGGGAATTAACGAAGGACCTGTTGACAGCCCCGCTCAAAGTCTTCCGCAAATCCAGCTCATCACGGGTAATTGAGGCTGACTGCCTCGAATTAATCACACCGGTAACTGAGCAGCCCCAGCAAAGTTTCTAGCTCACAGCCAGGAATTACTGAAGAAAAGCCCCAAAGATTAGTTCTTGCTAACTCCCAGCCGGTTATCCTAACCCTCGTTTGGTAGAATGACCATTCTGAGACGGTTGGTAGTAAAGGTTAAGAATAGAATCGAGCGGTGAGTTGCCAATGCTCACTGCCTCGGCCTTTTCCCATTGATTGTCAGACAGCAGATATTGCAGGGGCTGGGCCACCCTTGGCAGATGCTTAAAAGCCGAAAGCAGTTTTTTATCCCACACCCCATGATAGCGCAGCAGGTCATCGGGGTATACCGTTTTGCGCCGGGTACCTTCGGGAGTAGCCCTGAAGGGGGTGCTTACATTTAGATAGCCATAATCATCAGTCAACTGCTCGCCGGGATGAATATCGCGAATAGCAATCTCAAAATCATAAGCAGTGGAGAGACAGTTGGCGTTAAAACTGTGGTTTACAAAACGGGCGTTATCCCAGCAAAGCACAAAATTGCCAAGGTGGTTGCGGTAGGCATAAACATCGAGAATTTCCTGGGCGGCTGCCGGTAAGTTTTCAAACTGTTCGGGGGTGAATTCACGATCAAGATGATCAAGCACCCAGGTTATAGTACCCTTGGGAATCAGTTTTTTGGCAACCACGCCATAGCCCACTTCTTCTGAAATAAAGCGGACCTCCGTATCGGGGTGAATCATTCGTTCAGAGTTAATTTTCCTATCGAAATTAAATCATAATCCGATTCAAAAATCAACTACCTGCCAGGGTCAATAAAAATAATCAAGCTGATAATCATATGATTACAAGTGTGATACACAAAGGATACTCTAAGAAGCCCTAAAAGACCGCTTAAGGGGTGCAGAAGGATAGCTCAAAATTTATTTGCCGTAATTCTCCAGGATATGTCTCTCCTCTTCGCTGAGGCTATCCTCCCCTTTCTCCCTGATCTTATCCAGAATACGGTCAATCTCATATACCTTTTCCTGCTTTTGTGCCAGGTATGCCTCATCACTATCCTTGTGCTTACTGTAGTCATAATACTGGTAATACTTCTGTTTAATGGCCAGCATGTCGGGTTTTACGATAATGAGAATGATGAATATAATGGTAGGAATAAGCACCATGAAGATAGGCAGGGTGTTGAGCAGAAACATCTCCGGAACAATGGCCAGAGCAATCAGCAAACCGATAATTGCCCCACCGAGATGGGCTTCGTGACCGATATTATCGCGCTGGCTCCTGATGCCGTAGATGGAGTATAATACAAAGCCCAGGCCGTAAACCCAGGCCGGAAAAGGTATGGGCACAAAAATAAAGGCCAGGCTCATTCCCGGAAACAGGGCAATAGCAGCAAACACCACCCCGCTCACTGCCCCCGAGGCTCCCACCGCACGATACATGGGATTATGGCGGTGGATAAAAAGGGAAAAGAGATTCCCTCCGATTAAGCTTCCCATATATACCAGTATAAAATAAAGCGGGCCCAGGGCTGACTCCAGGTTGCCGGCAAAAAAGTAAAGGGTTAGCATGTTAAAGATCAGGTGATTCCAGCTTACATGCAAAAAGCCACTGGTAAGCAGGCGATGCCATTCGCCGTGACTGAGAACGCGATCAACCTGAAATACCCCCTTGCTCAACGCGAGCGGATTACCAAAGCCCCGCAGGCTTATCAGTAGGTTTAACACCATTATTCCGATACTTATCGGACCGAGATTTCCTATCAAAACGACTGCATTTTTTAGATTAGGAACACAAACCTACAAAGTAGAAGGCAGTCAAGCCCGCCTGCCGGCTGTCACCGTCATGCGGACAGCCTTGAATCTTGAACCTTGCACCAGGACCTCAACTGCCGGCTATCAATGGAATTCAGGCAGAATTCAACTTTAAACTTTGAACCTTGAACTAAGGCGTTACTGATTTGGTGATGTTCAGGGATTCATAGGCCTTTTCCTGATTAAACTCGAGCGTGAGTTTCTTGTAGTTTACCAGGTCAACAATAGTGCCTACAAAACAGAGTCCGGCGGTAAGCAAAAAGAGAATTCCCATCCCTATTTGATTGACCATAAACCGTTGCACCCCGGCAATGCCCAAAAGACCGATAAGACCGCCAATAAGGATCATTTCAGATTTCACCCTTTTACCATTGTAAATTGAAAGAAAGGTAGTGAGTTGGTCGTCGCGCAATTCACGGGTCACTTCCTTAAGCAGGAGATACTCTTCGTGGTCGAGGCCCGGGATGGCCGAGAAAATACGGTCGGTCATAAAACTGAAGGTTTTTGAAAATTGCTTTTTAGAAGGCTGAAAATACGATAAAGAATAGTTAGCAAAGCAAATATTCCCAGGTAGTGCTCCTGCCAGCTGCGGGTCCAATCACCATGAAGGGCGGCATGTATACTATGTCCCAGGCCGCAGCCCGGGCAGCAATCAATCCCCAGAGCACTGGGAACACAAAGGCTAAAGTGCTGTTCGCTTACCGGCATAAAATAAAGGCCGAGTAAGGCCAGTGGCCATACCATCAGCTCAAAGTGACGCCGTAAAAAACTTATCGCTGCCATTAGTTAGGCTGGGCCGCTGACCGTCTTTAAACGTGTTGATCAATCAAAACCGGGTTGCCATCAGGATCAACCACCACCAGGCTGGCTGGCCCACTGCTGTTTTCATCAGCTTCACTAGCCAGTTCCAGCCCTTTTCGTTTAAGGCTTTTTTGTATCTCCCTTACATCGGCAAAAGATTCCAGGGGCTGGGCGTTTTCATCCCAACCCGGGTTAAAAGTGAGAATATTGCTTTCAAACATGCCCTGAAACAAACCTATCAGGGCATTGCCATTCTTCATTATGAGGTAATTTTTGGACAAATCGCCTCCAAAAGCCACGAAGCCCAGCTTCTGATAGAAATCACGTGAGGTCTGCAGGTTTTTCACATTCAGACTTATTGAAAATGCTCCTAGTTTCATAATTATCAGGTGTTTATAAAAACAGAGTTACTTTAAGCCGTCAAGTTCACGGGCCGTAAATTTCCTAAAGGAAAGCTTATAACCTTCATAAGCCGCTATCGCGTAGAATAGTACGTCTATAAAACTAAATGTCTCGGCCAGCATACTAAAGGTAATAGAGTAATTAAAGCGCCAAAGGGTTTCCATAAGCCCCAGACCCTGGTCGGCAGCTATAAAACCAATCATACTTAAGAAATTGCCAAGCAGGCAGCTCAATACGGCTACAACGCCACCCGTAATGCCAAACTTCTGCTCTACACCTTTACCAAGGTATCGCATACTAAGACCTACCGCAGCTCCGATGGCCAGTGCCATATAGCCAATTTGGTAACCGCTGGCCACTGTAATGGCTCCCCAAAGTACCGCTCCGATTACACCTACCACCCCTGCCGTTAAAAAGGCCAGGGGATAATTCTGGTCAGCTTTCAATTGCGCAATGGCCTCCTCTGAAAGTTGCGCCTCCAGTTCAAGTGGCGTCTCAGGTTCAGGGGAAAAGGATTGCAGGGGTACGCTGGTATCTTCAGCATAATTTGGGCATTCCTCTGAAAATTCAGCTGGCTTGCTTGTAATTGAGCAGAGCAGGCCCTGTTGCAGATCCATTTGGCGATTGGTACATCGGCGGCAAAAACTGATTTGTTGTTCTCGGGTCATGGTTTTGATTTGGTTTAAAATTGTTTGAAAGCTACTAAAAATGCTGACAAAACTTTATCGAGTACCATGAACGAGGGCCTGAGGCGAAAAACAAAAAAGGGCTGCCGAAGCAAGCCCTTTAATATGCGTTGTTTTGAAACAATAAGTCAGATCCCCTGCCGGGAAATCTCCTCCTTGATGCGCGCCTCAAGATCAGCGCTAATGGGCCATAAGGGCTGGCGCATGCTGGCACCACACACGCCCTGGGCCGCCAGGGCCGCTTTAATGCCACCGGGATTGCCCTCTTCGAACAACATTTTGGTGATCTCAAAAAGCTGGTAATGCAAGGGGCGTGCAGCTGCAAAATCACCGGCCAGGCTATTGTTTACCATGGCCGTAAAGGTTTTGGGAAAGCCCTGGCCGCTAACCGAAATTACGCCATCGCCACCACAGGCAATCATGGGCAGGGTAAGATTATCTTCTCCACTAATCACCAAAAATCCCTCGGGACGCTCGTTGATAATCTGCATTACCTGCTCCATATCACCACTGGCCTCTTTTACCCCAATAATATTTTCAAAATCACGGGCCAGTCGCAGGGTAGTAGCAGCAGTGATGTTGCTGGAGGTACGACCGGGTACATTGTAAAGTATAACGGGCACCGGACTTACCTCGGCCAGGGCCTTGTAGTGCTGGTAAATACCTTCCTGGGTAGGTTTGTTATAATAAGGTGACACGCTCAGGATGGCATCGATACCATTGAAGTCAGTATTTTTTATCTGCTCCACCAGACCACGGGTGTTATTGCCGCCAATGCCATATACAACGGGCTTACGTTTATTGTTAATCTTCTGCACCGATTGCAGCACCTCCAGTTTTTCAGCGCTGTTGAGCACCGGGTTTTCAGCGGTGGTACCCATCACCACCAGATAGTCTACACCACCATCAATGCAGTGATTAACCAGGCTTTCCATGCCTGCGTGATCAATATTTTGATTGCTATCGAATGGAGTGATCAGTGCCACCCCCGTTCCTCTGAATTTTTGCATATATCGAATGATTGCCGCTTGCGCTGATTTAGATTCCGGGCAAAGGTAATCAGCCTTGCGCGCATCGCCAGCACCGCTTCCCGGAAGTTTTAAATTTAAGTTAAGCCAGCTACAGCAACCCCAGGCTGCCGGTGGTGGCTTTGAGCTAAGCCTTTCCTAGGCCTGGTTTATAAAATTGAGGTAGTACTCCATTTCTTTAAAAGCCTCCTCCATGGAGGTATCCTCTGCCATACCTACCACCAGGTCGAAGCGCCCCTTCTGATGACGGCCTATGCCGATCTTAAAATCAGCCTTCACGGCTGCCGACAAAAATTCGAGTGGGCTTTCACCATTGCGATTGAGGGAAATATACACGCCATAGTGCCCATCCAGGAATGCGCTGATCTCCTCAGATTTAGGCCTGCCATACCAGTTAATTTCAGTATCAGTAAAGTGGGGAAAGCGGGGCAGGTCAGTAATTTCCTTGCGTTTAGTCTCGATGTAGCCCAGCACCTGTACTGTTTTCCCCGCTTCCCCGAGCTTTTTGGCAAAGGCCAGGATGGCCGGGTCGTCTCCGCCCGAACGAAAGACAATTGCCACTTTCTCCACCGCCTTAAAACCGGGGTAGTCCTGGGGCTTGAACTTACGGTCAGTGCCGCGCTTGAGCATAAATTTTCTGATTTTTCTGAGTTTCATGCTTCCCCGATCATTTTGGTAAATTCATTTTCGTTGATAATGCGCACCCCCAGGTCCTCGGCCTTTTTGCGCTTGGCAGGTCCCATATCGGCTCCGGCCACAATCAGGTCCGTCTTGCCCGAGACCGAACCGGTATTCTTGCCACCGTGCTTTTCAATAAGCTCTTTTATTTCCTTGCGGCCATAATTTTCAAAACTGCCAGAAACCACAATAGTCATTCCTGCCAGTGCGCTGCTCAGGTTTTCCTGCTTTTCCACTTCAAAATTTAACCCGTAATCCTGCAGTCGCTGAATTAAAGCACGCTTGGCTCCGTCATCAAAAAACTCGCGCAAACTGGCAGCGATACGACTACCTATTTCACTTACGTTTTCAAGTTCTTCCTGCGAAGCAGCCATTAATGCCTCCATATTTTCGAAATGGCGGGCCAGTTTTTTAGCCACGGTTTCACCTACATAGCGGATACCAAGGGCAAATAATACCCGCTCAAAGGGGATCTTTTTACTTGCCTCAATGCCGTCGATGATGTTTTGGGCACTCTTCTCGGCCATGCGTTCAAGGGGTAACAACTGTTCTTTACGCAGTTGATAGAGATCAGCATAATTATGGACTAAAGCTTCATTCACTAACATTTCCACCGTTTCGGCGCCCATGCCCTCAATATCCATGGCCTTGCGGCTGATAAAGTGAATAATGCGACCTTTTATCTGGGGAGGACAGCCCATATCGTTAGGACAGTAATGAAGGGCTTCGCCTTCGGCGCGTTGCAGCTCCGTGCCACACTCAGGGCAGTTTTTGATATACTCAACCGGCTCAAGGTCAGGTGGGCGCTGCTCAAAATCAACTCCCACCACCTTGGGAATAATTTCGCCGCCTTTTTCCACATACACCATATCCCCCACCCGCAAATCGAGCTTGGTAATTTGATCAGCATTGTGCAGCGAGGCCCGCTTTACAGTGGTACCGGCCAGTTGCACCGGCTCAAGGTTGGCCACCGGGGTAATGGCACCGGTGCGCCCTACCTGATAGTTAATGCTGTTGAGACGGGTGGCTTCCTGCTCAGCTTTATACTTATAGGAAATAGCCCAGCGGGGCGATTTGGCCGTGCTGCCCAGGCGCTCCTGCTGGCGATAGTCATTTACCTTTACTACGATACCATCAATTTCAAAAGGCAGCTCGTGACGGTGCTCCTCCCAGTAATTGATGAAATCAAAAATTTCGTCGATGTTTCTGGCGCGGGTGATATAATTTTTCTCAGGGTAAGGAATTTTAAAACCCCACTCCCGGGCTTGCAGCATACTCTCATAATGACTAGCGGATTGGCGTTCATCCATCAACACAAAGTACAGGAAGCTGTCGAG
>CAZUCA010000035.1:0-34603 GCA_964619125.1 uncultured Owenweeksia sp. | reverse complement strand
AGCCCGAGTAAAAGTCTTTTCATTTTAGACGAATATTATTTGATCTTTGCCCTTTCGCAAATATAGTAATAAACGAAAAGGATAGATTTTTAGCCTTTTATGGAAGCTAAAATAAAAGAATACCTGCAAGAAGTTGAAAGCTTTAATGAGTCTGCGCCCGAAGCGGTGGAGGCTTTTCGGATTAAATTCCTGGGGCGCAAGGGCTTAATACCGGCATTGTTTGAGGAATTTAAAGCTTTGCCCCCCGAACAAAAGCGCAGCCTGGGTAAGCCAATCAATGAGCTTAAGGTAAAGGCAACAGCGCGGGTTGAGGAACTTAAGGCGGCCCAACAATCGGCCGGCGGTAACACCGAGAGACCTGATCTTAGCCGGCCGGCGGGATTTGTTCCCCTCGGTAGCCGACACCCGGTAAACCTCGTGAAAAATGAGATTGTAGATATTTTTAAGCGCATTGGCTTTAACGTAAGCACCGGCCCCGAAATCGAGGACGATTGGCACAATTTTACCGCGCTTAACTTTCCGGAGGAGCACCCGGCCCGCGATATGCAGGATACCTTTTTCGTAGCCCGCAACCCCGATTGGGCCCTGCGTACCCATACCAGCAGTGTGCAGGTACGGGTGATGGAGAATCAGAAGCCTCCGATCCGTACTATTTCACCTGGCCGGGTGTTTCGCAATGAGGCTATTTCTGCCCGCTCACACTGCATTTTTCACCAGGTGGAAGGTCTGTATATCGACAAGGGAGTGAGCTTTGCTGATCTCAAGCAAACGCTGCTGTACTTTGCACGTGAATTTTTTGGTGCCGACACCAAGATCCGTCTGCGTCCTTCCTACTTTCCCTTCACTGAGCCCAGCGCCGAAATGGATGTTTACTGGGGCCTAGAAACCGAAGCAGATTACCGCATGACCAAAGGCACCGGCTGGCTGGAAGTATTGGGTTGTGGCATGGTAGATCCCCAGGTACTGGAAAATGCCGGTATTGACAGTAAGGAGTATTCGGGCTTTGCCTGGGGGATGGGAGTAGAACGCATTGCTATGCAACGCTACAACATCAGCGATATACGCCTGCTGTTTGAAAACGACCTGAAATTCCTGGAGCAGTTTCAATCTGCCCTCTGAGAATTATAGCAGCTGGTCAATTTTGGCCGCCAGATCACGATCTTTCTGCGTTACCTTATCTCCCTCATCATGTGTGCTGAGGGAGATGGTAACCTGATTGTATACGTTGTAAATTTCGGGATGATGCTGGGCTTTTTCTGCGGCCAGCGCTACCCGCGTAAGGAAGGAAAAAGCCTGGCTAAAATCCTCGAATTCAAATTTGCGGCTTAGCTTGTTATTTTCCTCCTTCCAGTTCATAATCTAGTCTATTTGGGTGATTTTCAACATATTGGTCATGCCGCTCTCTTCAATCGGCATGGAGGCAATTTTTACCACCAAATCGCCTTCGCTCACCAAACCCTCGTTTTTGACAATTTGTTTGATTTCGGCAAAGGTTTTATCGGTGCTCTCCATATTGTCATAATAATAACCTCTCACACCCCAGATAAGGCTTACCATATTGAGAATGGAGCGGTTGGCGGTAAAGAGGATGATATTGCTCTTTGGGCGGTGTGAGGAGATCTTAAAAGCGGTGTAGCCACTAAAGGTCATAGTGAGGATGGCGGAGGCCCCGATTTGATCGGCCACCTTACTGGCATTGTAGCAAATACTGTCAGTGATAAAGCGGTCGTTGCGGTAGTTGGGTGGGTTTTCGGTTTTGGTGGCTACCTGGCCGCTTTCCTCAATGTGAGAGATAATCTTGCTCATCGCTTCGATCACCGCTACCGGGTATTTGCCCACACTGGTTTCACCACTGAGCATCACGGCATCGGCGCCATCGAGTACACTGTTGGCCACATCGTTGACCTCGGCGCGGGTAGGAGTCATGCTGTCGATCATGGTTTCCATCATCTGGGTGGCAATAACCACCGGGCGCGCCATTTTATGACACTTATTAACTATCATTTTCTGGATGAGGGGAACTCCTTGCATGGGCACTTCCACTCCCAGGTCGCCGCGTGCCACCATAATGGCATCCGTCTCTTCAATAATGCGGTCTATTTCCACTACCGCTTCCGGTTTTTCAATTTTTGAAATCACCTTGCAGCAGGCCTTGTTTTCGAGGATGATTTCCTTCAGTTGCATTACGTCCTTGGGCGAACGTACAAAGGAAAGACCGATCCACTCTACGTCATGCTCCATGGCTACTTTCAAATCCGCGAGGTCCTTGTCGGTAAGGCAAGGTAGAGAGATTTTGGTATTAGGCAGGTTTACGCCCTTACGCGACTTTAGGGGCCCCCCTTGCAGCACCTCGGTTTCCACCTCGTCGATGCCGTTGGTTTTGGTCACTTTCAGGGCCAGCTTGCCATCATCCACCAGGATGCGCTCACCCACCTTTACGTCGGTAGGGAAGTGCTGGTAAGTCATAAATACCTTAGTAGCGTTGCCTTTTACCTCCTTATTGCTAAAGGTTACTTTATCGCCGGGCTTTATCACGGCCCCATCTTCCACCTCACCGATGCGCAGCTTGGGACCCTGCAGGTCAGCCAGAAGGGCCACATTGAGCTTGTATTCATCATTGAGCTCACGGGTTTTCTTAATCAGGTCAATAGCATCCTCGTGACTACTGTGCGAAAAGTTGATCCTAAACACATTTACCCCGGCCTTAATCAGCTCCAGCATGGTACTCTTTTCAGCGGTGGCCGGACCGAGGGTGGCGATAATCTTAGTTTTGTTCAATGGCATATATTCTATGTTTCTGTCAGTAGGTTCTTAATGTTTTTGCTGCTACCGGTATCTATCTTTTGAAAGGTACCAATGTACGCCAAGGTCTTTAAACCAAGGCTGACACGCTGGCTTTGTTCGGGGGTGGGCGTCTCCTCACACCAAAGAAAATAATCAAATACCTTCAGGTCCGCCACCAGCGGAATATTGCCCACTTTTAGCTCTGAGGGATCTTCGTCGGAGCTGAAATAGGGGTTTTTGTTGGCGGTAAGGTGCCAGGTTTGCATGGCCTGCTCATCGTAGTGGCTGTAACTGCTGTAGTGCAGGCAGGTGTCGCGCTGTATCATGCTGTGATCGGTAGTGTCGCGCACCAGTCGCAGCCTGAGTTTCTCATTGAGGTGAAACACCAGCCGCTGGATAGGTTGGGCTGAGCTCAGGGCCCACACCTCCGCATCCTCAAATAGGAGGAAGTCACTGAGTTTAAAACGGGCGGCCATTTATACCAGGTTTTTATAGGCAATACGCGAAGCATCTTCTTCGGCCTTTTTCTTACTGGTGCCTTTACCAGTGCTTACTACCTCGCCGTCAATGCTCAGGGCAATTTCGTAGCGCCGGGCGTGGCTCTCGCCATAGCTTCCGGTTATTTCAAAGTTGACCTCTTTCTTGTTTTTCTGCCCCCACTCCAAAATGGCGCCCTTGTGGCTGGCAATACGGTTTTCCAGGTTGTCGAGATCTATCAGCTCACGAATTATACGCTGGGTGATAAACTGTTCGCAATCCCGGTAACCACGGTCGAGATACAGGGCCCCGATCAGCGCTTCCAGGGCATCGCCGTAAATGGACTTGGCATGAGCAGTACGGGCGGTTTTCTTAATCAGCAGCTTATTGAGTTGGAGCTTAAGGCCAATCTGATTGAGGTGCCGGCGGCTCACAATTTTACTGCGCATGCTGGTAAGAAAGCCCTCTCCCTTATGGGGGTACTGCTGGTAAAGGTAGTCGGCTACCACGGCCCCCAGGATGGCATCGCCTAAAAATTCAAGCCGCTGATTGTTAAGGCGTTTTCCAGAACGTTCACGCGAGGCCGAACTGTGCCTGAATGCCAGGCGATAGTGCTTTTCCTCGCGCGGCTGCAAGCCGGTGATTTCACTGATAGATAAAAAAAAGTTCCCATCCTTTCGGAAGTGGGAACTTATTCGTTTAATCCAGCGGACGATCAAAGCCTACTCATACTTTTTTACAACCAGAGAAGCATTATGACCCCCAAAACCAAAGGTGTTGCTGATCGCTACATTTACTGTGCGTTTCTGGGCTTCACCAAAAGTTAGGTTCAGCTTCCCGTCAATTTCGGGATCATCGGTAAAGTGATTGATGGTTGGCGGCACCACATCTTCCTTCACGGCCATTACGGCCGCCATGGCTTCGATGGCACCGGCAGCACCCAGCAGGTGCCCCGTCATTGACTTGGTAGAACTGATGTTCATATCATAGGCCTTCTCACCAAACACGCTTTTGATCGCTTTGAGTTCGGCTACGTCCCCAAGGGGAGTGGAGGTACCATGTACATTGATATAATCTACCGCGGCTGGTTCAAGACCGGCAGAGTCAAGGCATTGCTTCATCACCATCTTGGCACCTTCCCCTTCTGGATGGGGTGCGGTAATGTGATGGGCATCTGCCGATAAACCAGCACCGATTACTTCGGCGTAGATTTTGGCCCCACGCTGCTTGGCGTGCTCATACTCCTCGAGGATGAGGCAGGCACCACCTTCGCCCATCACAAAGCCATCGCGGTCTTTGTCAAAAGGACGACTGGCAGTGGCCGGGTCATCATTGCGGGTACTTAGTGCATGCATAGAGTTAAAGCCCCCGATGGCCGATTCGGTTACTGCCGCTTCACTACCGCCCACCACAAAGGCATCACTGATACCCATGCGGATGTAATGATAGGCGTCTATCAGGGCATTGGTAGAAGAGGCACAGGCCGATACCGTACTAAAATTGGGGCCTTTAAGTCCGTGCTTAATAGAAACATGACCGGGCACGATGTCCACGATCATCTTGGGTATAAAGAAGGGGTTGAAACGGGGAATGCCGCCGCCCTTCACGTAGTTGGTACTTTCGGTGAGGAAGGTTTCCAGGCCGCCAATGCCTGATCCCCAGATTACCCCGGTGCGGTCTCCATTGAAGTTATCCGCCTCCAACAGCTTGCTGTCGGCTACGGCCTCATCAGTAACCATCATAGCAAAGTGGGTAAAGCGGTCCATTTTACGGGCCTCCTTACGGTCGATGTAATCGGTTACATTGAAGTTTTTTACTTCGCAGGCGAACTTGGTTTTAAAGTTCTCCGCATCAAAGAGGGTGATGGGGCCTGCACCACTTTTACCTGCCACCAGGCCATCCCAGGTTTCCCTAAGGTTGAGGCCCAGGGGAGATATCGCTCCCAGTCCTGTTACTACTACCCTTTTCAATTCCATATAAGCGTGGAGTCAGCTAATCGTTTTACTTCTTAGCTTCTTCAATATAGGAGATAGCCTGGCCTACAGTAGCAATGTTTTCGGCCTGGTCATCCGGGATTTGAATGTCAAATTCCTTTTCGAACTCCATGATGAGTTCTACAGTGTCCAGTGAATCTGCACCCAGATCATTGGTAAAACTTGCTTCTGGAGTAACTTCATTCTCGTCTACTCCAAGTTTGTCAACTATGATTGCTTTTACTTTAGAAGCGATTTCTGACATGGTCGATTTCTTTTGAAATTATTAAGGTGCAAAGAAAGTAAATTTATCAAAAAACAAACAATAAATTACCTTAGCAAACTGGCAGCAGGCCAAAGATTACAAGTGCTAAGTATAATATTGAACGACTCATGAAAAACATTGCTGTGTTCGCTTCGGGAAGCGGCACTAATGCAGAGAACATCATCCGCTACTTCGAAGACAGTGAAATTGCCCGCGTCAAAGTTGTCTTCACCAACAGAAAAAATGCCGGTGTTGTCGATCGCGCCTTCAAGCTGGGCGTGCGTTGTATCACTTTTACCCCTCAGCAGCTGCAGGATGGTTTCGTCATGCAAAAACTCGATGAGCTGGATGTGGACTTTATCGCACTAGCGGGATTTTTACTGAAGATGCCGGAGGAGATCGTGGAGGAGTTCGAGGGGCTGCTGGTCAATATTCACCCGGCTCTGCTTCCCCAATATGGAGGCAAAGGTATGTATGGCATGGCCGTGCACGAAGCGGTGGTGGAGAATGAGGACGAAGAAACCGGCATTACCATTCACTACGTCAACAATAAATACGATGAGGGCGAAATAATCTTTCAGGAATCCGTGGAGGTGGACTTTGAAGACAGCCCTGAGGACGTGCAATACAAGGTGCAGCAACTGGAGCACAAGCACTACCCCGAAGTATTGGAATACCTGATAAAGGACCTGGATTGACAGTACATATTTATACCGATGGCGCTGCCAGCGGCAACCCCGGACCGGGCGGTTACGGGGTGGTGATGCTGGCCGGTAAACATCGCAAGGAAATGAGTGGGGGGTTTCGCAATACCACCAACAACCGCATGGAACTGCTCGCCACCATAGTTGGCATGCGTGCCCTCAAGCGCAGCGATGTAGACCTCCATATTATTACCGACAGCAAATACGTAGTGGATGCCATCAATAAGGGCTGGCTTTTCAATTGGGAGAAAAAAGGCTTTAAGGGCAAAAAGAATGTGGACCTGTGGCAGCTCTTCTTAAAGGAGTACCGTCGCTTTAAACCCACAATGCACTGGGTGAAGGGGCATAACAACCATCCCGAAAATGAGCGCTGCGACCACCTCGCGGTACAGGCTTACAAAACCGGTTCTTTAAAAATTGATCAGGGCTTCGAAAACAGCCTTAAAAATTGATGTAGCTCTGCGGATTTACCGGGTTGCCATTGTACCACAACTCAAAATGGAGATGCGGCCCGGTGCTCAGCTCACCACTGTTGCCGATAACGGCTACCGGTTCGCCGGCCTTCACCAGCTCCCCCTGGGTTTTGAGCAGGGAAGAGTTGTGCTTGTACACCGATAGAAATTCCCCGGGATGCTGTACTATTATTACGTGCCCGGTTTCGGCGGTCCATTCTGCAAAAATCACGATACCATCCTGCACCGCTTTGATCACTTCATTTTTGCGGGCCACAATATCGAGGCCCAGGTGGCCCTCATTCGGGTCAAAGGAATTGCTGATAATGCCCTTTACCGGGGTGAAAAAGCTAAAGTTTACCGGACTGAGGGCGCCCTTGTTGCGGGTGTTGAGGTTGAAGCGTTCCTCTTCCTCCACAAATTCGCGCAGGGCCTGGTCTTCGGCACTGATCTCGCGGTTGAGCTCGGCTTTTACCGTACTGTCTGACAGAAGGCTGTCATTAAAGTTAATGGCTGGTTTGCCTTCAATAATATTGCGGATATTAAGCAGGTAGCGCTCGTTATAGGTAAGCTGCTGTTGCAGCGAGTCAGAGGTGCGTACCAGGTTCAGCGCCCGCTGACGCAGAGTAGTGCTACTGTAGCCCGGGATATATTCGCGCAGGGGAGTGAAGGCAATAAGCAGAATGGTGGAGGCAATCAGAAAGATCATGGCAAAGCCCACGATAAAAAAAACGTTGAGGCG
Source organism: uncultured Owenweeksia sp. (assembly GCA_964619125.1). GTDB lineage: Bacteria > Bacteroidota > Bacteroidia > Flavobacteriales > Schleiferiaceae > Owenweeksia. The sequence goes on along the minus strand of CAZUCA010000035.1, from coordinate 27,206 downwards.
GCTGAGCTTCAGGGATAACTTTTCTTCAAAGGTATCGTCATTAAGGATGACCAGGCGGTACTTATTCCGCAGCTTTTCCGAGATTTTAGCCTTTTTTTCTGAATCTGTTGCCATTGCCCGCAAATATCGTAATATGATGCAAAGCTTCGGTTTCTTTACACTAAAAAAGCCCGGAAACCAGTCCGGGCTTTCAGGAAAAGGTATAAAAAGGGTTGGTTACTAGAGGGATGGCTAATGTAGAGCCTCCCTTGGAAGTGCTAAAACTGAATTTTGCCATTCAGCTGGCCTGGTTGCGATTTTCACCAAGTACCTTTATCAATTTAGCTGCTCACTTCTATAAAATAAAATATTTTTGGCCTTTTGCAGTTACACTTCAACATCAAAATACCCCATACGCTGAAACTCAGAAGCCTCCTCATATTGCTCGTGTCTACCCTGGTCATTCTCGCCTGTAGCCGCACCAAAGATACTTTTACCAGCAGGGTTTATCACCAGACTCTCTCCCGCTTCAACCCCTTGTTTAATGGTAAACAGGCTTTTTATTCGGGTGAGCAGGACCTGGCAAAGCAACATCGCGATAACTTCGATGAAATACTACCCGTTTTCCGCTATGGCGAAGAAAACCAGGTGAGCATCATCAAGCCCCAGATGGACAAGGCGATAGAAAAATCAACCAAGGTTATTCAGCGGCACTCCATGATGATCCGCAATGAGCAGCGCAATAAGTACATTGATGATTCCTACCTGCTTATTGGCAAAGCCCGCTTTTACAAAAGGGAATACCTCGAGGCACTGGAAACTTTCAACTTTGTAATTCAGCAATTTCCTGATGGGAAGAATGTGGCAGAAGCAAAACTGTGGGCCGCTAAAACCGAAACCCAATTAAATAATTACCTCAGTGCAAAAGATAAGTTTGAAAAGATTTATCGCAGCGAGGCCTTACCCAGGGAGCTGCGGGCAAAAGCTTTTGCCAGCTACGCCCAACTGGAGATAAACCAGGGTAATAAGACCGGTGCCTTCCAGTTGCTTTCACAGGCGGTGGACCGCAGCAAGGATAAACAGGAGGAAATTCGCTGGCTCTTTATTATGGGTCAGCTGCAGGCGGCTATGGGCAACGATTATGAGGCCAGTCAACTCTTTTTGAAAGTGATAAAGAAAGGCCCTCCCTATGAGTTGCTGTTTGCTGCCCAGCTCAACCGGGCCCGCAATTACGATACGGACCTGCAAAACCCCGAAGACGTTTTTGATGAACTGGAGGCCATGCTGAAGGACGACAAGAACTTTGATAACCGCGACCAGATTTATTACGTGATGGCGGAAGTGGCCGAGCGCCTGGGCGATGATGAGCTGATGCTTGACTACCTGAAAAAGTCGGTTCGCGCCAGCACCGGCAACGTCAATCAGAAGGGACTGAGCTACCTCAAAATTGCGGAGACAAAATTTGACAACCGCCGCTACCCCCTGGCAGCGGCTTATTACGACTCCTCCTTTACCAGCTTTACTGCTGGTCACCCGCGCTACGAGGAGGTAAAGCTCAAAAAGGAGAGCCTTGATGAGCTGGTGAAAAACCTGGCGGTAATTGAAACTGAGGACAGCTTGCAACAATTGGCGGGTCTTACCGAGAAGCAGCTGAAGCAGAAGTTGAATGAGATTATAAGCAATGAAGACCGCCAGCAGCGTGAAAGGGAGGAGCGGGAAAACAATCCCTTTTTTGACAGTGGCAACGCTCAGTCGCTAACGGCCATGAATCAGGCAGGAACCAAGGGAGGGCAGTGGTATTTCTACAACCAGGGCTTGCGCTCCAGCGGCGAACGCGACTTTATGAACACCTGGGGCAACCGCAAGCTGGAGGATAACTGGCGCCGTAGTAATAAGGAGATGACCGGCAACTTTGCTGATAATGCCACGGCAGGGAACGATCAGGAAGAAGCTAAGGAAGAAAATGGACAGGAAGCCAGCAGTAAGGATAGCCGGCTGGAAAAATACCGCTCCAATATTCCCGCCACCCCGGAAGCAATAGCCGCCAGTAATCAGAAAATTGTGGAAGCCTACTTTAACCTGGCCGGTATTTACAAAAATGACCTAAAAGACCTACAGGCTGCTGAAACCGAACTGAAGACGCTGCTAAAACGCTACCCGCATCTCAGCGAAAAGGGGCGGGCCTGGTATTCGCTATATCGCATCAATGTTGCCTTAAGCGACGATAAGGAGGCTCAGCAATATCGCCAGCTGATTCTTGACAATTTGCCTGAAAGTGAATTTGCGGCGCTACTCAATGGCGGCGATCCGGAGAGTGGTGACAGTGGCGCTAGTATTAAGGCTTTTTATAAAAAGACTTATGCCAGCTATAATGAGGGTGCCTACCGGCAGTCGCTGAACCTGGCTGACAGCGGCCTAACTGCTTATGGCACTACTGATCAGGGGCCGCGTTTTATGCTGCTCAAAGCCTTTTCACAGGGAAAGCTGGGGGATAAAGAGCAGTTGCAGCAGACCTTAAGTGCGTTAATGGTGCGCTATCCCAATTCAGAGCAATCGGAGGAAGCCCAGCTGATTCTCAATCAGCTAAAAGCGAAGGAGGCCCAAAGTCAGCAGGCCGCCAGTGTGGCCAACCCCAAGGGCCAGGAGGAGAAGAGTAAGTACAGTGGGGGTGAAAACGAAGAGTACAAGTACATTGTAGTGGTTCCCAACACCAAAGGCCTGGTGAATAATGTAACCATTGCGCTCAGTGATTTTTCTAAAAAGTACTTTTCAAATATGACACTCAAGACCAAGGCTATCTATATCAGTAGTGAAGAGCAGATGGTAATGGTAAGTGGCTTGCCCAATCAGCGCAAGGCGAAGCAGTTTATGCAGATACTGGAACAACAGGCAACGGTGAAGAACCTGCTGGAGCCCGCTAAGCCCAAACATTTTGTAATTTCGAACAGTGACTTTACCCAGTTTTACCGCGACAAGGATTTTAGCGGCTACCTGGATTACTATAACACGAATTTCTAAAAGCTCAAATCATGAAGAAACCAAAAGATATGAACGAGGCCTTAGGGCAGACCAGCAACCGTATTCTGGCCGGAACTGCCATTGAAGGTGAAGTTAAGTCGGAAGGTGATATCCGGGTTGACGGTCATATCAAGGGCCGTATTACCATTACCGGCAAATTGGTAGTGGGTGAAAAGGGCCAGGTAGAAGGCGAGATCAAATGTGCCAATGCCACCGTTTCAGGAGCCCTGATGGGCGATATCGCTGTAGAGGGGTTGCTTACCTTGCAGGCTACCGCCAGGGTGCAGGGCGATGTGCGCACTGGTAAATTAGCGGTAGAACCGGGAGCCGAGTTTAGCGGTTCATGTAATATGGGATCCGTAAACCCACCACTCAGAAATGGCGAAACCCGAAGCAAGCAAGAAAAAGGAGCAGCAGACCAAAAAGCCAGTCAGGCAACCGCTTAATACTTACGCCAAGTATACTTACCTGGGATTTCAGATGGCGGCTTTTGTAGCCGCTGGTGCCGGTATTGGTTATTGGCTGGATGAGAAAAACCACAACGAAACCCCCTGGTACACCATTATTCTTTCCCTGCTAGGGGTGTTTGGCGGGATGTATGTAGTTTTGCGCGACTTCCTTAAAAAAGACTAAAGATTGAAAATAACCAGTAAGGTGTTTGTCCAAACACTGCTGTTTTCGGTAATCGTTGCCCTCGGGCATTGGGGCTTGCTGGAGTACAGCAGCCTCAGTCTCAACCGCGAATTTCTCTTTAAAAGCCACATCTTTATTACAATTCTTACCCTGGCTACCCTGGCTGCGGTGGTATATGTGTGGAAGAGCTACTTCGATAAGGTGGGTTTTGCTTTCCTCGGACTGGTGTTTCTTAAAATTGCCGCGGCGATGATTTTCCTGTTTCCCATAATTAAAGGCTCCATGGGCGAACCCAGGATACCGGTGCTCCACTTCTTTGCCGCTTATTTTCTGTACCTCTTGTGGGACGCCCTGCAGGTGGCTATCCTGCTTAAATCGCGGCCCGATGAGGGTGCGGATTAAGGGTGTTAATATTTTGTTTATAACCCCTTTGGTTTTTAAGATTTATAGCTACATTTGCAGCGATTTTTGAAAAGGGTAACCTGATAAGTACAGAAATGCGCAAACTTTTAAATCTCAGTACGTTAGCGAGTGCCGCCGTACTGTTTTTCTTTTCTACCGGATTGCGTGCACAGGATGGTGGACAGCATGAACACGATGAGCACCACAGCGCCGATGCCGAAACGGTAATTGAAGAAGAGGATGTTCACGCCAATGAGGAAGAGGGTGATTACGACCCTACCCCGGTCATCATGCACCACATTCAGGATTCACACTCCTTTCATATTTATGGCGAAGGCGACGAGGCGGTTTCCATGCCCCTGCCGGTAATCCTTTGGACCGATAAAGGCCTGGTTACCTTTATGTCCTCTGAGTTTCACCACGATGACCACGGTCACCACGTAGTGGAAGCCAACGGGCAGTACTTTGTAAACTATCACGAAGACATCTTTCAGCTCGACAGTCCTGACCAGCACCTCAGCATGGATGAGGAAGGGCACCCTACCAACACTGAGCCCCTGGATTTCTCCATCACTAAGAACGTATTCTCACTCTTTATTGCCGGCATTATTCTGTTCCTGATTTTCGGAACCGCCGCCCGCAAGTATAAGAAGAGTGGTCATCGCGTGCCCCGTGGCCTGGCCTCATTCGTAGAGCCATTGGTGGTATTTGTACGCGACGATATTGGCCGCCCCCAAATTGGCCGCACCGCTGATCGCTATATGCCTTTCCTGCTTACCATCTTCTTCCTGATCTGGACGATCAACCTGATGGGACTTATTCCTGTATTCCCGTTCAGCGCCAACCTTTCCGGTAATATCGCCTTCACCCTCGCCCTGTCATTTATCGCCCTGCTGGTAGTAAATGTAAGCGGAAACAAAGCCTACTGGAAACACATTTTTGCGCCCAAGCCCTGGTGGCTGTGGCCCATACTTTTCCCAATCGAATTTGCCTCAAACGTAGTTATCAAGTTCTTTGCCCTGATGATTCGTCTCTTCGCCAATATTACGGCCGGACACATCATCGTGCTGAGCCTGGTTTCGCTGATCTTTATTTTTAAGTCGGTGGCCATGGCAGCGGTGTCAGTGCCTTTTGCACTGTTCATCTCGGTACTGGAACTACTGGTAGCCGCCCTGCAGGCATTTATCTTCACCATGCTTACCGCTCTGTTTTTGGGACAGGCAGTTAGTGAAGATCACCATTAAGAATTTTAGTTTTTTGTTTAATTATAAATCCTGATTACTATGAGTTTTGCTGCAATTGGAGCTGGTTTAGCTGTAATCGGTGCCGGTATCGGTATCGGACAGGTAGGTGGTCGTGCCATGGAAGGTATCGCCCGTCAGCCTGAAGCTAGCGGTAAGATCCAAACTGCGATGATCATCGCTGCTGCACTTGTTGAGGGCGTTGCTCTCTTTGGTGTGGTAGTTTCACTGATCGCGTAAGTTTCAACAAACAAAGCAAGGGCCACACAACGGTTGGTTGTGGGCCCTTCTTTAACCATTATTAACAAAGGATTTTAATTACTTACTATGCAATTACTTGCTTTAAACCCATTGGTTAAACCAGATATCGGACTGCTGTTCTGGACCACCGTTACTTTCCTCATCCTGTTGGTGCTCCTGCGCAAGTTTGCCTGGAAACCCATCCTGGGAGCCGTAAAAGCCCGTGAAGAGTCAATTGATAAGGCTCTTGACCAGGCTGAGAAGGCCCGTGAGGAAATGGCCCAACTGAAGTCTGACAACGAAAAGATCCTCAAGGAAGCCCGCATGGAGCGCGATGAGATGCTAAAGGATGCGCGTGAAATGAAGGAGAGCATGATCAACGAGGCGAAAGCTAAGGCATCTACTGAGGCCGACCGCATCATTGAAACCGCCCGTGAGCAGATCGAAAACGAAAAAATGGCGGCTATCACCGAACTTAAAAACCAGGTGGGTCGCATGTCTATCGAGATTGCTGAGAAGATTCTCCGCAAAGAACTCGATAAGCAGGAAAACCACGAGCAACTGGTGGAAAACCAGCTGGAGGATTTCAAACTTAACTAAGCCGGTATAGCATGCTGATTACCAAAGTAGATAAGCGTTACGCCAAATCACTGCTCGACTACGCCAGGGAAGTAAACCAGGTGGAGGAAGTTAAGGGTGATGTGGACCGTATGCTCGCAGTGATTGATGACTCGCGCGAATTCAGAAACCTTTTGAAGAGCCCCATCATCAGCACTGATAAAAAAGAAAAGGTGATTGACGCCGTCTTTGAAGGAAGTCTGGGCGAAATCATCTCCAACTATGTGAAGATCATTGCCCGCAAGGGTCGTGAAGGTCAGCTCGAGGGAATCCTGCGTGGCTTTATCGAAAGCTACCGCGCCATGAAAGGCATCGAGGAAGCTACTGTAACCGTGGCCAAGCCGCTTACAGAAGCCCAACGCGAGGAAATCCGTAAGAAGCTGGCGTCCGTTACCAACAACGAGATCGTGATCAGCGAGAAGGTGGATCCTTCCATGATCGGTGGCCTCAAAATACGCGTGGCAGACAAAGAGTACAATGGCAGTATTGCCGCCCAGCTCGAACAATTGAAGCGCAGTTTTCAAAAAAACATCTTCGTAGCTGATTACTAATAAGAACATTGATTAAGGCTAAATAAAAATGGCAGAAGTTAAACCCGCTGAAGTATCAGCAATCTTAAGACAACAGTTGGCCGGTTTCCAATCAGAAACCGAACTGGAAGAAGTAGGAACCGTACTGCAGGTAGGTGACGGTATTGCCCGCGCCTATGGTCTCAGCAACGCCCAGGCTGGTGAGCTTGTGGAGTTTGAGAACGGCCTTCGCGGTATTGTACTTAACCTCGAGGAAGACAACGTAGGTATCGTACTCCTCGGTGCCTCTGACGAAATTAAAGAAGGTAGTACCGTAAAGCGTACTAACCGCATTGCCTCTATCAATGTTGGTGAAGGTATGCTGGGCCGCGTGGTGGATACCCTGGGTAACCCCATCGACGGTAAAGGACCGATTGAAGGCGAAACTTTTGAGATGCCCCTCGAGCGTAAAGCTCCTGGTGTAATCTTCCGTCAGCCGGTAAACGAGCCTCTGCAAACCGGTATCAAGGCGATCGACTCCATGATTCCTGTAGGCCGTGGCCAGCGTGAGCTTATCATCGGTGACCGTCAAACCGGTAAAACTGTAGTAGCTCTCGATACCATCATTAACCAGAAAGAATTCTACGATCGCGGTGAGCCCGTATTCTGTATCTATGTAGCCATTGGTCAGAAAGGTTCTACCGTAGCCCAGATCGCCAAAACTCTGGAGGAGAAAGGTGCTCTTGACTACACCGTAATCGTGGCGGCCAACGCCTCTGACCCCGCTCCGATGCAGTTTTACGCTCCTTTTGCCGGTGCAGCTATCGGTGAGTACTTCCGCGACACTGGCCGTCCTGCCCTGATCGTGTATGATGACCTGTCTAAGCAGGCGGTGGCTTACCGTGAGGTATCCCTGCTGCTTCGTCGTCCTCCCGGTCGTGAGGCATACCCCGGTGACGTATTCTACCTCCACAGCCGCCTGCTCGAGCGCGCCGCTAAGGTGATCGCCGATGACAAGGTAGCTAAAAACATGAATGACCTGCCCGAGTCATTGAAAGACAAAGTGAAAGGTGGTGGTTCACTGACTGCCCTTCCTATCATCGAAACTCAGGCTGGAGACGTGTCTGCTTACATTCCTACCAACGTAATTTCGATTACTGACGGACAGATCTTCCTCGAGTCTGACCTGTTCAACTCCGGTGTACGTCCTGCTATTAACGTTGGTATTTCGGTATCACGGGTAGGTGGTAACGCCCAGATCAAGTCGATGAAGAAGGTATCAGGTACCCTTAAGCTTGACCAGGCTCAGTATCGTGAGCTGGAGGCTTTCGCCAAGTTCGGTTCTGACCTCGACGCTGCTACCATGGCGGTTATCAACAAAGGTAAGCGCAACGTGGAAGTGCTGAAGCAGGGAGTAAACAGCCCCGTATCGGTAGAGAGGCAAGTAGCTATCATCTACGCCGGTACTAAAGGTCTGCTGAACAAGGTGCCTGTAAACAAGGTGAAGGAATTCGAAGCCGAATACCTCGACTACCTGAGCAATAAGCACAGCGATGTATTGGAAACCCTCCGTCAGGGTAAACTTACCGACGAGGCTACCGATACCCTTAGCAAAGTAGCTAAAGACATAGCTGCTAAATATTAAACTGATTTAAGAGTATTGAAAGGGGAGGAGCGCCGGCACTCCGGCGCTCCTCACTGCTAACTCTTAACTGATATAAGATGGCGAACTTAAAGGAATTAAGAAGCAGGATTACCTCGGTATCTTCTACCATGCAGATCACTTCTGCCATGAAGATGGTATCGGCGGCCAAGCTTAAGCGTGCCCAGGATGCGATTACCGATCTGCGCCCTTATGCCCAGAAGCTGGAAGAAATCCTGATAAACGTAAGTGCAACCCTCGATGCCAGTGAAGGTGTTTACTCGCGTCAGCCCGAGGAAGTGAAGAAAGTGTTGTTGGTAACCATTTCTTCCAATCGCGGATTGGCCGGTGCCTTCAACGCCAACATTTTCAAAAAGGCTATGGCAACCATCAAGGACAACCCTGATGTGGAGTATCATCTGTTGCCGGTTGGTAAAAAGGTTAATGACCTCTTTACCCGTCGTGAAATGAAGATGGCAGGCAACCACAGCAGCCTGTGGGACGACCTGAGCTTCGAGAACGTGGCTGAGATTGCTGAGGCACTGATGAAAAAGTTCCGCGATGGTGACTACGATCGCATCGAACTGATCTATAATCAGTTTAAGAACGCGGCGGTACAAACCGTAATGCTGGAGCAGTTTTTGCCCGTTAGTGCCCCTGAGGTGGACGAAGACGAGATGACTACTGGTGAGTACATCTACGAGCCTTCCAAGGAAGACATCCTCGAAGACCTGATCCCCAAGTCGCTGAAGACCCAGCTTTACAAGGCGGTATTGGACAGCAATGCCTCTGAGCACGGTGCGCGTATGACGGCCATGCACAAGGCTACTGATAACGCCAATGACCTTAAGCGCAGTCTTACCCTCGAATACAACAAAGCCCGTCAGGCGGCCATTACCAACGAGATCCTCGAGATCGTGGGTGGTGCCGAAGCCCTGGCCGGATAGAAGTACATATTATTTAGCCTTATGAAACCCTCAGCCTGCCGCTGGGGGTTTTTTTGTTGCTAATGGTTCTAAAGTTTTAAGGTAGTAAGGTTTTAAAGCTGGGATACCTGCGGCTGTCAGTCTGAGCCCCAGCGGGGCGGCATCCTTCTAGCCTTAGTTAGGCCAAGAGCTTATTGAGCTCCGTAGGAGCGGCACATTGTATTGGTTCAAGGTTCAAGCCTGCCCGAATGACTAGCGTCAAGCGGTCAGGCCGGGTTCAAGGTTGAAGTTTGCCCGGCTGAAAGACGACAATCAGGCAGGCGGGGTTCAAAGCTCAAAGTTCAAGGTACAGGTGGTAAAAGAGGGTCAACTTGCAACAATCACTGGTTTCGCGAGCGGAACCTATATGCCGGAGCACTTTCGCAAAAGGGCTCAGCGCTTGCGTAAGCTTCAGCGCGGGCATAGTCGAGGGAGAGTTTTAGAACCATAAATTCAGGGGCGTTTGCCGCTGTTAGTCTGAGCGGAGTCGAAGATCAGCGGCAATACCGATTACCCTCTATCTTTACCCCATGCTAATCAAACCCGCCGCCAGCGAGGCCGAACTTATGGCCATCGAAACCCTCGCCGCCACCATCTGGCGCCACCATTACACCCCCATCATCGGGGCGAAGCAGGTAGAGTATATGCTGCAGAAGTTTCAATCGCTGGCCACCATGCAACAGCAGCTGGAGGAGGGTTATGAATATTACGGTGCCTATGCTTATAGCCGTTTGTTGGGTTACCTCGCCTTCCGGCAGCAGGGCGATGCCCTTTTTCTTTCCAAAATTTACCTCGAAAGCAACGCCAGGGGAAAAGGTTATGGCCGCCACATGATTGACTTTGTGACGAAGCAGGCGCGCCAGCGACGGCTGGCTGCTATCCGGCTTACCGTAAATAAGTACAACACCCAAGCCATCGCAGCCTACCTGAAGATGGGTTTTGAGAAAGTGCGTCCGCTGATAATCGATATCGGCGGCGGCTTTGTGATGGACGATTATGAAATGCGCTTACAGGTTGACCTGAAAGGGCTGGGCCGAAATGCCTAATTTAGGGCAATATGCAAATATCCAGGTGGCTGATAATACTTCTGTTAATAGCCTGCAGTCCTAAAAGGGAACCGCTGCACATCAAGGTTATGCCGGTTACAGCCACTGCCTACAACTCCTATGGTTATCAAACCCAGGGCAACCCCGCCATTACCGCCTGGGGCGACACTCTGAAACCGGGGCTGAAGGTAGTTGCCATATCACGGGATCTGCTGGATTCCGGGCTGACTCACCTGAGCAAAATCTATATCCACGAGCTGCAGGATAGCTTTGTAGTGCTTGACAAGATGAACCGTCGCTATAGTAAGCGCATAGACATCTACTTTGGCCGTAATATCGACTCGGCCCGCCAATGGGGCCGGCAAAAGGTATTTATCTCCTGGTATGAAGAGCGGGATAGCCTCGCCCGCTGATTCATTCGGGCGCAGTGCGTACTTTCAAGCCCAACAAACTATATCAAAATGAAACAAGTATTTCTTTTCCTTGCAGCCATCACCCTGGCGGCCTGCCAAAATCAGCCGGAAGCAGTAGCTGATGAACGAGCCCCAAAGCACAATCCAGAAGCTGACAGGGAGTCCATCAACCATTTCCTTGACCAGTGGCATGACGATGCCGCCAATGTGGATTTTGCCTACTTCGAAAAGATGGCCGACGATGGCATTTACATTGGTACCGATAAGACGGAGCTCTGGACCCGTGATGAATTCAGGCAATGGTCAGAAAAATACTTCGATGCCGGTACCGGCTGGGATTTCGATAAAATTGAGCGCAATATTTATTTTTCGGATAATGGCGATATCGCCTGGTTTGATGAATTACTCTCCACCCACATGGGCGATTGCCGCGGCTCGGGGGTATTAAGCCGGCATGACAGCCTCTGGAAGATCGAACACTATCACCTGAGCGTTACCGTACCAAATGACACCCTAGATGGCTTTATTGAGCTTGTAAGAGCATTTGAAGCCGACCGGGAATAGCGTGGCAGGCATGCTATTGAGCCGGGTCTAAACAAAGAGCCAGCCTGCCAGTTGATTAATCACTGGCAATTAGCTGGTTGTATTGTTTAACCCAAAAATGAAGAAGCATGCTTTATCCGAGAAAGAGGTTGGTGGCATGGATGCTGATGGCAGGGGTAATTGCCTTTTCCACGGTATCATGCGAAGAGACCGACGATGTAAAAGATGAAATCGACGATACCTCTGAACTGGAGGTAGAGAACCAGGTGATCAGTCAGAATATGATTAATGTGGAGGTGGCTGAAGTGCCCCGCACCGCCTGGATTGTAGTGCACCGTGATAACGGTAATAACGGCCCGGTGGTTCCAGGGATTATCAGTAATCCCGAGCAAATACCTCAGGGGGAAAGTGAGAATGTAAAGCTGCAAATATCGTCTGATCAGAATTTGACCCACGGTGAAAAGCTGTGGATCATGATTCACGAAGACACCGGCGTATTGGGTGACTATGAGTTTACCGGCGAAGGTACACCTGACCAACCCCTGATGGATGATGGCAGTATTGTAATGAAATCTATCATCATTGAATCACCCCGCATCGATGCTTCCGCCGCCTCCTATAATGCCAGTACCCATTCGGTAACCATTCCATCCGTGGAATCAGCAGTAGATGGCTGGCTGGTCATTCACAATGACGACGGTAGCGGCAACATTACCTTGCCGGGAATAATTGGTAAGGAGCAAGTAAACAATGGCCTTAGTGAGGATGTGGAAATTGCGCTCGATAACAGTGTTACTGTCACCCCGGGCCAAAAGCTATTTCCCATGCTGCATATTGATAATGGGGATCTGGGTACTTATGAGTTCGACGGCAGTGCCAGCTCTTATGATCCCCCTGAAATTTTCAGCAATGAACCTTCACCGGCTAACATAGTTGTTACCTCTTTCACTGTACAATAAGTTATAGTTAAGTTGAGATAATTGAGAGACCCCGCCTCCAGCGGGGTTTTTTTATGCCTTTACTTATCGCAGGCAGTATTTCCCTCATTCACAGCCCTCTTTAGTTCGCAGATGTTACTTTTGGCTTGTTTTTAGAACAGAAACATTTCAGAAAACAATACTTGTGATATGAACCAGCCGTATTTTAAATCACTCCTTTTTGCACTGCTGGCACTAGCGGTGGCCGCCTGTGCCTCCGGCCGGCGTGCCCTTGAAAAGGGTGATTATGACAAAGCAGTCGTTCAGGCGGTAAACCGCCTGCGCAACGACATCGATAATGATAAGGCCCTGGCCACCTTACCAAAGGCCTATAAACTGGCCCTGCAGATGCATCTCGAAAATGCCCGGCGTGCCAAGGCTGGCGTTGACCCATTAAAGTGGGAGCGGGTGGCCTCTGAGTACCAAAGCCTCAACTACCTGCATGACGAAATCCGGCGTTGCCCGGCATGCCTTGATAAGGTAAACCCCCGCTATTTTCAGGCTGAATACAATGAGGCCATCAGCCAGGCTGCGGAAGTGCGCTATGATATCGCTCTGGGGCTAATGCAGGAGCGAGGGGATAGACAGAAGGCTAAGGAAGCCTACCAACACCTGATCCGCGCTAATCAGTTAATGCCCGGTTTCCGCGATGTAAACTCTAAACTGGATGAAGCGCTCCATTTCGCCACCCTGCATGTGGTGGTTGAACCAGTGCCCGCCCCAATGGGTGTTTTGCGTCTCGACCAGGGCTTTTTTAATGCCCGGATGGATGAATACCTCCACACCGCCAATATCAGTCCTTACGTGCGCTTTTACAGCCCCGGGGAGGCGGAGCAGTTGGAGTGGGTCGATCATCGGGTAAAGATGGAGTTCGGGCAGTTTAGCCTGGGCAATGTTATTTCGAACACCTATGAGAAGGAAGTAAGTCGCGATAGTGTACTGCTGAAGGGACGGGGTGAAAAGGCGGTCTATGGCACCGTTAAGGCCACCTTTAAGCGTTATGAAAAGGCGCTGGTAGGATCGGGTATGATGGAGTTTCAGATTGAAGACGTCAGTAACGGCCGCGTGATAAATCGCGAGCGCTTTCCCAGCCAGTATCGCTGGGAGGTAGTGTGGGCGAGTTTCAATGGTGATGAAAGGGCCCTCAGTGAAGAGCAGCTTGAACTAACCCGCCAGCGGGAACTGGACCTGCCGTCGCCACAACTGGTGTTTGAGCAGTTTGCCTTCCCTTTATACGACCAGGCCATAGCCAAACTGAGCGACTTTTATCGCCACTACTAAAATACAAGCCCCGCCTTATCAGCGGGGTTTTTTATTTTTAGGGTTCTGACCCCAATGGGGGCAGCAAGGCGTTTGGTTTTGTTACCGAAAGAGAGCCATGCTTATTGCTCCGGAGAACGCATCCTCCATTGGTTGTGGGAGCAGGATCGCTGCTTGGAAAAGTATGTCAAAAGCAAAGAAGAGTCTTCCGAAACGGTAAAGATCGGCGCCAGAAATTTTGGCTTAAATAAGAGATGAATTCCGCCGGAAGCCAGTATAGGCAAGGTTTGCGGCGGAGTTTTTACTTTGCTGCTTTTTACTTGCATGGGATTTGAATCCCTTTGGAAAATAAAAATTTTGCGATGAGGCTTGAAAAAATACTATTACCGGCAATTTCGGTAGCGCTTTTGTTTAGCTCTTCTTCCTGCAAGAAGGAAGGAGAAGCTACCATCCACTACTATTTTGCCCTCGAAAATCCGGGGCCATACAGCAGTGCCGTTATAAATCTTGACTTTCTGAGGATTATCCTCTCGGAGGCGGAAGGCAATGATCTGCTCAGTGTGGACATTCCGCCACAGCGACTTGAGTTTGATCTTGCCAATCCTGGGGCCCCCAAGCCCCTGGGCTCAGCTACCATACGGGAAAGCACTGTTCTTGGCTTTGACTTCTCATTTGACGATGCGGTGCTAAGCGAAAACGGCAACAGTGTTTCCCTGAAAGATCCCATGCAAAGTAACCCCAGGGTGAAAGAGGCTTTTAATGTGTCTGATGGCCAAAGCCGCAAAGTGACTTTTGTGCTTGATCTGGCTGCATCTGATTCGGTAGACGCGGGTGGCAATCATTTTTTTGAGCCCAGCATCAGGCTGGAGGTCAATTAGCCCTAGTAAAACATCACATTTCCCAGACTATCGCTAAGTACCTGCTGTGCCCCACTATGGCCTATGAACTTAAACCGGCCGCTTTCCACTTGCAGCGAGTCAGATTTTTGCAGACTGGTATAGGCATAACCTGAGGCGTTACTGAAAGCCTTTGGCTCCACCGGGCCAAGTAAGGATGTATGCAGATACCCCCGCCGGCCGTCGTAGCTCTCTACCTGATACCACTGCCCGCTGAGGGATTTTATCATCACTACCTCACCTCTCTTAAAAGTGCCCAGCGGCTTACGCCTGGTATGCGGCCGTGGCCTGAGATTGGCGCTGGCCGTTTTTACGGTCAGCCATGGCTGATCATAGGTCAGCTCGCTCATGGGGGCGGTTTGCTGGGGGTTATTTACCAGTGGTAGTGGGTCGAAGGCCCCATGGTGGTAAACGCCAAAGTGTAGATGGGGCGAGGTATAGCGGGCGTTGCCACTATTGCCCACCAGGCCCAGGGTGTCGCCGGGATTTAGCAGCTCACCGCTGGAGACCAACTGACTGTCGAGGTGGGCAAAGTAGAGGGAGTAGGAGCGCTTGAGGTCTCTCAGCCATACCTGCTTACCGCCCAGGCCACGTTCGCGCACTGAAGACACACGGCTTTTTACCGGTGCCAGTACCGGCGTGCCCCGGGGTGCAAAAATGTCAATGCCCTCATGGCGCCGGCGCCCGCCATCCCTGGGTGCACCCCAGAAGCTCTGAATGGCAGCAGCATTTTTGCCGCTGATGGGAAATACGGCATAGAGAGGGTGTAACTTTAGCTGAAGTTCAAAATTGCCGCTGGCAAATAATTCTGGCTGTAAGCGCAGGATATAACTACCACTTTTTTCCACTTCAAAAACCGCCGTCGTTTCACCTTTCTGCAAGGATAAAACCGGGTCTTTATCTATCTGCTGAAAAAGGTCTACAAACAGATTAGCACTGTCAAGCGGCTGCCACTTAATAGCCAACCTCAATTCGGCGCCCTTCTGCAATTGCAGGCGCCAGGCCAGGGCTTCCACCCGGCGCGGAAAGAAGCTTCCCTTATGACTGGCCGGTAACTCAATCTCTACTGCTTCCTGCAGGCTCATGCGGGAAGCCTCCAGCCAGGCCCGACCCATATTGGTCTCCAGCAAATCGGCCTTGGCCAGTTTTTGCTGATACCGCTGGTGGGCGTAGTTCTTGTGAAATAGCCGGCCCATGCTGCCATTGCAGCCCAGTAGTATGGCCGCGCAGAAAATAATGCTGGTAAGAGGCTGTAAGCTTTTCATCCTGAAGCCTTTTTAACGATGGAAAATTGCGGCAGGTTCGTTAAAGATTTAACAGGGCCAAAAAAGCTAGCTCTTTTGAAGGAAATTGATGAACAAGATGCCCCTGGCGGAGACTTATTATTTGATACATTTACTTAGATTTCCCTTTACTGATCCTCTGTATTATGAAAAACTACTCTGCGATTTTAGTTATGCTGCTTTTTTTGATGGCAGCCTGTAAGGAAGACCCCTGCCAGGATATCACTTGTGTTAATGACGGCTATTGTGAGGACGGGGCCTGCGTTTGTCCTGAGGGCTATAATGGCACTAATTGCGGCAATCAGATTACGCCGGCCGAAATTCGTCTCAGTGAGATCCGGGTGATCGACTGGCCGGCCATGCGCGAAAACGGCCTGCCCTGGGACAGTGATTCCGGGCCTGATCTTAGCTTTGAGCTGCGTGATGAGGCGGACAACGTTATTCTCACCTCCGACACCACCTTTTTTGATGTGCAGGAGGGCGCCGATATTGCCAATCCCTACCTCCCTTTTTTCCGCTTTGATGAAATCGGGGCGCAGCGCTATCAATTTCGCCTTTATGATGAAGACGCCGGGGGCTTCCGGGAGTTTATGGAAGGCATTGAGTTTTCCCTATACTCGTCCTTTAACGGCTTTCCGGATCCCCTTACCATCGACGGTGGCGGTGACCTGAAGGTGGAACTCTACCTCAGCTACCACTTTGATTAGGACCGGGCCAGTTCGGTATAAAACTGCTCGTACTCATCCACGGTACGGTCGTGATTGAGATTTGTCTCAATATGGTTTATCGCCCCGGTACTGAGGCGGTTGTAAAGAACACGGTCCTGATAGATATTGATCAGCTCTTCGGCAAGGCGCTGAGGTGACTTTACCGGTATTACCTTTCCTGAAACACCATCTTCAACCAACTCCTGATTACCAGGTATATCAGTAATAACCGGGATAGTACCGAGGCTCATAGCCTCAATTACTGATTTGGTAATGGACTCTCCTTTGGTAGAGGTGAGGGCAAAAACATCGCTGGCCTTAACAATGCTCAAACGGTCTGACCTGAAGCCAAGAATGTGGATTTTGTCCTTGTTGGGGCTGCTTTCAATTACCTTCATATTGGCCTTGTCGTCCATATTATTGCCGATGAGCAGGATGTGAATCGGTAAATCTGCAGGCAGGT
The DNA here is from genome assembly GCA_964619125.1 of uncultured Owenweeksia sp. Taxonomy (GTDB): domain Bacteria; phylum Bacteroidota; class Bacteroidia; order Flavobacteriales; family Schleiferiaceae; genus Owenweeksia. The sequence continues at coordinate 10,371 of CAZUCA010000035.1, read as the reverse complement.
AGTGGGTGGCCTTAAGCAGGGTAGGAATGTCTTTCATAGCGCGGTTATTGGCCACATTAACCACTAAAAAGTCATCTTCACTAAAGCCCAGTTCCTCGCGATCGATGGCCTCAATATCATTATACCAGGAGGTATAATGCCCTTTGTTTATCACCTTGATCTTGCTTTTGTTAAAGCCGATGTTTTTGGTAATGGCATCTGCCACGCCCTGGGTATTACATAGGATTTTGTCAACGCGGGGGTGCAGGAATTTAAAATAGGCAGTGGGATCGTACCAGTGAATGTTACCGGCATAGCCCCGGTATAGCACAATTTTTACGGGCAGGTCCTTAGCGGCCTGGATGCCGTTGAGGATGCTTTTACCATTAAAGAGATGTACAATGTCGTGCTTGCCCTTTTTCAAGTGCTCACGTATAAAGCTGATCTCAGCTTTATTCATCTTTTTCTGGGGATGAAAATCAATCACCTTGATGCCCGCCTCCCGGAAGCGCTCTACATATTCGTAATGGCCAAAGGTCATCACCTCAATCTCAAAACCCCTTTTGGCCAGATCTATAAATATCTCTGCCTCGGGTCTGACTGAGAAGGTGTTTTTGTAGTTGCTGATCACCAGAACCTTTACTGCCATGGGCTAAATTTTTGCGTGTTTTTACAAAAGGGCCCACAAAAGTACAAATATGGCTGAGGCGGCAGGGAAGCGAGCCGCTTTGGCACGGCTTTTTATACATTTAACCCTCGATGGGCAGATTTAATGTTACACTTCGCTTCCGGATATTTATATCCATGATCATCCTTATCCTGGTGTCTTTCTTTCTCACCGGGGCCTTCTCTTTTTTTCACTTCAAGGCTGAGAATCAGCATTACCATGAAGAGCGCCTGCAGCGCAAGGAAAATACCATTACTCAATCCATCTATCACTACCTCAATCAGGATTCGGGCTCGGCCAAATCAGACAGTATTGTGATGCTCTTTTCCGACAAGATCTGTGAGCTGAGCGATATCCATAATATGGATATAAACATCTACTCTTTGCAGGGAAACCTCTTGATTACAAGTAATCCCAGGCTTTTTGACAAGAGGTTGATGCAGGAGCAGCTACCCCGCATGTTGCTGGCTGATCTTGCCGCCTCCGAAAGCCAGCTGCTAACCACCGTCTCAAGTGGTGATTCGGTTAGTTTTTTGTCAACCTACGACTACATTCACAACCTCCACAACAAACCTTTCGCGATTGTAAACCTGCCCTACTTCGACAAGCAGGAGTTTCACCGTCAGGATATTAACCAGTTTCTGGTGCGCCTGATGTGGATCTATTTATTGCTGTTTCTAATCTCCATTATGATTGCCTACTTCCTCTCCAACTACATTACCGGGTCATTGATTGCCATTGGCGAGAAGATGAAGCATACCCAGATCAATGAGCATAACCCGGCGCTGAAGTGGAAGTATGACGATGAGATTGGTACCCTGGTAAAGGAATACAACCGCATGGTTGACGAGCTGGAGAAGAGTGCCATAAAGCTTGCCCGTACCGAACGCGAAAGTGCCTGGAAGGAAATGGCCAAGCAGGTGGCGCATGAAATTAAAAACCCCCTCACCCCTATGCGGCTGAGTGTGCAGTTTCTGCAGCGCTCCTTAAAAACAGAAGAGCCCCAAAAACTGAAGGAGTTTACCGAAAGTATGATTAACCAGATCGATACGCTCAGCAGTATTGCGGAGGCCTTTGCCCGCTTTGCCAGTATGCCCGAAATGAAGACCGAGGTATTTCCGGTGCACGAGATCGTAGAACGCACGGCGGCTCTTTACAGCGAACAGAAAATCCACTTTGAAGTAGATTCGGGAGAAACCAGGGTAAAGGCGGATAAGGATCAAATGGTGAGGGTTATGAATAACCTTATTACCAATGCTATTCAGGCGGTGCCTGAAGAAAGGGAAGCCTGCATTAAGGTACAGATAAGTCGTAATGGTCAATCGCTTATCATTGCCGTATCAGATAACGGGGTAGGCATCTCCGATGAGATGGGGGATAAGATATTTGAACCCCGTTTTACCACCAAGACCAAGGGAATGGGCCTGGGGCTGGCCATGGTTAAGAATATTGTTGACGCCACCGCCGGCCGGATATGGTATCGCTCCAGGGAAGGGGTGGGCACCACTTTTTATATATCATTACCTTTGGCGGGCTAGCTAAAACCACGGAAAAATTATGAAGCGATTAGTATTGATTTTCTGTCTCGCTTTGCTTGGAGGCATCCTGCCTGCCCAAACTCCGGTAACTGAGAGTAGCGGGGTAATAGATGTTACCGGCAGCGCCTTTATGGATGTATCGCCAGACTACGCCAGCATTGTGATAAGGGTGGAAAAACGCTCCCCATCTGCCCGGGAGGCCCAGGAGGCTGTGAGCGAGCTGATGGCTAAAGTGCTGAAGTACCTTGAGCAGCGTGGCGATGTGGCCGAGGTAAAGACACAGTATGTCAACCTTCATCCTGAGTATAACTATCAGGAGAAGATGGTGAACAATTACACCGCTAATCAGAGCCTGAGCTTTGACCTGCAAAACCTGCAGGCCTATGATGAACTCATGGTGGAATTACTGGAACTGGGGATCAACGGTATTTCTAATGTTCAATTTAAAAGTAGCCAGGAAGAGGCCATTCGCAAGAGCCTGCTTGGCAGAGCGGTGTTGGCGGCCCGTGAAAAGGCACTGACCATGACCGCCGAACTAGGGCAAAGTGTTGGCAAGGCAGTTTATATATCAGATCAGCTTAGTCGCAGCAGTGACCCAAGACCTTACCTGCAGGCCGAAAGAATGGAAAGTATGGCCTCCGGCCCCTCCATACAACCTGGCCGTATCAGGTTGGAAATCATAGCCAACGTACGTTTTAAACTAAACTAAATTCAAGCTTTATCACAATATGGCATACGAGAACATTGAGTTAACTCAAAGTGGCAAGCTGGCCCGGCTTACTATTAACAGACCTAAGCAACTAAATGCGCTTAATAAGCAAACAATCAGCGAGATATCGGAAGCCCTGGATGAGGTTTCAGCGATGACAGCGGTAAAAGTGTTGATAGTAACCGGCAGTGGGGAAAAGGCTTTTGTGGCCGGTGCAGATATCAAGGAGTTCAGCGACTTTGGTGTTAATGAAGGTACTGAGCTGGCGGCCGAGGGGCAGCAGAAGCTGTTTGACAAGATCGAGAACTTTGAAAAGCCCGTTATTGCAGCCATCAATGGTTTTGCCCTCGGCGGTGGACTGGAGCTCGCCATGGCCTGTCATATCAGGGTAGCCAATTACAAAGCCAAAATGGGATTGCCCGAAACCAGCCTGGGTCTTATTCCTGGCTACGGTGGTACCCAAAGACTGGCCCGCCTGGTAGGCCATGGCCGTGCTGTAGAGATGATCGCTACTGCGCAGATGATTGAGGCCGACCGGGCCTACGAAATTGGCTTGGTTAACCATACAGTGGCGCCAACCGATCTGCTGCCGTTCTGTGAAGATATGGCTGACCGCATTGCCAAAAACTCTCCCAACGCCATTGGCAGCGCTATTCGCTCTGTAAATGCCGGCTACCGGGCTGGTGTGAATGGCTTTAAAATTGAGATTGAAGAATTCGGCAAGTGCTTCGGTACGGAGGATTTTAAGGAGGGAACCACTGCTTTCCTGGAAAAGAGAAAACCCAACTTCGGTTAATGGAATCCCATCACTTCGAAATAACTAAGACGGCCCGCTATTTTCAGAGCGGGCCGTCTTCATTTAAGTATCGCCGGTTGTGCTTTGCCCTGCATGGCTATGGGCAATTGCCTGAGTATTTTCTGCGGCCTTTTATGGGAGAGTCCTTAAAAGAGACCCTTTTTATTGCGCCAGAGGGGCTGCACCGCTTTTATCTCGAAGGCAGCAAGGGCAGGGTAGGGGCCAGTTGGATGACCAGGGAAGACCGCCTCACCGATATTCGCGATTATTGTCAATACCTCGATCAGCTTTTCGAACACTTTGAGGAAAGCATCGCCGCGGCCGAGGAGGTAGGGGTGTTGGGCTTTTCGCAGGGGGTTGCCACCGCCTGCCGCTGGGTGGCAAACAGTGCCTATAATTTCAACTTTCTTATCAATTACGCTGGTGCTTTCCCGCCTGACCTTAATCATCAAAATGCACTACCCCGGCTATCGCAACTGCGTTTGTATATGGCGGTGGGTGACAAGGATGAGTACATCAATAAAGAAAAATTCAATCAGCATATTGAAGAGGTAAAAAGCCGGGGTTATTCTCCCGATACCCTTATTTTTGAAGGGAAGCACAAGATCTACCCCCGGGTGCTGACGGAAATTTTTGACCGGCTCAGTTCTCGATAAAGTCGTCGAGATCCCTGCGATCCTTTTTGGTGGGTCGGCCATCTCCTTTTTTGCGGTTAAAATTGCGCATCATTTTCAGAAACTCCAGTTTCTCTATTTCCTCGGCGCTGGTGGTCTCCTCTATATAATTTTCAACCAGCTTAGCCCCCACCCGCGAGCGGGGAATATCCTTCACCTTTAAGCGAAAGGAGATACCCTCCTTGCGGTAACTGACCAAGTCACCGACACTTACCTCGCGCGAAGGTTTACAAAGCTCATCGTTGATACGCACTTTGTCTTTCCTGATTTCAGCGGTGGCCAGGCTCCGGGTCTTATATTTCCTTACCGTCCACAAAAATTTATCAATCCTCATGGGTGATTGCTTTTTATTCAATATTTTTTTAAATCTTTATAGGCGTGTTACTGGGTTTGAGATAGCATTATTAATTCTATTTTAGCCCCCAAACGCGCTTAGGTGCATTTTTGGCCCCGGTGCTCTACTCTAACCTCGTTGTATTGATGAAACAACTTAAATGCATTATTGTGGATGACGATGCTCTCAGCCGGGAGCTATTGCGCCAATGCATTAAGTCAGATAACCAGCTGCAGCTTATTGGTACCTACCACAATGCTTTTGAGGCTAAAATGGCCCTGGCCAACAAAGATATTGACCTTATTTTTCTCGACATTGAAATGCCGGAAATGACCGGTTTTGAATTGCTCGAGTCTTATGCCTCCATTCCCCAGGTGATTATCGTAACCTCTAAAAAGCAATACGCTTTCGATGCTTTTAAGTACGATGTGGTTGACTTTTTGTCAAAGCCGGTGGAGAAGGCGCGCTTTGTAAAAGCAGTTGACAGGGCGGTATACTATGCCGAAAACCTCAGCAGCCAGAAGGAAAAACGCACCATCATTATTAAGAGCGAAGGCGCCCTGGTAAAGATTGACGCCAACAATATGGACTATATCGAGGCAATGGGCGACTACATCAAGGTTGTGGTTGGCGACCGCAATTATGTAGTACACAGCACTATGAAAGCCTTTATGGCCCAGCTTCCCGAATCCTTTTTGCGGGTGCATAAGTCCTATATCGTGAACCTTGATAAGGTTTTGGAAATGGACGATACCTACCTGATTGGTGAATATTTTAACCTGCCGGTAAGCCGCTCATACAAAAGCGAGGTGAAGATTAAATTCAGCAGTAAGGAATCTGAATAATCACGTCGGTTCCCACCCCTACTTCACTCTCCATACCTACCTTACCGCCTGTAATTTCCACCAGGTTTTTTACCCTGAAAAGGCCGGTACACTTTCCTTGTTGCACCTTATTGCCCTGGAGTGGCTTGTACATTTTAAAAAGGTGGCTGCTATGCTTTTCGATATCAATGCCTATGCCCTGATCCTTAAAGGAGAATTCAACCCAGCTTTCGTCGCAATCTACCGAGATGTGAAGCGAAGCGGGCTGATCAGGCTTTTTAAAGGCAAGGGCATTTTTTATCAGCTCGCGGTAAAGTACCCTTAGTACCGAAGGATAGTAGTACAGCTCGGCACAGTTTTCATATTTGGTGGTAAGCATCAGTTGCTCGTCCTGGACTACTTGCGCTGCCACTTCCCGGGTAAGATCTTCCAGTACTATATTGCTTTTTTCATGCTGTAGCAATCGATAATCCTGCAGGTTAATGCTGATATCATCGATAGTATTAAAGAGTTCCCTGGAGCCCTCGATGATATTGGTGATGAGGTCGACGTCAACTGATGCCGGGTCAGTTTCAGCAATCTCAAGCAACATTTTGAGGCCTGCTACCGGCGCCTTCAGGTTATGGGAGTACATCCTGGCCATAAAATCAAGGTGATCGTAGCAGTGCTCCTTCGACATTTCCTGGGTTTCGCGGTATTTCTTTGCGTCTAGATCCATTGCAATCTATTTAAAAGAGACTAAGGGTATTTTGACTTTGCCATTTGTCAATTTTTATTTCGTCACCAAGGTAAATTAGCAGATTGTCACCTCCCTTATAACCCATTTGCGTAAGGATGTTGCGATAATTATCCACCTGATTGCGATAAGCATCATTGACCTTGCCGGTTTTATAGTCTATAATGTGGGCCACTCCGTTTTTTGTTACCACCCGGTCGGGCCGGTAATTAGGCTTGCCCGGGGCCAGTAAATCCACTTCATTAAACACCTTTAAATCCGTGTCATAATAGGGCTTTAATTCAGGATGTTCTGATAACTGCTGCAGTGACTGCCATAAACGCGCGCTTTCGTGGGCACTTATCTCACCCTGCTGTTCAGCACTGGCAATGACTGATTTCAATTCACTGGCAAATTCTACCCTGGCCAAAATGCTGTGCATGAGTTTACCGTAGGCCGTGCTTTCAGCTTCCCCCTCTTCCCAGTTGAGAGGTGCCGTAATGCTTACCCGTAGTTTCTCGCCCCAATCAGCGGGCTGATACAGGGGCATTGGCTCTTCATCTTTCTGAAGGTGGAAATTGTCCTGAGGTTTTACCACTGGCTGGCCATAGCTAATGTCTGACTCATGACCCTCCTCGTTACAAAAGCGCTCAAAATAGCGGTAAACCCGCTGATTCTGATTGTGAAGGCCCTGTCCAGCCAGGATGTGCAATTCATCCACTGCCCTGGTTTGGGCTACATAGAGAAGGTTCAGGTTATCCAGCAGGACCTTTTGGTCATTTTGGCGCTTCACCTGGTTATAAGCGGTGTTACTATCTGGGATGGCGGCATTTTTAAGGGGAAGGCGTGCGGCGGGCAAGCGGTCTTCCTCTTCCTCATCAAAATGCATCCAGGCATAGGGGCGGTTTTCACTGGTGGCCTGCCAGTCGGCAAAGGCCAGGATGGTGACCGGAAACTCAAGTCCTTTACTCTTGTGGATGGTCATCACGCGAATGGCATTGGCCTCTGCCGGTAGGGCCAGGGTTTTGGTCTCTCCTTTATCGGACCACCAGCGCAGGAAGGAGGCCACATCACTACCTTCATTTTCCTGATAAGTATGTACCTGGTCTATAAAGAGCTGGAGGAAGGGGTTTTGCTGGTCAGGCAGTGAAAAAACCCTGATTATATGATGCACCGCCGCTTCCAGGCCACTGGCCTGCAGGCGCTGGTAATCAAAACCGGCTAATTTGGATTGTATATAATGCCACAGTGCCTGGGGTTTTTGGGTCAGAAATTCCTGCTGAAAGGCATATGGGTCCTTACTATCGTCCTCAAAATTTTCAAACAGATAATTGATCAGCGGGAGCCGGAACTCGGCCACATCTGGCCGGCTGAAAATGCGAAGCAGGGAGAGAATCAGCTGCACTTCCGCGGCCTGGTCCACAAAGAGGCTATCAGGACTCACCACCTCATATCCTTTAGATATCAGGTAGTTGGAAATATCAGCCCCTCGCTTGTTGCTGCGGGTGAGAATAGTAATATCTTTTTTACTGAAGCCATTGGCAAGGCGGCTCTCCACGATCTCCATTATTGCCGTGCATTGAGCCTCGGTATAGGCGGCCTCGGCTCCAACCTCGCTATCTACAAAGCGCAGGCTAACAAAGCCTTCTTCCTCATTGCGTGGATTTTGATGGCTGCCTTCAGTATAAAGTGCGCGATAGTCCTCGTCTTCCAGAAACTGACCGTTAAGCGCAAAGAAACGGTTGTTGAACTCTACGATGGTCTTGCGGCTGCGCCAGTTGTCGGGCAAGGCCAGCATTTCACGCTCATATAGTTCGATCTGTTCTTTGCCATTGCTAAGTTTATTGGAGGTGTCGCTGTTATTGGCGAGGGCAATAAACTGCCCTACTTCGCCGCCGCGCCAGCGATAAATTGACTGTTTGCCATCACCCACAATCATGCTCTGACCGGTAGATGCCATGGCATTATTTATCAAAGGGAGCAGGTTGTGCCACTGCAGCACTGAGGTATCCTGGAACTCGTCAATAAAGAAATAAGAATAACGCTCCCCGATTTTTTCAAAGAGATATTCGGCGGGCTCCTGGCTGAGGCGATCACTGATCAGCTGGTTAAATTCGCCAATAGGTAAGCGGTTTTGTTCCGCTTTGATATTTTGCAGGTGGCGGGCAATTTCGTTGAGTACAGCCAGGCCGTAAATATCTTTTAATATCATATCCAGCAGCTCGTACTCAGCTAAGTTTTCTTCAATATAGGCCACTGTGCGGGCCAGTTGCTTCCGCAACTCGAGGTCTATCGCCTCAAATGCGGGGGCATATTGCTTCGCTTTACTTTTGGCATAAAAGGGGGTATCGGCATCCTGTATAACTGCATATACCATTTTACCGGGTACGGCTTTGCCGGTATCCTGGAGACGCAGGTGTTTAGCAATATAATTGTACACCACCCCCCGGTTAAAAGCCTCAGGAGGGATGGCGGCATGGGCTATCAATTCCAGCATGTTCTGGCGGCGGGCCCTTATTTCATTCTCAAAGCTCTCTTTTTCACGCTCAAGTCGCGCCTTTATTTTTTTAAACTGCTCAGGAACAATGCTTTTGAGTTTGTTAATGGCAGCGTAGGCATTTTCCTCAAAAAGGCTTTGACCAATATCTATCAGGGCATTTTCTGGCCGCGGCGATCTGCCTTCGCTGAGTTGACGCTCGATAAATTGCAGCAGGATTTCAGCCGAATATTCATTTTCGACCACCGCGGCCAAAAAGCGATCCACCGCTTCCCTGAGCATCGCCTTGCTGTCCAGCTCCACTTCGTAGTTGCTGCTCAGGTTGAGGTCCTGGGCAAAGCTCCGGATAAGGCGATTGGTAAATTTATCAATGGTGGAAACCGACAGGGCTGAGTAATTGTGAAGAATGGTCTTCAGCAGCTTTTCGGCCCGGAATTTTACAGTCAACTCATCAATACCCAGCGTTGCTGCAATGGCCTTTAGCATAGGGGGAGCAACGGTGCCTTTTTTATAGTCAGAAAATTCGGTCAATTGCCTGAGAATGCGCTCCTTCATCTCATTGGCAGCCTTGTTGGTAAAGGTGATGGCCAGCACCGACTTAAAACGCATCGGCTGATCGTCACTGAGGCAATAAAGTAAATATTGATAAACCAGGCTGTAGGTTTTGCCGGCACCGGCCGAGGCATTATATGTTTTGAAGCGAGCCAATAGAGGAAATTTTATCGAAGCTAATGTTTCTCAATCACAAAAATAGCCTCTTCCTATCAAGTAATAATTTTCCTGCAGGTTTAGACTAAACCTAATTAATAAGGCCTTGTTACCTTAGCGCTTTCAAAGACAAATTTTAAACCTTAAAACAAAATAATTATGGCTTTTCAACTTCCTGACCTGCCTTACGGCAAAGATGCGCTGGAACCGCACATCGATGCCCAAACCATGGAAATCCACCACGATAAGCATCACGCGGGTTATACCACCAAACTCAATAACGCTCTTGAAGGCAGTGATGATGCCAACAAATCAATCGAAGATATCCTCAAAAATATTTCCCAAAAATCTACTGCGGTACGCAACAACGGGGGCGGTTTTTATAACCACTCATTGTTTTGGACCATAATGGGCCCCAATGGTGGCGGTGAGCCTAATGGTGCGGTGGGTGAGGCAATTAAGTCCACTTTTGGCAGCTTCGAAAATTTTAAGAATGAGTTTAGCAGTGCTGCCGCTGGTCAGTTCGGTTCGGGTTGGGCCTGGCTCGTTGTCGATAACAGTGGCAACCTTAAAGTGAGCTCTACGCCTAACCAGGACAACCCCCTGATGGATGTGGCCGAAGTAAAAGGCACCCCGATCCTGGGTATAGATGTTTGGGAGCATGCTTATTACCTCAAGTACCAGAACAAGCGTCCCGATTATATCGATGCTTTTTTCAATGTGATTAACTGGGAGGAAGTAAACCGGAGATACGAGGCTGCTAAATAAAAGCTGCCCATTGCATAACCCCAGGCCCGTAGTAAACCTACGGGCCTTTTTACTAGGCTGGGGATAGGGGCCGGAAAAATCCTTCTGATGGTCTTTTTCCGCATGATGGCCTATCTTCGCCCCCATGCAGCTGCCTGAAGGAAAGAAAATTTATTTTGCCTC
>CAZUCA010000034.1:0-34872 GCA_964619125.1 uncultured Owenweeksia sp. | reverse complement strand
CACTGGTTCAAAGTTGAATGTTCAAGGTTCAAAGATAAATCTTACCTGACCGAAAGCAGGGTTTGAAGTAGGAACCTGTTAGTACTCGCTAATTCCCCACCCCCCGAAATCCGCTGCTTACCACCCCAGGGCCGCCCTTCAGCGGAATGCACTTTCAAGCCGAGTGCTTCCCTCCTACTTTCGGGCTATGTTCTCAGGATGGCAAAAGCATTTTGAAATAGTGGTATGGCTCAGTGCCCTGATCCTGCTCTACTTTATGGAGTCGGAGCAACAGCATTTTTCGCTTTGTATTCCCAGCGCCCTAGGTTGGAGCTGGTGCCCCGGCTGTGGCATCGGGCATTCGATCCACTACGCATTACACCTCGATTTTGCCAATGCCTGGCGGGAGCATTATTTCGGTATTCCGGCCACAGGCATTATCCTTTACCGGATTATCCACTTACTAAGAATTCACAAACCTTCTAAACTAAAAAGATATGGAACGACAGATTTATAGTACGATGCCCGGCATTGACCACGACGAAGCCCAATTGCTAAAGCAAGTGGCCAGTGAACTGCCGCCTGATCAGGTCAGCACCTTCCTGCAGGTGTACTCCGCAAGGCGCATTAAGCCCGACACCATCCTGATTGGTGCCCTGGTAGGACTGCTGGGTATCGGTGGGGTGCAGCGTTTTATGGTCAACCAGATCGGTATGGGCATCCTCTTCCTCCTCACCGCTGGTCTGTGCTATATCGGTACCATCGTGGATATCGTCAACTACAAAAAACTGGCCCTGGAGGCCAATCAAAGTAAGGCCTTTGAAGCCCTGCAAATCACCCGGTCCATGAGCCCTGGGATGTGAGTTGTTAGCGAAATTAATTTTTCACCACTCTGGCAAGCCAGCTATTTTTTCCTTGCCGGAGCTGCAGGAGGTAGATGCCGCTTTGGAGGTGAGCCAGATTTAAGTAAAGCGGAAAGGTACCATTGAAGCTATGCCTATCCATCACCTGCCCCAGTAGGTTGTATAGAGTGAGTTCGGCTGCCGCCGGCGCCGCTAAGCGAATGGTCAGGAATTCATCAACGGGATTGGGAAAAACCTGCAAGGTGCTTTCTACAGCCTCAGTTAGCGAAATGAGATTGTCATTTTTATAAACCTGCTGGTAGGTGCAAAAGTAACCGGTGCTAATGGTGGGAATGCTGAGGTCCACCAGGTAATCGGAGTTCGGTACACTGTACTGTTTATCCCAGCTTTGTCCCCAATCCACTGAGTGGTACAAATTATTGCTGGTGTCAGCCTGGTCGGAACCAAGCGCGTAGAGGTGGCCATCGCGATGGGCGAGCTTGTAAAGCAGAATAGTGGCGGCAGGCAAGCTGTGCTGCTGCCAGTTCTGGCCAAAGTCGCTGCTAACACTCACCTCCCCCCTATCACCGGTGAGCATCCCGTGGCCGCTGCTGGTCATAATAAAGTCGCGCTCATAATTGCTAACGGTATCGCTGTGAATAAGCTGCCATTGCTGTCCGCCGCTAAAGCTGCGATACAGCTTGTATTGAGACCCGCTGGCGGCGCCAATATACCTGCGGCTAAGCACATAGCCGTTATAGGGATCGATAAACTGTACTTTGAGATAAGCTTCACCAGGGTCATTGCTGATAGTAAGGGTGTCGAAGCTTTGCCCGGCGTCAGCCGAATACAGGGCCACATTATCGCCGGTTACAAAAAACTGATTGGCATTAAGTACTTCTACCTGGTAAAACGCCCCTGAGTAATAATCACCGCGGACGGAATCCCAACTCAGGCCGCCATCAGTGGTTTTAAAGATAGCGTTGGAGTAATGTTGGCCGTGCGGAAACCAGGCCCCACCCACCGCATAGCCCACCAGCGGTGAGCTGAAGTCAAAGTCATAAATAAAGCCGCTGAAAACTATGGAGGAAGTATCCCAGTTTTGACCACCATCAAGGGTGCGACGCAAATACCCGGGCGAATTATAAATGTAACCGGTATCGGCATTGATGAAGTGGATGCTGTGCATGCCGCCTTGCCGGAGTGAGTCCAGGATTTGCCATTGGGCCAAAGCGGAAAAGCTTAAGAGAAAACTGCAGAGAAAAAGTAGGGCTATTCTTAAAGGCATGGTACAGGGCTTAGCTAAAGGTTGAAAGGATAACGCTGGAAATGAGACTGGGGTTGGCGGAAGCTGGGGAATGATGAACACGTAGCTGTTAGCCGGGGGCAGTTAGCCCTTATTGGTAACAATTAAGCTTCAGGTATCACCCTGGGCCGGTCAGTAGCTGTATCGCAGAGGAGCGCCAGAGGATGCAAGTTAGATGGTTCAAAGCTGAACCCTGCCCGACTGATTGTCATCAGACGGTTGAGGGGGGGCAAGCTTCACAGATGAAAGAGGCTGTCTGAAGGGGGAGCTATTAATCTGTGAGCAGCGGGCGTGCCAATCAGGGCTGCGAAAAAATCAGTTGAACATCAAAAAAAACCGCCCCCGAAGGAGCGGCTTGAAGTGACTTTTATCCAGGCTCAGGCGACACGGGCTCCGCCAGTCACGGTATGGCGGCCACGCACCAGTACCAGCCCTACCACCAGTCCGGTGAGGCTGCCCATCACGCTAAAGGCGATGATATCTACCAGCACAAAACTGACGGTATAGAGATTCATACCGAAGTAAAACATGGCATCGAGGCTGGCCGCAATCAGAAAGCTGAGAACAGCTGCCGAAACCAGACCCCCTGTCGCCGTTTTGATCCTGCTTTTGGACAGAAAGTAGGTGATGAGGGTGGCAAAGAGAATACTGCTGATTATGTAGCCACTCATAGCGGCGGCATCTTCCCGCATCAGACCATCATAGCTGATGGTGTTGGCCTGCATAAAATCCATCAGGAAGAGGCCGTAAATGATAAACCCCAGCAAAAAGTGGGTAATGGCGCCCAGGAGCACCGCTAAAATTGATTTTCCGGTCATAATTGATTGGTTTAATTGTTAATAGTTAAAGCTAGTACTTTTTCATTCAAAATCGAAAGTTCATGGTTCCGGATTATAGGTTTGGAATAAGTAGCCTGCCATGGGCCGGTGGGAATATCGGTGGCAGCTAGCAGGCTTCCGGTTGAGAGGTAAAAGAGATACGCAGGCTGCGGTGAGCTGTCAGTTATGAGCGCTTAATATTGCGCTATATCGCAGCGAAGCACCACGGAAAACCAAGGTTGGTAAAGCTTAGCAAATTGTGAGTGAAAGGTTGAAAGCGCTAAGGACTTAAATTGTGATGGAAACCGTGGGCTCTGAGCTGGCAGCGATTATCCGCAGCTTCCTTACTATCAGCAGTCAGATCAATCTATTTCGTAAATTAAGGGGCTGCTTCCCGCCTCACTGAATGTATTACTTTACATTAGCCTGACCATGAAAGAAGAACTGAAAGAAATTAAGCCCACCGAGGGTTTGGGGCAGCTGCGTTTCGGCATGACCCGTGACGAGGTACGCGAATTGTTGGGTGAACCCAATGAAATTGACACCTACTCCTTCTCAGGAAAGGACGATGAGGACCTGTCGGAATCCTGGCACTATGACGATCTGGATCTCTCCATGAGCTTTGACCAGGATGATGACTGGCGCCTGATCACCCTGGCGGTATCTTCCTCTTATTACCAGATCAAGGGCCGGGCCCTGGTAAACCTGATGCGCGACGACCTGGTGGATGCCCTGCACGAACTGGGCATTGACAACCTGGAAACCGATGATGAGGAAGTACTGGAGATGCCCAATCACCAGTTAATGGCCTCCGAAAATCTCTTTATGAATTTCTGGCTGGAAGACAATCGCCTGAAAGAAATACAATGGTCACCGGTATTTTCGGATGACGACCATATTGAATGGCCCCAGGGCTGACCTGACTGCCTTATAAAATGAAAAACCCCGCCAAAGAGCGGGGTTTCTTAATTAAGCTTGGTTGCGTCACTTTCATGTTTTAGTTTTCGGTAAATCAGAGGCGACGGCTGGCCCGGCCTTCAATCACAAAAGGTACTGCTGTGCGGATCACTTCCAGCTCTTCCTCCACCGGGATCAATCCCTCCAGGGGAAGTTGCGGTTGCTCATCCCGCTCATCAAAACTGCTTTCCATTCCGGCAGCAGTGGAATCAGTAATCATACTTTTGGCTTCTTCAGCTGATACCTGCTCGGTATCCTGTGCTACTACGCGCAGAGAGTCAAAACTGAGCGGGCGGGGAGTTTCACCACCTATGGCATTAAAGCTTTGCAGGGCAAAAACTAAGATCAGGGCGAAAAGGGGTTGCAAGGTTTTCATAGTATTAAGTTTTATCGTTTGCTTGTTTGATGGTGTAAATATGCGGCGCTCCATAAGTTCCTGAAACGCAATTCTTATGAACTGAGATTTGAGGTCGGTGAACTGAGAGTTTAGGGTGGTAAAAAAAAGCCGGTCCCTCCCCAAAAGGCTGAAAACGATAAAATGACGGTCTGATAAGCAGCCGTTGCAACTGCCCAATGCAGCTTCAGCAACCTCCCTTCTATTAGCTCATTTTCAACAATTTAACCTTTAACTAACTGATAGACACCCCTTACGCATCTAAACATTCCCTCCCCTAAACCGTTAATCACCGTGGAGATTAAAAAGGGGAACACTATGGGGAAATTTTTACCAACCAACACTCTTGTCGGCTGCGGCAAGTTCATCACAACACAATCAATCAAATTCTTCACATTAAGCCTCATCCTGAGCATCAGCAGTTGTCAGAAGCTGGAGGAAAAGCTGGAGAATGAACTGACCACCTCCAGAGACAATGAGGTGCATCATCAGAGTGGCCAGGAAAGCTGTGACGGTCCTGATGCCCGCTATATCATCGACATCCTGAACCAGAAAAAGCAGTTTGATCGCTACACCATCAAATTCACGGAGGCCTCCCGATTGGAGGACAGTGAGAAGTGGAATAGGATACTGGGCAGTTACCTCGACTCCTGGAATCAAAATTCCCTGAGCCTGGTGTGGCGGCAAGTGGCCGGTGTAGATTCATTTGAAGTTGCCGAATACAGCTATCAGAATGGCGTAGCCAAAGCCAATATCCTGGGAAAACTGGCCCTGGGAGAAGAAGGCGTTTTCTTTCTGTATAAGCTGCATGCCAACCAGGTTACCGAGGCTGGCCACCTGCTTGATCAGCCCGGATATATTGTGGCTACCCTCGCCGATCCGGCGCCACATGACGTCAGCTTTCAGCTGGAGTGAACCGCTGTTCAGTTGCTGTCGGCAGTTGTCTGGAATGGGGAATGCTATCTTAAGGTCAGCTGAATAAAAAAAGCCGCCTCATTGCTGAGACGGCCTTCTTATGGTATTCACTCTACTTTATTCTAAAACTTCTGCAATTGCTCTATCCAGCGGCCTTGTTCGGTTTCCACCACCAGCATATACACACCGGCAGCATGGCGACCTATACTAAGGCTATGTTCAAATGATCTGCCCGGGTTTTGGTGGCTTTCCTCCAGTATTACCTGGCCACGGGCATCCACCAGCCTTATGTTTACAAAATCTGAGGCCGTCTCCATCAGGCTGATATTCAGCTTGTCATTAAGCGGATTAGGGTATACTGACAATGTCGATAAGCTGTGCTCAAGGGTGCTGATATCGATGTTTAGGCTGAGGGTGTCAGTTACCGCAGCACAAGCATTATAGGCCGTAACAACCACGTTAACCAAGCCATTGCTGGTATAGCTTTGTGAACTTACAAAACCGGTATCGCTCACACCGTTGCTGTAATCCCACACCACATAGTCAGCATCCACCGAGGCACTGGCATCAAAATCGATGGTTTTATCATTGGCGCCATAGGTACTGGTGGTACTTACCTGCAACTGGGGCAGTGGCAGCGAATCTGTGGTAACACTGACTGGTCCTTCCACATAACTGGTATCGCCGTTTGCACAGATGCTGTAGTTGTAAAACTCGTATTCCGTACCGGCCTGCAAACCGCTGATCAGCATCGGTGAGCTGCTGCTATTAAGCTGGGTGCCGCTGCCCGGGGCAAAACCCGGCATTCCATATTCGATAATTGAGGGCACGGTATCAGCCAGCAACAGCTCCACCTCATCACACCCCAGCGAGTTAATGCTACTGATGGAGGTTGTGAAGCAGTTCTTATAAGGCCTGATACAGAAGTCATCCACAAAATAATCGTCCGCAAAACTGCCAAAGAGGTGGTTTGTCCAGGCAGCAAAGCCAACCGCGGCAATTTTACTGGGTGCTCCGGGGGTGTTAAAGGTGTATTGCCAGCCCACATTTACATCCACACCGTTGATCAGCAGCCAGGTGGTATCATTATCGAGATCGATGATGTGTTGGTAATAATTCCATTGACCTACGGCAAAACTGAACTGCCCGGCCGTATCGCCGCCACTGCCACCGGTTTCAAGAATATAGCCGGTACCGCTGTTTTCGAGGTTTACTACAAAGCCTTCCTCAGTAGTACTAAAGCCATCAACATACTCCCTGAAGATGGCATAATTACCGCGGGCGTAACTTTCTACAAAAACCGCCAGGCTTACGCTGTAGCTTCCGGAGTCAAGATCATCAAAATCGGCATAGGAGGATGAGTTACCCCAAAACAGCGGTGGGTACATATGGAGGGACTGACTGCCCGAATAGCTGCGCAGGTCCGATACCTCAGAAACATCGGTGAAAAAGCTCATACTGTTGGGCTGGAAAAGCGAAGATTGCTCCTTGATGTAATCAAGGTTATAGGCCTCAAAGTCGTCACAGGTGCTGGGAGGCCCGTAAGCCTGCCGGGGACCGAGAGCATAGCCGGTATCGTTGCCGCAAACGCTGTAGATGTAGAAATCATAAGGAACGTTGAGCGGCGGGAGCGCCACCAGCAGCGAATCATAGGTAGTACTGGTAAAAGTACCGCTTCCGGGGATGAAGCCCGCCGGGCCATATTCCACCAGGTAGGAGCTGCTACCATTGGCAGTCCAGCTAAGGATAGTGAGGGAATCACTCACGGCAGAAGTATCGGCGGTAAAATCATCCACCTCCTTACAGGCCGGGATGGGCTCATAATGGAAATCATCAATAAATATTTCCCGGAAGTTGAAGCTGGCCACATTGGTATTGCCATGCATAAAAGCAATATTTTCATCAGTGCCATTGTAACCTTCGGCAGTGGTAAACTCCTGGATGTAGCTGGTGTAAACCACGTCGGGGGTAAGGGTGTCAATGGGATGGAAAGTACTGTCCGAAAAAGGATAGGAGGCAGTACCCACGTAAATTACCTCCGGTGCATTGGCCGAACGCTTAATCCGCATGCGAATGCGGGCATTGCCAGCAGGAAGGTCTGAGAATGCAGGGCTAACGGCCATCAACACATTGGCGAAGTCGCCGTTGTTCATATAAAGGCAATTGGGCTCTGAGTAGGCATTGCTGGTATTATAAACATGCACCTGGGCGGAGGGACCCCGGGCCACCGTGGCCCAGCATGCCGGATCTTCGCCATCCATATCAGTATCGAAATCGGTGAAGTAGGGAGCATTATACTTAGAGCAGAGGGTGTGGAAATTCAGCACATAAGAATAGGTACTGGAGTCCCCTGGTCCGCAAATCGCCTTTACCAGGATCTGGTAATCGGTATCGGGTTTCAGGGTATCAACCGTGAAACTGGTTCCTGCTACTATGCCCTTCTTGCCACCAGTAGTTTGCGCGCCCTGCCAAAAGGCACCCTCACCCAGCCACAGCTGGTAGCTCTGACCACTGCCAGTGCTGTCCCAGCTGAAGCTGGCACTGGTATCGTTAATGCTCAGCAGGTTTACATCGCTGATCAAGGGGCAGGAAGGAGCCTCGTCAATGGAAATCTCATCGAGGGCAATATCCGACCCACCAAATCCGGCACTAACCGCCCTAAAGCGAATTTGGGTAGTATTGAGGGTATCAGGAATGCGCACCCCGATTTTTGAATAAGGTGATGAATGTCCTAGCTGAGGCTGCACGCTCACCTGCAGGAGCTGGTGCCATTGCCCTCCTGGTAGTGAGCATTCCACAAATAGATCGGTCATGTTACTGCCGTAGCGGTGGAAGTAAAACTCAAGATAAGGCTCACTCAAGCCGCTGATGTCAATGGTGGGAGTAAAGATCAGGGCCGTGTCCAGCATATTGCCAAGGGAGCTGTGGATGAAAATATAGTTTCCACTTCCTGAAACATCAGCATCAGGGCCGGTGAAATTGGAGGGAGTATAACCACTGCCCACGCTCCAGGTGTAATTAGAGGCATTTTCGGGTGTGCGTCGCCAGCAGTTATCAATAAGGTCATCATCATTCCAGTAGCCGTTGCCCGGGCCCCAATTGGGACCATCGAAATTCTCGGCGTAGGGCGCCATTAACTTGCTGCAGTTGGTTACAAAACTGAAGGGACCGGCCCAGTAGCTATAGCCACCGGCGCAGCTGTCAACCAGGTAAATGTCGTACTCCATATTGGAAGCAAGTCCAGTCAGTACAATAGAATCACCAGTTGTATAGGCAGTATCGTAAGATTGCCCGGCATTTAGAAAGCCTTTGGCACCATACATTACCAAGGTCTTTAGTCCTTGGCCACTCAGCCATTCAATTTCGGCGGTACTGCTATCTACGCTAACGAGATTAATATCCGTTAATGCCGGCGCCTGACAGCTGCTGTAGTCTTCGTAATGGAAGTTGTCGATATAGAGATAAGACCAGTCATCGGTAAAGCGTGAAGCTTTGAGGGCAACGTGCTGGTGATTAGAGGGAATTAAGGCGGTATCCAGGGCTACAATAATTTCCTGGTAAGTAGGTTTATTGGCATCAAAATTACTGGAGGGCAGGTAAATACTATCCTGAAGCACAAAAGAGCCAGGATCTGCCGGCGAGCTGACGGTGCCAATCAACAAGGCATTGGTTCCCCGTACTGATGATGCCAGCAGGCGGATTTGATGCTCGTCACTGTCAAGATCTGAGAAAGCCGGCGTACAGGTCATGGTAAGATTGCCGGGGTTTACATTACCCGCTTTGTACATCCACAACAGGTGGGGAGAGGAAAAAGCAGTGGTTCGCTGCTGTAGGTGAACCTGAACAGAGTTGGTGCCATCACCTTGCAGCACGTTGGTCCAGCAAGCTGGTACCGCGGCATTGGTGTCATTGTCAAAGTCAGTGTGGTAGGCGGCAGCGGTGGGAGAACAGAGGGTCTGAAACTGATAACGAAAGCCAAAGCTCGAGTTACCATTGGACTGGGCCTGGCAATTGGTAGCCACCATAAACTCATAGTCGGCATCGGGATTGAGCGGATGGATGGTGAAAGGGCTGCTGCCAGTACCGGTGGCGGCAGTGGCCTGGGAGAAGCCGGGGGGGCCCCACACAAAATTGTACACTGAGCTGGTATCATTGATGGTGATAACAACGGCCGTATCCCCTATATAGCTTACTTCGGGATTGATGGCTTTGGGACAGGCCGGTGCATTGTCATAACGGAAGTTGTCAATTTGAATAGAGTGGTAAGGGTTGAGACCGCCATGGCGCAACGCCAGGTAATGGTCACTACCATTATAATTGAGTGAATTGATGGCGATAATGTACTCCTGGTAGGAAATGCCGAGCACAACAGTATCGATAGGGGTAAATACCGGAGTTCCTGTCGTGGTATCAACCGAACCAATTATCAGTTCCTCCCCCTGTTTATTGGCCTTAGCAAAAAAGTCAATGATCTTATTGCCCGCCGGGAGGTCGGTAAAGCGGGGGCTGATGGCAAAAGCGGTATCTATACCATTTGAAAAAATGTCGAGGAAATTTGGCGCCGAAATCACCGAAGGAGGGTTTGAGTAAATGTTTACCGGTGAAAAGAAGCCATTATCTGAATTATAAACAGACCAGCAATAGGGCATATTGGTCATGCTGGTGTCAAATTCTTCATAGTAACCGGCGCTGCGATTACAATTAGAAGAGGTCATGAGGGATTGGCTCACTGCGGGAGCTTCCGAAAAAACTAAGTTCGTATGCTGCATATGCCATTGGGCAATGCCCAAAAGGGAGAGAATGCAGATTACGGAGCTCATAAAAATTCGTCGCATAAAGATCTGATTAATGATGGAAATTGGGTTGTACTAATATTGAATGCCTAAAAGTAGATTAAGGCTGCGTCCCCTACTTAAAATACATATAGACACGATATATACACCCCCACCCTAATCGCTGATTTTCAATAAAATAAAAACCTTCCACCATTATTTAAACCGATCCCGGCTCAGTCTTACCCCAATCCTACACCAGCAGAAGAAGCGGTGATGAGCATAACCATCAGAAACAAAAAAAGAGGGCCTAAGCCCTCTTTAATTTTTTGCTATCATCAGGAAAACCTGCGCTACTTTGAGGAACCAGGACGCGGGCTATTCCCTGCCTTGGTTAACTGGCCGCATGCCGCCGGCAGACTGGGTATATAGGTATTGGAATTATCGTTCATCCCATGCAGCACCACCACTCTGTTTTGAAGAGGCCCGAGATCTTTGGCCGTGGGCAGTCCTCCACTTCCCAATACAAAGCTTTCGCTGTAGGAAATATTACCAGCGGCATCGGCAATTGGAAACGGTATCAGCGGGAGCAATACCGGTCCATAGAAAGGAAAGCCTTCACCTACCGAAACCAAGCCGTCGCCATCCGTGTCTGCCGAGGGAGGTGGACAAGTAGCGTTACCCTTGTTGGTGGGACTGCCATGAATATGTTGGGCATGAGGACGGTTCGGCTCCAGGCCACTTGCATTTATGGTCACCCAAAGCGTATCCCCATCGAGCATGAGAGTTGCGCTGCCACTCGCGCCGGAACTATTAAGGGTAGACAAGGTGGCTTCATACTGCATGGCAGCCTTTGCTTTTTTATGGATGGCTGGTGCAGAAAGTTTCTCGCTTTTCTGGCAACCGGCCAGTAGTAGCAGACCAATAATAACCAGCGCTGTTTTTGGGAAAAGATTTTTCATAATTATCTGATTTTTAGTAATTAATATTCTATTAAAATTACAAAATACCAATCTTCTATCCCCAAAAATTCGCTTGTTTGTGTTGGGCGCAGATCCGCTGCTTGTCTACCCATTATTCCAGCACAAAAAAAGAGGGCCAAAGCCCTCCTTACTTATTTGAATTAAAACTGTTCCTTACATGTTGCGTCGGTACTGGCCTCCCACCTCAAACAGGGCATTGGTGATCTGACCCAGCGAGCAGTATTTCACAGCTTCCATCAGCACGTCAAACATATTGTCGTTATGAATGGCAGCTTGCTGCAGGTTTTTCAACCACTTGCCACTTTCGCCTTCATTTTTCTCATGCAGTCGTCCCAGCATTTCAATCTGGTGCAGCTTCTCTTCTTTGGTAGCACGGATCACTTCGCCCGGACGCACCGTCGGAGAACCGCTCGAACTCAGGAAGGTATTCACCCCGATAATCGGGTACTCACCGGTGTGCTTCAGGGTTTCGTAGTAGAGGCTTTCCTCCTGGATCTTGCCGCGCTGGTACATGGTTTCCATGGCGCCAAGCACGCCTCCCCTTTCAGTGATGCGGTCAAACTCGGCCAGTACCGCCTCCTCTACCAGGTCAGTAAGCTCCTCAATAATAAAGCTACCCTGGATGGGGTTTTCATTCTTAGCCAGTCCCAGTTCTTTATTAATGATCAGTTGGATAGCCATGGCCCGGCGTACACTCTCCTCGGTAGGGGTGGTAATGGCCTCATCGTAGGCATTGGTATGCAGCGAGTTACAGTTATCGTAAATGGCATACAAAGCCTGCAGGGTGGTACGGATATCGTTAAACTGGATTTCCTGGGCGTGCAATGAACGTCCGGAGGTCTGAATGTGATATTTAAGCATTTGCGCACGGGCATCAGCACCGTACTTATTCTTCAGGGCCTTACTCCAGATACGGCGGGCAGCGCGGCCAATTACGGCATACTCGGGGTCAATTCCATTGGAAAAGAAGAAGCTCAGGTTTGGCCCGAATTTATTAATGTCCATGCCGCGGCTCAGGTAGTACTCCACGTAGGTAAAGCCATTGGCCAGGGTAAAGGCCAGCTGGGTAATGGGGTTGGCGCCCGCTTCGGCAATGTGGTAACCTGAAATGGAAACCGAATAGAAATTACGCACCTCTTTAGCGATAAAGCTCTCCTGTACATCACCCATCAGGCGCAGGGCAAACTCAGTAGAAAAGATGCAGGTATTCTGGGCCTGGTCCTCCTTGAGAATGTCGGCCTGCACGGTTCCCCGTACGGTAGCGAGGGTGCGGGCTTTAATTTCGCCGTAAACCTCAGCATCAAGCACCTGATCGCCGGTAAGGCCCAGCAGCATAAGACCGAGGCCATTATTGCCTTCCGGTAAGTCACCATCTACGGCCACCCCCGAGAGCACCTCGGTATGGGCATCAGCGGGCTCATGCTTGGGAGTGTCACCTTCATGGGCGTGCAACTCCTCCTCGCTGCGCTTGGCGATATTGCCACGGTACATAGGGCGTGCAATGCCACGGTCATCGTAGAGCTCCTTCAGTTTGGCCTCCACTTTATCTTCCAGACCGTGCTCGCGGATATACATCTCGCACTGCTGGTCGATGGCAGCATTCATAAAGAAGGCCAGCAACATGGGCGCCGGTCCGTTGATGGTCATGCTCACAGAAGTGCTGGGAGCACAGAGATCAAAGCCTGAATACAGTTTCTTGGCGTCGTCGAGGCAGCAGATGCTAACCCCGGAGTTTCCGATCTTACCGTAAATATCAGGACGGTGATCGGGGTCGTTGCCATAAAGGGTGACCGAGTCAAAAGCGGTGCTGAGACGGGCCGCCGGCATATCGAGGCTCACATAGTGAAAACGACGGTTGGTACGCTCTGGCCCACCCTCGCCGGCAAACATGCGGGTAGGATCCTCGCCGGTACGCTTAAAAGGATAAATACCGGCGGTGTAGGGAAATTCACCCGGTACGTTCTCCTGCAGGTTCCACTTCAGCAAGTCACCCCAGGCGGTGTAGCGGGGCAGCGACACCTTGGGAATCTGGGTGTGGCTGAGTGACTCAGTATGCGTTTTAATTTCGATGGTCTTCTTCCTTACGGTGAAGGTATAGACGTCGTCCTTGTATTTCTTCACCTTGTCTTCCCAGTCCCGGATGATATCCCAGTTGTGGGGATCAAGGTCTTTTTTGATTTCGTTGAATTTGCTGATGAGGCTGCTAACCACCTCATCGCCGTCAGCCTTCGATACACTTCCGCTTTCAGCGGAAGCACTCAGGCTGACCTCCTCCTTCAGCAGGTCGGGGCCACCAAAGGTAAGCACCGCCTGGTAGAGGCCGTAGAGCTTTTGGGCCACCTCCGCCTGTTCATCAGCCTTTTTATCGTAGGCGCGGTTATTTTCAGCAATCTCCGAGAGGTAGCGGGTACGCTTGGGCGGAATAATGTAGATCTTCTCACTCATTTCCTCACTGCTCATAAAATCACTTTTGAGCTGTTCGGCGCCGGTTTTCTCTACAATCTTGTCCATCAGGGCGCGATAAAGCGCATTGGTACCGGGGTCGTTAAACTGGCTGGCAATACTGCCATATACCGGCATGTTCTCCGGATCCTGATCAAAAAGCTGGTGATTGCGCTGGTATTGTTTTTTCACATCGCGCAGGGCATCGAGGGCACCGCGCTTGTCAAATTTGTTGAGAGCAATGATATCGGCAAAATCGAGCATATCGATTTTCTCCAACTGGGTGGCGGCACCGTATTCGGGCGTCATCACATAGAGCGACACATCGCTGTGTTCGATAATCTCCGTGTCGCTCTGACCGATACCAGAGGTTTCGAGAATAATAAGGTCGTAGTGGGCGGCTTTCAGGATATTAACCGCTTCCTGCACGTGCTTACTCAGGGCCAGATTACTCTGGCGGGTGGCCAGTGAACGCATGTACACCCGGTCATTGCGGATAGCATTCATGCGGATGCGATCGCCCAACAGGGCGCCACCGGTTTTGCGCTTGGAGGGATCAACCGAAACGATAGCAATGGTTTTATCCTCAAAATCCATCAAAAAGCGACGTACCAGTTCATCCACCAGTGATGACTTACCGGCTCCGCCGGTACCGGTGATACCCAGCACGGGGGTTTTTACCTCCTCCGCTTTTTTATTGATCACCGCGAGGATTTCCTTTGACTCCTCCATATAGTTTTCGGCGGCTGAAATCAGGCGGGCAATAGCAGGCTTGAATTTCTCATCAATCTGGGCCATCTCGCCGTTTACATCTTTTCCGGTCGGGTAGTCTGCCTTCTGCACCATATCGTTGATCATGCCCTGCAGACCCATCTCGCGGCCATCGTCAGGTGAGTAAATGCGATCAATGCCGTATTCGTGCAGCTCCTCAATCTCTTCGGGCAGAATAACACCGCCGCCGCCGCCAAAAATTTTAATATGGCCGGCGCCCTTCTCCTTAAGCAGGTCGCGCATGTACTTGAAATACTCGATATGCCCACCCTGGTAAGAGGTCATGGCAATGGCCTGGGCATCCTCCTGAATAGCGGTATTCACCACTTCTTCCACGCTACGGTCGTGACCGAGGTGTATGACCTCACATCCGGTAGCCTGAATGATGCGCCGCATGATGTTGATAGCGGCATCATGACCATCGAAAAGGGAAGCGGCCGTTACAATTCTTACCTTGTTTTCGGGCTTATAAGGAGCTACTTGCTGCATATTCTGTTTTTAAAGAATTGCAAAGGTAAGAAAGAGCAGCCTGAAGGGGAAAGGGCTTGTTTAATCATCCCCGCCAAGGTAGCCGGCAAAAAAGTCTGAGGTGTGAAAGTCAGGCGTAATAATTACTTCACCACACTAATGTTTTCGGTGGTAATCCGATTGCTCATATTCCCGGCCTTATCAATGGCGTAAATATCAAAATTGAGCTGCTCCTGCTGAGCAGAACCGGTGAGATAGAGATTTTGCAGCACAAGATTGATGCGACCTTTTATGGGCACCTCAGCCCCACCGGGCACCAATTCCTGTATGCGAAAGGCAAAGGGCACATCGATGCGATTGTCAATTACAAAGAGGTTATTGCTGTCCGCCGGGATACCCCCGAGGTCGCCATCGCCGTCCTGGTAATCGAGCACTATCACCAGCGAATCTTTAAACTCCCGCACCACGCCGGGGCCCATACTTACCACCTCCAGCTTCGGTACCGGACTGAGGGGACTTCCCTCCTTTTTACAGGCCGCCAATGCGGCCACGAGGCCTAGCAGGATTAATTTTTTCATTGTACTATAAATGAGAAGTTCTCTTTATACCAAAATTCGCTTTCATCGGAAGGAAACTGGGTAGCCTCCCCCTCCTCGTCTTCCACGTAGTAGCGGAAGTATACCGTTTTGCCCTTACTGAAAATATCGGTGTTTACCGTGGCCACTGTTATCTCATTCCATATCATCGCCGGGGTAACCGAGGCAAAAGGCTGGAAATTGTCCCGATAAAGACTGAATTCAATTTTTTGGTTCTGCAGGTCAGCGGTGGCGGTGGTATCATCGCTAACCTGAAAGTAAAACAGGTAACTCGCGTTGGCAGCAAGTTTCATAGCGGTGGCCCAGTTACCCACCCGGTTGGTATCAGCCCTTAGCCCGCTGCTATCGTGCACCTGGTAGCCGTGCACCACCGGGGGCAGATTAGGCAGGGAAGCCGGCTGGCCAAACATATCCCTGGCACCGTCATTTATCCAGTCGCGAATAGCCTGTATCTCTTCTTCCTTAAGGGGTTGCGCGTAAAGCGGCATACGTCCCAGAATTTCGTCGTCAGTGCTCAAGCGGTGAATAATCCAGCTGCGCGAGGCTTTGCCTGGGTGCACCCGGTATTCATAGCTTCCCTGGGCGTCGTTTTTGGTGACCGGGTGATATACCAGGGAGGAATAAGTACTCTGCACGGTGCGAAAGTCAGGCTCAAAACTACCGTCGTGACAGGTGGGATTGGCACAGCGCACTGCAAATACGTTCTGATGCAGGCCTTCAATACTTTTAAGCCCCAGTGAAATGCCGCTGGTGTCCTCACCGCTTTGGTTGAGATACGGATTCCCAGGGTTCTGATCAATCGTCTTCTCACAGCCCAGCGCCAGCAGGCCGAGTACAATTAATAATATCAGGTGAAACTTCTTCATCACACAAAAGCTTGATTAAGAACACTACCCGGCAGCATGCCCGGCATTTCATTGTCAAAACCCAGAATATTGGCAATGGTGGGAGCAATATCGATGCTCTCCCCCTCTACATTGGATATCACTTTGCCCTGGTTTACCACTCCGGGGGGACCGGCTACCAGGCAAAAAATCTCTTTGCTGACCGCATCGCCGGTGGTATGATCGAGGGCGCCCCGGCCATTGCCATCAAAAATGCCGTTGTGATTTTCATTGCGCCCGATCTCAGGTGCCACCACCAGGATGGTGTCGTTGGCCAGGCCAGGCGTTTGCTGGATGGTATTCCAGAGATGCCCAACAGCCCAGTCTCCGCGGCGCAGATTGTTACAATAGGAACTAAAGTCGGCATGACAAACGTCTACGCCAAACATATTGACCACCATCAGCTCGGGCTTAAACTCCTTCAGAATTTCTTCAGCAAAGAATACATTCATCATATCGCCGTTCATGCCCGAGGGTACATTCCAGGGGTTGTCCAATTCACCGTTGAGCCCCCGCTGAATTATACTGTCAAGCCAGGCATCGATGCGGGCTGCATCCTCCGGGGCGTTTTTCACCCCCGTCGATTCACTGATCGGCATGCCAAAATTTTGATTGAAAAAGCGCCGCATATCCTTGCGCACCGCTTCATTGCCAGCGGGAAAATTGGTCTTATTTACAATAAACTGACCGGTTTGAGGTGAAAAGAAATCGGTGGGTGAAATCTGGTTAGCGCCAAAGGCAGGGCCATAGTTCGGATCTTCACTGTAATTGAGAATGGGGTACAAATTATTCGTATGGGTTACCCACCAGGAGTTGAGCGCCGACATAGAGGGGCTGTTGTGCTTGCGGTAAAGTTCAAAAATAGTGGGCCACTGCGGGCGGTCGAGCAGGCTGAGACTATTGTCGGTATACTGCCCCGTAATGGCAGTGGTATGGCCATTGAAGTGACCGGTGGGTCCCTGGTTGTAGCGAAACTCACGGTAGAGGGTGCCAAAATTTTGCAGCGGACTGCTCATTGGGTTGGTCCCCAGGGCTGACATGCTGTTGGCAATATCACTGCTGATCGATTCACTCCCGTTCAGGAGGTTAGGCATCAGGTTGCCATCATTCTTATGCACACTCTCCCAGTTGCGGATACCACCGGCTATCAGGCAAAACACCACGTGATTTACCTTACGACTTCCGGTGGGGGCAAAAAGACGACCGGCGGGCAGCACATAGGGAAGGGTAAATGCTCCGGTGGCAAGGGCCGATTTTTTGATGAATTCTCTCCTGTTCATAGAGCAGCGTTTAGTAGTAGCGGTATTCTTCACTGGTAAGCATGGCAAAATAAATGTCGAGCGGTGACAGCGTTTCATTGTTATTGATCTCACTCAGCAAATACCAGGATTCCTGCGGACTGGGCTTCCTCACCAGAAAGCGCTTATAGCTGTCCTCCACGAAAGCCTCAGGATCTGCCAGCATCTCAGCGCGGCTGGGGATTTTGGCCCGGCTGTCGGCCAGCAGACTTTTGATCATAATCTCAATCACCAGTGACTTATCGCCCAGGGAGGTATAGGCGGTTTTAAGGGCCTGCATCTCACCGTTGCTTATGCTTTGCCCATATACATCGGTGTAGAGTATTGAGATAAACTGGTCGTGTGATTTGAGATTCTGCTTTTCACTGGCACTGGAGTAGAGCGTTATTTCCTCTACTTCATATTGCTTCACCACTTCGCGCTGACAGGCAGCAAGGGTAAAAACCAGTAAAGCCAGGCTTATTATTTTTTTAGAAAAAGTACTCATCGCTGCCAAGGATGCTAAGTTGAAGATTCGGATAGTTACGCCCGCTGGCATAACGGTGGGTATACGCAGCCATTTCGGGGGTGGTGGGATCGCGAAACAGGTACTTATTAAAGAGGGTGCGCACCTGCCCCTCAAAATAGTCGTCACTGTTCAGGAAAATGTCCAGAAAGTCATCTTTCCCGGTTCCTGCCTGCAGGAAAAGCGAAGAGGGAAAGCCATCGACCATAGTACTGGCCTGGCTAAGTTCCACCTGGGTGGGATAGCGAAAAAGAAAATGCTGGAAAGTAGCCACCACAAAATTTTCAGTGCCCATATTTATCTGGTCGTAGTAAGGATTGTCGATGATGCGGCGGTGCACTTCGATCTGGTCGATGGTGCCTGAATCCAGTTGTGCCACCACCTCGAGCAGGGGTTTTATGCGGTCCACCAGCTTTTGGAGGTATTCCTTTTCCTGGCCACTGGCTACCTGCAGCGCCTGCAGGGCCTGTTGGTAATCCCGCGCCATCAGGGCTGTATCTACCGACTCGAGATAGTCGACCCGGGCCACGGTAAAAAGCTGGGTTTTATAGGATTTCATGGACATAATGGAATTGATCAGCGCGTGGCGACTAGCGCTGTCAGCTTCCTCACCGAGCATTTCCAGGGCCTCCTCAAATTCGAGCGGTAAGGCTTTACGACCGGCCAGTGAAATGTAAAGGCGGTTGACATAGCTCTCGCGCATAGCCTCCGTAACCACCTGCTCCTGAGGGGGCATATTTCCAGTAATTGTCTCAATTTCATAACGCGAACAGGCCAGCGTAAAGAAAATCAGTGATATGGTATAGAGTAATTTCATATAGCAGCTAACTTGCTGAAAGTAAATATAATAGAATCTTCAAATGTCAGTGATATAAATTTCCTTATAAGCGGAACGATTTGTGCCTCAAATAATTGACAACCGGCTTAAAACATTTAAAGCCCAAACTGCTGTGCGGGCACTTATTCTCTTCAGTCTTTTTAAATAGCTTTACCGCCTATGAAAAAATGTGCATTAATCCTTTGCCTTCTGGCCCTGTCTCTCGGTAGTAGTTTAAAAGCCCAGTCAGATGTAAAAGCGCGTCGCCTGCATACCACCTGGCTACGGGCGGAGGTAATTGGCATTTTACCGGTAGAAAGCCGCCTTGCTGTGCTACAGATTAAGGATATCGATAGCAACAATAGTTATCAGTTAAAACCACAGGATGAGATCCTGGCAATTTTTCAGTTTGCGCCCTCCACTGAGGAAGGAGAAAACAGCTTTCCGGAAATTAAAGGGGGGGAAATGATCCAGGCCGAAGTCAATGGCACTTATAATGAGCACACCTCGCAATACGATTATCGCATTTTCAGATACCGCCTGGTGGGCAGGGACAGCCTGAAGGCGGGAAGGCTTAAAGAATAGCTTTTAACTCTTCCAGGTGACTGATCTCGTAGGTGGGCTTTTCACGATGAACGATACCGCCGGGGTTGTAAAACACCTGATCCATACCAATGCGCTGCGCTCCCAGCACATCGGCCTCCAGGTTATCGCCCACCATCAGTGATTCGCGGCTGTTGGTTTGTGCCCTCCGCATCGATTCCTCAAAAACCCTGGCGTGGGGCTTATTCACCCCAATTTTATCACTGGTTACAACCTGTTCAAAGTAAGGTTTGAGGCCACTCTTACTGAGCTTAATATCCTGTATCTCCGCAAAGCCATTGGTGATGATGTGGAGTATGTAATTTTTCTCCAGCAGGTAATCGAGTACCTCCACCGCACCCGGCAAAAGGGCGGTTTGATGGGGGCAGGTTTCAATAAAAACCCTCTCAAACTCCACACTGAAGGGGTGGTCATCCAAACCCAGTTCCCTGAAAGTATCATAAAAGCGGCTGTTGCGCAGCTCTTCCTTAGTGATTTTACCTGCCCCATACAGCTGCCACTTCAGGTTATTTACCCGGCGGTAGCAGGCATGAAAGTCATCCTTGCTGGCACCGGTCTTAGCATCGAGCTGGTAGTGATCAAAGAGCTCACGCAAGGTGTGGTATACATTGGTTTCATGATCCCAAAGGGTATGATCGAGATCGAAAAAAATATGTTTGTAGCTCATCGCTATTTCCTTTTCAGCCAGCGCAGCGGCCAGGGTAAGCCATTATAGCGCAGGTTCCAGTAATTAACTTTTTGGGCCCCAAAGCCCTGGTAGAAACGGGCCAGACCGGGATTATTGCTGCCTTCAAAATCGAAGGTCTTATTATGAGCACTTTCATAAATAAGGTACTCATTAATCAGGTAAAACATGGCCTTAAGTTCACGCCCCAGGGGGGTTAAGGCGCTAAAGAGAAAAACGTGCCGCTTTTCCGATTCCAGAATAAAGGCGCCGGCCACCACGCTATTGGGACCGCCATAAACCGTCCACACCTTGCCACTGCCATTGTGAAGCGCCTTGTACATGGCCTTCTCCATATTGCGATAAAATTCGACCGGCAACTGCAATTCTGACTGCCTTTCTTCTTTAAATATCCTTACCAGGGTGGCAGGGCTGTCATGCTCAAATAACTGCAGGTTGTTCTCCCCTGCCTTTTTTATGTTCCGGCGGGTGTTGCTCTTAAAGGCATTATATACTCCCCGGTAAGAGCTACCGAGGTCTACCAACATATTGGTGTTAAAAGTCACCTTTATCTTACTAAATAATTTCTGGTCAAATTGCTGACCTTCATTGAGATAGAGGTCTGCAAAACTGCAATGGGCCGTCATGGCCTTAACAAAGCGTCCGCATAAAGCGGGCGTTACTTCCTTTTTACTGAAAATCCCGAGCTGCTGCACGGCAAAGGGCCGGTAGAAATAGCTGAAGCCATATTTGCGACGCACCGGCAAGGGCCACACTGCGTCATAGTCATTCAAAACCAGGGCGTCCCAATTTTCACAAACCGCATCGAGGTACCAGCTAAAGCCATACATCAGCCCCAAGCCATCCATGCGCACACAGTGGTCAAACTTTTCGCGATCAATAAAATGATGCTTTACATAGCGGATCATAGGGCCGTTCTCACCATTTCTTCAAATACGGCGTTCCAGCCCTTCCACTCCGGTTCGCGCTCGCTGAAAACCCGGTTGTGCCACACGGGAATAAATTCACCCCCATACTGGCGGGTAATACGGATGTACTCCTTTATTTCTTTAATGGCCTCCTCCGGTGGTGTTTTGCGGTAGTACATATAGGTGCCATCCATCACCGGAAAGGGGTGTACAGTAAGCGGAGTTTCAGTTTCAAGCTCCAGGTCATAAAAGCGGAAAGGGGTGCAAATGCCGGCGCGCCAGCCGGTTTGGGAAGCAAAGCCCATGGAATAATCATCGGTTATCTCCAGGTCAATCAGATTGCGGTAGGTTTCGGGAAAGCTCAGCTTAAGGAAGTGCTGGCGGCTTTTGGTAACATCGGTATTGAGCACATCCTCAAGGCGGTAAAGCTCCTCCTCCATAATCTTGAGCGATTCATTACTGCGGTAAGAGGGATGCAGGCCTACCTCGCAGTAGTCGTTGATCCCCTTGATATACTTATGCAGTAGGGAACTGTGGAGGGTCAGGCTGCGGTCGTATTGGCCCAGGCGCGAAAAAAGCACAAAGTAGAGGCTGTTGTAACCATATTTCTCCTGCATGGCCAGCTGAAAATCAAAAGTCTCGTAGGGATCTTCAATCATCCCTAAAAAGGTTTTGCTACGGTCGGCAATCTCATTGAAGCGCAGGTTGAAAAAATCCTTTACATAGGCTCCGGCCGTTCTTACCAGGCCCTTGCCCAGATAGGCGTAAGCATTGTCGATGTCAACCGAGGCGTAAAAGCGATAATTGGGCTGCTGGGTGGTGAAACCGGGGTACAGCGATTTAAGGGCATCGCTGAGAAAACCAGCATAAATATTCACCAGTGGCAGATGCAAAACACCCTGCTTATACATAAAGCTTTCCTCGGCCGCAAAACGGCCATGGCTGTCGGCAATAAAAGGAATGTACTCCTCATATCGGCTTACCAGGTAAAAAGAGGCGGCAAAAGGATCAAAAGGCAGGGCACTGAGCCGGCCCGATAGAAAAAACACCTTGGTATTCTCATACTGGCCCAGCTGAAATTCCTGCTCAAAAATGTCAGTTTCAAAAAGCAGGTTGGCCGACTGAATATAAAGACCACTTTGGATGGGGTTGCGGCTGTAATTTATTTTAGGCAGGGTAGCCTGGATGTATTCCTCTTCATTGGTGGTGAAGCGAAACTCAATCCCCAGCAAATCCCGCATAATCAATTTGGAGATGTAGCGAAAGCGGGGCGTAATTTTCTCGGCGTATACCAATAGCATGAGGCAAATATAGAATTAGTAGGGAGTAGTAGCGGTAGTGTGCAATTAGCTTTGAGCAATTAGCTGTTAGCTCTGAGCCCTGAGTGCTTGCGCGTACTTGTTTTAAGGGTCTGATGCTAAAGCTGGCCTTCATCGGCAAAGCTGTAGTAGCCATGCTCACTAATGATTAGATGATCCATCAGCTTAATATCCATGAGCTGGCCGGCCTCCGCCATTTTTTTGGTCAGCAGCCGGTCGGGATGGCTGGGCTTAAGTGACTGGGAAGGGTGGTTGTGGGCCAGTACCAGGGCGGTGGCATTGAGCAGCAGGGCCTCCTTAAACACCATGCGCACATCGGCCATAGTGCCGGTAAAACCGCCTTTGCTGATACAGCGGGTGGTAAGTATGCGGTTGCTGGTGCTGAGAAACACCCCCCAAAACTCCTCATGGGGCAAATCACCGATCAGCGGTTGCAGTACTTCAAAGGCCTGGGCGCTACTCACCACTTTTTTGCGCTCGAGGGCCTCACTCTGACGCCGACGCTTACCCAGCTCAAGGGCAGTGATAATGCCAATGGCCTTGGCCTCCCCTACTCCCTTAAACTGCCTGAGGGCGTTCACCTCAAAACGTCCCAACTCATTGAGATTGTATTGGGCTGCCGCCAGGATGCGCTTGGCCAGATCCACCGCCGTTTCGTTGCGGCTGCCACTGCCCAGCAAAATGGCAATCAATTCGGCGTCGGAAAGGGCAGCCTTACCTTTTAGCAGTAGCTTTTCGCGGG
Source organism: uncultured Owenweeksia sp. (assembly GCA_964619125.1). Classification (GTDB taxonomy): domain Bacteria; phylum Bacteroidota; class Bacteroidia; order Flavobacteriales; family Schleiferiaceae; genus Owenweeksia. Next base: position 11,868 of record CAZUCA010000034.1, on the reverse strand, counting down.
GACGATCGTCTTCCGCCCAGGATTTGATGCCTCCGTTTGTTGAATAAGGCATGGTTGTTTGGCTTTGGTTGACTCTTAAAAATAAAAAAAGCCCCGCAATTGCGAGGCTCTTCTTGTCAACCAAATATCCTGCTGATCAGGATTTTTTTGCGGTGAGGTCGAGTCTCAGCTTAATATTGTTATCAATCAGCTGATCCTTGGCCAGGCCCTCCAGGTTTTTGGAGCCATACATCACCTCCCAGTTGGTGCGGTCAATCACAAACTCGGGGGTTTCCACCTCAATCTCATCCCCTTCCATTTCAATCATGGCAGGAATAGTTATGTTTTTGGTGTTGCCGCGCATGGTAAGGTTTCCGCTCACCATATGGGTAGCACCATCCTCATTATCAGCCGGAGCTTCTTTTACCGCGGTGATTTCAAAAGTGGCGGTAGGATACTGCTCGGTATGAAAAAAGTCTTCACTCTTCAGGTGACCAATCAGTTTTTCCTTGTTGAACTCCCCTTCTTCGGGCAGGTCTTCATTGCTGATGGCATTCATATCGATAACAAATTTACCACCGACAATCTCGCCATCGGCGGTTTTAAACTCGCCCTCCTTTACCTGCAGGGCACCGTTGTGGCTGCGATCGGCGTAGGTTTTATAACCTACCCACATAATCTCATCCCCTTCGGTATCCAATACGTAAGTGGCATTAGCGTCAGCCGTCTGCTTTTCATCAACTTCCACGGCTTCTTTAGCTTCCACATCCGCTTCGGGAGCGTTGTTACAAGCTACTACCGCCGTACTGATCGCCGCTATGGCGAAGAATTTTCCGAGGTTTTTCATAGTACAATAATATTTTGATGTTTAAACAATGAGTTGCAAATATAGCTATCCATCTTACACTTCAAAACGAAATTTGTTTAAGCGGGTTAAATAGCCGGGCCAGCTGGATTTGGTCTGACCACCGAAAGCAAGCGGTGACGGCTTGTTTACCAGCGGCTACGATTGCAAATGCACAGGGAGATCAGCCGGCCTGGTTCCACACTTTAAGCTCGTCCTCCTGAGCCACTCCTTCCACCACCTCCACGGTAATGCCATCAGACAGGCCCAGATCCACCTTGCGCCTTTCAAACTGCTGCTCGCCGGTCTTTACTTCCACAAAGGGATCCTGTTCATCATACTGAACCAGCTTTTCGTCTATGGCCAGCACGCTGTCTTTCCGCGCCAGCACGATATCGGCGTTGGCACTGTAACCGGCCCTGATAAAGTCAGAGGAGTCGAGCTTTACCCGCGCCTTTATCACAAACTGGATGGCGCCGTTTTCCTCCACCCCCTTGGGCGAGATATACTCGAGCGCGGCATCAAAGCTGCGGTTTTCAATGGCGCCGACCGTGAGCACAATGGGCATGCCCTCCTTTATCTTCCCCACTTCTGATTCGTCAATCTTACCTTCAAAAATGAGGTCACGCATATTGGCCACACTGGCAATGGTGGTCCCCTCGTTAAAGGTGTTGCTTTCTATCACCTGGTTGCCCACCTTCACCGGTACATCGAGCACCATCCCGGCAATGGTGGCCTTCACAATATTGAGGCTTTCCTTGCCCGCCTTCTTACTGGCTCCCTCCCTGATAATCTGGAGATTGTCACGCGCTGCCTGTAGTTCCTGCCGTGCATTTTTATAGGAAAGTTCAAAACCCTGGTACTCACTGGCACTGATCACTTTTTTATCATAGAGATCCTTATTGCGCTGATAGTCGCGCTGGGCATTATCGAGGGCCAGGCTGGCCATTTCCACGCGGTTTTCGGCGTTGTTGAGTGCCACCATATCAGGTATTATCTGGATACGGGCGATGGCTTGGTTTACCTCCACCTGGTCGCCGGCCTCTACGTACAGTTCCTTAATAATTCCACTCACCTGGGGCTTAATTTCCACCTCCTCGCGGGGAATAATGCTGCCGGTCGCTACCGCCTTGTTTACAATATCGGAGTAATAGGGCTTCTCCGTGGTGTATACCACCGGATCCTTCTGGTTGCGCTTCCACAGCACAAAAAGGGTGTAAAACAATCCCGCAAGCAGGATAATAGCGATGCTGATGCCAATAAAGCGTTTCATCTGGTCAAGTTATGTTTAGGTTTCTATTCATATCGCAATGCTTCCACCGGACGGACAGCTACCGCCCGCCTGGCAGGAATGATGCCGGCCAGAATACCGGCCAGCACTAAAATTAACAAGGACATTAAAACAACACCGAGGTCCACGCCGGGATTGCGAAAAAAGCCTCCCTCGCCCTCGGCAAACTGATTCATTAAGGCGGCCACAGCTTCCAGTAACCATACCCCGGCCATGATGCCAATGATACCAGCCAGCAGGGTAAGAAATACCGATTCCAGCACCACCTGTTTCATGATGGCCCATGGTGGAGCGCCGAGGGCACGCCGGGTGCCAAACTCGCGCGTACGCTCCTTTACAATTACCAGCATAATATTGCTCACGCCAATGGCGCCAGCCAGCAGAGTGAGGCTGCCCACAATGAGGGACAAGAGGCGGATACCCGACATTAGGCTCACCAGGTTATTGTATTCTTCTTCCGCATTCCAGCTTCCTACGGCGCGCGGATCATCGGGGTGCACTTTATGCCGCTGCCGGATAAGGGCGGCTGCCCGCTCCTCCACCTCACTGGCCGGAACGTCATCCCTGCCGGTAAAGCTCAGCCAACCTACGATGTCACCATAATTATAGGCCTGCTGAAAAGTGGTTAAAGGAATAAAGATGGCCTTTTCCTGATCTTCTGCCCGTTCGGGATTGCTGCTGTTACTTCTGAATACCCCTACCACCTTAAAATTAACTCCCTGCGCCTTGAGATAAGTACCAAGCGCCTGCTCCCCTTCCTGGTACAGGGTTTTATAAACCTCCTCCCCGATTATGCACAGCTTTCTCTTCTCCCTGAGGTCGCGTTGATTAATAAAGCGCCCCTCTATAATATTCACCGGATCGATCTCGAGGTACTCAGGCATATCACCATAAATATTGAAAGCGCCCACCTTGGTGCCGCGCATCACATTGCTACTGCCCCGGTAGCCCCCTGACTGGCAACGGGCCGATATTATTTCAATCTCAGGAATTTCGTTGCGGATAGCCTCCACATCAGCCATCTTAATATTGAAAGTACGACCCCGCTTAAAACCCTGATAAGGCATACTGGTCTGCTGCGTCCACATATAAACACTGTTGGTGGCCGAGCCTCCCATGCTGGCGATAGTGCCATTTTCGAGGCCTTTACCACTTCCCAGCATGATCACCAGCATAAATATGCCCCAAAACACCCCGAAAGCAGTGAGGAAGGTGCGCAGCTTATTGCGTCCCAGTACGGTTAATATTTCCTGCCATTGATCGCGGTCCATAGGTAGTTGTGCGTATTAAAACTTAGTGTTTAGCTATGAATATTTAGCGTTCCCTTTTTTATTCATCCCGCAGGGCTTCAATGGGTTTAATCATGGCGGCATTGCGGGCGGGGATAAATCCAGCCAGCGCTCCGGCCAGCACCAGGATACCGAGGGTGAGCAGGGCTATTTCAAAATTGATCTGGGGGTTTTTAAAATACTCGTGGTTCAGCTGCTCGCTCACCGACTCTACCAATACCAAGCCCAGCAGCAGGCCTATATAGCCCGAAAAGGCGGTAATTACCACCGCCTCCTGGATAATGAGACTGATAATGGAAGCCGGGGTAGCACCCAGGGCCTTACGCACGCCGATTTCGCGGGTGCGCTCCTTTACCACTATCATCATAATATTGCTTACCCCTACTATACCGGCGATGATGGTACCCAGGCCTATTACCCACACAAAAATATTAATGCCGGTTATTACTCCCAGCACCTCGCTCATGGCTTCCAGCGGACTCCAGATCCGCATGGCACTGCGATCATCGGGATGAATTTTAAGGCGACTCATCAAATCATAACTCACCTGCTCCTTAAAGGCTATTGCCTCTTTCACATTATAATCCTCATCATAGGCCAACAGCATTTGCGACAGCACATTGGGCGTCCGGCTCAAGGCCCGCTGGGCCACATTTACCGGCAGGTATATATTCTGTTCCTCATACTCACTGCCCTCGTCGGTATAAGTGCCTATCACCTCCACCAAAACACCGTTTACCGCTATATACTTACCAATGGGATCGGTCTCTTTAAATATCTGCTCCACCACCTTACGCCCGATCACGGCCACCTTGCGAAAGTCCTCAATATCACGACTATTGATAAAACGGCCGCGGCTGATCTGGGTGCGCTCCATATAGGAATGATCGGGATGCACCCCCCGGATGTTAAAAGTGCCGCCCTCGCGACCCCAGGTCACCTCGGCACCGTAGAAATTTTTGCGGCCGCTGAAGCGCTCAATATCCGGGTACTCAGTGGTCAAATAGTCCAGTTCATCATTCTGAAATATCACCGGTCGGTTGGGCTGATAGCCCTGATAGGCCATCGAAGTATTTCCGGGCGTAATAAAAAGGGTATTGGCAGCATCATCCACAAAAGTGCCCTTAACCCCATTGAGCAATCCCTGGCCGGCGGCTAAGAGAATCACCAGCATCATTATTCCCCAGGCTACACTAAAGCCCGTCAGGAAAGTCCGCAGTTTATTCTTGCGGATGGTGATCAGTATTTCCTGCCATTTATCGAGGTCAAACATGGTTTATCAGAAGTGCGTATTAGGTATCAGAAAGTAGGTCATCATGCGGCATCTATTTATCGAGGGGCAGACTTGCCTTGGGCAGCGGGTTTTCTATCAGTCCATCGCGGATATGGATGCTGCGATCGGTCATCTCCGCGATATCGTGCTCATGCGTTACCAAAACAATGGTGATGTTCTCCTCCTCATTTATCGCCTTGATGATCTTCATCACCTCGTAAGAGGTTTGGGTATCGAGGGCACCGGTGGGCTCATCGGCCAGCAGCACCTTGGGTTGGCTTATCAGCGCCCTGGCAATAGCCACCCTTTGCTTCTGCCCGCCTGACAGCTCACCGGGCAAGTGATCTGCCCAATCCATAAGGCCTACCTTATCGAGATACTGCAGGGCCAGTTCATTGCGCTTGCGCCGGGGTACCTGTTGGTAGTAAAGCGGCAGGGCCACGTTTTCGAGGGCGGTTTTAAAACCGATAAGATTGAAAGACTGAAAAACAAAACCGAGGAAGCGACTGCGGTAACGGGCAGCTTTAGTTTCATTGAGATCGCGGATCAAAGTGCCATCGAGGCGATACTCGCCTTCGTCATACCCATCCAGCATCCCCAGAATATTGAGCAGGGTGGATTTTCCGGAACCGGAAGACCCCATAATTGATACAAACTCGCCCTCGGCAATATGCAAATCAATACCCTTTAATACCTGCAAAGGCTTGCCGCCGGTGCGGTACTGCTTTTTAACCCCACTTAATTCGATCATTGGTGGAAATTACTAAAACTCAAGAGTAGCAGAAACTCAAATGTAGGGAAATAGGATGGTAGTTAGAAGTAGGAAGTTGGAAGTGCGAGGTTGGAAGTGCGAGGTTGGAAGTACGAAGTTGGAAGTGGGAAGTACGAAGTACGAAATACCAGGCCGACGTCGGAAGTTGGAAATGCGAAATTGGAAGTGGTGAGCTGTGAGCTGTGAGCCTTTAGCTATTAGCAGTGAGTTGTTAGCTTTTTGCTCTAATTACTGACTGCATAACGCTGAGCGAAGAAGGCCGGAATCAGCAGGAGCATCAGCACCGGGTTCATCACCACCCGGTGGAGGTGCGAAAGCATACTGCTGAAACCCTCTGGCTGGCTAAGGTATAGCAGCAGGTAAATGGGAAGCAGTACCAAAAGCCCGAACAGCATCACCCACACTGCAAAGCGCACGTACTTGCGCTCGCCGAAAATGGCAAAAATCAGGGCGATGGAAAAGAGATCGTTGCAGAGATAGCGCAGGGCCTTATTGAGGATAAAGGGGGAGTACTCCACTTCCTGAAAAGAGGCCTGGTAATTGAGTTCACGCGGAGCCTTAAGCTGAAGCAGCGAGTAGAAGTCGAGGTAATTCTGAAAAAAATAGACCAGGAAAAGGCCCGCTGCCCCTACCCACAAATAAAACCAGCGCTGCCCGCTCAACCCTTTGACTTTAAGGAGATGTTCTTACCACTGTAGCGACTTACCCAAAGGTACCAGAGGATAAGGATAGCCAGGTAAAGCACAGCCGTAAAACCATATTTATGAAAAAAGTGGAAGGCACGGCCGCCCCACTCCACATTGAGCAGGCTCAGCAGGAGCAAGCGCAGAATATTGGCCAGGTGAATAAAGATCAAGCCGGCCGGAATAAACAAGAGCATATTGGGCAAGCGCCCCCCTATTGCCACCACAAAGGCCATGAAAACGATCATAATGTTGATGCCATTACATCCCTCCTCAATGGACACGGCATAGTTATCGTCCAGCCAAAGGCTATCGTAGGTTTGCTCGGGCATTACCTCAGCATTGAGATGATCGTTTCGCACCACTGCCGGTTCATAGCCCAGCCAGCCAAAAGTGTTGGCGCAGTTATAAGTCACCAAGCGGGTAATGGGATCGGTAGCAGGCGGTTCCGCCATATCATAATGCCGGATAAAGTAACCATAGAGGGCGGAGAAGCCAAAGTAGATCACAAAAAAGCGGATCAGAAAAAATATGGTTGGTTTAAACTCCTGCCACATGCTTAAAAGTCGTAATAGCGGTTAAAGAATTCTGTGCGCAATCCGAAAAACAGGTACAGTGACTCGCCGCTGGTGAGCGGTTGGGTAGCCAAATCAACAGTCTCCCCCAGTTTACGCCAGCGCAGCCCGGCTTCCAGTTTCAGGCCACTGGCAGGATTTAGCAGCCAGGCGCCCCGCAGGTACAGATAGCGATAGTTTGAGCGCAGGCCCTGAGCCATCTCATTGCCGAGATCTCTTTCACGCTGATTGTAGCTGCGATAGAGATCGGCACCATAATCGCTGCCATTGGTATCGAGGCCGATAACTCCAAGGTGGAGACGGGCCTCTACTTCCCAGCGTCGTTGTTGCCACACAAGCTGGGCAATACCTTCGTGAAAATTGGCTCCCCAGGGATGGGCCAAAGGTTGAGCGTAATGGGCATAATTAGTCAGCACCTCGCGATGGGAGTAAGTAAAGGGGCGGGCAGCGTTGTACTCCAGGCGGCTAAACAGTCCTTCTATCCCCAAAGTATGGAACTGCTTCAGTCCCAGTTGCCAGCCGTATTTGTTTACCCAGCTGCCTTCCCTTTCGAGCAGGGCCGAAATAGAAAACTCATCGAGAATAAACTGGCCATAGGCCTGCAGGCCGTCGCGCAGTTTGTAGGAGGCATTGAGCCCCATCAGGGCATTGCCCTGGCGTGAGCCCACGGCAAACTCTACCGGGCGGTAAAAAATTACCGGATTAAAGAAGCTCACATCCGGACCAGCCAATTGGTTAGTATCGCCCACCATTATCGATTCGAAAAAACTGAGGTTAAAGCGCTTGCTGAAATTGATACTCAGGTAGTGGGAAGAGAGGAACTTTTTGGCGTGCCCGGCCCCTACCGTGGCCTCCTCACGCAGGTCGTACAATTGAGCCCAGAGGTTAAGGTATTTTATTTTCCAGAAGCTGCTCTCAATCCGGAAATAAGGATAATTGAAAGCCACATCGGACAGGAGCATGGAGCGATGACCCTCGCCGAAGAAGTTACGGCCCTGCCCCAGGCTGAAACTGAAAATATTATTGGGGGTAAAACTGAGCTCACCCGAGGCAATACCGAAGTCGGCGGCATTATTGGCAAAGCGACGGGCCTTACCCTGGCCGGGAATCACCCCTTCGAAGCTGCGAATGTAATGAGGGAATAAAGCCTGGTTTTCGAGAAAGGAAGTGGCAAAGCTAACTTTTTCACCCAGGCGGGCCTCGATATTAAAACCACGGGTATTGACGTAGTAAATGTCTTCATCCGCCAGGCGGGGATCAAAGGCTCCCCTGAAATTCACTACCGGATCAACAGTGATGTAGTAATCCCTACCCCTGATCTCGGCTAAGTGCTCATCGAAGATCTTGCGGCCCAGCCAGCTGGTTTTTCCCAGGCGGTTTTCAAGCTGCCATTTATCGGGATCTACCAGGCTATCTACCTGCCAGCGGTCGAAAGGCCTGATGGAGCTGTGGAAATCTACGCTGGTATCGAAAAGGGGCGCAGCATAGCGCAGTTCCCTTACATTATTGAGGCGTTGGTACTGGTACTGGCCACTGAGAGAGAGGGAGCAAAAAAGTAAAAGACAGCCGGGAAGCCATTTATTCATTCACAATCTTCTTCATATCGAGGCTGGCAAAGATCGAATTATTGCTGATAAACTCAGGTACAATCTTCTTGAGACAGCCTACCATGCGCAGGTTTTCACCGGTGCTGATGCACTTTGCCAGTTGCTCCAGCTGCTCCTGCACCTCTTCATACTTATGATGGTACACATCGGCAATAAGAATCTTGGGATGGTGGGTATGCTTGGTGTTTTCCTTAACCGCCAGCAGTTCCTCGTAGAGTTTCTCTCCCGGGCGCAGTCCTACTTCCTTAATCTCAATATCGCGATTGAGCTCCAGGCCAGACAGTTTCACCATCTTTTTAGCGAGATCATAAATCCGCACCGACTCACCCATATCAAATACAAATATCTCACCGCCATTACCCATGGCACCGGCTTCCAGCACCAGGTTACAAGCTTCGGGGATAGTCATAAAATAGCGGGTAATACGCTTGTCGGTTATGGTAAGGGGACCACCGCGCTCAATTTGTTTTTTGAAGAGCGGAATCACCGAGCCGTTAGATCCGAGCACATTGCCAAAGCGGGTAATGATAAACTGGGTTTTCACCCTGGCCTTTTGGCCGAGCGACTGGGTATAAATCTCGGCGCAACGCTTGGAGGCGCCCATTACGTTGGTGGGGTTTACCGCTTTATCGGTACTTACCATTACAAACTTTTCCACCCCGTATTCCACCGATAGGTCGGCGATATTTTTGGTACCGTACACATTCACGGCCATGGCCTCATAGGGGTTATCTTCCATCAAAGGCACGTGCTTGTAGGCGGCGGCATGGTATACCAGGTCGATATCAAAGCTGTTGAATACCTTATTCATACGATCATAATTGGTGACGTCGCCAATTACCATCTCGGTATACTTTACCTGGTGGGGATATTTTTCCAGCAACTCAATCTGCAGGTTGTAAAGAGGGGATTCCGCCTGATCAAGCAGCACCACTTTTTTGGGCTTGTAATGAATAAGCTGGCGGGCAATTTCACTACCGATAGAACCAGCTGCTCCCGTTACCAGGATAGTTTTACCGGCCACCTCGCGGGAAATATTGACATTGTCCAGCACAATGGGCTCACGCTCCAGCAGGTCCTCAATTTTTACCGGCTTAATTTGCTTGGAGGAAAGTTCACCATGGATCCACGATTCGAGAGGGGGTACCATTTTCACTTCCATCCCCAGTTCGAGGGCCCGGTCTACGATGGCCTGTTTACGGCGGGCCGGCAACTCATTTTGCACCGCAATAATCAGGTGCTCGGGCTGATGCCGGTCAATAAATTCTTCGGTCAGGGCTTTTTTACGGGAATAAACGGGGGTTCCCTCCACCCTTTTCTTGAGTTTGTAGGGGTTGTCGTCAATAAAGCCGATCACGGTAAAATCACGGGAGACGTCCTTTTGCAGGGCTTTCATGGTAGCCTGGCCACTGGAGCCGGCACCGTAAATAAGCACCTTGGTGCTTCCCAAATGCTTTCTTGATTGCACGGCCTCAAAAGCAGCTTTCACACCGAGGCGGAAGCTAATCAGAATAAAGAGGGTAGCCAGAAAATGGATCAGCAGTACTGAACGGGCCACAAAAAAGGCATTTTCGGTAGCGGGACTGATAACATCATGGGCCAGTGACAAGCCCACTAAAACCACTAAAGCTAAAAGGGAACCCTTAAAGACATTAATCGCATCTTCAATACTGGTGTGGCGGATAATACCGGCATAAGAGCGGGTAAGCACAAAGCCGGCGGCATATACAAAAACCACGAGGCCCACCTTCTGTAAGGCAGTAGCACTGGCGGAAGCAGTAAGATCAAAATTGAACCTCATCATTACGGCCAGGCCGTATGAGAGCAGAACCGCTGTAAGGTCAAAGGCGAAGACCACCCACCTTGCCAAATAGCGATCCGTATACTGGTAGAGGAGTTTTCGTAGCATAGGTTTCAAATTGGCGGCACCAAAAATAACATAAAAGTTATTAGCAATGCCGTTATTTTTATAATTAAGGATTAAAACAAATCTCCCCTAAGCTCCAATCGCGAACAAATGACTTTCAATACATTAGGCTACACAAGGATAAACGAGAAAACGACGGTTTTGGATTAATAGTCGATATTTTTTTTAGAAATAAAGCGCTTCTCTCAAATTGAGAAAGATTTCTGTAATTCAATTCTGACAGAATGAGGGAAGAAAGAAGGGAAGGACCGGAAGCTGGCAGTTCGAAGCTGGAAATACGAAGTTAGAAGTACGAAATACGAAGCACGAAATACGAAATGGCCGGGTGAATCAGGAACCTGGCTGCAGGTTAGGAAGCAGCTCCAAATCAGCGGCAGTCAGCACAATCCGCGTCATCCGCGTTCCATGGGGAAGTACGAAGTTAGAAGTCGGAAGTCAGAAATCGGAAGTTAGAAGTCGGAAGTTAGAAGTTAGAAGTGGAAAATGCATGAAAATGAAATCCGCGGAAATCAGTGCAACCCGTGACATCGGCGTTCCAAGTACGAAGTTCGAAGCACGAAGTACGAAGCGACACCCCCTCCCCACTTTTATAAACTCTATACAACTAATAAACTAATCCACCAATGGGCAAGTACGAAGTTAGAAGTACGAAATACGAATGGTATTAGGTAGCAGGTATTAGGTATTAGGCTCAGGCTCTAATATCTGTGCGCATCAGTACAATCCGCGCCATCCGCGTTCTATCAAAAAACGGATGCTCAAGTTCGAGGTGGGAAGTACATAAGAAGCAGTTTAAGAGATTAGGCCAATACCCTCCCCACTTAATAAACTCTATAAACCGATAAACTACTCTACTATTCCACTAATTCACTAATCCACTCCACGAAACAACTTATCCAGCACCGCAAAAATACGCTCGAAGTCATCCTCACGGAGGTTAGAGCCCGAGGGCAGGCAGAGGCCAATATCAAAAAGGTGCTCAGAGGTGCCGTCACCAAAAAATGGATACTGCTCAAACACCGGTTGCAGGTGCATCGGCTTCCATAAGGGGCGAGCCTCAATGTTTTCCACCTCCAGGGCCAGGCGCATATCTTCGCGGGTAAGACCTTTATTTTGGTCGGGATCAATAAGAATGCAACTCAGCCAGCGGTTGGAGAAACTCCCCTCCTGCTCTTCCTGGAAGCGAATGTCGAAGCCCTGCTCATTCCACTTTTGAAAGTAGCGGCGGTAGCGCTCAAAATTGGCACGGCGCTGCTCTACCCGCTTAGGCAGTACTTGCATTTGTCCGCGGCCAATACCGGCCAACACATTGCTGAGGCGGTAGTTGTAGCCGACGTATGAATGCTGGTAATGGGGCGCGTCATCGCGCGCCTGGGTAGCAAGGAAACGGGCCTTCTGAATCAGCGCCTCATCTTCCGACACCAGGGCACCGCCACCGCTGGTGGTGATGATCTTATTACCATTGAAGGAGTAGATGCCCATCTTGCCGATGCTACCGGTGTGGGTACCCTTGTAGGTGGATCCCAGCGACTCAGCCGCATCCTCGATTACCGGCAGATTGTACTTTTTGGCCACGGCCATGATTTCGTCCATATTGGCGGGCATGCCGTAGAGGTGGACGGGCAAAA
>CAZUCA010000033.1:35524-36342 GCA_964619125.1 uncultured Owenweeksia sp. | reverse complement strand
GCTATCAGCTTTTACGGTTTATTGTACGTTCTTAGAGATATCTGTAGAGCTCTAAGCGGGAGTCGACCTGAATTCTTCTGGGATCTCAGCCCATCGGCCATAAGCTTTTATAATTTTTTCCTGGCTGCTATTGCGATATTACTCGGGCAGTCCTTTTGCATTACCCACTGGCTAAATACTAAGAAAGACTTCTTTGGTCGGGGTCGTCTTTTCAAGATCCGGATCGTCAATGATCAATGGTTTATGAATTGGTATTTTTTGAGCTGGTTCTCAAAAATGGCCTTTGCCTTTTGGGCGATATTTGGATATAGCTTGTGGGGCGGACATTTTATAATGGAGTTCTACCCTGGCTACCGCCACCTGTTTTATCTGATATTGATTGTCCTGTTCTTGCAGAGTTGGACCTCCTTCAGACAGCTCTTTCCCCGCCAAAGCATCAGATGGTTTCTACTGGCAGGAGTTATCGTATCTGTGCTGTCCTTTGCATTATCGAAAGTCAATTTTGTTGATCAGTCCACCTTTGCAGAAAATTATAAGCAGAAAAGCATCTATGATCGCTATGACTTCTGTCTACCGGTATCTTCTTCCTACCGTTATATCAATCAACGCCGGCGCAATATTGACCTGGTCATTGTAGAAAATCAGAACAATTATAATTTTAAGTACAAGCTCTTCCTCGGCAGGGAACCTCTCACGACAGTAAACTTACCCGCAAATTTGGGCGAATTCCGCTCACAATACAATGAGTATGAAAAGTTCGATCTGTCTGTTTCACTCTTCATCGATCACCAGGTGGAATTGGGCTTTGAGGAGAAGAT
>CAZUCA010000033.1:0-35514 GCA_964619125.1 uncultured Owenweeksia sp. | reverse complement strand
AAGTCTATTATATGGTGACGCCCGAGTTTCCCGAGTACGACATTCGCTACTACCGGAATCTGGGGATTGAAGAGCGGCTACACTACCATGGAAGCACTTTTGAAGATGAGAGCGTGCCACCTCCCCCTCCTGGCACCTTTCTTCCGGCTCCTCATCAACAGCAATCATCCCTAACGAAGAAAGTTTTAAAAATTAGTGCAGGCACCCCACGCTCATTGCTCACAAATGAATTCAAAGCATTACTGAGGGACCATCCTTCCCGAAATATTCGGTATGTTTTTAAGGCCGATCAGCCCTACGATCGTTATATCCGCACCCTTGCCTCCGCCCATTCAGCCATTGATGCGCTCCGGAAGGAATATGCTCTTCTAAAGTTTAATAAGCCTTACCATGAACTAGCTTACAAGGGTCGCCAGATAGTTGACAGCCATTACCCCCTGCACTTTAGCTCCCTGCTTAAAGGTTCCAGTGAAGATGATTTAGATTTGTCAGAAGATGAAGATGGGAATACAGAGTAAAAAGGAATTGCGCACAGTGATGCGACAACGCCGCGATCAACAGGCAGTGGGAGCGAAGCGAGGTGGCAATGAAAAAATTGTAGCGGAATTGCTGGAGCTCATTGCTACCATAAAACCAAAGGCAGTACACAGCTACCTGCCTATGGGCAGCGAAGTGGACATCTGGCCGGTAATTGAATATCTCCTTCAGGCAGAGGTTACGGTGGTCACACCCAAGTCATTGCCCAAGCGCAAGCTCGAGCACCTGGTTTTAAAATCCACTAATGAGTTGGAGGAAGGTATTTTCGGCACCCGCCATCCCGCCGGCTCTCAGGTTTTCGATGGCCGTTATGATTTGATCATCGTTCCCGGCCTGGCCTTTGATCATCACGGCAATCGCCTCGGTTATGGTGCCGGTTACTACGACAACTTTCTCAAAGACCACCCCGAAGCTTACAAAGTGGGGGTAGCCTACCCTTTTCAGGTACTGGAGAAAATTCCCGTGGATGCCCATGATGTAAGGCTTGACGAAATAATAAGTTAAGTTATTTCCGACATTTTGCTCCTTAATTAAAATCTCCCTTATTTTTGCCTCTTAGAAAAATATCATGTTTTCAAAAGCTTGTGAATACGGAATAAGAGCCTGCATCTATATTGCCGGCGAAAAAGAGCGGGTCAGCCTCAAGGCCATCGCCGAAGCGATTGATTCGCCGGAGGCCTTCACTGCGAAAATCCTGCAGCAGTTGGGTAAAAAGGGTATTCTGCAATCCCTGAAAGGGCCAACCGGGGGTTTCAGCCTGGCTATGAGTGCTGATAAAATTCCCCTGGCCGGCATAGTAGCAGCAATTGATGGCGATGATATTTACCGGGGCTGTGGCCTGGGTTTGAGTGAATGCTCAGAGACCAATCCCTGTCCCCTGCATTGGAAATTCAAGGCAATCCGGGAAGATCTGCGCATAATGCTGGAAAACACCACCTTAATGGAGATGTCGGATCAGCTTGATGACAAACTGGTACGCCTGCGAATTATCAATTAATAAAAGCAAAAGCATGAAGGAGGATATCCGCACCCTTGAGGATATAAAATTGCTGGTGGACAGCTTTTACCAGAAGGTACAACGCAACCCGCTGATCGGGCCCATATTTATTGGTGTAATCAAAGACAACTGGCCGGCCCACCTGGCTAAAATGTATCGCTTCTGGCAAACGGTATTGCTCGATGAGCATAGCTACAGCGGCCGTCCCTTTCCACCTCATGCGCAAATGCCCTTACAGAAGGAGCACTTTGAAAGCTGGCTGAGCCTGTTTACAGAAACGGTAGATCAGTTTTTTAGCGGCGATAAGGCCGAAGAAGCGAAAGCGCGGGCCACCAATATGGCTACAATGTTCTACTATAAACTCGAGCACCTGCGCTCACACCCCAGCCGCAAAACCATTTAAGCGCCTCCTTAAAATTATTAAAGCACAACCCCTCAAAAAATATCCATGACTGACCTTCAGCAACAAATAGAAGATAAATACAAGCAACTGGGCGAAAACCCCACCACCTATTTTGAAGGACTCCTGCTTAGCAAGCCCCTCACCTATTGGGATTATATTCAGGTGGAAACCCTGCTGTCACTGCAACGCCCCCGTACCGACTTTGCCGACGAAAAGATCTTTATTATTTATCACCAGGTTACCGAACTGATGCAGGAACTGGTGTTGCATGAGCTGCGTCAGATCACCGGCCCGGTGGAAGTAAGTGAGGCCGTATTGCGCGAAAAGGTAAATCGCATCAATCGCTACACCCGCATGCTGATTACCTCCTTTGATGTAATGCGTGCCGGTATGGATTACGACGACTACAACACCTTCCGCAAGGCCCTGGCGCCAGCCAGTGGTTTTCAAACGGCCAGCTTCCGCTTTATTGAGTTGCGCTGTACGGCCGTATCAAACCTCATCAATGAGCCTGGCAAGCAGCGCCTGCCAGCGGAGCCCGATCTCGATGATTACTTCGAGAACCTTTACTGGAAAGATGCCGGGCTGAACCGCGAAACGCAGGAGGCCACTCTTACCCTGAAACTGTTTTGCGATAAGTATGAAGGCGAAATGAAGCGTCTGGCCAGTGAAATGAAGGGTCACACTCTCGAAGACAAGGTAATGGCACTGCCTGAAATCAGTGAGGAAACCCGGGAGATGTTGCGCGAATTTGACCGCCTTTACAACATCGAATGGCCACTGGTACATCTGCGCACCGCCGCCCACTACCTCGACAGCAAGGGTGAAAACAAGGCCGCTACCGGTGGTAGCAAGTGGAAAAAATACCTGCATCCCAAATACCAGCAACGCAAATTTTTCCCGGGCCTCTGGACCGAAGAGGAAAAGGCAAACTGGGCTAAGGATTATGAAATTTAGGCGCCTGGCCTGGCGGCGAGTGCCTTGATCAGATCATTTCCACCCCCATCTTGCCAAAGTAGCTGCCAAAGGCGATAATGGAGCAGGAGATGATCACGCCAATGCTGATTGCCAGAAAGGCTTTGCGGCGGCGAATCTTAAAGATGTGGGAGGCAATAGTACCCATATAAGCGCCGGTTACCGGTAGCGGGATCATTACAAAGATCATCAACCCCCAAAAGCCATACTTCTGAATGCTGGTGCCAACGCCGCTTTTGGCCCGGCGTGCCAGCTTAATGCTCTGCTTTTTATAAGGACGGAAGCGCCACAGCTTGGCATCGAAATTATCGAGTAGCCACTTAAAGATCGGATACACCAACAGGTTTGCCGCCAACCCTACCGTAAAAGCCATTAAGGGGGGGATGTCCTGTACGATGGCATAGGGAATACCCACCCGGGCTTCCCCAAAGGGCGAGATGCTGATCAAAAAAGTGTGAAGGAGTTCCGAAATCATATCTAGGGAAAAGGATTGCAAAAGTAATTCCAATAAACATACCAGAACTTATAGAATGACAAATACCGCAATTTGCAGGTTGTCAGACGGTAAGTTTCAGCCAATTAATAAACGAAGGGAAAGCTATGGTGGTTTGAAGTGGCAAGAAATTTTTTAGCATATCTGCCAAAATTGCAAAGCCGCCGCTCTCCGCTTACCTTTGTATCCACATAAATTACATCGGGGTGCTCTGCCAAATGGCAGGGCTGAGATTATACCCGTCACCTGATCTGGATAATGCCAGCGTAGGGAACTGTAGCATCACGTCTATTTTCATCCTCAATTTTCAAAGGCATTCAACGGGTCAGCTTTAAAAAGTTGACACATGAGCAATATTGACAAAAAGCAGAAGTTTGACCTGGCCACCGGCGAACTGCGCAATTGGCAGGGTCGTAAGGAATGGTTTTTTAACCGCGACGATACCGATCATTACGAACAGTACTACGAAGGACCTTATAAGCGCCAGGAAGTATGGCAAAAGAAAACCCTGGAACAGCTGATCAGCCGTGACAAGCGGGTGAAAAACCTGCTGGAATTTGGCTGTGGTACCACCCGCTTTACCCGCTGGTGGCATGAAATCGGCATTGAAGCTACCGGGGGTGATATTTCACCCTTTATGCTGGGACAAGGGGTGCACCTCTTTGATGGCGACCTGGTGCTGGCCGATTCCCATCACATGCCCTTTAAGGATCACAGTTTTGACGCCCTTGCCTTTGTTACCACCTTCGAGTATTATAAAGATCCGGTGAAGGTGATTCGCGAAGCAGTGCGGGTGGGCAAGTACGGCATCATTTTCGGCATGATGAACCGCAATACCCCTAAGCTTGTCCGCCGCCGGGTGCAGCAGGCGGTAGGCCGCAACAACTATTACGTAACCGCCCACTTTTACACGCCCAAATCGCTAAAGGCGGTGATCGACCAGGCACTGGCCGGTCGTGATTACAGCATTCGCTGGCAGGCTACCGGCCTGCCGAAATGGTTCCCGGTACAGCAGTGGCATCAACCCTACGGCGACTTTTTTGGATTGCACGTACAACTTCACGATGTCGACTGATGGGTGCCTTCGAGGACAATTTTGGAAAAATTGGTAGTCGCATTTTCAAGGAAGAGCTTTTGCCCTTTACCGGCGCCACCCGTAAAGAACTACTGCGCGGCCCCGCCTTTGGGGTAGACACGGCCGTAATTGACCTGGGTAATGGGCAGGCCATGGCGGTTTCGAGTGACCCCTTGTCACTTATCCCAGCAATGGGCATGGAAGCCTCGGCCTGGCTATCAGTGCACTTATTGGTTAACGACATGGTCACCACCGGACACAGCCCTCAGTTTGCCCAGTTTGTATTGAATTTGCCTCCTACCCTGAGCCAGGCCGATTTTGCAGAGTACTGGCAACACCTCCACCGCCTTTGCCAGCAAATGGATATTGCCATAAGCGGTGGCCATACCGGACAAATTGAAGGGCAAAACTCCACCATCGCCGGTGGGGGCACCATGTTTCTCACCGCGCCTCGTGATACTATTCTCACCAGCGATAAAGCCCGCCCCGGCGATCTGATTGTAGTCACTAAGGAGGCGGCCTTGTCATCTACTGCCATCCTGGCCCTTTGCTTCCCCGAAACCGTTTCGCAGGCCCTGGGTGCGGTGGTTCAAAAAAAGCTGGCCGCCAACTTCCGGCAACTGTCGGTTAGAAATGAAGCACTGCTAGCGGCCCAAATCCTTAGTCCCATTGAGGAACTGACGGCCATGCACGACGTTACGGAAGGCGGCATTTTAGGAGCAATTGGCGAGATGGCACAGGCATCGCGATGTGGTTTTAAAGTGGAAAATGATTTAATACCCATCAGTGAGGAGGTCCAGGCCCTTTGCCGGCTCTTTGATATCGACCCCCGCCTGAGCATCGGCGCCGGTTCGATGATCATGGCAGTAAATCAGGGTAGTGAGGAAAAACTGCTGGCCGCCCTGCGCGAAGAGAACATCCCTGCTACGGTGGTAGGGAGATTCACCCCAGCCACCGCGGGTCTCACCCTGGTGGAAAATGACAAGGAAAAGGAATTTGATTTTAGCGGTGAAGACCCCTACTGGCAGGCTTTTTTTAAGGCCCTTAAAAACGGCTGGCAATGAAAGCACTGAAAGGAATATACCTGGTGATTGACCCGGCGCTGGAAGAATATCTGTTGCTAAAAAAGCTGAGGGAAGCACTGGCAGGCGGAATTGATATTCTGCAGATTTGGAACCACTGGCCTGAGGGCATTTCCCGGGCGGGCAAGCTGAGCCTGGTTCATAGTATTGTCAATCTGGCTAACGGATACAGGGTACCGGTCCTGATCAATGAAGAGTGGGAACTGATAACCGGAACCGGACTGCAGGGCGTGCACTTCGATGCCATTCCTGAAGATTGGAATACCATTAAAGATAAGCTTGGCCCGCAAGTGTGGGTAGGCCTCACCGCCGGTAATGAGCCAGAGCTGATCGAGTGGGCCGTTAAGGAGAATATCCACTACCTCTCCTTTTGTGCCATGTTTCCCAGCCCCTCGGTCGATAGCTGCGAGATTGTTAAACCCGCTTCGGTGCTTAAAGCACGTGAAATTTGTGACCTGCCCCTTTTCCTCTCCGGTGGTATTGAGCCAGCCAAGTTGCCCGGCTTAGCAGCGCTCAACTTCCAGGGCGTGGCCATTATTTCAGGCATTATGAGTGCCGACTCGCCCCGTGAGCGGGTGGAGGAATACCGGCAAATTTTAAAACAACTCAACAAGATTTAAATGCAAAAAGAAAGTCTCAATAAGCTCTGCTGCCCCATGGATAAAAGCGAGCTCAAGATCGAAATATTCAAGGAGGAAGCAGGGGAAGTACTGGAAGGGCTGATGACCTGCCCCGAGTGTCGCCGCTACTATCCCATCATTTACAGCATCCCCATTATGACACCGGATGACTACCGACAAAAAGAACTGGAAGCGCCGGTATTAAAGCGTTGGGGGCTGGAAACGGGCACTACTGACGCAGAACGATTCCTTTTAATCAAAGAGCGGGGTAGCATAAAAGAATCCTAAAATGAGAATTTTTTAATGCCTCTTCAACAGCTGCATACGTGGCATTAAGCCGGGTAATTGTAACATCATTTCTTAAATTTGAGCTATGGATCAGTCTGAAAAGGATAATCTAAAACAGTCACTGCTAGGGTGGCTAAAAGATGTAAATGATGAGCAGATCCTGCATGAGCTGAACGAGGTGCAGGAAACCTACTGCACCGAAAACTACAGCGCTGCCCAAACCCAGTATATAGAAGAAAGGCTTGAAAATGCTGAGGGGGATAGAAAAGCGGGAAGGCTTATTAACCGGGCCAACTTAAATCAGTTACCCGAAAAGTGGCGAAACCAAGCCTCATAATCTCCCAAACGGCTATTGAGAATCTTAAGCTAAGCGCAGCCTTTATAAGAAGTCAGCGGGGATCTCCCGGTCTTAACCATTTCTATCACCGATTGAACAGCGGACTGGACTATATTCTCGATCACCTCGAATGCTGCCAAGGCTGGAGGAGCTCAACTTCCACATATAAGACTTTAGTTTTATTTGAGTTAAACGATAAAGCGGTCTTTGTGAAGGCTTTTTATGATGGTCGGGTTAATCCTGACCGAATGAATCTAACTAAATAAGCTCAATGAAAACTTACTTCCAATCCATCCACCCGGTAGAGGATGCCATTCTCGAGGAATACCTCAGTCACTGGCAACCTTTTGAGGCACCCCGCAAAACCATTATTACCGCCGCAGGGCAAACCGAACGCTGGATGTACTTTGTGTTGGAAGGAGTGCAAAAAGCTTATTACCTGAAGGAGGAAAAGATGCATATCATGGCTTTTACCTACCCGCCATCGATCAGTGGTATCCCTGAGTCTTTTTTCAGCCAAAGCCCTTCGCCCTACTTTTTGGAGGCATCCACTGACAGTCGCTTTCTGCGCATTTCCTACCAGCGCCACCAGGAGCTAATGCAGCAACACCGCCCCATTGAAACCCTGTTTCGCAAAGGTACTGAGCAGTTGCTGGCTGGCATGCTGGAACGCTACTACCAACTAATGGCCTTCAGCATCGAAGAGCGCTTCCGCAGCTTTGTGCAGCGCAGCCCCCACCTGCTCAACCAGATCCCCCACAAGGACCTGGCATCTTACCTGCGCATCGATGCCACCAACTTCAGTAAGCTGCTGGGGACTGTGAAGCTGTGAATCTTGGTCTGCACCAAGATTTAAGCGTGGCGGTGGCGCCAACTTTGTCTCAAAAGAAAAATGAGACTAATCACCTTAATACTGTTTGTTATGAACACAGCCACCAGCAATGCTCAAACTCCCAGCTGGGTTGACAGCAACCTTTATCCCTTTAGCTCGCATTTCGCTCACCTCAGCGCTGGCCGTATGCACTATATTGACCAGGGAGAAGGAGAAACGATCCTTTTTGTACATGGAACCCCCAGCTGGTCATTTTTGTACCGCAATTTCATTAATGCCCTTTCAGGGGAATATCGCTGTGTGGCTATCGACCACCTCGGCTTTGGCCTGTCCGACAAGCCGGCTGACTTTGCCGGCACCCCCGCAAGACATGCGCAAATGCTGGCAGAGTTTGTGGAGAAGCTGGGGCTTGAAGACATCACCCTGGTGGTGCATGATTTTGGCGGTCCGATTGGCCTGGGATGGGCAAACCAGCACCCCGATAAGGTGAAACGGGTAGTCCTGTTTAACAGCTGGCTGTGGGAGACCAAAAGCAATCCCGAGGTGCAGAAAATCGACAAGCTCATTAACAGCTGGCTGGGACGCTTTCTCTATCTCAATATGAACTTCTCACCCAAAGTACTGCTCAAAAAAGGCTTTGCCGATAAGGAGAAGCTCAGCAAGGAAGTGCATCAGCACTATCTCAAACCCTTTCCCAATAAGGCCTCCCGCCAGGGACCCTATCAACTTGCCCGGGCCCTGGCCGGCAGTTCCGACTGGTACCAGCAACAGTGGGAGCTTCTCGATAAACTGGAAGACAAGCAGTGGTTAATACTCTGGGGTATAAAAGATGAGTTCCTCCGACCTGAATTCTTGCAGCGCTGGCAGGCACGCCTGCCTCAGGCCCGTGTAGAGACCTTTGACTGCGGGCACTTTGTGCAGGAAGAGGCTATTGCGCCCGTGTTAAAAGTGATGGAGGCCTTTCTCAGTCCTGCCGAAGCTTTACGCTAACTTTACCGCATGAAGCGACTGGAGCGACTCACATCCTTACTCTCGCAATTGCAATCGCGGCGCTACTCTCCCGTAAGCCGGCTGGCTGAAAGCTTTAACATAAGTGAACGTACCGTTTACCGCGATCTGAAGTCACTGGAAGCAGCCGGGGTACCGATAAGTTTTGAAAAAGATCAGGGTTACTATATCCTCGACCGGCATTTTCTACCGCCGCTGGCTTTTACTCCGGCCGAAGCACGGGCCTTTGTTTTTGCGGGCGCCCTGGCACAAAAGTATACTGACCACGAAACCTTCGCTCACTTTTCGAGCGCCCTGGAAAAAATAAGGGCCGCACTGCGCGACTACCAGCTCGAAGATGTAGAGGAATTGCAAAACAACGTAAAAGCCTATATCGATGAGAAGTACAGCCCCCGGCACCTCGCCACTGCCGATCGGGCTTGCCGTGATAAGCAGCTGCTGGAACTGGAATATGTGGATAACCAGGGCCGCAGCAGCCACCGCGAGGTAGAACCGATCGGGCTCAGCTTCTACAGCCAGAACTGGCATCTTATCGCCTACTGCCGTTTGCGCCAGGATTTTCGCGATTTTGTGCTAAGCCGGGTTGTGGATCTCAAAGTCACAACGCAAAATTTCACCCCCAGACTCAGCCTGGACGGGTACATTCAGAAAATTCAAAAAGAAACAACCTCCTGACATAGGGCTGTCAGTGAACTGCCTGAGCTTTGCAGATAATTCCTGAAAAGAACAGATCATGAAAAATTACAAAAACTGTCAGAGCTGCGCCATGCCCTTTACCAAGGATCCCCGCGGCAGTGGAAGCAATGGCGATGGGTCACAAAGCACCATGTATTGCAGCTATTGCTATGAAATGGGCAGCTTTAAACAGCCGGATTTTAGCGCTGCGGAAATGCAGACATTTGTTAAAGCTAAAATGAAGGAAATGGGCTTTCCCTCTTTCCTGGCCCGTATGTTTACCAGGGGAATACCAAGATTGGAGCGATGGAAAAATCAGACTTAGTACTGGCGCGGCTGGCCTCCTCGGTGGGCCGGCGCGACGAAAAGCCCAATATAGAACTGGCCGCAGCAATCGTGGCCAGTGATGATAAGGAGGCGGTGGCATTGTTGCTGGCAAACCTCAATCATAAAAACAAGCGCCTGCGGCACGATTGTATAAAATGCCTCTACGAAATCGGCGAGCGCAAGGCCGATATGATAACAGCTGCCCTGCCTGCTTTTTTGGATCTGCTCAAGGCAAAAGACAATCGCATGCAATGGGGTGGCATGTGTGCCATCAGTGCCATTTCGGCCCAAAACCCGGCAGCGGTTTACCCGCATCTCCCCGTGATCATGGCAGTGGCCGAAAAAGCTTCGGTGATTACCCGCGATCACGCCGTTGAAACCCTGGTCAATATCGGGCAGGTCAGAGCCTACCGCAGTGAAGCTTTTGCCTTACTGCAGGAAATTTTGCTGAGGGCACCGGTCAACCAGTTTCCCAGCTATGCCGAACAAGCCCTGACATTAGTATCGGCTGCCGGGCACGAACGCCTCAGCCAAATCATCAGACAACGGCTGCCGGAAATGACTACCAGTGCCAAGGAAAAGCGCCTGCAAAAACTGCTGAGAAAACTGGAGGCCTGAGCAATAGTTAAAAGCCAGCACAATCATCGGGCGGCACCACTACCCCGGCCGCCTGCTCATACACCAGGGAGGCACCCAGGTGGCCCACATAAACCACCATAGCGGCCCCGGCCAGGCCTAAAACCGCCAGCAGAATCACCAGCAGACGCGGTTTGCGGAAAGCCAGCAGCTGCTTGGCCCCGGCAATCACCAGCATTACGGTATAGGTATAGGAAAGGGCCAGGGCAAAGTTTTCATGCTGCTTCAGAATGGTGGGATCGCAGAGCGAGCGGCTCACCCTGCCATCAGCAAGGTCGCCGGTATATACCGCCAGCCAGGCCGAGGCGCTCCCCAGCAGCAGGGACCAAAAGAGGGCTATCTTCAGGCCATCACGCCGCGGCCTTAATAAAGACAGCCAGCTCAAAAAGCTGGCTATCAATAATAGTACTATAGGAAAGTGAACACTGAGGGGGTGAATAACCTCAGTGCGCAGGTCGAAAAGATTCATTTAAGGCAGTACTTTTACGGCGATAGGATCGAGGCGATTGCCAACCTTTTCCACTTCCACTTCCACTTTCATTCCCTCTTCAAGCACCGCGAAATCAGCCGGGGAGCCATTACGGGTCAGCCGGGTTTCTTCCGTGAAGTAAAGTTCGAGGGTTTTGTTGTCATCGGTTTTAACGTAGATCTCATCCTTATCCGCCTCCACTTCTGAAATGGTGCCCTTATAAGTGCCTGATTCCACTACGTCGGTGCTTTGACAGGCCTGAAAGATCAGCGATCCACAAAATAAAACGATCATTGATAGGGTGGTTTTTAGTAACTTGCGCATGTCGATTGATTTTTTCTGCTTCTTAATTTCTAACCATCAAATTTATAAAAAGTGCTTCGGCACTTCAATCCCCTTTAATCGTGTGGTGTACCTTTTGCATGGTCACACCACCACGACCGTGGCCTTATGCCGCAATTGCTACGGTCATTTTAAATGGTTATCACTTGCTTAATGATTAGATTCGCGGAACTTTTTTTAACAAAACGAAAAAAATGAAGAAGATTTTTGCTCTGGCTTTAGCCTTCGCATTAGCCCTGCCTGCTATTGCCAACGAAGGAATGTGGTTGCCCATCCTGCTTAACCGCAACTACGATGAGATGCAAAAGATGGGGTTAAAACTCACCCCTGAAGAAATTTACTCGGTAAACAATGGTAGTCTCAAAGACGCAATCGTGTCTTTTGGCGGCTTTTGTACCGGCGAAATTATTTCACCCAATGGTCTTATTCTCACTAATCACCACTGTGGTTATAGCGCCATTCAAACTCACTCCACAGTAGAAAACGATTACCTCAGTGACGGCTTCTGGGCCCGTAGCTACGAGGAGGAAAAACCCAACGAGGGTCTTTTCGTACGCTTTCTGGTACGGATGGAAGATGTGAGTGAGCGCGTAAATACTGAGCTTAACAACAGCATGAGCGAGGATGAGCGCAAAGAAAAAATTGCCGAAATCAGCAAGACCATCGCCGATGAAGCCAATGAAGAAGGCAAATACGAAACCAATGTAAAGAGCTTTTTCCACGGCAACGAATTTTACCTCTTTGTATACGAGGTGTACAACGACGTGCGCCTGGTGGGTGCCCCTCCCAGCTCTATCGGGAAATATGGCGGCGACACTGACAACTGGATGTGGCCCCGTCACACCGGTGACTTCTCCATGTTCCGCGTGTACACTGCCCCTGACGGTTCACCCGCCGAATACTCGGAAGACAATATTCCTATGAAACCCAAGCACCACCTGCCGGTTTCAACCAGTGGCATCGACAATGGTGACTTTACCATGGTTTTCGGCTACCCTGGCAGCACCGATCGCTTCCTGAGCAGCTATGGGGTGGAGCAAGCTATCAACAGCTACAACCCTACCGTGGTGAAAATCCGCGACCAGAAGCTCAAAATCATGAAAAAGTATATGAATGCCAGCGACGCAACCCGCATTCAGTACGCCTCAAAGTATGCCCGCGTTTCCAACTACTGGAAGTACTACATCGGCCAGACCGAACAGCTGAAAAACAATAAGGTATACGCCAAGAAGAAAAAGATTGAGGACGACTTTGCCCAGTGGGTAAGCGCCAAGCCGGCCCGCCAGGAAAAATACGGCCAAACCCTGCAGCTGCTGGAAGAAGCCTATGCCGCCACCGACAATACCGTGAAGGCCAAGGTGTACGTATTGGAAGCCGGCCTGATCGGACCTGAACTGCCACTTTTCGCCTTCCGCATGAGCCGCACCCTCGAAGCCGCTGCCGGACTGAACGCCAAGATGGATGAAGAGCTTGAGGCTGCTGGCACCGATGAGGAGCGTGCAGCAATTCGTGCCCAGTATAAGGAGAAGCGCGAAGCCATGATGACTGCTCTTAAGGGTAATATTGATGAGCACTTTAAAAATTACAATGTTCAGCTCGACGAAGAACTGATGGCCGAGCTTTTTGCCATGTACGCCAAAAATGTTCCTGCCGACCAGCAGCCCGCCTTTTTTGCCAGGGTGCAGAAGAAATACAAAGGTGACTGGGCCAAATTTGCCGATAAGGTATACGACAAGTCCATCTTTGCTTCCAAAGAAGAAACGATGGAGTTCCTGGAAGACATCGAAATTGATGACCTGGAGGATGACTGGGGCGTAAAAATTGGTACCGAGCTCTACACTATGTACAAAGCCGGTGGTGAAAGCGATGCAGTTGCCCATGACAAGCAGGAAAAAGGATACCGCCTTCTTACTGCCGGATTGCGCGAAATGGACAGCGACCTGAATTTTGCCCCCGACGCCAACAGTACCATGCGTATGACCTACGGCACGGTAGGCAGCTACCAGCCCCGCGATGGTGTAAAGTATAAATACTACACCACCGCTGAAGGTATCCTCGAAAAAATGGACAATGACGATCCTGAGTTTGTGGTGCCCGAAAAACTCGAAACCCTTATCCGCGAGAAAGACTTTGGCCCCTACACTAATGAATATGGCGAACTGCCTGTTTGCTTTATCCACAACACTGATATTACCGGTGGCAACTCTGGCAGCCCTGTAATTAATGGTCGTGGTGAACTTATCGGCTGCGCCTTTGATGGCAACTGGGAAGCCATGAGTGGTGATATCGCCTTTGAGGATAATCTGCAGCGTACCATTTCGGTAGACGCCCGCTACATCCTCTTTATTGTTGACAAGTATGCCGGTGCCACCAATCTTATTGAGGAAATGACCCTGGTAAGTGAAGAGGACGCCGCGCCTGTAACTGAAGAAAAGGAAGCCACCACCGAGGAGGCTATGGCCCAATAATTCAACATTCTGTTCGTTTAGAAACCCCGGCCGTGAAAGTGCCGGGGTTTTTTATTTTTACGCTATGAAGCAGCGCTTTTTTCTGGTGACTCTACTCCTGATAATGCTGGGGGTAATGGCATTTGTTCCCTACCGCAAGGCGCCTGCCGGCACTCAGGCCATACCCGGTCTGCGCAATGCCTTTATGGATCAGGCGGAAGTGACCAATGGCCAGTGGCGTGCATACCTGGGATCCCTGGCCAAAGCAGACTCAGCGGCCTATTACGCGGCCCTGCCCGACCTGGGGGTTTGGTTTCTCGCTTACGAAGCCCACTTTAGTAAAGAACAAGAGCGCTATGAAGACTATCCGGTTGTGGGAGTTTCTTATGAGCAGGCTCAGGCCTACTGCCAGTGGCGCAGCAAAGAGGTGAGCCGCCGCGAAAACCGCCGCATCAGTTATCGCCTGCCCGGTTTAAAGAGTTACCGCATGTGCCTTAGCGACCAGCATCGCAATAAGGTGGCAGAGGGCCTCTACAGCACCAGACTGGGATTCAGAAGCTTTTTGGGATTTTGCGACAATGCCGCGGAAATGATCGAAGATAAAGGGCAGGCCATTCGCGGCAGTAAGGGCAATGATTGCCTGGAAACTTACCAGTTCGGGGCTCCTGAACCGGCGCTCGGCTTTCGCTGTGTAGCCTATCTTGAATAATGGCTTTCGCCGCCCTATTTGTACCTTTGCCCACCGCTTCCTTCAGCACAAAACAAATATGCACTATCGCTTACGTGAGCAGCAATTAGTTCTCCTGCCCGAGAAGGCCATTTACTGGCAAAACCGGCAGGCCTTGCTTGTTGCCGACACTCATTTTGGCAAAATCACCCATTTCCGTAAAGCCGGTATTGCCGTGCCACACCAGGCGGCACTGAACAACCTGCAGCGCTTCGAAAAGCTGCTTAAGGATTATAGCCCGCGCGAGGTGATTTTTTTGGGAGATCTTTTTCACAGCGAGATGAATAGCGAATGGTTGCATCTTAAAAATATGTTGCAGCGTCATCCAGAGGTAACTTTTCATCTGGTACAGGGAAATCACGACATCCTGCCGGAACTGAGCTACCGTCAATTCCAGCTCCACCCCGACAGTTGGGAATGTGGCCCTTTTCTCTTTAGCCACGACCCCCTGGAAAATTACAACGGTAGCCTTTACAATCTTTCCGGGCATCTGCACCCCGGTGTGCGGATGAGCGGCAACGGCCGTCAAAGCCTCCGGTTTCCCTGTTTTTATTTTGCCGGCAAACAGGGGATCCTACCGGCCTTCGGTGAGTTTACCGGTCTCCATCTGTTAAGGCCGGGCCGCAGTGACGAAGTTTTTGTGGTAACCCCTGACGCGGTAATCCGCGCTGCTTAAAGGTATCGCTTTACATTGCGCCTCACCTCAGCCGGGTAGTGGCCGCCAAAGAGATTGGCATGCACCAGCAGGGGATAAAGGTTGTGCAGCTCTATGCGCTCCTGCCAGTTTTCTTCCATGGGATAAGCCTGCTGGTACTGGTGAAAAATCTCCATATCAAAACCCCCGAATAAATACATCATGGCAATATCCATCTCCCGATGACCGTAGTATACTGCCGGATCAATCACCACCGGATTCTCATTACTGTCCACCAGGTAATTGCCACTCCATAAATCGCCGTGAAGCAAAGAAGGTTCTTCCTCCGGAATTAAGGCCTCCAGGCGGCTGAAGAGCTTCTGAAAGGCACGACGGTCGGAGGCATCAAACATCCTTTCGCCCATCTGCAATTGAGGTTCCAGACGCTGGGTAATGAAAAATTCCGGCCAGCTGTGATGGGGTTTGTTGGCCTGCGGGAGACTCCCAATATAATTGTCGTGATCGAGGCCAAAAGTGCGGTTGCGGTTGCGATGCAGTTTTACCAGGGCTTCGGCAAACTTGCTATCCCAGTCATCGGGTTTCTGCTTTATACTGCTGATCATTTCCAGCACCAAAAACACCTGGCCATCGTGGCTGCCATGGATGATCACTTTCGGTATGCGAAAGCTACCACTGTCATGCAGCAGCTTAAGGCCCCGGGCCTCTTTCTCAAAAAAATCAGGATAGGGATGGAGGCGGTTTATCTTGATAAAAAAATCGTGTTTTTCACTGCTCAGGTGAAAGGCTTCATTAATATCACCGCCGCTGATAGTTTGGGCCCTTTTAAACATACGGATAGGATAGCCCGCTTCGGTAAGCTGCTCAGGAAGATAGTTTAAAAGATTTTCCGTTAGAGTCATCCAAATACTTTTTTAGCCCCTGCCACTTGATAATGGCAAGTTTCAATTCCTCCTGCTTTACCGGCTTGGCCATGAAGTCATTCATGCCAGCCTCAAAACATCGCTGCCGGTCTACCTCCGCCAGGTTGGCGGTAATAGCAATAATGATGGGCCGCGAATCACATTCATCCAAAATGTGACGGGTAGCTTCAATACCATCCATCTCCGGCATCTGAATATCCATAAAGATAATATTGTAATACTTTTTTCGGGCCATTTCCAAAGCAACCCTGCCATTTTCGGCCAGGTCTATCTTCAGCCCCAGGTTTTTCAGCATCATTTCCAGCAACTTCTGGTTCACCGGGTTGTCTTCGGCGTAGAGAATGGTAAGTGACCGGTCTATTTCGTTGCGTTGAAAGATGTTGGTAAGGCTGCTATCCGCCCCACCACTGGGTTCAAGCCGCATATTAAAACGCACGGTGGTTCCCTGTCCCTTCTGACTGTCGATATGCAGACGTCCACCCATCATAGCCACCAATTCATGCACCACGGCCAGCCCCAGTCCCAATCCCTGGTGACGCCGGGCATTGCCCCCGTTAGCCTGCCGGAACAGGCCGAATATTTTCTTTTGATAGCTCTTACTGATACCGGCCCCGGTATCGCTTACTTCAAACCATATATTGTGATTATCCTCATCATCATCCTGGCGATCTACCTTTAATATCACCTCTCCCTCATCGGTAAACTTAAAGGCATTGGTAAGCAGATGCAGCAATATCTGTTTGATGCGGGAAGGGTCACCCTGCACCTGGGCGGGTAAATCGGGATCCACCATCAGCTTAAAGTTAACCCGCTCCTTTTTCATATGCTGCTTGGAAAGGCTTACGGCCGACTCCACACATTCGCGCAGGTCAATTGCCTGGGTACGCAATTTCAGCTCGCCGGTACCCACCTGCGAAATACTGAGCACATCATTAATCAGGTTCATCAATGACTCACCATTCCTTTTTATGGCCCAGAGCTTTTCTCGCTGGCTCTTATTGAGATCAGAGTTTTCCAGAAACGTGGCCATACCGAGAATTGCATTCATCGGTGTTTTAAACTCATGGCTGATGGTATTGAGAAACTCATCCCTGGTACGGGCGGCGGCCAGGGCCGCCAGGCTCGACTCGCGATAACTGCGTCCAAAACGGATGGCATTGGCCACCACCTGGCTGAGAATGAAAGTGAGATTGCCGAGAATATCGATATATGAAAACTCATTGACCCAGTGCTGTTTCACCAGCAAGCGATGGACAAACACCGCCGATAAGGCGATCACCCCCACCAGGTTTACCCAGGTTAGTTTATGGGAAAAATCGCTTTGCGGAATAGCAAAGAAGGCACTGATCAGAAACCAGCAGGCGATAAAAATATAAGCCACCTCAGCCATCAGCGTAAGGGCCGGGGTAGTAAGTATAAAGCAAAGCACCAGCATCATACCGCTTAGCACACCCGGCAGGTAAAAGAAAAATGGCCGCAGCATTTCGGCGAGGGTATGGCGCAAAAAGGCAGCAAAAAAGATAACCATCAGGCTAAAGCTCATGTACTCGAAGCGCAGCTGCCAGGCCCAGGTGATATCCTGAAACAAGAGGTAAATTATGCGATGATCAAAATGGAGGATCCAATAGGCATAGGCAAAGCAAAAGAAGGTAAAGTACAGGCCTGATTTTTCGGCGGTGCGAAACCAGAAAAGCCCCAGTCCAAAAAGACCTGACACAATCAGGCAGCCCGCCAGAAAGAGATAGGACCCGATTTCGAGATCCTCTTTAAACATAATATCCTCCTGCAGGCCCAGGCTCATCGGTTCAAAATCGCCACCGGCATGATGATGGAAGTTTGACACCTGCAGTACAATCTCATTGAGACCCGGCTGCAGGTCAATGGGACGCCCGTATTCCTCCCAGTTGGGCTCGGTGGTGCTAGCAGTGGCTCCCACCCGACCAGCTTCGTGCTTTACCCGCCCGTTTATCACCAAACGATGCGCGGTATTGATCTCGTTCACCTTTAAGGCGAGGGGAGGAAAGCGCTCCGGCAACCACAGCTGCAAATAGTAGGTGGCTACTCCCCACTCATAAATTCCTTCAAATTCAAATCCGGGGATATCCGACCAATCACTGCTAAAATTAACAAACCGGGGCTCGGTGGGGGCATTTCTTACCTCGTAAGTGCTGAGGAGCTGGTTGGGAAACACTGCCCACTGGCAATTGAGATCCACCACTGCATCCGACTGAAAATTGTGCTTCCGGAAATCAACCACTCCTGGTTTTCCGGTATCGGCAGCGTACAAGGAAGCAATAAAAAACACCAGACAGATGGCGATGATGTTTCTCACTTTAAAAATATCTTAACTTATTCAGCTTCAGTATCAAACCCTATCCCAATTTCTTAACTGAAAGAACGTCAAAGTATTGCAGACTTCCAAACTAAGTTAATGATTCTCGCAAAGGGAATTTTACCCATTTTTACACAGTAATTGGATATGAGCCTGCCATAAAAGCAATTGCTATCCTGGTTTGGACCGGGCTCACAGATGAAACTGGCATTTATTTTACCGAACTCAAGCCGCTAGCTCACGTTAAATTGGGAATTCAGAAGGGCCCTAGGGAAACGCGTTTTTAACAAAGCTTTAACTAGCGGTTTTCAATAAAGATTTAAAATTCGCGTACCTGATTAGCCCTTAGCAGCACCCGCGTGGATAGCGGCTAATAAAGTTGTACACAAGCAGTATATACACCATGGAAACAACCCAGAGCAGCGCCGACATCCAGGCGCTTAATGAAAAGATAAAAGAGGAAAGCGCCTTTATTGACCTCATTCTGATGGAGGTCAACAAGTCCATAATCGGTCAGAAGATAATGCTGGAGCGCCTGTTGCTGGCCTTGCTGGGCAATGGCCACATCCTGCTGGAAGGCGTACCCGGACTGGCCAAAACCCTGGCGATAAACTCGCTGGCCAAGGCCATCAGTGCCGATTTCAGCCGGGTACAGTTTACCCCTGACTTGCTGCCCTCCGACGTGATCGGCACCCAGATCTACAATATGCAGCAACATGAGTTTGCCATTAAAAAGGGACCGATCTTCGCCAACTTTGTACTGGCGGATGAGATAAACCGCGCCCCGGCCAAAGTGCAAAGTGCCCTGCTGGAAGCGATGCAGGAGCGGCAGGTAACCATTGGTGACACCACTTTTCCGCTTCCAAAACCATTTTTGGTGCTGGCCACCCAAAACCCGGTAGAGCAGGAAGGTACCTACCCCCTGCCCGAAGCCCAAAGTGACCGCTTTATGCTTAAGACGGTAATCAGCTACCCTGCCCAGGAAGAAGAGCGCCTGATCATGCGCCAGAACCTGGCCGGTGGTCCGGAAGAAATCAAAGCCGTAGTAAGCCCTGACACTATTCTTAAAGCCCGTGAAACGGTAAAAGAGGTGTATATGGATGAAAAAATTGAGAAATATATTCTCGACATTGTG
This sequence comes from uncultured Owenweeksia sp., assembly GCA_964619125.1. GTDB lineage: Bacteria > Bacteroidota > Bacteroidia > Flavobacteriales > Schleiferiaceae > Owenweeksia. The sequence goes on along the minus strand of CAZUCA010000033.1, from coordinate 16,202 downwards.
TTTGCCACCCGCGAACCCCAGAACTACCGCCTTCCCTCTCTGCAGCCCTTAATCAGCTTCGGGGCCTCTCCCCGGGGAAGCATCGGGCTTGCCAATGCCGCCCGCGTGCACGCCTTTATCAAGCACCGGGGTTATGTGATTCCCGAAGACGTACGGGCAGTGGCCCATGACGTCCTGCGCCATCGCATCGGCATTACCTACGAAGCGGAAGCTGAGAACGTAAGCAGCACCGACATTGTAGACCAGATCCTCGATCGGGTGGAGGTACCATAAGTAGGAGCAAACTTCTGAGCCAGCAGCGCTGCTGCTGGTGGGAATTAGCTGAAACCAAGGCATAGAAAAGCATGAACACGCAGGAACTGCTCAAAAAAGTACGGCGGATAGAGATCAAAACGCGGCGTTTGAGCAACCACATTTTTTCGGGTGAATACCACAGCAGCTTTAAGGGCCGTGGTATGGCCTTCAGTGAGGTACGCAAGTACTCCTACGGCGATGACATCCGCGCAATTGACTGGAATGTGACCGCCCGCCTCAACGAACCATATATCAAGGTTTTTGAGGAAGAGCGGGAGCTTACCCTCATGCTGCTGGTGGATGTCAGTGGCTCTGAATCATTCGGATCGAGGGTACAGCTAAAGCGGGAAATGATTACCGAAATCTGCGCCACCCTGGCTTTTTCAGCGATCCAAAACAATGACAAGGTGGGCATCATCTTTTTCAGCGATAAGGTGGAGCAATATATTCCCCCCAAAAAAGGGCGCTCCCATACTTTGCGGATTATCCGTGAGCTGATCGAACTCAAGCCCCGGAGCAGTAAGACTGATATTGCCGAGGCCCTGCGTTTTCTGAATGGCATTCAGAAAAAACGCGCCATTGCCTTCGTGTTATCTGACTTTATGGATAACAACTACCGCGATGCCCTCAAAATTATGGCGCAGCGTCATGATGTTACCGGCATCAGGGTTTACGATCCGCGTGAAGAAGAGCTCCCCAACCTGGGGGTGTTGCCGCTTGAAGATCCCGAAAGCGGAGAAGTGCACTGGGTGAACACCGCCTCCTCAGGGCTACGGCACGAAGTGAAGAAACGCTTTACCCAATACTACGGCTACTTCCGCGATGCCTTTTTAAAAAGCGGCTCGGGGCAAATCTCTATCAGAGTTGACGAATCCTACCCCAAAAAGTTACTGGGTTATTTTAAACAACGCAGCGCATGAAGGGGATCATAACACTTTTTCTCAGCCTTATTACGGCCGGTTTCCTCAGTGCCCAGGAGTTGACACTCAGCAGCAGCATTGACACCAATCGCATTATGATCGGGGAACCGATAAAGCTCAGCCTCAAAGCCGAGGTGCCCGCGCAAACGCAGTTTCTCTGGCCATTGCTGCCCGATACCCTTGAAGGTATTGAACTCCTGCAAGCGGGCGACCTTGACACGGCCCTGGAAGGCGACATGTGGTTGATTAGCCAAAGCCTTTCCGTCACCTCATTTGACAGCGGCTATTTTGCCATTCCGCCGTTGCAAATCAGGGCCGGTGATAAAATAGCCCAAAGTAACGCGCATGCCATTGCCGTGAGTTTTCCGGAGCTGGACCCGGAGCAGGACTACCAGGACATCCGCGCTCCCCTGCCGGCCCGGTTCAATTGGTGGGTGATCATTTTACTGGCGGTAATTATCCTTGCACTGGCAGCCGGTATTTATTTCCTGCTAAAATATATGCGTCGCCGCAAAGCTGAAGATCAGCTTACAGCCGAAGAGCGCCTCAGCCCCTATGAGCTGGCCACTTTGCAACTAAGCGAGCTAAAAGAGGCCGGATTGTGGCAAAAGGGAAAATTAAAACAGTATTACAGTGAGCTCAGCGATGTACTGCGGATTTACCTGCAACGTGAAATGGGGGTAAATGCAATGGAAAGCACCCCCGAGGAGGTGGCCCAAAAAGTACAGGCCCTCGCGGTGCCAGACACTTTGAAGACCAAGGTTTCTGAATTGATGCACCTGAGTGCCCTGGTAAAATATGCCCGGCAAAACCCCCCGTCTGAGTGGCACGAACGGGGCTGGGACATTGTGAAGGACTTTGTGGAACAAACGCATCGTGCCCGGGTGGAAGCTGAAAAGCAGGAAGCCCTGAGCATTGCAAGTGAAAAATGATTAATGTGAAAAGTAGCACCGGCCAACTTTAGAGAAAGCATGAATTACCAGTTCGAAAATCCAGAATTTTTTTGGCTCCTGCTGTTGATTCCCTTCATTGCGGTATGGGAATGGCTGAAACGCCGGCATCAGGCGCCGGAGGTGCGCTACCCCTCGGCCAGCCACCTTGCCAGCCTGGGCAGCAACTGGTTGGGGCAGCTCCGCCCGCTGCTGCAAGTGATGCGCCTGCTCGCCATTGCCCTGGTAATTGTTGCCATGGCCCGGCCCCGTACCAGTGAGGAAAACTCGCGTACCAAATCTGCGGAAGGTATTGACATCATTATGGCGGTGGACGTATCGGCCAGTATGCTGGCGCGCGACCTTAAGCCCAATCGCCTGCAAGCCACCAAGAAGGTGGCCTCTTCCTTTATCGGCGATCGCCCCAACGACCGTATTGGCCTGGTGGTGTATGCCGGCGAAAGCTACACCCAAACCCCACTTACCAGCGATCATAAAATTGTACAAAACTCACTGGCCGGCCTGCGCCACGGGCTTATTCAGGATGGTACCGCCATCGGTATGGGCCTGGCTACCGCCGTAAACCGCCTCAAAGACAGCAAGGCCAAAAGCAAGGTTATTATTCTCCTTACCGACGGTGAAAACAACTCGGGTGAAATTGACCCTCTCACCGCCGCCCAGCTGGCAGAAGAATTCAATATCCGCACTTATACCATTGGCGTAGGTACCAAGGGCACCGCCCCTACCCCCGCTGCCTATGACATGCGCGGAAACTTCATTTACAAGCGGCTGCCTGTAAATATCGACGAAGAACTGCTGGCCAGCATTGCCAGCCAAACCGGCGGGCAATACTTCCGGGCTACCGACAACGAAGGCCTGCAGGAGGTGTATGCCGAAATTGACCAACTGGAACGCACCAAACTCAAGGAGCTGAAGTTTTACTCTTATGACGAAAAATTTGAGGTGTTTGCCCTCTGGGCGCTGGCCTTGTTTGCCGCCGAAGTTATCTTAGGTTTCACCCTTTATCGCCGCTTTATCTGATGTACGAATTAGATCATCCATATTACCTCTATTTGCTGCTGCTCATCCCGCTGGTGCTGGTTATTTACCTGCTGCATCAGCTGTGGAAGCGCAAGGCCCAGCAGAATTTTGGTGACTGGGAACTGCTGAAGCGGCTGGCACCGGAGCGCAGCCGCGTAAAGCCCCTGCTTAAAATGATCCTGGCCCTGCTGATCATTTTATTCCTGGCACTGGCACTGGTAAATCCTAAAATAGGCACCCGTCTCGAAACGGTTAAGCGGGAAGGGGTAGATCTGGTTTTTGCGGTGGATGTAAGCAAGAGCATGCTGGCCGAAGACATCCGTCCCAACCGCCTGGCCAAGGCACGACAGGTTATTTCGCGCAGCCTCGACCGCCTGGTGAGTGACCGGGTAGGGATTATTATTTACGCGGCCCGTGCTTACCCTCAATTACCCATTACTACTGACTACAGTGCGGCACGACTTTTCCTGAAAAGTGTAAGTACCGATGTAATCCCCTCCCAGGGTACCGCCATCGCGGAAGCCATTGAGCTGGCCACTGAATATTACGATGATGAGGATCAGAAAAACCGGCTGCTGGTACTGCTCACCGACGGCGAGGATCACGAGCAGGGAGTGCTGGAGGCGGCCAGCAAGGCGCGTGAAAAAGGGATCCGCATATTAGCACTGGGGGTGGGTAGTACCCGTGGTGCCCCTATACCAGACATACGCCGGGGCGTGCAAACCGGTTACAAAAAAGACCAGCTGGGGGAGGTAGTGATCAGCCAGCTGCAGCCCGGCATTTTAAAGGACATTGCTGAAGCCACCGATGGCGCTTATTTAAATGCTTCCAGTACCCGTGAGGCGGTGGATTTTATTATCAGCACCATTGAGCAGATGGAGAAAAAGGAGTTTGAGCAGGAGGTGTTTGCTGATTACGAAGATCAGTTTCAATGGTTCCTGGCTATCGCCCTGCTGCTGCTGATTGTGGATGTATTGGTGCTGGAGCGCAAAACACAGTGGTTTAAAAACTTAGGATTGTTTGATGAAGACGATGAAAACCGCAGTTAGTATACTTCTTCTCTTGCTTGGAGCCGGCCTCCAGGCCCAACTGGGCAGCAACCCCCTTAAAAAGGGCAATGAGCTTTACCAGGAGGGTAAGTTTGATGAGGCAGAAGTGCGCTACCGCAAGGCGATGGCCGAAAAGGAAGAGGAGAATATTGCCGGTCGCTTCAACCTGGGCGATGCCCTTTATCGCCAGCAGCGTTATGAGGAAGCTGCTGCCGAATTCGGACGGGTGGCAGAGCTCACCAATGACCCCGACCTCAAGGGCCAGGCCCTGCACAACCTGGGCAACAGCATGGTTCAGCAAAAAAAATTCGAAGAAGCGGTAAATGCCTACAAGGAAGCCTTAAAAGCTAATCCCAGCCAGCAGGACAGCCGTGAAAACCTCGCCCGGGCGCTGCGGCAGTTAAAACAACAGCAGCAACAACAGCAAAATCAAAAGCAGAATCAGGATAAAGAGCAGCAGCAGGATAAGCAGCAGCAGAAAAACGAAAAAGATCAGCAAAAACAAAAGCAGGATCAGCAGCAGCAACAACAGCAGCAACAAGACAATAATGACCAGCAAAAGCCCGATCAGCCGGAGGAAGAACAAGAGCAACAACAGGCCCAGCCCCGCAAGGATCGCATTTCACGCGAAGACGCTGAAAGACTGTTAAAGGCCATCAATGCCGATGAGCAAAAGGTACAGGAGAAAGTGAACAAGGAAAAGATAAAAGGCCGTCCGGTGCAAACCGATAAAGATTGGTAATGAGAAAGCTGCAATTAACCATATCAACAACTTTACTACTGCTGTTTGCCGGTTTCGCCCTCAGGGCACAGCCGCAGTTTAAGGCCCGCCTCAGTGAAACCACCGTGGGCCAGCGCGAGCGCTTCACCCTCACCTTCAGCATTGATGCCAATGCCCACAGCTTTGAAGCGCCGGACCTCAGTGAGTTCCGCATATTGGGAGGCCCCAACCGCTCCCAAAGCACCCGCATTGTAAACTATGAGATGAGCGTGGAAAGCAGCTATAGCTACATTCTCATGCCCAAACAAACCGGAAGTTTTACCATTGGCAGTGCCACGGTGATATCGGACGGGGAAAAGTACCGCAGTGAGCCCGTCACCATTAATGTTACCCGCGAAAGCCCACGCCGCAATGACCCGAATGACCCTTACAACCGCGCCGCTGAAAGTGCCTTTGTAAGGGTGCTTGCCAGCAAAACCAGTGTTTACCGCGGTGAACCGGTAGTGGCCAGTTATAAGCTCTACTTCAACACTGACGTTAGCAGCCCCAAGATTTTGTCTGAACCTGATTTCACCGGCTTCTATCGGGAGGAGATTGCCATTGACCGGGTAAACACCCAGCCGGAAAGCTATCGCGGTAAAAATTACACCACCGGGGTAATCCGGCAGATGGTGCTGATTCCCCAGCGTAGTGGCAGCATCACTCCCGGCGAGGTGGAGGTTCAAATACCCACCCAGGTCCCCAGTAACCGCCGCGATATTTTTAACCGCCGCTTAAGCCAAACCGTTAACCAAACTTCAGCGGTGGATTTTCCCACCCTTCAGGTAAAGCCCCTCCCCGAAGCGGGTCGGCCCGATAATTTCAGTGGTGCGGTGGGTCGCTACCAGCTGTCGGTGGAGCTGAGCCGCAATGAACTCAATGCCGATGAATCGCTGACGGTTACCGTTAAACTGAGCGGTACCGGCAACATCAAGCTGGTGGATGCCCCCAAACCGGAGGTGCCTTCGGCTTTTGAAATTTTCGACCCCAAAATAAGTGAGAACATCAGGGTGAGCGGGGCCGGCATGAGCGGCAGCCGCAGCTATGAATATCTGCTGGTTCCGCGCTACGGCGGCACTTACAAAATCCCCCCCATCAAGTTCAGTTATTTCAATCCCGCCAACGGCCGCTATACCACCCTCAGTTCGGATGAGCTGTCGGTAAAGGTAAAGGGGGCTCCGGCCCAACCCGGTGCAGTGGGAGGCCCTAGCGCCGCCGGCAAGGAAAAGGTTGACTTCATCAATAAGGAGATTCTCTTTATTAAAACCGACCCTGGTGAACTTAGCCGCCCCGGCCGGGGCTTCTTTGGCAGCACCGCCTTTTACGGCTCGCTCAGCCTGATCGGGTTTGCCCTGATTGGCCTCTTTATCGCGCACAACATCCGCGGCAAGCGCCAAAACAACCTCAGTGCGCTGCGCCGCCAGAAAGCAAGCAAGGTGGCGCGCAAGCATCTAAGCGTGGCCAAAAAACATCTCGACAAAAACGAAAACGAGGCTTTTTACCTGGCCCTCAGCAATGCTCTCTGGGGCTATTTCGCTGATAAGCTCGCCATTCCCCAAAGCCAGCTTAGCAAGGAATTGATTGCCCGAAAATTAAAAGAGCGTGGCATTAGCGCGGAAGACATTGAATCGCTGCAAGACAGTATGAACCGGGCCGAGATGGCCCGCTACTCCGGTATTGGGCGCGCTAATCCCAGCGAGGATTATCAAAAAGCCGCCCTGCTGCTCACTAAAATCGACCGCCAATTATGAAGCTGCTAAAACTACTGGCCGCCCTGTTTATTTGTGGTGGATTGACGGCCCAGGCTACCGCCGACCTTTTTAAACTGGGAAACCAGGCCTATCGCCAGGAGAATTTTGATCAGGCCATCACGTACTACAGTGAAGCCCTGGCCGGCGGTGAAGAAAGTGCCCCGCTGTATTATAACCTGGCCAATGCCTACTACAAAAGTGACCAGGTGGCCAAAGCCATCCTCAACTATGAGCGGGCACTGGAATTGTCGCCCCAGGATGATGACATCCGCCAGAACCTGAGCCTGGCCAGGGAGGCCACTATCGACCAGTTTGAAGAGCTGCCCGAACCGATCATCAAGGCCGCTTACCACTCGCTGGTACGCAGTTTAAATCCCGATACCTGGGCAATACTGGCCGTGGGTAGTGGCCTGCTGAGCGTGGCGGGGGTTTTTCTCTTCCTTTTTAGTGGCTATAAGCGCCCCGGCTTTGCCAGTGGCCTCGGCTTTTTTATCATCGGCATGATATGCTGGTATATGGCCTGGCGCCATCATCATTACCTCACCACCAACCGCGAGGCCATCGTAATGGCTACCAGCAGCTACGTGAAAAGCGGGCCCGGCGAAAAGGCCGAAGATGTCTTTATCCTCCATGCCGGCACCAAGGCGGTAATTACCGAAAGCTTTGAAGGCTGGAGCAAGATAAAACTACCGGATGGCAAGGTGGGCTGGATCAACGCCGGCGATATTGAGCAAATCTGAAGGTGGTTAATTAATTGAATGCCGTATTGGTTAATTGGTAAGCAGATCACAATGCGGCATTTCACTAATTAAGCAATCAACTATTCTTCCACTCAACTACATTGACGGCACCGCCCCCCCCCGCAACCAAGGTAAAGCAACTGGGAGATCCCTACTCTATTGAAAGCTCGTTTTTGTGATAACGCTTCCATAAATATCCAAGCCCGATAATCAGGCCCATAGATAATATAATCATAGGCCAGGTCAGGCTCTTAAAGCTATAACTATCTGTAAGGAAGCCAAAGATGCGATTGCCCAGAAAACTCAAGGCAAAGAATAACCCGATTATTGACGATGAAAGCGCCTTGGGGCTAAGTCGGGTAAGATATGATTGTACTATAGGCCCGAGGAGTGCCTCACTAACCGCTATCGCAATTGAGTAAAGGGTAAACTGCCTAAAAAAGCCTGATGGCTCTATATTCTTGAACTGAATAAAAAGCCCCACCATTAAGAAAGCAGCTGCCCCTATACACGCGCCCAGCAGTAGCTTTGTAAGAGACGTCGGATTACGCACAAAATACCAGACAAGCCCTGATATAATTAAAAATCCAATGGTTAGGGCCGTAGAAATGGCAGGGTAAACTGATCTAGGGTATCCCTCTATTTCCGCCTGTGTTTCCAACAAAGGAGCTAAATATGAATTTGCCCATTCGTATATACCCCAAAAAGCAATCATCACTGCCATAAGGATTAATGCTCTTGTTATTAAGCTGGGATTGGTGCTGGCAGGCCAAAGATCGTATTCATTATCCGATAACACCCTAGCTATTGTGAAACTTCCGGCTAAAAACAATAGCGACACTAAGGCCAGAAGCTTAAAGGCCAATTCATAGCTATATTGCTCGGCTGTTAATCCTACCACAAAGCTTGCCACTGCTGCGCCGGTATTTATGGCCAGCATTAATAGTACAAAGGCAATGTCCCTTGTCCGGTCTTGCTTCGGATAGAGGCGTCCCAGCAAAACAGGGATACTTGGCCTGGTCAAACCGGTTCCCAGTCCAATAAACAGTAATGAAAGTCCCATATACTGCCCCGGCACAAAAGCAAAGATTCCGTATCCGATGGTCAATAATATAGCCGCCATTCGCAGGGCCGTTTTCTGACCCAGCAGGGCATCAGTAAGTATCCCCATCGGAAAAGCCGCTAAACCCACCAATAAGCTAATGGTAGTATAACTCTCCAAGGCAACACCCGGATCTAAATTCAAATAATCAAGCGCATATAGAACAATAATCGCTCTAAAACCATAATAGGTAAATCGCTCAATAAGGGCTAGGCCGCTCAACGCAAAAACTGCAGGAACAGTAGGTCTGGCTTGGGTCACAGCAAATTTTTCGGGGAATTTACTTATTCAGAAATAAGTGCAAAGTTATTGTATAAATTACGCTAATCAGAATGACTCACAACCTCCCCAACTAATTATCAAATCAACTTATCTCCGAATCAACTAGATCGACGGCACCGAAATCCCCCGCAGGTTACGGTACAGCTCCAGGGCGTAATTGTCGGTCATGCCCGAAACATAATCGAGCAGGCACATGATTTTTTCATAGTCGCCAGCCGACTCCTCAAACTTAAACTGGATGGGAATCAGGGCCAGCACCTTACGGTGACGGTTTTGCCGCTGATCAGCCGGGGTAAGGGCCGCATCCACCAAATCTTCAATCAGGCCGCTCATAATTTTAAAGCCGGCCAGTTCAATTTTGAGCACACTGTCGTGATTGTAAATGCGTTCCACCGAAGTATCCTGAATATGCTTCAGGGCGGGCTGGATCTCCGCCACCTGATCGATCAGGGCACCATTGAACCCACCCCTGATGATCTGCTCACTGTGTTCGATAAATACCTCCGCACAGCGGTTTACCAAAAAGTTAATGGCCTTGGCACGCAGGTAGGCGATCGACTCATTGGGATCCTGCTTTAAACCTTCGAGATTGCGGTACACCCGCTCCACGTCCTCATCGGGGCTCTGCCCGATCAACGCCATCAGATCCTTCACCGTTTCATCAAAGGTGAGGATCCCCAGCCGATGGGCATCCTCATAGTCGATGATGCTGTAGCAAATATCGTCAGCCGCCTCCACCAGGTACACAAAGGGATGGCGGAAGTAGGAAAGCGGGCTGCTCTCATCCTGCCTGAAATGCAGCTTGCCGGCAATTTCCTGAAAGGTCGCTTTATCAGATTGAAAAAAGCCATACTTGGAACGGTGTTTACCGCGCTTTTTATCGGTGGCGGTAGACTCACAGGGGTATTTAAGTATGCTGGCCAGGGTGGGATAGGTAAGGCGGTAACCGCCCTTAAGGCGACCGTTAAACTGGCGGGTCAGTACCCGCAGGGCATTGGCATTTCCTTCAAAGCGCACCAGGTCCTGCCATTGTGCTTCGGTGAATTTAGGCTTCAGCTCCGCCTCCTTGTCCTTAAAGTGTTTGGAAATGGCCTCCTCACCGGAATGACCAAAAGCAGGATTACCGAGGTCGTGGGCCAGACAGGCGGCGGAAATAACGTTCTTTAACTGGTTGCGGTAAAAATCCTCCGCCAGGGCATCCGCCTGTACGGCCGGCTCCTCTGCCAGCTTTTCACCTACAATATGCCCGAGCGAGCGGCCCACACTTACTGCTTCCAGCGAATGGGTAAGACGGTTGTGTACAAACACGTGTTCCGGCAGGGGAAACACCTGGGTTTTGTTTTGCAGGCGCCTGAAGGCAGAGGAAAAAATAATGCGGTCATAATCGCGCTCGTAGCCGGAGCGGATATTTTGCGTTTCCTTCTCCATTCCGAAGCGATCGGGGGTAAAGCAATTGAGCCAGTTCATTTCCATGGCCCCAAAGGTACATTCTGCAAAGCTTTCTCACAGGGCTGACCACTGGCTCAGGTCCGCCCCCATCCTGACTTTTAAATAAGGACATTACTGACTAAATTTGAGAGACTTAGCCCGGACACAAACCGGCTTTCCGCAAGTTCCCGCTAAAATGAAATGGCCGTTCCCGATCTTATGCCTCTTCCTGTTCAGCAGCCTGCTTTCTGCCCAGCCTGAGCCTGCCACGATTTGCGGCACCAGGGTATCTGCCCATCAATCAGTATTACACCGGCAGCTGAATAAGCAATGGCTGCAAATGCCCCGGCAGCATAAAACCGTTCACAGTGCGGAAGACCTCATTCTCATTCCCTTACAGTTTCACCTTATCAATGCCGCCGGAGAATTATCCCTTTGGAACGACAGTTTGCTCACCTTTGAAGTAAAGCAGCTCAACCAGCGCTTTGCTCCCGGCCTGATTCAGTTTTACCAATGCGGGCCTGCCCTAGAAATCGTCAGCGAAAAACACAGCCGCATTGACCCGCCCGATGCAGCGGAGGTGGAGGCCCTTTATAGCCTGGACTCGGTGCTGAATGTTTTTCTGCCCACCGCTGGTGATCAGGCCGGCTTTGCCAACTTCCCCCCCGGAAACGCTACCGTGGTGATCCGTCAGGATTACCTGGGCGATGGCAGCATCCTGATGCATGAAATTGGCCATTGCTTATTTCTCTACCACACCCACCAGGGCGGTGAATTAGTGAATGGCAGCAATTGTAATAGCGCCGGTGACCTGATCTGCGACACCCCCGCCGACCCCAGTCTCTTTCAGCGGGTGGAAGCACGGGGCTGTAATTACAATGCCCAACTCGAGGATGCACAGGGCCAGCGCTATATGCCGCCGGTGCTCAACATAATGTCATACGCGCCCCCCGCCTGCAAGGTGGAATTTACCCCCGGGCAGTTTGCGCGCATGCGCTGGGCCATTCAAAATTTCCGCCGCGACTTAGGCTGCAGGCAGCACCCCACTTCAGGGCAGTTCTTTTACCGGCATGACGATGACGATCCCACCAGGCTTCACTTTTATCCACTCGCGACCTACCAGGAACTGCAGTGGGATTTTGGTGACGGCCATTATCGTGAGGGCGAAGCTACCCCCTGGCACCACTATAGTAAGCCAGGCGCCTACCAGGTAAAGCTTAGCATTGATAAGGATAGCATTGTAAAAACCAGCAGCCGCTGGCTGTATGCGGGGGCAGTGCCCATCCCCTACCGCAACAATTTTGAAAGCGACAGTGCCCTCGCCCTGCTGGCGGGAGTTGCCGGCGCCGAATTGCTGTCAGATTTCAGCCAGGGCAGGCCCAACCGCTGTCTGCAGTTGAGCAGTTGTGGCCAAAGCGCCAGGCTCCCCTTTTACAATTTTCCGGCGGCCAGCGCTTTCGATCCGCTTCACAATCCCCACTTCCGCTCCCGGATCAGCCTGTGGGTGGATGCACGCCACAGCCGGCGACTGTTCCTGCATTTCGATCTGAACCAGCAGGTGCCCGACGGGGCCGGACATACCGCTAACCTGAGAGTGCTGGTAAATGATGAGCCCATCAGCCCGGCCCTGCGGGTATGGTGGAACAATGAGGCCGACAGCAGTTTTAACCACCACGAAATTGATTTATCAGCCTTTGATGGCCAGTTGTTTAAGCTGACCTTTGAAGCCAGCCACAGCCCCGATGCCCAGGCCTTCTCCCTGCTCGATAACCTGAAGCTCGAAAATGCCCCGGCCCGCATTACCGCCGAGATATTCCCTAATCCCACCACAGGCCGCGTTTGGGTTAAAACCCTGCAAAGTGAACTGGAGAGTTTCCAGCTATTTGATGCCACCGGCCGATTGCTCCGCAACAGCCCCCCGGCAATTGGCTGGGAGGAGTCGCGCATTTTACTCGATCTGTCCCAGCTGCCCGCCGGCCTTTACCTCCTGAAAACGGCTAATGCCAGCCATCGTATTTACAAACTTTAGGCAATAGGAATTTGGCGCCCCCGTTATTCAGGTCTACCAACTACTTTTTCATTGCGAAACTCTACTTAATTCTAACCTGTAATTTTTTATGAAAAAGTATGTAATGGCCGTAGTGGCTATCGCTGTGATTTTTAGTGCCTGTAGTAAAGACGATAAGGGCAGCGCCCCTCAAACTCAAATCGACCCGACCGAGTATTACCCCATGACCACCGGCAGCTACTGGGTTTACGAGCATTTTCTTATCGACAGCAATGGTGTAAGCAACACCCACGCCCATGACAGCATTTTTGTTGCTGGTGACACCACTATCAATGGTAAGGTTTACAGACATCTTGATTCCGAAACCAATTTTCCTCTGGGGGTTGGTTTTTTCCGTGACTCATCCGGTTACCTGGTAAATACCACTGGTCATATTGTCTTTGCTCCCAATGATTTCAGCGACACCCTTAGTCCCTTTGTGGAAATGATTAACCCGGTAGACACCCTCTTTTCCGGCTACATCCATATGCGGCAGCAGCCCGTGGAAAAAACGGTTCCGGCCGGAACCTTTGAAGTATTGGTTAAGGAGGAAAACTTCCTGATTAAGCAAGGTAATGCTAACAGCAAGCTCCAGATGCTCGAAACCCGGGCCCGCCAGGTCGGCCTTATTAGTGCCCAGACCGCATACATTAATGCTCCCTATATAATTGAGATTCGCTTGCTGCGCTACCATATTGCGCCCTGAATTTCCCCGAGCCCATTGGCCGCCAAGTGACTGATGGGCTCCCTTAAAAAAACTTAATCCCCTGTTTATCTTACAATTACTACTTTTGCCGGCGTAGATTACCCGCCCCCTATGAAGAAAACTTTGCTCCTGCTGCTCCTGCCGGCATTGGCCCTGGCGCAGCAAACCCGTGAGTTCAGCCTGGTTACCTACAACAGCCTGCGCTACAGCCCCACAAATATCGATGCCCGCCATCCCCACTTCCGTACTATCATGAACGACCTGCAGCCCGATCTGCTGGTATTGGAAGAACTGTCAGGCCAAAGCGCGGCGCAGATGTTTGCCGACAGCGTGCTCAATAAAGACAGTGCCACCTACAGCTTTGCCAGCTTCAGCGACGGCCCCGACCTCGATATCGCCCTCTTTTTCAAGACGGCCAAGTTCAGCGAGGTGTTCAATGCCACCCACGCCACCCAGCTGCGCGACATCTACCAGTTTGGCGTTCTACCCGCCGGCGCCGCCGACACCCTCTATATTTTTGGGGTGCACCTCAAGGCCAGTAGTGGCTCCACCAACGAAAGCCGCCGCGAAGACGAAGTTGCAGTGCTGCGCAACGTGACCAACCAACTGCCCGACAGCACTAACTTTTTGGTGTGTGGTGATTTCAATATTTACGGCAGCAGCGAACCTGCCTACCAGGATCTGCTGGCCGACACCCCCGGCGATATGGGACACTTTGTGGACAAGATCATTTTGAGTGGCAGCTGGAACAACTCCAACTATGCCCAGTACCATACCCAATCACCCCGCACCACCCAGTTTAACGGGGGCGCCCACGGTGGTATGGACGACCGTTTCGACCTGATCCTTATCTCCGAAGCGCTGGATGCCCCCGGTGGTATCGACTATGTGGCCGGCAGCATGAAAACCTATGGCAACGACGGCCAGCATTACAACAAAGCCATTATCGATGCGCCCGCCAACACCGCGGTAAGCAGCGCTATCGCCACTGCCCTGCACCAGGCTTCGGATCACCTGCCGGTAGTGGCGCGCTTTAGCTACCAACTGCAAAACACCTCCTCGCTTAAAGAGGCAGCACCCAAAGGGGTAGGTCTCTACTACCACGAAGGACAGCCGGTGCTGCAAAATCTGCAGTCTCGCCCCCTGGAGGTAAGCATTTACAGCCTCAACGGACAGTTGCTGCAGCAATTTGAATGCAGCCACACGCAGCCGCTGAACCTCAAGCGCGGCATTTTTATTTTAGAAGCGCATCCCTTAAAGGAACCGGAGCGTCGCTTTCGCAGCAAGCTCCGGGGCGGAAAGATCTGACAAAAGTCATGGCGGAAATACTCAGGAAAGCCTAGGTTTGTAAGGCAATCCAGAGCTAATACATCATGACCGATATTGAAATTGCCCGCCAGGCCAAGATCCTGCCCATCACCGCAGTAGCCGAACGCCTCCACATTGAGGCCGGCCAACTGGAGCCCTACGGCCACCACAAAGCCAAGCTCCCCCTTTCCCTTATTCACGATAAAAAGGCCAGCAAAGGCAAGCTGATCCTGGTATCGGCCATTTCGCCCACCCCGGCCGGGGAGGGCAAGACCACCATTTCCATCGGTCTCAACGATGGCCTCAACCACATCGGCAAGCACTCGGTAGCGGTACTGCGCGAACCTTCGCTGGGACCGGTTTTCGGGATTAAAGGTGGTGCCACCGGCGGTGGCCACTCGCAGGTAATCCCCATGGAGGATATCAACCTCCACTTTACCGGCGACTTTGCCGCCATTGAAAAGGCGCACAACCTGCTGTCGGCGATGATCGACAACAACCTGCAGCACAAAAAAGTATCGCTCGATATTGATCCCCGTACGGTAGTGTGGAAACGGGTGATGGATATGAACGACCGCGCCCTGCGCAGTGTGATGGTGGGCATGGGTGGCACCACCGGCGGCGTGCCCCGCGAAAGTGGTTTTGATATTACCGCTGCCTCCGAAATTATGGCCATCCTCTGCCTGGCCAAAGAACGCGCCGACCTGAAGCGCCGCATCGGCAACATCTTTATCGGTTATACCTACGATAAAAAACCCATTTACGCCCGCGACCTGAAAGCGGAGGGGGCCATGGCCACCCTGCTGAAAGACGCCATTAAGCCCAACCTGGTACAGAGCCTGGAGGGCAACCCGGTGATCCTGCACGGCGGACCCTTTGCCAATATCGCCCAGGGCACCAACAGCGTGCTGGCCACCCGCATGGGGCTAAGCCTCAGCGACTACGTGGTGACCGAGGCCGGCTTTGGCTTTGACCTCGGCGGTGAAAAGTTCCTCGACATTAAGTGCCGTGCCGCCGGGCTTAAACCAGCGGCAGTGGTGATAGTAGCCACCATCCGCGCCCTTAAGTATCACGGCGGTGCCAGCCTGCAGGAGCTCAATAATCCCAATCCACAAGCGGTAAAGAAAGGACTGGTAAACCTGGAAAAGCACCTCGAAAATGCCGGCCAGTTTGGCCTCAACCCGGTAGTGGCCATCAACCGCTTTAAGGACGATAGCGAGGAGGAAATTGCAGTGGTACGAGAAGCCTGCCAGCGCCTCGACATTCCGGCAGTGGAAGCCAATGTGTGGGCCGAGGGTGGTGCCGGCGCCGAGGAACTAGCGCAAGTAGTGGTAGACCAAATTGAGCAGAAACCGGGCAACTTCAACCCGCTCTACCCGCTGGAGCAAAGCGTGGAAGACAAGATCACTACCGTGGCACAGAAGATTTACGGTGCAGCAAGGGTGGAATTCTCCGCTGCCGCCAAGGGCCGTTTGCGGAAAATTAAGGAGCTGGGCTTGGAGCAGCTACCGGTGTGCATTGCCAAAACCCAAAAGAGCCTATCGGACGACCCTGCCAAGCTGGGACGGCCGGAAGGCTTCACCCTCAGTATCCGCGATATTGAAATTGCGGCCGGGGCCGGCTTCCTGGTGCCCATTGCCGGCGCCATTATGCGCATGCCAGGGCTACCCGCTAATCCCGCGGCGGAGCAAATTGATATTGATGAGGAAGGGAATATTAGAGGGCTTTTCTAAGTTGCGTATTAAAAAAATAAATCCTAAGAAGCCCCGACCTTAAAAAGTTGGGGCTTTAATTATTATAGGCAACAGAGCCAATTTTTACCACTCGGTGAAATTCGTAGTGCAC